>NZ_JBFAQZ010000002.1:6095-50355 GCF_040673975.1 Actinosynnema sp. NPDC050801 | reverse complement strand
CCACTCCACAGGCGAGGGGCGGGGGGGGCGGGGGTCGCGGCGTCGCTGCTCTGGTTGGGGGGGGGGGGGGGGGCCCCCCCCCCCCCGGCCCCCCCCCCCCCCCACCCCTCGTTCAACGGCGCTTGCGGGACCTCAGGTAGTCGCTGACCACGGCCGCACCCAGGCCGTCCTCGCCCGGCGCGACGACCCGGCCGCCGGAGCGCCGGGCCACGGTGTCCACGAACTTGGTCAACCTGGGGTCGTCGCCCAGCCGGAACACCGTGATCGACGCGCCCAGCCGGGCCAGGGCGTCGACCTCGACCAGGGTCTTGCCGATGGTCCGGGGAAGCGGCGGGTAGCGGAACTCGGCGTCGCCGGTCGGCTCCAGGTGCGCGGTCGGCTCACCGTCGGTCACCACCAGCACCACCGGCTGCGCGTCGGGGTGCCTGCGCACGTGCCGACCGGCCAGCAGCAGCGCGTGGTGCAGGTTCGTGCCCTGCTCCCACACCCCTTCCAACCCGGTGAGCTGCCCGATGTCGACGGTCTCGGCGTGCCGGCCGAACGTGATCAGCTCCAGCGCGTCGGTGCGGAACCTCGTCCGCACCAGGTGGTGCAGCGCCAGCGCGGTGCGCTTCATCGGCACCCACCGGCCGTCCTGCACCATCGACCAGGACGTGTCCACGCACAACGCGACCGCCGCGCGCGACCGCTGCTCGGTCTCGCTGACCTCGACGTCCACCACGTCGAGCCGCACCGGGCCGCCCGCCGACCGCAGCACCGCGTTGGTGACGGTCCGCGGCACGTTCCACGGCTCGGTGTCGCCGAACCGCCACGGCCGCGTCGACCCGATCAGCTCACCGGCCGCGCCCGCGGACGAGTTGTCCCGCTGCCCCTGCTCCCGCGCGCTGTCGATCACGCCGCGCAACGCCGTCTCGCCCAACCGCCGCAGCGCCTTCGGCGTCAACCGCAGCGAGCCGTCCGGCGCCCGTTCCAGCAGGTTCTGCGACCGCAGCTCGCGTTCCAGCTCGGCCAACCGCCGCGCGTCCACGCCCGCCTCGTCGCCGAGCTGCCGGACCAGCGCCTCCAGGTCGATGTCCTCCAGCCGCGCGCCGGGGTAGGACTGCGACAGCTGCTCGGCCAACGCGTCCAGCTCGGCCAGGTCCGCCATCGCCTGCGCGCCCTCGCCCAGCCCCAGCGGGTTGTCGCCGCGGAACCGCGCCGAGCCGTCCCAGTCCTCGCCCGGTCGCAGACCTTGGAGCAGCGAGTCCAGCTGGGACAGCTGCGAGCCGATGCCGGAGTTGCCGAACGCCTGCTGCGACAACGCGGACAGCTCCTGGCGCTGCTGCTCGGACATCGAGTTCATCATCCGCTGGGCGGCGGCGGACCGGGCGGCCAGCGCGTCGATCAGCTCCTCCACCGATCGCGGGTTCTCCGGGAAGAACTCGCCGTGCTCGCGCATGAACCGCTCGAAGCGCTCGGCGGTGTCCTCGCCGGCGGCGTGCGCGGCCAGCAGGCCGTTCAGGTCGTCCAGCATCGACTGGATCCGCTGCACGTCCTCGGGCCGGACGTTCTCCATGGCCTGCTTCATGCCCTGGAACCGCTGGTCCATCAGCTCGCGGCCGAGCAGGTTGCGGACCTGCTCGTAGGACTCGCGGGCCTGCGGCGACCGCCAGTCGTACTCCGCCAGCTCGGTCACCGCGGCCGCGGTCGACTGCGGCAACGCGTCCAGCCTGGCCTCGCGGAACCGCGCCTCGTCGTCCGGGTCGGGGAACAACGCGGCCCGTTCGGCCTGCAACGCCTCCTCCAGCAGCCGCTGGACCTCCTGCAACGTGCCGTCCAGCCGGTTGCGCCTGGTCAGGGCCGAGCGCTTCTGCCACAGGCGCGCGGTCAGGTCGTCCAGGCCGCGGGTGCCGGGCAGGCCGCGGCGCAGCAGTTCGCGCAGCGCGGAGGCGGGCGACGCGCCCTCCATGACCTCGCGGCCGAGCTCGTCCATGGCCGCGCGCAGGTCGGTGGGCGGTGCGAGCGGGTCGGGACCGTCGACGTACCGGCCGTACCGGTAGTTGCTCATCCGTACACCGTTCGGTCGTCGTCGGTGTCCTTGGACAGCTGACGGGTGAGGTAGAGCGATTCCAGCGCCAGTTCGACGGCCGACGCGATGCGTCCCGCCGGGTCCTTGGGGCCCGCGCCGACCCGCTGCGCCACGTCGTGCAGCACGGGCAGCTCCGGCAGCGCGGCCAGCAGGTCGCCGGGGTGCACGCGTTCGCCGGTGGCCACCGGGTGGCCGTCGGACACCAGCGCGGCCAGCGGGCGCAGGTCGACACCCGCGAACGTCGACCGGGCCGTGTCCGCGATCGCCCGGCGCAGCAGGTGGACCAGCACCTCCTGCTCGCGGCCCTCCTCACCGGCCTCGAACTCCAGCTTGCCGCGCAGCACCTCGGGCACCGAGTCGAGGTCGACCGGCCGGGCGATGGGCGGGTTCTCGCCGATCAGGGCGCTGCGCCGCAGGGCGCTCGCGGCCACCGTCTCGGCCGCCGCGACCGCGAACCTGGCCGAGACGCCGGAGCGCTGGTCGATGGAGGACGACTCGCGCAGGTGCCGCACGAACCGGGCGATGACCTCCAGCAGGTGGTCGCCGACCTCGGCGACCAGGTGGGCCTCCTGGCGGACCAGCTCGATCTCGGCGCCGATCTCCAGCGGGTAGTGGGTGCGGATCTCCGCACCGAACCGGTCCTTGAGCGGGGTGATGATCCGGCCGCGGTTGGTGTAGTCCTCGGGGTTGGCGGTGGCGACGAGCAGCACGTCCAGCGGGAGCCGCAGGGTGTAGCCGCGGATCTGGATGTCGCGCTCCTCCATCACGTTGAGCAGCGCGACCTGGATGCGTTCGGCCAGGTCGGGCAGCTCGTTGACGGCGATGACGCCGCGGTGGGAGCGCGGCAGCAGGCCGTAGTGGATGGTCTCCGGGTCGCCGAGGCTGCGGCCCTGCGCGACCTTGACCGGGTCGACGTCGCCGACCAGGTCGCCGACGCTGGTGTCGGGCGTGGCCAGCTTCTCGGCGAACCGCTCGTCGCGGTGCTTCCAGGTCACGGGCAGCTCGTCGCCCAGTTCGCGGGCGCGGCGCTTGGACTCGGGCGTGATGGGGTCGAGCGGGTGCTCGTTCAGCTCGGCACCCTCGATCACCGGGGTCCACTCGTCCAGCAGGCCCACGATGGTGCGCAGCAGCCGCGTCTTGCCCTGGCCGCGTTCGCCGAGGAGCACCACGTCGTGGCCCGCGAGCAGGGCTCGTTCCAGCTGGGGGAGCACGGTGCGGTCGAAGCCGACGATGCCGGGCCACGGGTCGCGGCCGTCGCGGAGGGCGGCCAGGAGATTCTCCCGGATCTCGGCCTTCACCCCGCGCGGCAGGTAACCGGCCGTGCGTAGGGCGCCTGCGGTGGTGGGAAGCTCAGAGGTCACCCCACCGAAGTTACGCACCGATCGGCCTCCGGTCGACGTAGAGCGGCTCCACCGCGGTGACGGACCGGCGGGCCGCCACACCGCCCGGAACTGTCGTACCCCTCTGGCAAGCTGAAAGCAGGGGTCCCCCGGGCGGGGACCCCTGCGCAGCGTCCGCGGGTAGAGCACGAATCGAGTGGCCGGGCAGGCACCCGATCCCGGCGGCGTGAGCACGGCGTCGGCGGGCGAGGCTCAACAAACAGGCGTCAGCGGGCACCTCTCAGCCGGTAGGTGTCACCAGGCAGGCGTTAACGAGCAGGTGTCAGCGAGCACGTCTGACCACGCAGGCGTCAGCAGGCAGGTGTCAGCGGGACAGGGTGAGCAGTTCGGTCAGGGCGGCGTGGTCGTCCAGGCGGGAGACGGCGGTCACCGGGGCCAGCGCCCGGCACCAGTCGTGCAGTCGGTCGGGGTCCAGGCCGGCGGCCGCGGCCACCTGCTCGGTGCGGGCGGCCACGCCTTCGTCGCCGGCCGCGTCCAGGACGTAGTCCACGACGTCGAAGCACGGGTCGCCGACGCACGGCCGCGGGTCGATGGCGACCAGCCCCCGCTCCGGACCGCCGTCGAGCACGTTGCCCAGGTGGAGGTCGCCGTGCAGCAGCACGGCGGGCTGGGTGTCGAGCAGGGCGAGGCAGCGTTCCCGCGCCCGGGCCCACGTCCGCTCGGACACGTGCGCGGCCACGGCCGGGTCGGCCAGGCGGCGGCCGATCCTGGTGTAGAACTCCTCGCACCGGTCGCGCAGGCCCCGCCAGCCCGCGCCGGGATCGGGCACGGTGTGCAGCGCCGCCGCCAGCGCGGCCCACTCCCCCGGTGACGGCGGGGTCGGCAGCTCGTCGGCCATCGTGCCCGGCCGGACGGCCTCCATCAGCACCTCGCCGTCCGCCTCGGCCAGCACCGCGGGCACCCGGCCGGACGGGGCGAACAGCCGCAGCGCCGCCGTCTGCTCGGTCAGGAAGACGGGGTCCGGGCTCAGCTTCAGCGCCAACGCCGCCCCGTCCCCCGAACGCCGGCACGACACCACCACCGAGGACGCGCCCGGCGGCATGACGTCGCCCAGGGTCAGTCCCCAGCGCGCCGCGGCCCGCGCCGCCCGGTCCGGCACAGCCGCGCACCACTCCGCGACCGACGGACCGAACCTCAGGGCCAACCGCGCGGTGATCTCGTCGATGTCCACCCGTGCCACGGTAAGAGCGCCGGCAACCGAATAATCCCCCGCAGGCGGCGTCCGAAGTGGACGCCGCCTGCGGGTGTTCGGATCATTCAGTTGTGGTGTCCGGTCAACCGATCGTCACAGCGCCGGGTAGGCGTTGCGCATGAGCTCCTGGAACTGGGAAGAGAACCAGTGACCCGAGAGCGGCGCGTCGGCCAGGGCACCCGACAGGTTGTTGCCGTTGCGGACGTTGCCGCCGTAGGCCGGGTCGCACATCTCGTCGAAGCCCTTGCCCTCGTCGTTCGGGATCGCCTTGCTCGAACCGTCGGACTCACCCGGCGGCTTGATCCAGACGTAAGCGTCGATGCTCGGCTTCGGCGCGGCCTTCGGCCGCTCGCCCAGACCGGCGCCGGCCTGGTTGCACCAGTTGCCCTTCTGGTGGCGGCGGTCGATGCGCGACTCGTTCACGTACGCGTCCGCAGTGGTCGCGGTCGACTTCGCGGTGGGCCGGTTGGGGCCGCCCCAGCCGTTGCGCGAGGTGTCGATCAGCATGCCGATGCCGCTGTCGAAGCCCTGCTTGACGAGCTCGCTGCGCATCGCCGTGGCGAAG
The DNA here is from genome assembly GCF_040673975.1 of Actinosynnema sp. NPDC050801. Lineage (NCBI taxonomy): Bacteria > Bacillati > Actinomycetota > Actinomycetes > Pseudonocardiales > Pseudonocardiaceae > Actinosynnema > Actinosynnema sp. NPDC050801. Next base: position 45,130 of record NZ_JBFAQZ010000002.1, on the reverse strand, counting down.
CCCAGCTCACCGTTGAAGTCGTTCCAGTCGACCCACTTGGCGTTCTCCTTCACCGGGCGGCCGCCGACCAGGTCGTCGACCGTCCAGTACGGCTCCTCCAGCGCGGAGTAGTTCGCGGTGTTGGTGATGAAGCCGTGGACCTTGTCCTTGGTGGCACCGTTCTTGCCCAGGATGGACGCGAACATCTTCGCCGAGGCGTAGAAGTTGTCGTACTCCGCGACGGTGTCACCCCACCCGATCCAGCCGTGGTGGCCGGAGTCGATGTAGTTGTAGACGTTGGAGATGGCGCCGAGCTTGCCGACGGCGTACGAGACGCCCTCGATGTAGTTGCCGTTCGCCTTCATCACGTCGCAGTTCGGCGTGGCGGTCGCCCGCGGCGACACGTTCGTCACCAGGTTCGGCAGCGAGTCGATCTCGATGACCGCGACGATGCGCAGCTTCGAGTACTCCGGCTTGGACACGATGTTCGTGATCGCGTCGATGTACTCGGTCTTGTAGCGACCGATCTCGCCGGCCTTCAGCTCACCGTTGGACGCCAGCGCGGCGCAGTCGCGGCCGGGCAGGTTGTAGACGACGAACTGGAAGACCAGCTGACCGTCCGCACGGGCCGCGCGCTGCTTCTCGGCCTCGTTCAGGTGGTCCGCCAGGCCCATGAAACCGGTGGTCGGCGAGCCGTTGCCGGCGATCGCGCTGATCCGGTCCAACCACACACCGGTGGGCTGGTTCGCGATCCGCGAGCCACCGGGCTCGGCGGCGGCGCGGGCCGACCACTGCGGGTTGACGTACACGCCGGCACCCACGTACGGGTTGTCGACCTTCGGGCCACCGGGGTTGGTGCCGCTAGTGGTCGTCGTCGTGGTGGTCGTCGTGGTCGTGGTGGTGGTCGTGGTGGTCGTGTCGACCGACCCCGTGCACACCGTGCCGTTCAGCCGGAACTGCGTGGGCACCGGGTTGGACCCGGTCCACGAGCCGTTGAACCCGGGCGTCACCGACGCACCGGTGCCCAGGTTGGGGCTCCAAGAGGGGTTGCGGACCGTCACGCGGCTCCCGGACTGGGAGAACGTGCCGCTCCACCCCTGCTGGACCCTCTGGCCGGCGGCGAAGTCCCACTCCAGCGTCCAACCGCCGGAAATGGCGTCACCGAGATTGGTGATCGTGACGTTGGCGCCGAATCCGCCTTGCCACTGGTTCGTGATCTGATACGCCACCCGGCAACCGGGGGCCGCATTGGCGGTGGCGCCCGACGCCACCACCCCGGCAACGGACAGGGCCGCCACCGAGGTCACCGCCAATGCCCCGGTGAATTTCCGGGAACGTACGAACGTGCGCAGACTCATGCATCGCCTCCTTGCGAGCAACCCGCCATCTGGGAGCGCTCCCAGCGATTTCGCCGAATCGGGATTCGACGCGAGACCGAAACAGCTGCCTGGGAGCGCTCCCAGACGTACGGTAACGCACGACACCTCGTGTTGACGAGGGGTTGACCTGGACATAATCCGCGGCTATACCCGTGCACGTACCCTGCCCAAGGCCCGCTGACCTGCGGTTTCAGTACTTCGATCACCGATGGGATTGCTCGTTCGCGGTGAGCCGGAATCGATTCGGGTAGCAAACGGCGCCGGCCCGGATCACCTGTTCAGCCGATTGCCCGCGCGGTTCGGGAGCAACGTCGGCGTCGAATATTCGACACGGCCCGCCGCGTCCGACCTAATGGCCAGTTCGGTCATCGCCGAATTCCTGTCGAATATTCGACGACGGCTGCCGCCTAATGGCGGCCGGCCCCCTGATCCGAAAGCACCCGGACCGCTTCGTCCACGGCCGCGAGCCGAGCGCGTCGCACGGCCTCGGACAACGGCCGCAACGCCTCGTCCCGCGCCCTCGTCGCGGTCGCCGACACCGCCGAGCCGGGGGCGTCGGACGCCGCCGCGGTCAGGATCGCGGCGACCTCCGCGGCACGCTGGAGCACGCGCAGGGAACGGGCGGGCATCCCGGCGGGCCACTCCACCGCCGAGTGCTCCGCGGCCAGCGCGGCGATCTCCGCCCGCACGTTCGGCCGGTGCCGCGCCACGTCCAAGGTCACCAGCGCGGTGGCCGCCTCGCGCATCGCCGACGCCAGGCCGTGCTCGGCCTCACCGATCGGCACGTGCTCGCCGGCGGGCGCGCTCGGCAGGTCGAACACCGTCCACCGCAGCACCCCGTCGGCGACCAGCTTCGGCACCAGGCCCACGCCCACCTCGGGCAGCACGGCGGCCTCGCCGGCGCGCAACGCGGACTTCCCGAGCGGGCCGTTGGCGCCCAGCCCGCGGACGTCGCCGGGCACCGGGATCACCAACCGGGCCGTGGTCGCGGACGCGCGGCGCAACGACGCCAGCAGCAGCGCGGGACCTACCGGGGCCTCGTCGGGGCCGGGCAGGTCGAGCGCGGTCGCGGTGCCGTCGTCATCGGCCACCACTTCGTGCAGCTCGGCCCAGAACCCCAGGGCGTCGAGGACGTCGTCGGCCGCGGCCGCACCATGCAGCCAGGCCGACGTCCAGACGACCAGCGTCGCACTCGCACAAGACACGCCTACCGAGGGTACGCGGGCACCGCGACGACTCAGGCCGCCGGGCCGACGTGTTCCACCAGCAGGGAGCGGAACCTCTCGACCGACTCGTCGTCGGCGAACGCCCGGTGCGGCACGGCGTACAGGGCGGTGGTGCCGGTCTTGAGCACGAAGCCGCGCGCCGTCTCCACCCATCCCGGCAGTTCGGCCCAGCTCAGCTCGCTGCGCGCGGCCTCGCCCACGGACATCCGCAGCGAGTGCGCGTCCGCCGTGCCGGTCACCGTCTTGGCCGCCAGCGGGTGGTTGTGGAAGTTCACCGCGGTGCCCACCGGCACCAGTGCGATGATGATCACAGCGAGGACGACGCCGAACACGCCCGCCCACGTCATGCCCATCGCCAGCACGACGACGCCCAGCACGCCGAGCACCGCGGCGAACCACGGCGCCCACCGGTACAGCGGCACGGCGATGCGCAACGCGTCACGCCAGTCCGCGGGCCGCGGCGACCAGCTGAAGTCCACGCTCATCGGGCCGCACCCGGCCGTTTCGCGGGCTCGCAGCACCGCGTGGCGCAGAACGCCCCGTTGGTGGTGCACCCGGCGATCGGGAAGTCCGAGAGCTTGCGGACGGGCGCGTCGGCCACGTGCTCGGCGACGAGCTCCGCCACCAGCCGGGCGAACCGGGGGTCGTCGTTGGGCGTGGCCGCGCGGGCGAAGCCCATGCCCAGCTCCTGGGCGCGCTCACGGGCCTCGGTGTCGAGGTCCCACACCACTTCCAGGTGGTCGCTGACGAACCCGATCGGGCACACCACGACGTTGCGCACACCCTTGTCGTAGAGGGTGTCGATGTGGTCCACGATGTCCGGCTCCAGCCACGGGACCTGCGGCGGCCCGGACCGCGACTGCCACACCACGTCGAACTCGGGCACGCCCGCGGCCTCGGCGACCAGCCGGGACGCCTCGGCGACCTGCCGGGAGTAGAGGTGGCCGCCGTCCTCGGGCGGTCCGGCCGCCCGGTCCGCCGACATCGGCACCGAGTGGGCGGTGAACACCACCCGGAGGTCGTCACCGGGCACCCGGGCCGCGGCCGCGCGCACGGCGTCGGCGAACGACTCCACGAACAGCGGGTGGTCGAAGAACTGGCGCAGCTTGACCAGCTCGGGCGCGTCGTCGACGGCCGCGCGGGCGCGCAGGACGTCCTCGTCGTACTGCCGGCACGCCGAGTAGCCGCCGTAGGCGCTGGTCGGGAAGACGAGGGCGCGCCGGACGCCGTCGGCCTTCATCTCGGCCAGCACGTCCTCGACCATCGGGTGCCAGTTGCGGTTGCCGAAGTAGATCGGCAGGTCGACCAGGCCGCGCACGGCCTCGATCGCGGCGCGGTTGAGCGCGTTGATCGGCGACACGCCGCCGAAGTGCTGGTAGTGCCGCTCGACCTCGTCCAACCGCTCGGGCGGTACGCCGCGTCCGCGGGTCACGTTCTCCAGGAAGGGGCGGACGTCCTCGGGTCCTTCCGGTCCGCCGAAGGACAGCCAGAGCAGCGCGTCGTAACTCACCCGGACATCCTCGCGCCGCTGCCGGGACGGCGCACAACCGGGTCGGCGTGATCGACCGCACGCCGACCCGGTCGCGGGCGCTACCGGGCTACAGGCCCAGGAAGTGCACGCCGCCGTCCACGAACACCATCGAGCCGGTGGTGGCGGGGAACCAGTCCGACAGCAGGCCGCACACCGACCGGGCGACCGGCGTCGGGTCGTCGACGTCCCAGCCCAGCGGCGCCTTCTCGCCCCACATGGCCTCCAGGTCCGCGAAGCCGGGGATCGACTTGGCGGCCATCGTGCGCACCGGTCCGGCCGACACCAGGTTGACCCGGATGCCCTGGGGGCCCAGGTCGCGGGCCAGGTAGCGGTTGATCGACTCGAACGCCGCCTTGGCCGCGCCCATCCAGTTGTAGGCGGGCCACGCCTGGCGGGCGTCGAAGTCGAGGCCGACCACCGACGCGCCCCGGTCCATCAGCGGCAGGGTCGCCTTCACCAGCGCCTTGTAGGAGTACGCCGAGACGTGCATGGCCGTGGCCACGTCCTCCCACGGCGCGTCCATGAACGGCGCGCCCAGGCACGACGGCGGCGCGTAGCCGATCGCGTGCACGACCCCGTCCAGGCCGTCCACGTGCTCGCGCACCCGGTCGGCCAGCGTGTCCAGGTGCTCCTGGTTCTGCACGTCGAGCTCGACCACCGGCGCGCCCTGCGGCAGGCGCTTGGCGATGCGCTCCACGAGGCTCATCCGGCCGAAGCCGGTGAGCACGACCTGGGCGCCCTGCTCCTGGGCGACCTTGGCCACGTGGAAGGCGATCGACGCGTCCGTGATCACCCCGGTGATCAGCAGCCGCTTGCCTTCGAGCAGTCCCGTCACTGAAACCCGTCCTCCGAGAGTGTTGGCTTGATGCTGGTCTGGCGGCTCAGTGGCCCATGCCGAGGCCGCCGTCCACCGGCAGCACCGCGCCGGTGATGTACGCGGCGGCGTCGGAGGCCAGGAACGTGACGGCGGCGGCGATCTCGTCGGTCGTGCCGTAACGGCCCGACGGCACCTGCGCGAGGATCTGCTTCTTGCGGTCCTCGGGCAGCGCGTCGGTCATGTCGGTGGTGATGAAGCCGGGCGCGACGACGTTCGCGGTGATGTTGCGCGTGCCGAGTTCGCGGGCGATCGACCGGGCCACGCCCACCAGGCCCGCCTTGCTGGCCGCGTAGTTGACCTGGCCCGCGCCGCCGGTGAGGCCGACCACGGAGGAGATGAACACGATCCGGCCGTAGCGCTTGCGCAGCATGCCCCTGGACGCGCGCTGCGCCACCCGAAACGCGCCGGTCAGGTTGGCGTCCAGGACGCGGGTGAACTGCTCGTCGGTCATCCGCAGCAGCAGGGTGTCGTCGGTGATGCCCGCGTTGGCCACGACCACCTCGACCGGCCCGTGCGCGGCCTCGACCTCGGCGAACGCCGCATCGACCTCGGCGGAGCTGGTCACGTCGCACTTGACGCCGAGCAGGCCCTCGGGAGCGCCGGAACCGCGGTGCGTCACCGCGACCTTGTCGCCCTGCGCCGCGAACGCCCGCGCGATCGCCAGACCGATGCCCCGGTTGCCGCCGGTGACCAGAACGGACCTCGACACGCTTGCTCCCATCGCTGCTGGTTGATGCGGGGCGAGGCTATCTCCTACCCCTAAGTACGCCACCATTGGCCGGGGGTGGATCACAATCGGGCGCGTGACCGGTTTCATCGCACGACTCCGGGCCGAGGTGGACGGCGACGTGCTCGCCGACCCCGCCCACCGCGCCCTCTACTCCGTCGACGCCTCGAACTACCGGCACGTGCCGGAGGTCGTGGTGCGGCCGCGATCGGTGGACGCGGTGGTGGCGGCGGTCGGGGTGGCGGTCGAGCACGGCGTGCCGATCACCAACCGGGGCGCGGGCACGTCGATCGCGGGCAACTCGGCGGGAGCCGGCCTGGTGGTCGACTTCTCCCGGTACCTCGACCGGGTGATCTCGGTGGACCCGGTCGAGCGCGTCGCGGTGGTGCAGCCGGGCGTGGTGCTGGACCGGCTCAACGACGCGGCCCGGCCGCACGGGCTGGTGTTCGGGCCGGACCCGTCCACCCATTCCCGCTGCACGCTCGGCGGCATGATCGGCAACGACGCCTGCGGCGCGCACTCCGTGGCGTGGGGCAAGACCAGCGACAACGTGCGCGCGCTCGACGTGCTGCTGGCCGACGGCCGCCGGTTCGACACCCGCACTCCCCCGCCGCTCGACCTGCCCGAGGTCGACCCGTCCTGGTTCCCCGCGCTCGACCGGCGGGTGTCGGGCTACCGGTTGGACGCGCTACCGGACCTGACCAGGGCGTTGGTCGGCTCGGAGGGCACGTGCGCGACCGTGCTCGGCGCGACGGTGGAGCTGGTGCGGGCGCCACCGCGCCGGGTGCTGGCGGTGCTCGGCTTCGACGGACCGTACGACGCCGCCGACCTGGCACCCGGTCTGCGTGAACTGGACGTGCTCACGATCGAGGGCCTCAACGCCGAGTTGGCCCGGGCGGCGGGCGAGTCCCGGCGGCTGCTGCCGCCCGGTCGGAGCTGGCTGTTCGTGGAGGCGGCCGAGGACGCGGTCGCGCACCGGGCCGCCGCCCTCGCGCCCCACTCGGTGGTGGTGACCGATCCGGGACGGCAGCGCGCGCTGTGGCGGGTGCGTGAGGACGGCGCGGGTCTGGCGACCCGGATGCCCGACGGCGGCGAGGCGTGGTCGGGTTGGGAGGACGCGGCCGTGCCGCCCGAGCGGCTGGGCGCCTACCTGCGCGAGTTCGACGCGTTGCTGGCCGGGCACGGCCGGCGCGGCATCACCTACGGGCACTACGGCGAGGGCTGCGTGCACGTGCGGATCGACTTCGACTTCCGGCGCGGGCACCGGTCGTTCCTGCACGACGCGGCCGACCTGGTGGTGGCGCACGGCGGGTCGCTGTCCGGCGAGCACGGCGACGGGCAGGCGCGGTCGGAGCTGCTGCCCCGGATGTACCCGCCGGCCGCGATCGAGGCGTTCGGGAGGTTCAAGGCGGCGTTCGACCCGGACAACCGGATGAACCCGGGTCGGATCGTGGCGCCCGTGAAGCTGGACGCCGACCTGCGCGTGCTGGTCGCGCCGCCGGTGATCCCGACCAGGGCGAAGCTCGCGCTGCACGCCGACGGCGGTGACCTGGCGGCGGCGACGCGGCGGTGCGTGGGCGTGGGCAAGTGCCTCAACACCACCGGCGGGGTGATGTGCCCGAGCTACCGGGTGACGAGGGAGGAGAAGCACTCCACCCGGGGCCGGGCGCGACTGCTGTTCGAGATGCTCGGTGGGCAGGTGGTGCGCGGCGGGTGGCGTTCGGAGGAGGTCCGGGACGCGCTCGACCTGTGCCTGGGCTGCAAGGGGTGCAAGCGGGACTGCCCGGTGGACGTGGACATGGCCGCGTACAAGGCGGAGTTCCTGCACCACCACTACCGGGGACGGGTGCGGCCGGCGGCGCACTACTCGATGGGCTGGCTGCCGCTGTGGTTGCGGCTGCGGCTGGTGAACGGGCTCACCGCCCGGTTCGGGCGGTTCGCCGGCGTGGCCCCGCAACGCCCGCTGCCGACGCCGGTGCGGTCGTTCCAGTCGAGGTTCGAGGCCTCCGCCCGCGGTGGAGCCGTGCACCGGACGACAGCCGGCGACCGGGTGCTGCTGTTCCCCGACACGTTCACCAATTACTTCGAGCCGGGTGTCGGTTTCGACGCGGTGGCGGTGCTCGGGCACGCCGGGCAGGGCGTCGAGGTGCCGCGGTCGGCGGTGTGCTGCGGGCTGACGTGGTTCTCCACCGGCCAGTTGGGCATCGCCCGGCGGGTGGTCAGGCGGACGGCTCGCGTGCTGCGGCCGTGGACGCGGGACGGCGTGCCGGTGGTGGGGTTGGAGCCGAGCTGCACGGCGTTCCTGCGTTCCGACGCGGTGGAGGTCGCCGGCGACGACCCGGACGTGGTGCGGCTGGCCGAGTCGGTGCGCACGTTCGCCGAACACGTGTCGCCGCTGCTGGAACCGGTGGCGGGCGCCGGGCGGGCGGTGGTGCAGCCGCACTGCCACCAGTACGCGGAGCTGGGGTTCGACGCCGACCGGGAGCTGCTGGCCAAGACCGGGGTGAGCGCGTCGGTGCTGGAGGGGTGTTGCGGGCTGGCGGGCAACTTCGGCTTCGAACGCGGCCACTACGACGTGTCGATGGCGGTGGGCGAGCAGACCCTGTTCCCGGCCGTGCGGTCCGCCGGCGGTGACACGGCGGTCGTGGCGGACGGCTTCAGCTGCCGCACGCAGGTCCGGCACGGTTCCGCCGCCGAACCCGTGCACACCGCCACCCTGGTCCGGCGGCGGTTGGGGCTCTAGGCCCGGCCGGTCCAGGTGGCCACCCGGTGCTCGGCGAAGCGGTCGTCCTCGACCTGCGGGATGTCGTTGCCGAAGAGGTCCAGCACGCCCTCGGCCGTCCGACCGCGTCCGGTCCAGCGCGCCGCGACGAGGTCGCCGGGCGGTGTCTGCGCCGGACCGGGGCGTCACGCGGGGCGGATGCCCTCCAGCGCCAGCGTGAGCAGGCGGTCGGCCTCGGCCGGGTCGCCTTCGGCCGCCAGTGACACCGCGTTGGTCAGCGTGAGCAGGTCCACCACGGCCACGTCGGAACGCACGTCGCCGGCACGCCGGGCGGCCGACACCAGCTCCTCGCCGGCGGCCGTGATCATCGCGTGGCAGGCACTGCCGAAGGACGGGTCCGCGCCGCGCATCAGCGACGCGGCCAGACCCCGGTTCGCCGCCGCGTGCCTGCCGACCGACCGCAACCACACCACCAGCGCCGGACCGGGCGGCAACTCCGCCGCCGTCGCCCGGGCTCGGTCGCACAACTCCTCGACCCGGTCCCGGAACACCGCCTCCAGCAGCACCTGGCGGGTCGGGAAGTGCCGGTGCAGGGTGGCCGATCCGACACCCGCCCGGCGGGCGATCTCCTCCAGCGAGGCGTCCGCGCCCTGCTCGGCGATCGCGACGCCCGCGACGGCGACGATCCGCTCCCGGTTGCGGCGGGCGTCGGCACGCATCACACGCTCCTCCGATTGACGACTGGACCAAGTGGGGTGGTCCTCCATATCGTAGCGACCAGGAAACGGGGGCCCACTCCGTTTACCGATCGAGGAGAACCGTGGACAAGACGATTGCCGTGGTCGGCGCGACCGGCCTGCAGGGACGCGCGGTGACGGCGCGGCTGGTGGCGGACGGCTGGCGGGTGCGCGCCCTGACCCGCACCCCGGCGAAGGCCGAGTCGAACGCGCCGCTGGTACAGGCCGACATGGAGGACGTGGACTCGCTGGTCGCCGCGATGGCGGGCGCGCACGGCGTGTTCAGCGTCCAGCCGACCGTCGGCTCGCCCGGCACCGCACCGGACTTCACCACCGAGGACGAAGTCCGCTGGGGCGGCAACGTCGCCGAAGCCGCGCACCGGGCGGGCGTGGCGCACCTCGTGTTCAGCTCGGTGGCCGGTGCCGGCAGGCACGCCACCGAAGTGCTGCCGGTCAACGTGGTGAGCAAGCACCGGATCGAACGGCGCATCGCCGAACTCGGCCTGCCCGCCACCGTCCTGCGACCGGTGTCCTTCATGGAGAACTTCACGGGCGGCTACGCCCTGCGGGACGGCAGGGTGTCCACCGGCCTGGCACCGGACGTCCCGCAGCAGCTCATCGCGGTGGACGACGTCGCGGTGCTCGTCGCGCTGGCGTTCGCCGACCCGGACGCGTGGATCGGCCGCACCGAGGACATCGCGGGCGACGAGTTGACCCCGGTCGGGATCGCCGCCGCCATCTCGGCGGCGACCGGTCGCACGACGCCGTACGAGCAGGTGCCGATCGACGTCATCAGGCGGGTGAGCGAGGACTTCGCGCACGCCAACGAGTGGCTGAACGAGCGCGGCTACCGGGCCGACGTCGAAGCGACGAGACGACTGCACCCCGGTCTGCTCGACCTGCGCACGTGGCTGGCGACCACCGGGGCCGCGCGGATCACGGCGTTCCTCGACGGCGGGACGACCCGAACCTGAGGGAACCCTCGTGGTGGCGCGAAGGGGGAACTCACGGCGTTCAGCGCCGTCGCTCGCCGGGGAGCGCACGGCGACCGAGGTCCGCACCAGGTGCCCGGCCGGCGGAACGCGGGCGGCGCTGCGCCGGCCGGGCACGTGGCGCAGGTGTCACGCGGTGCGGTAGCGGGGGTTGGTGGCGTGCCACTCGAAGCCGCCGCCCATCCAGGACCGCACGCCGCGCAGGAAGCGCTGCAGTTCGGGTGACGGCACCGGCAGCAGGCTCTCGTGCAGCGCCTGGAAGTCGCGGACGAGCTGGTTGTGCAGCTCGACGGTGACCTCGGTCGCCTCCTCGGTCGAACAGCCCCGGTCCGCCGCGATCTGGAGCACCATGTTGCACACCGGGTTCGCGTCGGCGGCGTCCTTGGCCACCGAGTGCAGGTCGTTCACCGGCACCGACGCGGTGCCCGCCTGCATGAGCGCACGGCGCACCCGCGGCTCGTAGTACAGGTTGGCGGGCACCTCGTAGCCGCCGACGGCGTCCACCAGCGTCATCGACGTGTAGAAGCTGTCGTGCTGGCGGGTGGCGAGGTACTCCCAGGCCGGGGGGTACGCGCCGGTGTGCCGCCACGCGGCGTAGGTGTCCCAGCTGACGAACATCGCGAACGTCGAGTAGCACGCCCGCTGCACCTGGGCCGGCGTGCCGTGCCGCCCCAGGTACTCGACGCCCGTGCGCAGCGCCACCAGCACCCGGTCGGACTCCAGCGCCTCCTCCAGCGGCTCGGAGAACTCGCCCACGGGCGCGACCGGGTCCATCGCGGCCATCGCCAGCGACAGCTTCGCCGGCAGCTCCGTCGGCGTGGCGCCCATCCCGCTGTCGTCGGCGTACAGGTCGTCGGCGGCCCACCACGCGGCGTTGAGCTTCGCCGCGATCAGCAACTGCTCCGGGTCGTCGGTGTCGACGTGCGCGAGCACCGCCAGCCGCCCGAACCCGGCCTTGCGCATCAGCTCCTGCTCGTCGTCGGTGAAGCCGCAGTCGCGGGCCCACCGGACGAGCAGGTCGTCGACTTCGTCGGCGAGCCGGTCGTCGACCCGCTCGGCCACCGGGACGTACAGGGGCGACGCCGACCCGTCGCCCCACTCCCGCTCCGCGTACGCGGGATCGCGCAGCGGGTCGGTCGGTGCGGCGCCGGACGCGGGACTCGGCAGAGCGACACCGGACGCGGGGCCTGGCGGCACGGCGCCGGGCACCAAGTCGGTCGAGGCCGGGCCCGGCGCCCGGTCGGTCAGCGCGGCGGCCAGCCGGGCCGCGGACGTGCCCAGCCCGGTCGGCCCGGCCAGCGCCGCGGCGAACCCGTCCAGCGTGGTCATCGCACCCGATCCGCGGCGATCAACAGGTAGCGGAAGCTGCCCTCCCGGTAAGCCTGGAGGAACGACTTCTCCACCCCTACTCGCTGCGCGAGTGGACGCTGCACGTGTAGCGCTCGTCGATCTGGCTCACGGCCTTGGACCGGCCACCGGTGACGTCGTTGCAGCAGCCGGTGATGCACACGTACCGGCCACCGTGCCCCAGCAGCCGGGAGAACTCGCCGAACAGCTCGAACAGGTCGACGTACATCGTGGTCTCGTTGGTCCAGATGCCCGCGAAATCGCCGGTCTCGAAACCGGTGTCGAGCATGTTGCGGAAGTGGAACCGCACCTGGTCCGCCACGTCCCACTTGGCGGCCTGGGCGTTGGCGAACTCGACCTGCTTCTCGGAGATCGTCACGCCGTCCCCGCGGCAGCCGAACCTGCGGTGGGCCATGAGGCTGGTGCCGCCGCGGCCGGACCCGCCGTCGAGCAGGCGGTCCTGCGGCCGGATCGGGCCGAGGTGGTCGAGCAGCATGGTGGCCTGTGCGCTCTCCAACCGGTGCAGTTCGGCGATCACCCGTGCGTCGCGGGTCTCCTCCGGACCGGTCAGCACCGAATCGTCGTACGCGCCCACCCCGTAGTGGTGGTGGTAGATCCCGTCGACCTCGCCGAGCTTGATGTTCACCGGGTCGCGCTCGGCGTTCCAGTACGCCGCCACGGACTTCTGGTAGTCGGTGCGCAGGACGGGGGATGCCTCAATCGTCATCTGGTTCGTTCTCCTTGACGGGATGGCGGTATCAGCGGGCACTACCGACGCATTCGAGAATCCCCGACGCATTCGGGATGCGAATCGGATACCCGCGTCCGACGACAGTCACAATGGACACCCACCCGATCCCCGCCCGGGCCCGGTGCGGCCGGATTCGTCGAGCACATCAGGGTTTCGAGTGCGAGCGACGGTCGCGGACATGTGTTCCGAATGGCAACAGCGCCCAACGCCAGCACCGCCCCCGACGACGGGAAGTCCCCTGAAAGGGTGCCCCGATCGTGAATACCGGGCTGCCGCAACAGAAGGCACTTTCCGGTGAAAAACAATTCGACCACGACCGAACGTAGTCGACGTCACCGCGACTAGTCACCCGATCGCCCGCCACGATCGGGTGGCACCCAGAAGAACGTGTAGAACCGTCCGCTCAGTGCGGTCACGGGTGGTGCGCACGGTGGGCGACGCGTTGCCTCAACCGGGTGATCCGGGCCTGGTCTCCTCGGTAAGCCAGGCCAGGTAGTCGGTGTTGCCGCCGAGCACCGGCAGGGCCAGCACCTCGGGCACGTCGTAGGTGTGGCGCGCCTTGACGAACTCGGTCAGCTCGTCCACCCGGTCGTAGGCGGTCTTGATCCACAGCTGCCACTCGCGGTCGTCGTGCACCTCGCCGTCCCACCGGTAGACGCTCCGGACCGGGCCGCCGATCTGCACGCACGCGGCCAGGCGCGCCTCGACGATCGCCCGCGCCAACGTGCCGGCCGCGTCCTCGCTGTCGGTGGTGGTGATGACCACGACGTGGTTGTCGCTCACCCACCGGAGGGTAGCGCGCGGCACTCCGGCGGCGCGTCGGCGAACGCAAGGGTCGGCCGGGCGGAGAACGCGGCAGACCACGCGCCCGCGACCGCGTCGGTCAGCGCGTCGTGCTGGCCCGCTCGGTGAGCCGTGGCTGCAACAGGGTCAACGGGGGCGTCGGTGTCCGGTCGAGCTTGGCCATCAGCAGCGCCACCGCGTGGTGGCCCAGCTGCTCCGCGGGCACGGCCACCGAGGTCAGCGGCGGCATCAGCCGCTCGGCCTGGTCGTCCGGGCAGATCGCGATCACCGCGACGTCGTCGGGCACCTTGCGGCCCAGCGACCGCAACACCTCCACCACGGACGGCAGCGCGGCCTCGTTGTGCACCACCAGACCCGTCACGGTCGGGTGGCGTTCCAGGAGGCCGGTGATCGCCACGCGGACCGACTCGTGGTCGGTGTCGGTGGGCAGGGTGGTCGAGGAGACGCCGCGGCGCATCGCCGCCGCGCTGAACCCGGCCATGGTGCGGTGCGCGAACCCGGTGTCGCGCTGGTAGACCGCGCGCGGCGCGCCGACCAGCGCCACGTAGGTGTGCCCGAGGTCGGCCAGGTGGTCCACGCACCGCGAGCCCGCCTCGGCGAAGTCGAGGTCCACGCACGTCAACCCGGCCGCGTCGGCGGGGAAGCCGATGAGCACCGAGGGCCGGTCCAGCTCCCGCAGCACGGGCACGCGCTCGTCGTGCATCTCGACGTCCATCACGAGCAACCCGTCGACCTGCGCGCTGCCCGCGACCCGGCGCAGCCCCGCCGCGCCCTGGTCGGCGGTCACCAGCAGCACGTCGTGGTCGTGCCGGCGGGCCGCGTTCGCGACCGCGACGACGAACTGCATCAGCACCGGCATGTGCATGCCCTCGCGCATCGGCAGCACGAGCGCCAGCACGTTGGCCCGGTTGCTGGCCAACGACCGGGCACCCGCGTGCGGGTGGTAGCCCAGCTCCCGCACGCTCGCCTCGACCCTGGCCTTGGTGGCCGAGGAGATCGAGCGGCGGCCGGTGAGCACGTACGACACCGTGCTGGGGGCGACCCCGGCGTGCCGCGCGACATCGGCGATGGTCACCACGTCAACGCACCTCCCGCACCCGCACGCCCGCCGCCTGCGCGGTGAGCACGACCGAACCGCCGTCGACCGAGATCCGGGTGTCCGGTGGCGCGGACCAGGACTCGTCGGTCACGTCGTGGAACGCGATCCACGCGCCGGCCCGGGTGAACACGACCTCGTCGTCCACCAGCCGCACGCCGTCGCAGTCGTCGAAGTCCGCGGCGGGCAACGCGCCGGCACGCGGCGCGATCCTCTCCCCCGGCACGTCCACGACCAGCCGTGCCCGGATGTCCCGCGACGAGGAGCCCGCGCACATCTCGTACCGCCCCGCCTCGACCACGCGCCTGCCGGTGGTGACGTCCCAGTGCCACAGCCGGTCCGCGGCCAGCTCGACCACCGCGGTCCGCCCCGGCTCCAGGTGCACCCGGTGGAACGACTGGAGCTCGCGCACCGGCCGGCGCACCCGCGAGTCGAGCGCCGAGGAGTACAGCTGCACGACCTCCGCCCCCGCCACCTCGCCGGTGTTGGTGACCGACACCCTCGCGACGCCGTCGGCCCACTCCAGCCCCGAGTACTCGAACGTGGTGTAGCCCAGCCCGTGGCCGAACGGGAACAGCGGCTCCCCGGTGAAGTACAGGTACGTGCTGCCCGCGCGGATGATGTCGTAGTCGAAGATGTCCGGCAGGTCGTCGTCGCCGCGGTACCAGGTCTGGGTCAGCTTGCCCGACGGGGAGAACGCGCCGAACAACGCCTCGGCGACCGCCCGGCCCTGCTCCTGCCCGCCGTGCGCGGTCCACACGATGGCCGGGAGGTGCTCCTCCTCGCCGTCCAGCGCGTAGGGGTAGCTGCTCACGAGCACCAGCACCGTGTTCGGGTTCGCCTCGCGCACCGCGCGCACCAGGTCCAGCGACGGCAGCCGCAGCGTGGTGCGGTCCTGGGTCTCCCGGCCGTTGATGTGCGGGTCGTTGCCCAGCACCAGCACGGCGGTGTCGGCCCGCGCCGCCGCCTCGGCCGCCGCGGCGAGCCCGTCCACCACCCGCTCGATCGTGAACGGCGTGGCGTCCAGGCGGGTGCTCCCCCGCACCGTCGCCGGGTTGTCGAGCCCGCCGACGACGTTGTGCAGCACCACACCGCCGTTCGTCGACCTGGGCTCGAACAGCTCGCGCACGTCCCAGCCGCCCGGCGTGGTCGCGGTGGCCACCAACGACCCGTCGTCGGCCACGCCCAGGTAGCGGCGCGACGCCACGTCCCGCAGCGTCCACACGCCGTCGCCCCAGTCGAAGCGGTCGAACAGCGCGCGCTCGCCCAGTCCCACGACACCGCCGCGCACACCGAGGTAGCGGCCGTCCGCCGCGCGCAGCGCGATCCGGTCGACCCCCTCGGTGCAGGAGACGGCGGCGAACTCCTCCAGTCCTCTTCGGACGGTCACCTGGTACGGCGGGGTGCCGCTGTACCAGTCCTCGAACAGCGCGTCGGCGTGCGTGCCGATGACGGCGAGCTCCGTGCCGCGCGCCAACGGCAGCAGGGACTCGTTGCGCAGCAGCACGACCGCCTGCCGCGCGGCCTCCAGGGCCAGCTCGCCGTGCGTGCCGATCACGTCGGAGGTGATCGCCGCGTAGGGGTTGCCCTCGGGCGGGTCGAACTCACCGAGGCGGAACCGCAGCGCGAGCACCCGGCCGACGGCCCGGTCGACCACGTCCCGGTGCACCAGGCCGTCCTTGATCGCCGCGGTGACGCTCTCGATCGTGAACGCGGCGTCGGCGTCCTCGGCGGTGAAGTTGTCCAGGCCCGCGTTGAGCAGCGCCGCGTGCCCCTCGGCCTGGGTCGGCAGGTACGCCTGGAGCCCGGCCACGTTCTGCGGCGCGTACGCGTCGCTGACCACCGCGACGCCGTGCGGCGACCACGTCTGCAGCTCCTGCTCCAGCAACGGGCTCAGGTGCGCGGGGCGGCCGTTGACGAGGTTGTAGGACGGCATCACGGCCACCGCCGCGCCCGCCTCGATCGGGCCGCGGAAGCACGGCAGCTCGTACTCGTGCAGCACCCGCGGCCGGAGGTCGGACGACGTGACGCAGCGGTCGTCCTCGTTGTTGTAGCCCAGGAAGTGCTTCAGCGTGGGCGCGGTCCGCAGGTAGCGCGGGTGGTCGCCGCGCAACCCGCTCGCGTACGCCGTGCCCATGGCCGCGGTCAGCGTCGGGTCCTCGGAGTAGCCCTCCTCGTTGCGGCCCCAACGCGGGTCGCGCAACGGGTTCACCACCGGCGCCCACACGTTCAGGCCGTGCTTGACCGGGTCCAGGTGGTGGAAGCCGCGCGCCTCGACACCGACCGCTTCGCCGACCCGCCGCACGAGCCCGGTGTCCCAGGAGGACGCCAGCCCGACGGGTTGCGGGAACACCGTGGCCACACCCAGCCAGGCGACGCCGTGCAACGCCTCCGTGCCGGTGCGGAACGCCGCCAACCCGAGTCTGGGCACGGCCGGCTGGTGCTGGTGCAGCAGCGCCACCTTCTCCTCGTCGGTCAACCGGCCGAGCAGGTCGGTCACCCTGTCCTCGACCGGCAGACCCGGATCGCGGAACGGCTGCGGGTCCACGGCGCCCCTCTCGCGGTCGTCGAATTATTCGAATGTGCAGCTCACTGAATCGAATCGTTTCGATCGCTGCGAAAACAACGCCAACCGGAGTCAGCGATGCGGAGTGCCAGAAATGTGGCACAGCTCTCTCACCCGCGTCAACACCGAAGTTTCAAGGTTGTTTCATCGGCGGTCTCAATAGTCGAACGCGTTCGACTATTGAGACGTGACGCGACACGCCGAACACCCCCCTCACCACGTCGTGAGGGGGGTGCCGGCGACCTTCTTGGGTCTACCCGAACAGCTCCACGTGCAGCTGGAACGCCGTGGCGATCTCAGCTTGCGCCCAGAACCGGTGGTAGGTGAAGGTCGGCGCGGGGCCGCCGTCCAGGTACGCCTGGACCTTCGGCCAGTCCTTGTCCTGCTTGAACATCGAGCGGATGTCCACGAAGGACACACCGGGCTTGATCTGGTCGCCGTTGGGCATGTCGCCCGACCAGCCCGTCGGAACGTACGGACCCTCACGCGTCGACGTGTTGTAGACGTCGTCGAAGCGGTTGTAGTCCTTGCGCTGCTCCGGAACCGCGATGCCCTTGTCGTCCTTGTGCGCCAGCATCGCCGTCAAGAGGCCTTCACCGACGGTCTTCGCCTGGGCGTTGCCCGACTTGGCCGCGTAGTTGAGGAGCGTCTTGGCGTAGGACGCGGCGATGCCGACGTCCTGGCTGTGGTTGTCCACGGTCACCCGCAGGCCCGCGTTGGCGCCGGGGTTGGTGGCGTTCCAGTTGTCCGGGGTGCCCGTCCAGGTCAGGTCGTTCGGGATCTGGAACTGGCCGCCGGTGCCGACGGTGGTGTTCGCGATGGCCCAGGGGACCCACTTGTCGAGGATCTTCTTGGCCGTCGCGTTGCCCGTCTTCTCGTACAGGGCGGCGGTGCGCTCCATCTGCCACGCCTGGAAGCCGAACCAGCGGTTCGACGGCGGGTCGCGCCACACCGGGTGGGCGTCGTAGTACATGCCGTAGAACGTCGGCGTGCCCGCCGGCGGAGCGGCGTACTGGCCCTCCCAGCTGTTCGTGACACCGCCGGCGATGGCGCCGTCGGCCGACTGCAGCCACTGCAGCATCTCCAGCTGGCGGGTCATCGACGTGGCCCAGTCCTGCTGGCCGGTCGCCGACTTCGGCTTCAGCGCGGGCACGTTCGCCAACGCGTAGGCCGCCAACGGGTTCTGGTAGCCCTGGTGCGACGCGCCGTCACCGATGCGCCACGCCCAACCCGCGGACGTGTCGGTCGCGCCGCCCCACGCGTAGTACCAGGACATCAGGTAGTGCGCGCTGTCCTTGCCGGTACCCGCCGGGCAGCTGGTGCTGGCGCAGTTGCCGATCTTCTTGAAGTACTTGTCGAACATGGCGTAGCGGAGGTAGTCGCCCATCTTGGCGGCCTTCTCCAGCTCGGGCGCGACCTCGGCGGCCTTGCCCTGCTCGGTCGCCCACTCCTGCGCCAGCATGGCCACCTGCACCGCACGCGCGTCGGCGTCCGGGGCGTTGGTGTACTTCCACTGCTTGGCGTAGGTGGCGTCCTTGGTGAACAGGTCGAGGAAGCCGTTGGGGCCACCGTGCGCGAAGGTGTCGCAGGACGGCTGCGGGATGGTCTCCCACACCGACTCCGACGAACCGCGCTGGTAGGTGTTGATGTACGCGGGCGCCGCGTCGGACTCGTCGCCGCACCGGCCGAAGCCGTAGGTGTTGTCGACGTCGAGCAGCCAGTGCATGCCGTAGATGTCGCTGTTGCCGTAAGCCGCCTTCAGCTCGGCCGCGATCGGGTCGCGACCCACCGGCACGCCGGAGTCCAGCACCGACGGGTACTGGTCCATCCGCGGGTGCTCGGGAGCGTACGTCGCGGGCTTGGACGCGTCGTACTTGTCGTTGGTCGGCTGGTCCGCCTTGGCCGGGATGATGTACTTCTCCATCGAGGCCCAGGCCTTCTTGAACGGCGCCCAGTCACCCACGATCTTGCCGTAGCTGGCCTCCAGCCACAGGTAGTAGCTGAACGCCTCGGACGTGGTCTGGTGACCGTGGTCCGGCGCCTCGACCATCAGCGTCTCGATCGAGTGGTACGGCACCTTCAGGCCATCGGAGAAGGTGCGGAAGTAGCCGCTCGCCGGGTCGTTGATCTTGGCGTAGAGGTCCAGGAACTCCTGCTCGAACGGCGAGGTGTCGGCGCTGGTCTCGCGGACCTCGACCGTCGCCGCGGCCGCACCGGTGGCGCTCGCGATGAAGGTGGCCGTGGCCAGTGCGCCGCCGTTGGCCGCCGAGGTGACCGTGACGTTCTGCTTGGTCGACCAGTTGGTCGGCGTGAACGTCAGCGAGACCGGGCCGGCCGTGAGGTCGGTGCTGCCGCCCGAACGCCCCACGGTGACCGTCACGTTCGCGGTCGGCGCGGTGGCCAGCGAGACCCCGAAGGTGCCGGTGCCGCCCTGCCGCACGGTCAGCGACGCCGGGCTCGCCTGGATCGCCTGACCCGCGATGACGCGGATGCTCGCGATGCTGGAGTTGCCGATGCCGCCCTTGTCATCCGTGGCGCGGGCCACGATCGCGTGCTCGCCCACGGTCGCGCCGGTCCACGAACCCGTGTACGGGGAGCTCGTGTCGGTCGCGACGACCACGCCGTCGGCCAGGAACTCGACCTTGGAGACGGTGCCGTCGGTGTCCGAGGCGGTGGCCGCCAGCGGGATCGCCTGGCCGGACTGGAACGTCTGCGCCGGCGTCGGCGACGTCAGCGTCGCCGTCGGGTCGACGTTGACGTTCGGACCGGTGCAGCGGGTGCCGTTGAGGGCGAAGTCCGTGGGCGGCCGGTTCTGGCCGGTCCACGAGCCGTTGAAGCCCGGCGTGACGGTGGCGCCCGTGCCGAGGTTCGGTGCCCAGCCCGGTGCGGCAACGGTCACGCCGGTGCCGCTCTGCGAGAACGTGCCGTTCCAGCCCTGCTGAACGCGCTGGCCGTCCGGGAAGGTCCACGTGAGGCGCCAGTTGTTGACCGCGTCGCCCTCGTTGCGGACGGACACGTTGGCGCCGAAGCCACCCTGCCACTGGTTGGTGACCTGGTAGTTGACCGTACATGCGACGGCCGCGTTCGCCACCGGCGCGACGAACGGCATAACACCCGCGGCAGTTGTCGCCGCGACTATCAGCGCGAGCGGACCGGTGCGCAACCGTCCCGCTCTGGTGCGGTACCTCATGCGTCCTCCTCCTGCACGGATCAGCCATTGACCCGCGAAGCTTGAAAGGGGCGTGGCGGGGAGTGGGGTCGGCACGGGACGCCTGGGCGCGCAGAACGCCCCGTGCCGAGTCTGGGTGCTAGGGCTCGACGCCCCAGGCGAGGGAACCGCCGGTGTAGGCGGTCACCCGGTCGAAGTCGGTGAGGGTCGCGCTGACCCGGTAGCTGTGGTCGTCGGCCTGGTTGAAGGTCGACCAGTCGGACTTGGCCACCCGCAACTGGATGTCGCCGGTGCTCGCGCCCGGCGCGAGGCTGCCCGCGGTGAACGACACCTGGAGGTAGGAGTCCGCGCCGGGTCGCGCGTTGGGCAGCTTCACCACGGTGGCGCGCACGTTCGCGCAGCCGACCACGGCCCAGTCGCAGAACACCTGGTAGTTGGCGTTGGCCGTGTCACCGGTGAACCAGTACCGGGCGGTGACGGTGGACCGGTCGACCGCCGTCGTGCCGCGGTTGACCAGGGCGAGCGTCGCGCCGATCTGGTTGGCGCTCGCCGCGCCGTTGCCGCGCTGCTGCACGACGACCGGGCCGGTCGCGCCGCCCGGCGTGGTGCGGAACGCGACCGCGGTGCTGGGCGAGGAGATGTTGCCCGAGGTGTCCTTGGCGCGGACGGTGAAGGTGTACGCGGTGTCGGCGGTGAGTCCGGTCAGCTGGTGGCTCAGCCCCGTGGTGGTGGCCGCGACCGTGCCGTCCGGGCGGAGGACCTCGTAGCCCGCCACGGCCTCGTTGTCCGTGGAGGCGGTCCAGGTCAGCGTCGCACCGGTGGACGTGATCGCGGAGACGGACAGTCCACCCGGGACGGTCGGCGACTCGCGGTCGCCGTTGGTGTCGGTGGTGACCACGGTGATCACCGCGCTCGCGGCGGACCGGTTGCCCGCGGCGTCCTTCGCCCGCACGGTGAACGTGTGGGAGGTCGCCGGGGCCAGGCCGGTGAGCTGGAACGTCGGGGTGACCGGGGCACCCACGACCGTGCCGTCCGCCCGCAGCACGTCGTAGCCGGTCACCCCGACGTTGTCGGTGGACGCGGTCCAGGTCAGCGTCGCGCTGGTGGCGCCGACGTTGGACGCGCGCAGTCCGGTCGGGACGGTGGGGGCCTCGCGGTCCTCCACGGCCGGACCGGGTTCCTTGCCCCACTGCACCTGGCCGTCCTGCACGAGCACCACGCGGTCGGTCAGCGCGACGGTGTTGCCCGTGCCCAGGCCGGTGTAGGACCAGTCGTTGGTCGGGTCCCAGGTGCCCGTGCTGGTGATGCGGAACTGCACCTCGTGCCGGTGCGCGGACTGGCCGCCGGGGTAGACGCCCGGGCACGGCACGTCCACGTAGTACACCGAACCGCTGTGCTGCCTGGGAGCGCTCGGCGTGCCGCACTGGTTGTAGTTCGTGGCGACCGTGACCTGGTTCGGCGTGGTCGCGCCGTCGAGGGTGAAGTAGTAGCGCAGCGAGCCGTTGAACATCCGGGCGGGCCAGGCGGACTTGTTGAGCACGAACGCCTTGATCTCGGTGAAGCCGGGCGCGCTCTGGTTGACCGAGGCCTGCACGGTCAGCTCGGGGCCGTCGGTGGCCTCGGCGACCGGGAAGTTCGCCGACGGCGTGCCGCCGTACTCCTTGTACAGCCGGGCGAGCGCGCCGGTGAAGGCGGCGTTGTAGTCCAGCGCGACCTCGTTGGCGACGAAGTCGGTGCGGTCGTCCTTGTACGCGTCGTTGTTCGTGCCGGGACCGCCGACCAGCGCGCCGTACAGGACGTGCCTGCTGGTCACCGGTTCCTGCATGGTGTCGGCCCACGCGCCGTGCGCGGTGCGGTGGTGCGGGTTGCGCGGCGGTGTGGCGCCGAAGCCGACGACGTAGCTGGCGTTGCGCGGGTTGTCGCCCAGGGCGTAGTTGATCTGCCGCGCGCCGAAGTCGTGGTAGGTGGTCGCCCTCGCGGCGTCGCGCTCGCGCAGCCAGTCGCTGTAGACCAGCGCGACGAACGCGGTGTTGGCCGCGTACCGCAGCGAGCCCCAGGTGTCGAGGTGCGCCTGGCCGCCGGGCGAGTAGCGCACGCGGCTGCCGTTGTAGCCGGTGGTCCAGTAGTCCAGCCAGCGGTTGGCGTCGGCGACGTACTCGGCCTCGCCGGTGAGCTTGGCCATCAGGGCGTACGCGCCGTAGGACTTGTCGTCCCAGGCGATGGTCCACCGGTAGGACCGCGTGGTGGTCTGCGGTTCGGTGGCCAGCTTCGGGTACTCCGCCTTGGCCTTGGCCAGGTAGCTCGCGTCACCGGTCGCCCGGTACAGCCAGATCGCGCCCCACACGAGCTCGTCCTGGTAGCCGCTCCAGGAGTTGTAGAACTTCGAGGCGTCGGTGATGCAGGAGCTGTACTTGCCGCGGTAGGTGTCGGCGAAGCTGTAGAGCTGCTTGGCGTGGGTCAGCAGCGTGGCCGCGTAGGCGGGGTCGGTCTGCTTGAACACCATCGAGGCCGACGCCATCGCCGCCGCGTACTCGCCCGCGAGGTCCGAGCCGGGACAGGACGCGTCCACCTTGTACGACGGGCGCGGCATCTGCATGACCTCCGCGGCGCCCCACCACTTGTGGTCGTCGTCGCCCGCGCCGACCTGCCCGTACACCACGTTCGGCGACGGGTGCGCCTTGATGATCCAGTCCGTGCCCCACTTGAGGTTGGCCATCAGGTGCCGCAGCTGACCCGAGCTCTCGTAGGCGTCGCGGTTCTCCACCGCGCCCCACGCGAGCATCGACATCGTGGCCGCGAACGGGAGGCCGAACTTGACGTGGTCGCCCGCGTCGTAGAAACCGCCCGAGAGGTCCAGGCCCACGTCGCTGCCGTCGCGCAACGCCGAGTCGCCGCGCCAGTTCACCCGGTTGTCCGCAGGGAGGTCGCCGGAACGCTGGGCGTCGTAGAACCAGATCGACTTCTGCAGGGCCTCGCCGTAGTTGAACGCGGGCGCGGCCGTCGCGGACGGCTGGAACGGGGTCAGCGTCAAGGCGCTGACCAGCACGGCTAGCGTGCCGGCCAGTGCTCCGGACATGCGTCGTCGCATGCGGTGCCTCCAAGGGGCAGGGCGGTGGAGGTTTCTGGGAGCGCTCCCAGTCCGGGACTGTAACCGCATAGAAACACCGTGAAAAGAGGGTTCAGCCACAAAGCCTTGACAAGTTCGACCCGAAGGCCCCCAGGCCATGGGCCGAATGTCGTCCCACGCTGAGCCGAATGACGCAGCGTGGGGGAGCGCTCCCAGAAAGTGACCACGGCGGGTGCTACCTCGCCCGGCAGGTCAGCTCGGGCGTGCCGGCCGACCCGCTCGCGGTGTACCCGAAGGACCCCGAAGCCGCGGGGGCGAGCGTGCCGTTCCAGCCCACGTCGTCCACGGACACCGACGTGCCGGTCTGGGTGAGCCTGCCGTTCCACAGCGAGTTGATCGTCTGGTCGCCCGGCCTCGTCCAGGTGACCGTCCAGCCGTTCAGCCGGGCGGTGCCGGTGTTGGTCACCGTGACGTCGGCCTGGAAACCGCCCTGCCAGGAGCCGGTGACGCGGGCGGTGGCCACGCAGCCGCCGGGCGGCGGTGCGGTGGTCGTCGTTGTCGAGGTGGTCGTGGTGGTGGTTGTCGAAGTCGTCGTTGTCGATGTGGTGGTGGTCGTCGTCGTGCTGCTGGTCGTGGTCGGGCCGTAGCTCAGGCCGTGCCCGAGCGGGTAGAGGGCGGCCTTGCCGTCACCGGCGTTGATCGGCTGCTGGGAGCCGCTGTTCATCCAGGTCACGGGCAACTTGCCGGTCGGGTTGAAGTCGCCGAACAACACGTCGGCCACGCCCCGGCCCTCGGTGCCCGGCAACCACGAGGCGAGCAGCGCGTCCCAGTCGGCGACCTGGTTCGCGACGTCCATCGGACGCCCCGACACCAGCACGACGACCACCGGGATGCCCGTCGACCGCAGCCGGTTGATCGTCTCCAGGTCCTCGCGGTCCAGGGCCAGGCCGTTGGGCCGGTCACCCTGGCCCTCGGCGTACGGGGTCTCCCCCACCACCGCGATGGCCGCGGTGTACGAGCCGTCCACCCCGGCGCCGTACCGGTCGTGGGTGATCGTCGCGCGCGAGCCGGCCAGGTCGCGGATGCCCTGGAGGATCGTGGTGCCGGGGGTGGTGTTGCCGCTGCCGCCCTGCCAGGAGATCGTCCAGCCGCCGCTCTGGTAGCCGATGTTGTCGGCCGACTTGCCCGCCACGAAGTACTTGCCGGACTTGGCCAGCGGCAGCACGCCGTCGTTGCGCAGCAGCACCTGCGACTGCCGCACCGCCTGGCGGGCCAGGTCCCGGTGCGCCGCCGAACCGATCGTCGAGGTGAGCGAGCGGTCGGTCAGCGGGCGCTCGAACAGGCCCAGTTCGAACTTCTTGGTCAGGATGCGGCGGTTGGCGTCGTCGATCCGCGCGGTGGTCACCCGGCCCGCCTGCACCTCGGCCTTGAGCAGGCCGGTGAACCTCCGGTAGTCGGTCGGGACCATGACCATGTCGATGCCCGCGTTGACCGCCGCGGCGACCTCGGCGCCGGTGAACCCGGTGGCGCCGTCGATCTGGTCGATGCCCGCCCAGTCCGACACCACGAACCCGGTGAAGCCGAGCTCGCCCTTGAGCAGGTCGGTGATCAGGTAGCGGTGGCCGTGCGCCTTGACGCCGTTCCAGCTGCTGTAGGAGATCATCACCGAGCCGACGCCGCGGTCGACGGCGGCCTTGAACGGCGGCAGGTGCACCGTGCGCAACTCCTGCTCGGTGATCCGCGCGTCGCCCTGGTCGTCGCCGCCCGCGGTGCCGCCGTCACCGATGAAGTGCTTGGCGGTGGCGAGCACGGAGCTGGGCGTGCCGCCGAGCGTCGCCCCCTGGAGGCCGTCGACGTAGGTGGTCATCGCGGTGGGGATCTCCGGCACCTCGCCGAACGACTCGTAGGTCCGGCCCCACCGGTCGTCGCGCGCCACGCACAGGCAGGGCGCGAAGTTCCAGTCGATGCCGGTGCCCGCCACCTCGGTCGCGGTGACCGCGCCGATGCGCTTGACCAGCTCCGGGTCGCGGGTGGCACCCAGGCCGATGTTGTGCGGGAAGATCGTCGCGCCGCGCACGTTGTTGTGCCCGTGCACGGCGTCCACGCCGTAGATCAGCGGGATGCCCAGCGGGGTCGACATGGCGGTGCGCTGGAAGTTGTCGTACATGTCGGCCCAGGCCTGGGGCGTGTTCGAGCTGGGCGCGGAGCCGCCGCCGGACAGCAGCGAACCGATCCGGTAGGTGGCCAGGTCGGTGACGGAGTCGAGCGCGCCGCGGTCGACCTGGGTCATCTGGCCGATCTTGTCGTCCAGCGACATGCGGGCGAGCAGCTGCTCGACCCGCGGGTCGGCCTGGGCCGCGACCTGCGCGGTGGCCACCGGTCGCAGGTGCGGCACGAGCACGGTGGCGGCGAGGGCGACGGCCGCCAGGAGGGCCGTCACCACCGCCACCGCGACGGGTCGGGAGGGAGTGCGCGTCATTGCGTTGCCTCCGGGTCGGGAACGGGTGCACAGGGTGCTGGGAGCGTTCCCAGACTAAGATTGTCCGGTTTTCTGCACCAGAGGTGCGCTTTTCGGCTCATCGCCGCTGCGGCCGCACGGCGTAATTCCCGGAAATTTCGCCGACGACTTCGGCTGGTCCGTGACCTGGGTCTCACTCACTCGTTCGGAGTAGTCAGCACCGCAAATACGTACACAAAGTAGTGAGCACCACGTTCGACTGTGCCTTACCCGTCTCAGCCATGGTTCATCCGGCGTTCACTTCACGGAATGTGAGAAACGGCGGGAGCCCACCGTCGACCTCGACCCCTTTTCATCACCGTTTACCAGTGGCTACAGTCCTGCCACCTGGGAGCGCTCCCAGTCGAAGAAGCCGGCCCCCGTTCAGCACCGAAGCTGCGAGGACTCAGATGCGAGCACACGACGCCAACGACGCCGGCAACGGCGGCCGTAGGCCACGGCACAAGGCCAGGTTGGCCGCGGCGGGCGCGCTGTCCAGCGCGTTGGTCGCCAGTGCCGTGGCACTGGTCCTCGGCGGTGGTGCTACCACCGCGCAAGCAGCCGACTCGGCGTTCTACGTCGACCCGAACACCTCAGCGGCGAGGTGGGTCGCGCAGAACCCGAACGACTCGCGAGCGGCGGTGATCCGTGACCGGATCGTCAACACCCCGCAGGCGCGGTGGTACACCACCACCAACACCTCCGAGGTCAGGGGGCAGGTCGACGCGTTCGTGGGTGCCGCGGCGGCGGCCGGGAAGATTCCGATCCTGGTCGTCTACAACGTGCCCAACCGGGACTGCGGGGGCGCGAGCGGCGGCGGCGCGCCCTCGCACTCGGCTTACCGGACGTGGATCGACCAGGTGTCCGCGGGTATCGCGGGTCGCCCGGCGGCGATCGTCCTGGAACCCGACGTGCTGCCGATCATGACCAACTGCCAGACCCCTGCCCAGCAGACCGAGACGATGGCGTCGATGGCCTACGCGGGCAAGAGGCTCAAGAACGGCTCCGCGCAGACGAAGGTGTACTTCGACATCGGCCACTCCGCGTGGCTGACCCCGTCCGAAGCCGTGCAGCGACTGCGCGGCGCGGACATCGCCAACAGCGCCGACGGCATCGCCACCAACGTGTCGAACTACCGGCACACGCGTGACGAGGTCGCGTTCGCCAAGGCCGTGCTCAACGGGCTGGGCGACTCGCGGTTCAAGGCGGTCGTCGACACCAGCCGCAACGGCAACGGACCGTTGGGCGACGAGTGGTGCGACCCGGCGGGCCGGGCGATCGGCACGGCGAGCACGACCAACACCGGTGACTCGCAGATCGACGCCTTCCTGTGGATCAAGCTGCCGGGTGAGGCCGACGGCTGCATCGCGGGTGCGGGCCAGTTCGTGCCGCAGCGGGCGTACGACATGGCGGTGGCGGCCGGTCCGACCAGCACCACGACGTCCTTGAGCACGTCGAGGTCGACCACCACTTCCACCACGACCACCACTACTACTTCCACGACCACTTCCACCACGACCACGACATCGCCTCCAGGGGGCGCATGTCGGGTGACGCACCGCGTGGTGAGCCAGTGGTCGGGCGGTTACACCGGCGAGATCGTCATCGAGAACCGGGGCGCGGCGATCAACGGCTGGACCCTGACGTTCTCCGCGCCCGGTGTGACCGTTTCCCAGGGCTGGAACGGGACGTGGACCGACGGCGGCGACATCGTCCGCGTCGGCAACGCGGCCTGGAACGGCGGACTCGCGACCGGTGGTACCGCGACCATCGGTTACAACGCGAGCTTCAGCGGCGGTACCCCACCGTTCACTTCTCCCACTCTGAACGGTGCGGCGTGCGGCTGACGCCGTAGCCAGCCCTCGAAGCGGCTCCCCTCCCCGACTGGCAGTCAACGGGAGGGGGCCGCTTCCCTTATATCCTGGTCCCGTGACCGAACAGATGTCCGTCGCGCGGGGCGTGGCCCTGGCGGGCGACCCGGACGACGCGGTGCGCGAGGCGCTGTCGACCGATCCCGGCGCGCCCGCCGAGGCGTTGGCGCTGCTGGCCGACGACCCGCGCCCGGCGATCCGGGCGAACCTGCTGGCCAACCCCTCCGTGCCCGCCGACCTGCGGTACCAGGTGCACGCGTCGCTGTCGGCACAGGCCGCGGCCGGTGACCGTGAGGCGGAGAACGCGCTGGCGTGGGTCCGCTACGACCGTTCCGGCCGCACGGCGTGCGACCGACCGGAATGAGCACGTCCGACAGCGTCCGTCGCTGCCCGTGCGGCCAGGGCGAGCCGTACGGGGCGTGCTGCGGGCCGTTGCACCGGGGCAGTCGCCAGGCGCCCACCGCCGAGGCCCTCATGCGCTCCCGCTACAGCGCCTTCGCGGTGGGTGACGAGGACTACCTGCTGGCCACCTGGCACCCCACCACCCGGCCGGCCTCGCTCGACCTCGACCCGGACCAGCGCTGGACCCACCTGGAGATCCTGTCCCGCACCGACGGCACCCTGTTCCAGACGACGGGCACGGTCGAGTTCCGCGCCCACTACCGCCTGCACGGCCAACGCGACGTGCTGCACGAGAACAGCCGCTTCGTCCGCGAGAACGGTTCTTGGCTCTACCTCTCCCCCGTCTGACCCTCCTGAACGTTCAACTCGGAGGGCCTGAACGTAGGACACGCGCGTTCCGAACGTAGGACACGCGCGAGTCGTACCTCCACGTCGCGCGTGTCCTACGTTCAGAACAGCCGTGTCCTACGTTCAGGCCCCCCGAATTCAACGCTCAGGTTCAGCGTGGGGCGTTCTGGGAGCCTCGGACGCCGGTGGCGGAGCCGCGCGGGAGGGTGCACGCGGCACCGGTGTTGAACGGGCCGGCGGACGTGTCCAGGCCGCCCTTGCGGGGTGTGCCCTCGTAGCCCGTCACGCACGGCGCAGGTTCGAAGAACGTCAGGGCCAAGCCGAACCGCGCCTGGCCGGACCCGACCGCCGAAGCGCCCACCGACACCGCGTCGGGGACCGTCACCAGGACCTCCTCCAGCGCGCCCTGCCGGGTGACCAGCACGTCCGCGGTGGTCAGGAGGTTGGCCAGGACGATCCCGAGGTTGGGCCCCGACTCCCGCAGCAGGGCGCTCACCTCGGCCGACGCCCCCGGCACCGCGCCGATCAGCCGCCGCAGGTCGCCGTCCGCCGCACGCAGCCGGGACGCCACCAGCAGGGCGCTGTCGGCGAACGAGTTGATCGCCGCCGAGTGGTCCACCTGCGTCTGCAACACCGCCGCGGAGTCGTTCAGCAGCCGCGTGGTCTGCGGCAGGTGCGCACCCGCGGTCGCGATGAACTCCGTCGTCGCGTCCAGCAGCACCTGCAGGTCCGGCCCGGTACCCCGCAACGCCTGGTCCAGCTCGTCCACGACGGTGCGCAACGACTCCACCGGCACCGAGCGCGCCAGGTCGTCCAGGCTGGTCAGCACCTGCTCCACCGGCAACGGCAACCGCGTGCTCGACCGCGGGATCACCGATCCGTCCCCCAGGTACGGTCCCCCGCTCCCGCGCGGCCGCAGGTCGACGTACTGCTCCCCCACCGCCGAGCGGTTGGCGACCACGGCCTCCAGGTCCGTCGGGATCCGCGGCGCGCCCGCCCCGATGCGCAGCTCGACCTCGACCTGCCCGTCACCCAACCGGATCGGACCGACCCGCCCCACCGGCACACCGCGGTAGGTCACCTCACCGCCGGTGAACAGGCCTCCCGTCCGGGCCAGCTCCAGCCGGACCACGTACCCGTCGTCCACGACCACGAGCCCCACGTACTTCGCGCCCACGTAGCTGACGCCGAGCAGCGCGATGACCGCGAACAGCGCGACCTGCAACCTGATCCGCCGGGTGATCATCAACGCGCTCCAGGTTCGAGGGTCAGGTACGTGTTGAGGTAGTCACCCTTGATGCCGTCCAGCACGGCGTCGGTGAACGGGAACGTCAGCAGCATCTCCAACGACTGCGGCAGGTTCTGCCCCGACTCGGCCAGCCGCCGCAACGTGGGCTCCAACGCCCGCAGGTCGGCCACCAGGTCGTCCCGGCTGCGGTCCACCGTGCCCACCGCGACGTCGGACAGCTCCCGCAACGCGTTCAGCAGCCCGACCAACTGCCCGCGCTGGTCGTTCAGCACCCGCAGACCGGGTTCCAGCCCGTCCAGCACCTCGCCGATGTCCTCCTTGCGCGACTCCAACGACGACGCGAGCTTGTCCATCCCGTCCAGGGCACGCGCGATCTCCCCCTTGTGCGAGTCCATCGCACCCACGAAGGAGTTCACCGTGGACAGCAGCGACCGCACCGCCGCCTCGTTGCCGGACAACGCCGCGCTCAGCTCCCGCGAGATGTCCTGGATCTGCGCGATCCCGCCGCCGTTGAGCAGCATCGACAACGCGCCGAACACCTCTTCCACCTCGGGGTTGCGGTTGGTCCGCGCCACCGGGATCACCGCGCCGTCCACCAGCGGCGACGCCGACCGCTCGGCCGGCACGGCCAGCTCCACGTACTTCTCCCCCAGCAGGCTCGACTGCCGCAACCGCCCGAGGGCGTTGGCCGGCAGCAGCACGTCACCGCGCACCGCGACCCGCACCAACGCCGTGGAGCCGTCCTCGGACAACGCGATGTCCTCGACCTTGCCCACCGGCACGTCGTCCACCTTCACCCCGGCGTGCGGCACGAGGTCGAGCACGTCGTCGAACTCGACGGTGACCCGGTACGGCCGGTCGCCGAGGTCGGCGCCGCCGGGCAGCGGCAGGTCGTACGCGCTGGGCATCGCCGAGCACCCGGTCAGCACCAGCACCAGCCCCACCGCCGCCGACCGCCTCACCGCGAACCTCCTGGCACACCTGCACCGCCGGGCACGCTCAGCAGGTTGGTCACGAACTCGTTCAGGTTGGCCCGCGCGGTCAACGTCCCGGTCGCCGGGTCGTAGGCGTTCACCACGTTGTGCAACGCGACCGGCGCGACCTCCAGCACCTCGGCCATCGATTCCTGCTGCCGCACCAGGATTCCGGTCAACACCGCCAGATCCTCCACACTGGACCGGACCCGGCCGCGGTTGTCGTGCACGAAACCCCGCACCTGCTCCAGGGCCGTCGCCAGCTCGCCCAACGCCGCGGCCAGGTCGTCCCGCTCGGCCGCGAAGAACCCGGACACGTCGGCCAGCTGCTCGGCCAGCCGCCCCACCTGCTCGTCGTTCGCGGCGAGCATCGAGGTGAACGACTGGAGGTGGTCCACCGTCCCGAACAGGTCGTCGCGCGACCCGGCCAACGTCTTCGCCGCGTCCGCGAGCTGCCGGATCGACTCGCCCAACGCGCCACCGGTGCCGTCGAGGTTCTCCGCGCCCGTGCGCAGCAGGTCGGACAACGCGCCCTCGCGGTTGGCCCCGTTCGGGCCGAGCGCGGTCAACAACGTGTCGAGGCTCGCGTACAACTCGTCCAGCTCGACCGTGCCCGCCGTGCGCGCGCTGGTGATCACCGCCCCGGAACCGATCTTGTCACCACCGGTGTAGACGGGCGTGAGCTGCACGTACCGGTCGGCCACGATGTTCGGCGACACGACCGCGGCACGGGCGTCCGCGGGCACATCCACGCCGTGGTCGAGCTCCAGCTCCACCCGCACCGCCCCGCCTTCGGGCAGTACGCCGACCACCCGGCCGACCTTCACCCCGAGCACCCGCACGTCGGAGCCCTCGTACACGCCCACGGCGGCGGTGAAGTAGGCCGCGACACGGGTCGTCGCGGGACGCAGGAAGATCCACCACACCGCCGCCGTCGCGACGAGCACCAGCACGAACCCCTGGGCGAGCCCGACCACCAGGCGGCGGTTGCCCCGTGTGCGCACGAACATCAGCGGCCTCCGGTCGGGCAGTCGCGCCGCGCGCCGGGATCGACCACGAGACCGCACAGGTAGGTGTCCACCCACTGGCCGTTGCCCAGCGCGTTGTTCAGCACCCGGTAGTACGGCCCGGCCAGCGCGAGGCCGCGGTTCAGCGCGTCCTGGTTGTCCCGCAGCACGTCGGTGACGCGTTCCAGCTGCTCCAACGCGGGCCGCAGCTGCTCGTTGTTGTCCGCCACCAGACCGGACAGCTGGCGGGACAGCTCCCGCGTCCCGTCGAGGAGCCGGCCGATCGCGTCACGGCGGTGCCCGATCTCCTCCAGCAGCAGGTTGCCGTCGGTGATGAGCGCGGCGAAGTCGTCGTTGCGCTCCGCCAGCGCCCCGCTGACCTGGTTCGCGCCCTTGATCAACGACGCCAGCTGCTCGTCGCGCGACGAGATCGTCCTCGACAGCGACGACAGCCCTTCCAACGCCTGCCGCACGTGCTCCGGCGAGTCGCGGAAGGTGTCCGACAGCACCTGGAAGCTCTGCGCCAGCTGGTCGGTGTCGATCCCGCCGACCGTGGTCGACAACCCGCCGAACGCCTCGACCACGTCGTACGGCGAGGTGGTGCGCTCCACCGGGATGGTGCCGGTGAGCGGTTCGCGGCCCTCGGAGTCCAGCGCCAG
The DNA here is from genome assembly GCF_040673975.1 of Actinosynnema sp. NPDC050801. NCBI lineage: Bacteria > Bacillati > Actinomycetota > Actinomycetes > Pseudonocardiales > Pseudonocardiaceae > Actinosynnema > Actinosynnema sp. NPDC050801. The sequence goes on along the minus strand of NZ_JBFAQZ010000002.1, from coordinate 13,153 downwards.
GTACTTCTGCCCGAGCAGGGTCTTGATCCTGATCTCGGCCCGGCTGCGGTCGCCCAGCTCGACGCCGCCGACCCGGAACGTCACCCGGACCCGGCCCCCGTGCAGCTCGACGTCGGTCACCGCGCCCACCTTCATGCCCGCGACGCGGACCTCGTCGTCCACGCGCAGGCCGGCCGCCTCGGTGAACTCGGCGGTGTGCCTGGCGCCGCCGCCGAAGAACGGCAGGTCCTCCAGGAAGAAGGTGAGCAGGGCGGTGACCGCGATGGCCAGGAGGCCGACGGCCCCCAGCAGCACCGGTCCGCGTTCGACCCTCTTGGACGTCATCGGTGGCACCTCGATTCGGTGACGGGGAGGCCCACCGGCGGTCCGCCGGGCGCGGGCGGCGCCTGCGAGGAGGCGAAGCAGAGGTAGAAGTTGAGCCAGGAGCCGTGGGACGCGGTGCGGCCGATCGCCTCGAACTTCACCGGCAGGTTCCGGATGAACGGCTCCAGCTCGGGCGCGTCGGCGAGGTTGCCCGCGAGCAGCCCGAGCGCCGCGATGTCCTCCTTGAGCGGTTGGCGTCCCTGTTCCAGCAACGACGCCGTGCTGTCGCTCAACGCCGCGAGGCCGGTGATGGCGTTGCCGATCGGCTGCCGGTCCGCGGCGAACCCCGACACCAGCTGCCGCATCGACGTCAGCAGCGAGCCGAACCGGTCGTCGCGGGAGTTGACCGTCTCCAGCACCGCGTTCAGGTTCTCCACGACCTTGCCGATGACGTCGTCCTTGGCGGCCAGGGTGGAGGTGAGCGACGCCGTGTGCGCGAGCAGGCTCTCCACGGTCCCGCCCTCGCCCTGCAACACCTGGATGATCTCGTGGGAGAGCTTGTTGACGTCTTCCGGGTCGAGCGCCTGGAACAGCGGCTTGAACCCGTTGAACAGGGTGGTCAGGTCGAGCGCCGGGGTGGTCCGCTCGACCGGGATGAGGCCGCCGTGCGGCAACCTCGCGTCGATCCGCCCGGCGGGCTGCTCCAGCGCGATGTACCGCTGGCCCACCAGGTTGCGGTACTTGATGGTCGCGGTGACGTCAGCGGACAGCGACCGGCCGTCGGCGACCGAGAAGCCGACGTCGACCAGCTCGTCGTCCACCAGCTCCAGCGACTCCACCTGGCCGACCTTCACCCCGGACATGCGCACGTCGTCGCCCTCCGCCAACGCCGTGACGTCGGTGAACCGGGCCTGGTACAGCGCCGTCGACCCGACCTGGCTGCCCGCGATGGTGGCCGCCAGGAACCCGGTCGCGGCGACGGTGACGACGACGAACACCAGGAACTTGGTCAAGGGCGCGGCAACGTTCCTCATCGGTGCCCCCTCATTTGGGCCCCCTCATCTGCGCCTTCTCATCTGCGCCCCCTCATGTGCGTCCCCTCATTCGGCGACCAGCAGACCGGCCCAGTCGGGCACCTGGTCCGGTGCGACGGCGTTGACCGGACCGGCCGGGCAGTGCGGCGCACCACCCCGGCGGTGCACCGGCTCGTCCCGGCCGGGGACGTACGCCCGGCCCGGCGGCACGACGGTGACCCCCGCGTGCACGCCCGGCTGGTCCGTGCCCTTGCCGAGCACCTGGTCCATCCGCGGCCGGAGGGCGTTGACCGCGCTCAGCACGCACCCGAACTCGGGCGAGTAGGTGGCGAACAGCTCCACCGTCGGCCGGGCCCGGTCGGACAGCGCGACCAGCGTCTCGCCGTTGTCCCGGACGAACCCGGTCAGGTCGGCGGACGCCGTGGTGAGGCTGGAGTACAGCGCGTCGAGGTCCGCGCGTTGCTCGGCGAGCGTGCGGCTGACCGCGGTGGCGTCCGTCAACGCCCGCACCAGGTCCGGGCCGGCGTCGGCGTACACGCCGGTGACGTCGGCGAACTTGGTGATGTCCTCCTTGAGCACCGGCAGCTGCGGGTTGAGCTCGCGCAGGTACGCGTCCAGCTCCACGATCGCCTGCCCCAGCGTCGCGCCGCGCCCGTCCAGCGCCTGCGCCACCGAGGTCAGCGCGGTGGACAGCTTGTCCGGCCGCACGGCCTGCAAGGTGGGCAACAGGTCGGCGAGCACCCGTTCCAGCTCGATCGCCCCGGACGTGCGGTCCTGCTCGATCACGGCGCCCTCGTCCAGCGCGCCGGCCGGGTCGTGCGGGAGTTCGAGGCTGACGAACCGCTCGCCGAACAACGTCTTGGGCAGCAGCCGGGCGGACACGTTCGCCGGGATGCGGCCGACCTGGTCCGGGTGCAGGCCCAGTTCCACCTCGGCGCCGTCGCCGCGCGAGCGGATCGCCCGCACCTCGCCGACCAGCACGCCGAGCAGCTTCACGTCCGACTCCGCCTGGAGCTGGTTACCGACGTGGTCGGTGCGCAGCAGCACGGTGACCCGCGGGGTGAACACCTTCTGGTACGCCGCGACGGACAAACCGCACAGCGCGACCAGGAGGGCCGCGAACAGCAGTCCCAGCAGGCGTCGACGCAATGCCACGGGCATTCTCCGAAAGGTGTCGTGAATAATCCGAAAATAACGTTACCGACGAGTACGTTACTAACGGACGTCGCACCGCACAAGCAGCCGCAAAAGCTTGTCAGGCACGTGACAAAGTTGCCCGGCCGAACACTCACCCGGATACAAAAAGCCGACCGCGCCCTGGCGCCGCACCCCACCTTGCGGCTACCAATGTTTGGCGTTGTCGACGATGGGGGGTGCACGCGTGTCCTATCTGACGCACTGCGTTCGGGTGCTGCACCGCGCCGGAATGGTCCAACCGCTCAGGCCCGGCCGGGCGGTGCGGTCGCTGGTCGAGGTGCGGGCGTGGGGGCCGATGCTCGGGTCGGTGCGGCGTGCCGTGCGCGAGCAGCCCGGGGCCACCGCGGTGGTGCTGGTGCCGACGATGCTCCGGCGCATCCTCGACCTCGGTCCGCTGGAGCTGGAGTCGCACGACCTGTCCGCGCTGCGGGTGGTGCTCAGCCCCGGCGCCGACCTGCCCGCGCCGCCGGCCGCCGAGGCGGCCCGGCGGTTCGGCGAGGTCGTGTACGACCTGTGCGGGTCGACCGAGGTGGCGGTGGCGGCCGTGGCCACGCCGGACGACCTGCGCGCGGCACCGGGCACGGTCGGTCGGCCGCCGCGCACGTGCCGGGTGAGCGTCAACGACGAGCAGGGCCGCCGGATCACCGAGCCGGGCGTGGTGGGCCGGGTGTTCGTGGGCAGCCGGCTGCGGTTCAGCGGCTACTCCGACGGTGGGGCCAAGGACGTCGTCGACGGCCTGGTGAGCACCGGCGACCTCGGCCACTTCGACCGGCACGGCCGGTTGTTCGTCGACGGTCGCGAGGACGACATGATCGCCTCGGGCGGCGAGAACGTGTACCCGAGCGAGGTGGAGCACCTGCCGGCCAGGCACAAGGTGCCCCGCGAGGTCGTGCTGACGACGTCGCTGCCGCGCAACGCGACCGGGAAGGTGTTGCGCCGGGAGCTCCGCTAGCGCCGTTTTTGTCATCCGACGCACGACAACAGTGGCGACTTTGTCATCCGAGTGCACCTGGTTGACAACTTTTCATGATCAAAAATACAGTGTTCGGAATCACACCCAATCGTTTGGTGGTGGGCGAACAGCATGAACAGAACCGGAGAACTCCGAGCCTCCGAGTTACCGCTCATCGGGAACGCGGACCTGTGGGAGCAGCTGCCCGCCGACCTGGCGCCGAAGTTCCGCGCCAGGGCCGGTGACGTGGCCGTGGACATGGTCCGGGAAATCCAGGACCAGATCGCCGAATATTCGCAGAAGCTGGAGGGGATGTTCGGCCAAGTGGTGGTCGAGGGCGTGGAACAGGCGATCCACCAGTTCATCGACCGGATGGTGGACCCGACCGCGCAGCGCGAGGACCGGGCCAAGCTCTTCCGCCTGCTGGGCAAGCTGGAGGTGAGCGCGGGCCGCAGCCTCGACCTGCTCCAGACCGCCTACCGGATCGGCGCACGGGTGGCGTGGCGGCGGATCTCCGAGTTCGGGCAGGTCGAACGCGTGCCGCTGGCCACCATGTGCCTGATCGCCGAGGCGATCTTCGCCTACATCGACGAGCTGTCCCTGCGGTCGATGGAGGGGTACGCCGAGGCGCAGGCCAGGCACGCGGGCGCGTTGCAGCGGCGGCGCAAGCGGTTGCTGGAGCTGCTCCTGGGCGAACCCGGCTACCACCCGAACGCCCTGGCGGAGCTGGCCGAGGCGGCGCACTGGCCGTTGCCGGACAAGGTGCTGGTGGTGGCGCTGGAACGGCGCACCGACCAGCACCAGCTGCCGATACCGGCGCTGCACGAGGACATCCTGATGGATCTGGAGGGCGGCGAGCCGTGCCTGCTACTCACCGACCCGGAACGGCAGCTGGTCGCGTTGGAGCAGAAGCTCGGCGGGTGGCGCGCGGCCGTGGGACCGGTCGTGCCGCTGACCTCGGCGCGGCAGTCGCTGCGCTGGGCGCGACGCACCATCACCCTGATCCAGTCCGGCGTGATCGCGGACCGACCGATGGTGGACACCACCGAGCACCTGTCGACGTTGCTGCTGCTCGGCGACGAGGAGCTGGTGCGTGAACTGGTGAAGCGGACGCTGGCGCCGCTGGACGGGTTGACGCCCAAGCAGCAGCAGCGGATGCGGGAGACGATGACCGCCTGGGTGGAGACGCGGGGCAGCGCGCCGGAGGTCGCGTCGAGCCTGGCCGTGCACCCGCAGACGGTGCGCTACCGGTTGCGGCAGTTGGAGGAGCTGTTCGGGGCCAAGCTGCACGACCCGGACGCGTTGTTCGACATGGGCATCGCGCTGCGGGCGCTGCGGCTGCTGGGCGGCTCGACCGGGCAGCCCCGGGCCGCGGGTCCGCCGGGGTTCACGGGACCGCAGGGAGCAAGGTCAGCGTGAGGTCGATCGCGTTGCCCGGACCGGAGATCAGGCCGGTCATCAGCGGGTCCAACCGCTCACGACCCTGGCAGCCGGTGAAAGGCGGGATCGGGTAGACGCCCTTCATCCGCATCTTCGCCAGCTCGAACGGGCCTTCGAGGTCGATCGAGGCGGGTTCGACGGTCCGGCACGTCTGGCCGACGTCCAGCGGCTGGGCGTTGACGGCGACCTCGCTGAGCTCGATGTCGAGCTTGGAGTTCGCCTTGACCTGGCCGTCCTTGATGGTGCCGGTGACCTTGCCGACCGGGATCAGGTCGGTGCGCGCGGTGTTGGGCACGAAGCCGAACACGATGAAGTAGCCGTAGCTCGGCGGCAACCACAGGTCGCCGGTGATCGTGCCGTTGGCCAGGTCGATCTCGGCTTCGAGGGTGCCGGGTCCGAGCACGAGGTCGGACTGGAGCCGGTGGATCCGGGTCACCCCGTCGACCTGGTAGGTGAGCTTGATGCCGGCCGCCAACCGCGGTGGGCGGACCTCGGCGTGCCGCACGACCCACGTCGGGGTCCAGACCGCGGCCCACAGCACGGCGACCGCGGCCAGCACCACCGCGACCCTCACCGCACCGCTCCGCTCATTCTTCGAAAGTACTTTCCCCGAGCCGGTGCGCACAAGCACCGAGGAATGATTTGTCATGCGCGTGATAAAGCCTTCGACTGCTTTTGTGCCCGCCTGACATGGCGGGGTAAAACGTGAGAGAAATACTTGCCCCGACTGTTCCGCAAAGCTACCTTACCGACCAGTAGCCCTTGCGGCACAGCGCAAGCCCTCTTTTCCGCACTGCTCTCGACGAGGAGATGCACATGCTGAAACGAACTGGTCGGTCGGTCGTCGGCGCGCTCGCGGTCGCCACCGCGGTCGTGGGCTCGGTGGCGTTCGCCGGCGCGGGCACCGGCACGGCGGCCACCGCCAGCCTGACGTTGGTCTACAACTGCCCGTTCCCCTTGATCGGCCCGCAGGACATGAGCGTCAGGATCGAGGTGGCCGACCTGCCCGACTCGGCCGTGGTCGGTCAGCCGATCCCGGCGTCGAAGGTCACCGCCACCGCGACCGTGCCGGCGACCGCGACACAAGGTCTGACGCTGGTCGGTGCGACGACCGTGGAGGGCACCGCCAAGGCGCGGACGGTGGTGGACAACGTGGGCGCGCCGCACGACATCGTGGCGGACCTGGTGGTGGCCAAGACGAACGTGCCCGCGTCCGGCCCGTTCGACACCGTCGCCACCGGCGGCACTCCCCCGGTCACCTTCACCAACGCGGGCCTCACCACCATCACGGTCGGCAACTTCAGCACCACGTTGACGCCGCGCAAGGCCGACGGCAGCGAGACGGGCCTGGGCACGTTCACCTCCGACTGCACCCTCAAGCCGGACCAGAACACGCGGCTCTACGAGTTCACCGTGACACCGGCGACCGTTCCGACCACCACCACAACCACCACGACCACGACCACTCAGCCGACTACGACCACCACCACGACCCAGCCGACGACCACGACGACGACCACCACCACCGCGCCGAACGACCCGCTGCGGATCACCTACGGCGTCAACGGCTCGTCGACCATCAAGAAGCTGAACTCCCACCTGCCGCTCGGACCGGGCACGCTGGCCACCGAGGTCGACCTGATGGGCGGCAAGTTCGCGGGTGACCTGGCGCTGCCCGACGCGTCCGGCAAGTTCAAGCTGTTCGGCTTCGTGCCGACCACCGCGACCGTGCGGATGATCCCGCAGGGCCGCACGACGGGCACGATCACCGCGGGCGCGGTCACCGCGCGCACCACCGTCGGGATCAAGCTGACCGACGTGCGGGTGCTGGGCATCCAGGTCGTGCGGCCGACCGACCACTGCCAGACCGTCGCGCCGAGCACCATCGACCTGACCTCGAAGCCGGGCTTCGACCCGCTCAACGGCGGCGGCCTCACCGGTTCCTACGAGATCGGCCGGTTCGACCGCTGCGGTCTGGTGACCGCCGTGGTCAACGGCACCATCCCCGGTCCGGGCAACACGCTGGACCTCGACATCGCCAAGCAGTGACCCCACCTCCCCCGCAGCGGGCCGGCGACGCCCGCCCGTCGCGCCGTGGGCATGACCGCGGTTTCCGGGTCGTTCCTCCTGGC
>NZ_JBFAQZ010000002.1:0-6085 GCF_040673975.1 Actinosynnema sp. NPDC050801 | reverse complement strand
CACACCCCCACCCCCCCCGCCCCCCCCACCCCCCCCCCCCCCCCCCCCCCAACCCCCCCCCCCCCCCCCCCCCCCCGCCCCCCCCCCCCCCCCCCCCGCTCGGGGCGTTCCCAGGAGAGAACCTGACATGAGACTGCGACACCGGGTGGCCGCGCTGGCCGTCGGCGCGGCGGTGGTCTTCGGCGCGGCCCTGTGGGGCGCGGGCGTCGGCAGTGCCGCGACCGCGACGCTCACCCTGGTCTACAACTGCCCGTTCCCGCTGATCGGGGCGCAGGACATGAGCGTCGAGATCGTGGTGGCCGACCTGCCGGACGAGGCGGTGGTGGGCAGCCCGATCCCGGAGTCCCGCGTGACGGCCACCGCGACCGTGCCGGACCTGGCGACGCAGGGCCTCGTGCTCGTCGGCGCGGCGACCGTGGAGGGCACGGCCAAGGCCCAGACCCGGATCGACAACGCGGGTTTCGCGCTGGACATCGTGCCGAACCTGACCGTGGCGAAGACGCCGGTGCCGCCGTCGGGCGCGTTCGACACCGTCGCCACGGGCAGCACGCCGCCGGTGAGCTTCCCCAACGCCGGGACCACGACGATCAGCATCGGCAACTTCGAGACCACCCTGACGCCGCGCAAGTCCGACGGCTCGGAGACCGGGCTGGGCACGTTCACCTCGGCGTGCACCCTCAAGCCGGGCCAGTCGACGCAGCTGTACCAGTTCACCGTGAAGCCGGACACCACCATTACCACCACCACGACGACAACGACCGTCCCCACGACGACCACCACCGACCCGACCACCACCACCGACCCGACGACGACAACCACGACCACCAGCGATCCCACAACCACCACAACGGACTCGACCACCACGACGACGACCACGTCCCCGACGACCACCACCACAAGTCCCACCACGACAACCACTCAGCCGACAACGACCACATCCACCACCACGACCACAAGTCCCACCACCACAACGAGAACGACGACCACCACTCAGCCGACCACCATGACGACAACTCCGTCATCCACCACCACGACACCGACGACCACCACCACCACGAGCGCTCCCACGCGCAGCACCACCACGAGCGCCACTTCGACCACCCGTAGCAGCACGACAACGACGACCACCACCACGACACCGGCCGTGGTCCCCGTGACCCACCCGACCAACAGCGGCAAGCTGGCCGACACCGGCCCCTCGATCCAGGGTCCGCTCGTGCTGGGCGGCGCCCTGCTCGCCGTCGGCGCGGGCATCCTGCTCTACCTGCGCCGCACCCGCCGCCGCGCCTGACGATCCCCTTGCCCGGCAACGGGATCGGCCCCCTCCGCAGGACGAACCCGGGAGGGGGCCGATCCGCGCGCGGGGCGTCAGCCCGGCAGCGTCGGCAACTCGCCGACCTGCTCCGGCGTGGGCGGGGTGATGTCGACCGGCTTGCCCCAGTCGCGGTAGTTCGCCACGACCTGCACCGGCTCACCGCCCTCGACCGGCGTGCGCACCTCGGTCTTCACCGGCAAGTCCTGCTCGTCCACCCACAGCTTCAGCACCGACGCCTGCCCGTTCACCGTCACGTGCGCGGTGTACCGGACGGTCTGCCTGCCGGACACGGACTCCTCGGTCTTCTCCACGATCCGCGCGCCCTCGGGCAGCGCCTTGCGGATGTCGGCGGTGTCGCGGATGTGCACGGCGACGTCCGCCATCGCCCGCCCCAGCGCGTTGTCCGGGTCGTCCGGGTCGATCTTGAGCCACGGCTTGTCCGGTTGCGGCGCCTGCCCCTGCGGTATCCGCACGAAGATGCCGTCCGGCACCATCACGTACGCGACCTCCTCGGCGTCGGCGATGGAGATGCGGCACGACGCGGCGAAGTCGTCGGTGCGCAACCCGCAACTGCCCCTGCCGTTGGTCGCGAGGTCGAGGTCGACGGTGACCGAACCCCTGCCCTCGGCGGCCACCCGGTTCGCCTCGGCCAGCGCCTGCGGCGTGTCGAACGTCCTCATCGTCGACGACGGGCCGTCGGTGCACGCGGAAAGCGCGGCGGAAACCACGACGGCGAAACCCGCCGCGGCGACACGGTTCTTGCGCATGCTTCTCCTCGGACCGGAATGGGGGGAATCGACTTTCTTCCCGCACACTCTAACCGCAAGTCGAAGCGCCGCGGCCGTTCAACCGCCCGCCTGTTGCGAAAACAAGAATTCGAATAGCGCTTTTGTCAGGGGCGTGACAATCACGGGGTTCTTCGCACCGACGAGAGCAGGTTGCGGGCCACGTCGCGCAGCTTGGTGTTGTGCTCCTGCGACTCGACCACCAGCATCCCGAACGCCTCGTCCGCGTCGACGCCGTGCGCGGCCATCAGCACACCCTTGGCCTGGTCGATCTCGGCACGCGAGTTCAGCGCGCGTTGGAGGTGGTCGACCAGCCGACGGGACCGGTCGTACCGGCGGAAGCCGGTGATCGCGGTGGACGCGGCGGTGACGAACAGCCGCAGCAACGCCTCGTCGAACGGGTCGAACGCCCGCTCGTGCGAGCCGTAGAGGTTCAGTGAGCCGAGCACGTCGTCCTCGAGCATGATCGGTGCGGACAGGTACGCCAGCACACCCGCCCTCTCGGCGGCGGCGGCGAACTCGGGCCACCGCTCCCGGCCTTCCACCAGGGTGGCCCGCACCGGCCGTCCGACCCTGGACGCCTCCAGGCACGGTCCGTCGCCGGCCGCGTACTGGTCGGCGTCGACCGAGACGACCTTCTCGTCGGTCCAGGCCACCGTTGCCGCGCCCTCCTCACCCACGACGGTGACGCTGACGTTCTCGGCGTCCGGGATGACCCGCGACGCCGACTCCGCCAGCTGCTGCAAGGCTTCCTTGAGGGTCTGGCCGTCGGCCAGCACGCCCGCAAGTTCTTCCAACGCCTCGCTGGCCTCGTCCAGGAGGACTGCGGGCACGTGCTCGTCAATGCTCACAGGCACTTGTTCTACACCTCGAACGCCATAATCGCCCCAACCGAAGGGGGTGGACGGGTGCGCGTGCTGCTCGTGGAGGACGACGACGGGGTCGCGGACGCCCTGGTCGAGGCGCTGGAGGCCAACGACCACCGGCCGAGCCGGGTGGCCCGTGGCGCGGACGCGCTCCTGGCGCACCGCCGGTTCGACCTGCTGCTGCTCGACCTGGGCCTGCCCGACACCGACGGCCTGGAGGTGCTGCGCAAGATCCGCAAGGTGTCGCAGGTGCCTGTGCTGGTGCTCACCGCCCGCGGTGACGAGCGGTCGATCGTGCGCGGCCTGCGCCTCGGCGCGGACGACTACCTGGTGAAACCGGTCCGCCTCGGTGAGTTGCTGGCCAGGATGGACGCGGTCGTGCGGCGCAGCACGGCGCTCACCGGGCCCAAGGACCGCACGGTGCGGGTCGGTGACGTGGAGATCGACCTGGAGGGTCGGCGCGTGGTGGTCGGTGACGAGGAGATCCTGTTGACCACCAAGGAGTTCGACGTGCTCGCCGCGCTGGCCGGCCGCGCGGGCACGGCGGTGAGCCGCCAGCAGCTCATGGACGAGGTGTGGGGCGACGCGTACCTGGCCGTGTCGCGGTCGCTGGACGTGCACCTGGCCGGGCTGCGGGCCAAGCTGGCCCGTCCCGGCCTGCTCACCACGATCCGGGGTTTCGGGTACCGGCTGGCCCTCGACCACGCCGAGAAGCCGGACGGTGCGTGAATGCGCCGCCGCCTGCTGTTGGTGCTGCTGCTGTTCTCGGCCGCCGCGGTGGCCGCGTTCGCCGTGCCCCTGCTGTCGTCCACGTCCGCCGAGCGCACGCAGCGGTTCGTGCTCACCCGCACCGGCGACCTCGACCGGTTCGCCGCGCTCGCCCAGCAGGCGGAGACCACCGGTGACAGCGCCGCCCTGGTCGACGAGGTCACCGCGTACGTCGAGCTGTACGGCGACCCCGTGGTGGTGGTCGACGCGCGCCGGCAGCCGGTGGCCCAGGCCGGCCTCACCGCCGACGACCCCGCGTTGGCGCAGGTCCTGGACGCCGCGCTGCGCAACCAGCCCACGCCATCCGTGCCGACGGTGAAGCCGTGGTCGTCCGGGCACGTGGTGTTCGCCCGCCCGGTCGGCACAGGCACCCGGGTCGCGGGCGCGGTGGTGCTGCGGGCGTCGGTGGACCGTGCGGCGGCGGACGTGACCGCGCGGTGGCTGCTGGTGCTCGGCGGCGCGCTGGCGGCGGCCGTCATCTCGATCCTGCTGGTGCTGGCCGTCACGCGGTGGCTGCTCAAGCCGCTGGCGGAGCTGGCCATCGGCGTCCGCGCGGTGGCCGCGGGGGAACGGCGGGCGCACGTGCCGGGCAGCAGCGGGCCGCCGGAGGTGCGGGAGCTGTCGGAGTCGTTCAACCGGATGTCCGACGCCGTGACCGAGGCCGCCGACCAGCAGCGGCGGTTGATCGCGGATGCCTCGCACCAGCTGCGCAACCCGATGGCGGCGTTGCGGCTGCGCATGGACACGTTGAGCGGCCAGGTCAAACCGGAGGGCGTGCGCGCGTACACGGCGGGCGTGGCCGAGATCGAGCGGCTGGAGTCGCTGCTGGATGGTCTGCTCGCGTTGGCGGCGGCGGAGAGCGTGGCCACCGAGGTCGCGGCGGGCGGGCGTGAGCCGGAGTTGGCCGACGTGGGCGCGGTGGCGGTGGACCGGGCCGGGTTCTGGCAGGTGCCGCTGCCCGTGACGCCCGCGTTGGCGGTACTGGTGCGCTGCCCCGAGTCGGACCTCGCGCAGGTGCTGGACGTGCTGCTGGACAACGCGGTGAAGTACGGGGGCGCGGTGCGGGTGTCGCTGGGCGCGGACCGTGCGGCGGGCGTGGGGTGGGTGGAGGTGCACGACGACGGTCCCGGGTTGACCGGGGAGGAGTTGGCGTTGGCCACGTCCAGGTTCTGGCGCGGGAGGTCCGGGCGGCCCGGCACCGGTCTCGGCCTCGCGATCGCGGACCAGCTGGTCAAGGCCCGGCAGGGCGTGCTGGCTCTGTCGTCGGCGGACGGGTTCACCGCCCGCGTCACCCTGCCGCTGGAGCCGGCGCTGTGAACCGGCGGGTGTTCCTGCTCGGGCTGCTGGCGGCCGGGTGCACGACCGGTGCGCCGTCGGGTGAGCTCGCCATCGCCGCCGGTGAGCGCGGGGGCATGTACTTCGACTTCGCCACGCTGCTCGCCGGGCAGCTCGTGGACGTGCGCGCCAGGGCGTTGGAGACCGAGGGCAGCCTGGCGAACCTGGCGCTGCTGGCGTCCGGCGGGGCTCAGGTCGCGCTCACCCTGGCCGACTCCGCGCGCGTCGCCGATCCCGGGTTGGAGCTGCGCGCGCTCGGTCGGGTGTACGAGAACTACCTGCAGCTCGTGGTGCGCGAGGACGACCCGGCCCAGGCGCCGGCCGACCTGGCCGGGCGGACGGTGTCGCTGGGTGCGGAGGGCTCCGGCGCGTCGCTGTCGGGTGAGCGGATGCTCGTCGCGCTCGACCTGCGCGACTCCGTGCGGGTGGCGCACCTCAAGCTCGGCGACGCCACGCAGGCGTTGGCGGAGCGGCGGATCGACGCGCTGCTGTGGTCGGGCGGCGTGCCGACGCCGATGTTGGCCCGGCTGCCCGGCATCCGCCTGCTGCCGCTGGCCGGGCTGCTACCGGACCTGCGTGCCGCACACGGTTCGGTGTACGAGCAGGTGCCGGTGCCCGCGGGGGTCTACGGCGCGACCGGCGAGGTGCCCACGATCGGGGTGGCGAACCTGCTGGTGTGCCGGGCGTCGTTGGCCGACGAGGTGGCCGCCGCGATCACCCGCACCCTGATCTCCCGCGCCGCCGCCCTGGTCCCCGAACAGGCACTGGGCACCCAGTTCCTGGACGTCCGCAGCCTGATCGGCACCGCCGGCCTCCCCCTGCACCCCGGCGCCGCCACCACCTACCGCACCCTCCACGGCTAACCCTCCCCCTCCCCCTCGCGAGTCCTACCTCCAGAACGCGCGTGTCCTACGTTCAGGTCGCGCGTGTCCTACGTTCAGGTCGCGCGTGTCCTACGTTCGCGTACCCCGAGTTCAACGCTCAGAACAGTCGATCTTGTTCTGAACGTTGAACTC
>NZ_JBFAQZ010000001.1:351067-970681 GCF_040673975.1 Actinosynnema sp. NPDC050801 | reverse complement strand
GGTCGGCGGGATGACACGAAACCCGACCCCCGCTGGTACAGGGGATCTCGCACCAACCCCGTCATCCTGCTGATCTGCCCGTCCGGCGAGGACGCCCTTGATCTTTCCTGAGCGTTGAACTCAGGGGTCCCGAACGTAGGACACGCACGACGCGAACGTAGGACTCGCGCGACCTGAACGTACGACTCGCGCGACCTGAACGTACGACTCGCGCGACCTGAACGTACGACTCGCGCGTTCTGAACGTAGGACACGCGCGTTCTGAACGTAGGACACGCGCGTTCTGGAGGTAGGACACGCGCGGGTTGGAGGTAGGACACGCGGGGGTGAGGTCGAGGGGGGTGGAGATGGAGATGGGGTTGGGGGTTAGACGGCGAGGACGGAGCCGGCGAAGGTTTGCTTGATGTAGTCCTTGACCTCTTGCGACTGGAGCAGGGCCAGCAGGTCGCGCACGCGCGGGTCGTCCTTCAGCTCGGCCCGCGTGACCAGGCCGTTCGCGTTCGGGTTGCCCTCGACCTTCTCCAGCGCCAACGCGTCGGACGCGGGCTTGAGACCGGCGTCGATGGCGTAGTTGCCGTTCACCACGGACGCGTCCGTGTCGTCCAGCGAACGCGGCAGCTGCGCCGCCTCCAGCTCGACGAACTCAAGCCCACGCGGGTTCTCCGCGATGTCCCGGATGGTCGCCGTCTTCTCCGCGCCCGGCGTGACCTTGATCAGCCCGTTGTCCTGGAGCAGCTTCAGCCCGCGCGCCTCGTTCGTCGCGTCGTTGGCCACCGCGACCCGGGCGCCCGACGGCAGGTCGGCCAGCGACTTGTGCTTCTTCGAGTACACGCCCAGCGGCTCGACGTGCACCGGCCCGATCCACTCCAGCGACGCGCCGCTCTCCGCCTTGAACGTGTCCAGGTACGGCACGGTCTGGAAGTAGTTCGCGTCCAGCGACCCGTCCACCAGCGCCGTGTTCGGCTGCACGTAGTCGGTGAACTCCACCACCTCGATCTTCAAGCCCTTCGCCGCGGCCAGGTTGTCCGCGACGTACCGCAGCACCTGGGCGTGCGGGACCGGGCTCACGCCGACCTTCAGCGCCGCGTTCGGGTCGGACGCGGCGCCGTTGTCGCCACTACCGCAGCCCACTGCGGTCAGCAGCACGGCCAGCAGGGCAGCACGAATACGCATTTCATTCCTTTGATGAGAAGAAGAAACGATCAGACGGACGCGGTGCGGCGGCGGTCGACGCCGCGGGCCACGCGGTTGGTGGTGAACTGGATCGCGGTGGCGATGATCGCCAGCACGACGACCGTGCTCCACAGGTAGCGGTCGTTGAACCGCTGGTAGCCCATGCGCACGGCGAGGTCGCCGAGGCCGCCGCCGCCGACCACCCCGGCCATCGCCGAGTAGCCCAGCAGCGCGATCGCGGTCACGCCGATGGCGTTGACCAGCGCGGGCAACGACTCGCGCAGCAGCACGCTGCGCACGATCCGCAGCGTGGACGACCCGGTGGTGACGGCGGCCTCGACCACCGACACGTGCACCTCGGCCAGCACGTTCTGCACCAGCCTGCCGACGAACGGGATGGCGCCGACGGCGAGCGGCACGATGGCCGCCGTGGGTCCGATGGTGCTGCCGAGCAGCAGCCTGGTCAGCGAGGTGAGCACCACGAGCAGCACCAGGAACGGCATGGAGCGGCCCAGGTCCACGACGAACCCGAGCACCTTGTGCAGCACCGGCCGGGGCTTCAGCCCACCGGGTGCGGTGAGCTGAAGCCAGATGCCGACGGGCGCACCGAGCAGAACGGCGATCAGGGTGGAGACGACCACCATGTACAACGTCTCGCCGGTGGCGAGCAGCACGTCGTCGAACACGATGGACCAGGGTGTTGCGGACCTCACGCAGCTACTCCCTGCGGACCCGAGAGGGTCCGTCGCACCGAGCCGCCCGCTTCCGAGATCCACTCCAGCGCGGAGTCCGCGCGCTCGCCCTTCAGGCCGACGCGGAACCGGGCCACCGGGGTCTCCCCCAGCCTGGTCAGACCGCCGCCCAGCAGGTTCAGCTCGACGCCGAACCGGCTGGTCACCTCGGGCAGCAGCGCGCCGACGGCGGCGAAGCCGATCAGCACGACGTCCGCGACCCGGTCGAACGAGGCCTCCGCCGCCGGGTTCTGGTCCACGGCGGGCAGCAGCGACGCGGCGGTGCGGCTGGCCGCGTCGGACACCAGGTCGAGTACCTTGCCGTGCTCCACCACCCGGCCGTCCTCCAGCACCGCGACGTCGTCGCAGATCCTGCGGACCACGCCCATGTCGTGCGTGACCACGAGCACCGTCACGCCGAGCTCGGCCCGCGCCCGGTCCAGCACGGTGAGCACCGAGCCGGTGGTGTCGGGGTCGAGCGCGGAGGTCGGCTCGTCGGCCAGCAGCACCGACGGCGACGCGGCGAGCGCCCGCGCGACGGCGATCCGCTGGCGCTGGCCGCCGGAGAGCTGGTCGGGGTACGAGCCCGCCTTGTCGGTCAGGCCCACGAGGTCGAGGAGTTCGGCGACCCGGGTGCGGCGCTGGGGACCGGCCACGCCCGCGGCCTCCAGCGGCAGCGCGACGTTGCCCGCGGCGGTGCGCTGGCGCAGCAGGGAATCCCCTTGCGGCACAACGCCGATCTGCCGGCGGGCGGCCCGCAGGGCGGTGCCGTCGAGGGAGACGAGGTCGGTGCCGTCGACGCGGATCGCGCCGCTGTCGGGGCGCTCCAGGAGCGCGACGCACCGGGCCAGGGTGGACTTGCCCGCGCCGCTGGGGCCGACGACGCCGAGGACGGTGCCTGCGGCGACGTCCAGGTTCACGCCGTCCAGCGCGCGAACCTGCCCGGTACTCCCGGGGAAGGTCTTGGTGAGGTTCTCGACAGTGATCACGTTTCGCTCCACGACTGCATGCGGCAGCGCACGCTCATGGCGTGCGTGACCGACGGCTCAGCTCAGAATGGTGTCCTGAAGAAGGACGCGAGGATTCGAAGGCGCCTAGGGCTGCTAGCAGCAGCTGCGACAGGCTGACGAGGTGCGGCGGCCGTGGTCGACGACCCGCCGGCGGGTGAGCGTTCGCATCCTGGGCACGTGATCCTCCATCGATCCTGGCTGAAGCACCTGCCCCGCGGGGGGGGTGGTTGCTGCGGCGTCGTAGAGCCAGGTCTCTCAGCCGCTCGGGATGGCACCACGAGTAGACCTGACCGAGCCTGGCTGACGCAAGCCTGTAACCGGATCGTCCGGCAAATCACACTTTCGGCCGAAAGATCATCGACTACCGAGCGGAAGCGACCTCGGCTATCCGGATGAAGTCACCGACGGCCAGTTGTTCGCCCCGCACCGCCGGGTCCACGCCCGCGGCGACGAGCAGCCGCTGCGCCTCGGCGGCGGAGCCCGCCCACCCGGCCAGCGCGCCGCGCAGCATCTTGCGGCGTTGGGCGAAAGCCGCGTCCACCAAGGAGAACAGCTGCTTCTGGTCCACAGTGGACAAGGGCTCGTGCCGTTCGAACGCCACCAGCGCGGAGTCGACGTTGGGCACCGGCCAGAACACCGAACGCGGCACCGGACCGGCCCGGCGGGCGTCCGCGTACCAGGCGAGCTTCACGCTGGGCACGCCGTAGACCTTGCTGCCGGGCCCGGCGGCCATCCGGTCGGCGACCTCGGACTGCACCATCACCAGGCCGGTGCGCAACGACGGCAGCACGGCCAGCAGGTGCAGCACCACGGGCACGGCCACGTTGTACGGGAGGTTCGCCACCAGCGCCGTCGGCTCGACGGGCAGTTGGGACGCCGTGACGCGCATCGCGTCGTCGTGCACGACGGACAGGCGGTCGGCCAGCTGGGGCGCCCGCTCGGCCACGGTGACGGGCAGGCGGTCGGCCAGCACCCCGTCGATCTCCACGGCCACCAGCGCCCGGCAGGAGGGCAGCAACGCCAACGTCAGCGAGCCCAGACCGGGGCCGACCTCCAGCACCACGTCGTCCGGGCGCAGGTCGGCCGCCGCCACGATGCGCCGCACCGTGTTCGGGTCGTGCACGAAGTTCTGCCCCAGCTTCTTCGTGGGGCGGATGTCCAGCTCGGCGGCCAGCCGACGGACGTCGGCCGGGCCGAGGAGGTGGCTCCCCGACCCGGCCGTCGTCGAATCCTCAGTCACGCGTGCATTGTTACGGCAGGCCCAGCTTCGACCGGCAGTGGGGCCACGCGGAGTAGCCGCCGCGGGCGTCGCGCAGCTTGGTGGCGACGGCGATCTGCTGCTCGCGGGTCGCCTGGTGCGGGTACGCGGCGTACTGGGCACCGCCGTAGGCGTCCCAGGTGCTCTTGTTGAACTGCAGGCCGCCGTAGTAGCCGTTGCCGGTGTTGATGGCCCAGTTGCCGGTCGCCTCGCACTGGGCCAGCCGGTCCCAGACCTCGCCGTCGGGCGGGAGCTTGGTGCCGACCTTGACCTTCTTCGGCTTCGGCTCCTTGGTGACCTTCGCGCCCAGCTTCTCGCGGCCCACCTCGGCGCCGTTCTTCACCGTCACGCGGTAGGTGACGATCTGCTCGCCGGCCTCGCCCGGGTCCAGGACCTCTTTCTGGCCCCTCATCATCGCGTCGTCCTTGACCTCCTCGACGGGCGGCTGGATGGCCTCCGTCGCGTTGATCACCGACACGCCGGTGCGCGTGATGTGGACCTCGGCGCCGTTGGTGACGCGCAGGTCCATCGCCGTTTCGAGCTTGTCCTCGGGGCCCAGCGTGAGGTTCTCGGCGCGCATCAGCTCCTCGACGGTCACGGCCGTCGTCCGCAGCTGCCGGGGCGCGTTGCCGCCGTCGTAGAGCGTGATGGTCTTGAGGCTCTTGACCTCGAGGGCGAGACCGTTGAGGGGCACGTCCATGCCGCGGTCGTGCGAGAGCCACGCGCCCTCGTCGTCGACCTGCAACTGCTCCAGCGCCTCGTCCACGGTGACCGAGCGGACCCAGCCCTCGCGCTGCTCGCCGTCGACCGTCGCCTTCACCAGCCGGCCGCGGTCCAGCGAGATCTTCCCGCCGTCGCTGACCTTCGCCTGGGGGGACGGGCTGAGCGCGTCGTGCTCGCCGATCGTGATGCCCTCGTCGGCGAGGATCTCGCCGACGGTGGACTCGTAGGTGCGCACAGTCTTGGCTTCGCCGTCGACGTCGACCGTGACGGACTTGTCCATCGCGATCGCGGTGGCGCCACCGCCGGAGATGGTCACCAGCACGGTGGCGACCGCGGCCTTCAGGAAGCGGCGCTTCCACTTCCCCGCGGCCTCGACCAGTGCGGCGGGCGGGGCGCTCGGCTGCTCGGCGGCCAGGCTGCCCGCGACCCGGTCCTGGGAGACCTCGTCGGGGATGATGATCGGGGGTAGGAGCGTGGTCTCGGCGTTGATCAGCCGGATCAGCTCGTCGACGTCGACGTTCGCGCTGGCCAGCAGCTCGTCGGCGTCCGGTCCCAGCACGTCCAGGACGTCGTCCGGGGTGATGGTGAACACCGCGGTGTCCCATTCGGACGGCGGCCCGGGTCTGTCCAGGACGTCCACACCGGCCACGGGTGTCGGCTGCACGGGCGTAAACCAGTCGGTGTCCTCGTTGAACGAGTTCACGGGGTGCCATACCTCCTGAAGGCGCGAAGTCCGGCGACGCGCACGTTCGATGTCGGTGGTCAGCTAGTGATCTCCGGCAACTCCTGTGCGTGTTCGGCTTGGCGCTTCTGGTGTCAACGTGACCCGCCCCGACTGCGGGTGCGCCCCGAACTGCAACTCGGGGCACGGTCACGGGACCGTAACGGGTACGCGGGGGTTGTGCCAACACCCCGGCAACCCTTGTGAGTTCAGTCACTCCGTTAGGGGAGCAAGTCTGTCCTCCATTCGTCGTAAGGAGGATTACGACTTCGCGGAGTCACGGAGACCGAAGACGCGTTCGGCGTTTCGGGTGATCTTCGTGGCCAACTCACCCAGGTCTGTCTCACGCAGCGTCGCCAGGTCGCGGAGCGTGTAGTTCGCGCAATAGGGCTCGTTCGGGCGACCTCGGTACGGGTGGGGCGTGAGGAACGGCGCGTCCGTCTCGACCAACACGTGGTCCTCCGGCACCCAGACTGCGGCTTCCCGCAACGCGTGGGCGTTGCGGAACGTCGTCGTACCCGCGAAAGAGAGCACGAACCCGCGTTCCACGCACGCGCGCGCGAAGGAGAGGTCGCCGGAGAAGCAGTGGAAGACCACTGTGGACGGCGCGCCCTCGGCGTCGAGCACGGCGAGGATGTCGTCGTGGGCGTCCCGGTCGTGGATCATCAGCGGCTTGCCGACCCGTTTTGCCAGGTCGATGTGCCACCGGAAGGCCTCGTGCTGCGCGGATCTCGGCGCGTAGTCCCAGTAGTAGTCCAGGCCGGTCTCGCCGATCGCGACGACCCTGGGCCGGACGGCGAGCCGCTCCAGCTCGGCCTGCTCCGCCTCGCCGAACGTGGACGTGCGGGTGGGGTGCAGGGCGACGGCGGCGAACACCCGGTCGTCCCACGTGGCGGCTTCGGCGGCCCACCGCGCGGCGTCGAGGTCGTCGGCGACGGTGATCACGCGGTCCACGCCCGCCTGGGCGGCCCGGTCGACCACCTCGCGGACCTGGTCGGGCGTCTTCGCGCCGCACGCGTCCAGGTGCGTGTGGGCGTCGACCACCGGCGCCGGCAGGGTTTCCGGGACCGGTGGCCGTTCGCCGCGGCGTTTCGTCACCGCGGGCACCACGTGACCGTCGGCAGCGCGTTCACTTGGTGATCGGGGCCCACTCAGGCCCGGTCTCACCCAGCTCGGGGTCGAGCTTGGCGAACAGCGGCGCGGGCTTGGCCAGCGGCCGGCCCACCTCGATCGGCGTGGACGCCCAGGTGGCCTGCTCGCCCGCGTAGTCGCCGGTCAGCACCGGGTACTCGCGGTCGGGCACGTCCAGGTCGGCCACGTCGGTCAACTGCGGCTGGGCCGCCCACACGCCCGTGCCGCCCAGTGCCTCGTGCACCTTCTGCGCCGAGTGCGGCAGGAACGGCGTCAGCAGGGCGTTGGCGTCCTGCACGACCTGCAACGCGGTGTGCAGCACGGTGTCGCGGCGCTCCGGGTCGTCCTTGAGCTTCCACGGCTCCTGGTCGGACAGGTAGCGGTTGGCCGCGCCGACCACCTTCATCGCCTCGCTGGACGCCTGCTTGAACCGGGAGCGGCGCAGGTTCGCGCCCACCACGTCGAACGCCTTGCGGGACAGCTCCAGCAGCTCGTGGTCGGCCTGGGTGGGGCTGGTCGGCTTCGGGATCGCGCCCACGTTCTTGTGCGCCATCGAGATCGACCGGTTGACCAGGTTGCCCCACTCGTTGGCCAGCTCGAAGTTCGTCCGGCGGACGAACTCCTCCCAGGTGAAGTCGGTGTCCTGGTTCTCGGGGCCGGCCACGGAGATGAAGTAGCGCAGCGCGTCCGGGCCGAACTCCTTGAGGAAGTCCGTCACGTAGATGACCGTGCCGCGCGAGGTGGAGAACTTCGACCCGCTCATGGTCAGGAACTCGCTGGAGACCACCTCGGTGGGCAGGTTCAGCCTGCCGAACGAGCCGGGCTCGCCGCCCTTCGCGCCCTGGCCGTTCTGGCCGAGCAGCAGGGAGGGCCAGATCAGCGAGTGGAAGACGATGTTGTCCTTGCCCATGAAGTAGTAGCCCTGGGCGTCGCCGGTCCAGAACTCCTTCCAGGCGTCGTCGTCACCGGAGCGCCGCGCCCACTCGACGGACGCGCTCAGGTAGCCGATCACGGCGTCGAACCACACGTAGAAGCGCTTCATCGGCTGGTCGCGCCAGCCGTCGAGCGGGATGGGGATGCCCCAGTCCAGGTCGCGGGTGATGGCGCGCGGGCGCAGGTCGCCGATCAGGTTCTGGCTGAACTTGAGCACGTTCGGGCGCCACTCGGTGCGGGTCTGGAGCCAGCCGCCGAGGGCGTCGATGAACTGCGGGAGGTCGAGGAACAGGTGCTCGGTCTCGACGAACTTCGGCACCTCGCCGTTGATGCGGGAGCGCGGGTTCTTCAGGTCGACCGGGTCGAGCTGGTTGCCGCAGTTGTCGCACTGGTCGCCGCGGGCGCCGTCGTAGCCGCAGATCGGGCAGGTGCCCTCGATGTAGCGGTCGGGCAGGGTGCGGCCGGTGGACGGGCTGATCGCGCCCATCTCCGTCTTCGGGATCACGTAGCCGTTGCGCCAGAGGGCGAGGAACAGCTCCTGCACCACCTTGTAGTGGTTGCCGGTGGTGGTCCGGGTGAACAGGTCGTAGGACAGGCCGAGGCCGTGCAGGTCGTTCGCGATGACCCGGTGGTACTTGTCCACCAGGTCGCGGGTGGACATGCCCTCCTTCTCGGCCTGCACCGAGATGGGCGTGCCGTGCTCGTCCGAGCCGGAGACCATCAGCACCCGGTTGCCCGACATGCGCATGTAGCGGGAGAACACGTCGGAGGGGACACCGAAACCGGAGACGTGACCGATGTGGCGGGGGCCGTTGGCGTAGGGCCACGCCACCGCGGTCAGCACGGAGGCACTCATGGTCCAAGCCTACGGAGGCGCCCCCGACGGGTTTGCGCGGGTCGCGCCACCGGCCCCTCAGCCGACCCGACGTTCAGACAGTCAGATTCTGATAGTCTGAAGCGATGAAGGAAATGGCGGCGTCCGAAGCGTCGCGCAACTTCTCCGCCGTGTTGGACGAAGCCGAGCACGGCGAGACGATCGTGGTCACCCGCAACGGCCGACGGGTGGCCATGATCACGCCCGCGCCCAGGGCGAACGGCAAGGCGCTGCACGACGTCTTCCGCCGGTGGCACGGGCGCGCCGGGCTGGACGAGGAGTTCGCGGCCAACGTCGCTGCGGCTCGCGACGCGGTCTCCGGCGACCTGGACTCCGACCCGTGGCACGACTGATCCTCGACACCGGGGTGCTGGTCGCGGGCGTGCGCGGCGTTCTCGACCCGACCGCCATCTCCGATGAGGACGACGTGGCCCTGGCCGCCGTCGCGATGGCCGAGTACCTGGCCGGGCTGCTCCTCGACGGCGACCAAGGACGGGTCGCGGTGCAGCGCGCGTTCCTGGACGACCTGCTCACCACCATCCCGGTCGAGGACTACACGCCGGCCGTCGCGGAGCACCACGCGGCGCTGATGGCCCACATCAGGCGATCCGGTTCACCGCGCGGCGCGCACGCCGTGATCATCGCCGCCACCGCGCGCGCGACGAACCGCACGCTGGTGACCACCGACGGGCGTGCCCGGTTCGGCGACCTGCCCGGCGTCGACGTGCGGCTCGTCCCGGTCAAGAAGCGCTGATCACGGCGTCGTACAGGGCCTTCTTGCTCACCCCCGCCGCCTCGGCGACCTCCGCCGCCGCTGTCTTCGTCCGCTCGCCGTCGGCCACGCGTTGCTTCACCTCGGCCACCAGCACCTCGATCGGCGGGGTCTCGCGGGCCTCGGCGGGCGCCAGCACGACGGTGACCTCGCCGCGCACGCCCTCGGCGGCCCACTCGGCCAGCTCGCCGAGCCCGCCACGCCTGACCTCCTCGTAGGTCTTGGTCAGCTCCCGGCACACGGCGGCGCGGCGCTCGGGGCCCAGGACGTGGGCGGCGTCGGCGAGGGTGTCCGCCAGCCGGTGGGGTGACTCGAAGAAGACACACGTCCGGGGTTCGTCCAGCAGGCCGGCGAACCACCGCCGCCGCTCGCCCTGCTTGCGCGGCGGGAAGCCGTCGAAGCAGAAACGGTCCGACGGCAGGCCCGACACGGCCAGCGCGGTGGTCACGGCGGACGGCCCGGGCAGGCAGGTGACCCGGATGTCCTCCGCCACGCACGCGGCGACCAGGCGGTAGCCGGGGTCGGACACGCTGGGCATGCCGGCGTCGGTCACCAGCACCACCGTCCGACCCTCCCGCATGGCCTCCAGCAGGCCGGGCAGCCGGGCCGTCTCGACCTGGTCGTAGAAGCTCACCACCCGCCCGGTCGGCGTCACGTCCAGCGCCGCGACCAGCGACCGGAGCCGTCTGGTGTCCTCGGCCGCGATCACGTCGGCCGTGCCCAACGCCTCGACCAGGCGCGGTGAAGCGTCCCGGACGTCGCCGAGCGGAGTAGCCGCCAGCACCAAACGGCCTGATCCAGATACAGGTCTCACGCCTCTCACCCTACGATCGGGCGCGTGAGCCTGATCGCACCGCAGTCCGCAGACGACGTGGTCGCCGCCGGAGAGGTCCCGAAGGCGAGCCCGCCACCGGGCAACGACCGCGAGCAGCGGGCACGCCTGCTCGAACCCGGCCCGATGAGCGACGCCCTGAGGGGCTGGCTCGTCACGTTGACCGTGGCGCTGATCGGCGGTGTGGTGCGGTTCTGGAACCTCGGGTTCCCGACCGACAAGGGCACCCCGGTCTTCGACGAGAAGCACTACGTGCCGCAGGGCGCGCAGGTGCTGCGCAACGGCGGGTACGAGGACAACGCCGGCTACGAGCTGATCGTCCACCCGCCGCTGGGCAAGCAGCTCATCGCGATCGGCGAGTGGCTGTTCGGCTATGACGGCGTGGGCTGGCGGTTCGCCTCGGCCGTCGCCGGCACGTTGACGATCCTGCTGGTGGTGCGGATCGCCCGGCGGATGACGCGGTCGGACCTGATCGGCGCGATCGCGGGCGTGCTGCTGATCGCGGACGGCGTGAGCCACGTGCAGTCGCGGATGGGGATGCTCGACATCTTCCTGGCGTTCTTCGTGGTGGTCGCGTTCGCCTGCCTGGTGGTGGACCGGGACCAGGTGCGGTCGCGGTTGGCCGTGGCGGTGCGCGAGGGGTGGGTGAACGACTCGCCGTTCGGCCCGTGGCTGGGTTTCCGCTGGTGGCGCTTCGCCGGCGGGATCGCGCTCGGCCTCGCGTGCGGCGTGAAGTGGTCCGGCGTGTGGTACATCGCGTTCTTCGGCGTGCTGACGGTGGTCTGGAGCGCGTTGGCACGTCGTGCGGCGGGCGTGCGGCGGCCGTGGGCGGGTTCGTTCGCGAAGGACCTGCTGCCGTCGCTGTTCGCGCTGCTGGTGATCCCGATCCTGGCGTACCTGGCGACGTGGTGGGCGTGGTTCGCGTCGGAGACGGCCATCGACCGGCACGTCGCGGGCGTGAAGATCCCCGAGGACGGCTGGATCCCGGCGCCGCTGCGCGCGCTCTGGTACTACAGCGGCAACGTGCTGAACTTCCACACCGGCCTGGTCACGTCGGCGACCAACCAGCACCCGTGGGAGTCGAAGCCGTGGTCGTGGCCGATGGGCCTGCGGCCGATGCTGTACTACTTCGAGGGCGCCGTGCAGGGCTGCGGCGGGGCGAGCTGCGTGGGCGCGATCATGCTGATCGGCACGCCCGCCATGTGGTGGCTGGCGTTCCCGATGCTGGCGTGGGCGCTGTGGCAGTCGATCGCCAAGCTGGACTGGCGGTACGCGGCGGTGCTGGTCGGCTACGGCGCGGGCTTCCTGCCGTGGTTCGTCAACGTCGACCGGCAGATGTACTTCTTCTACGTGACGCCGATGGCGCCGTTCCTGGTGCTGGGCATCGCGCTGGCGTTGGGCGAGGTCCTGGGCAGGAGGACGGACGGCAAGGAGCGCCGGGGCACCGGTCTGCTCGCGGTCGCCCTCTACGTGGGCCTGGTGGTGGCCAACTTCGTGTGGCTGTGGCCGATCCTCAACGGCATACCGATCACCCCGGAGATCTGGGAAGCCCAGAAGTGGCTTCCGTCCTGGAACTGATCCCCGGTCCGTCCGCGAACGCTTCCACCGGTCGGATCCGCGGCGGTGCGGCGGCCCACGGCTTGAGGTTGCGCACGACGTCCTCGTAGAAGCGCGTGACGGCGCCCGACACGGAAGCGATGAACGAGTCCGGGCCGGTGCCGGGCCCGCTGCCCAGCGGGCCCGAGTCGGCGACGCGGAACCCGCGGATCTCCTTCGCCGGGTCCGCCACCAGCGCCGTCGGGTCCGCTCTCACGGTCCCCAGCGGTTGCGAAGCGCCCGCGCCCGGGCCGTGTGCCGCGAACGCTTCGAGCCGCACGGTGTCGGGCGCGTCCTTCAGCTGCCGGACCAGCCACTCGACCCGGGTGGTGGGGCGGCCCTCCCTCGGCCCGTCCAGGTCGACGTGGCAGGAGACGCGCCCGGCCCGCAGGTCCGCCGTCACCTGCAGCGCGCCGACCGTGCCGGCGATGTGGACGCCCGCGGTCAACCGCCCCTCGACGACGAGCCGGTCGACCTGCCTGGCGACCCGGGCGTGCGGCTCGGCCAGCTCCTTGCGGGTCAGGGCCGGCGTCACCTCCGCGCCGAGTCTGCGACCGAGTTCGAGGCTCGCGAACCGCACCAGCGCGTCGAAGCGCAAGGCCGCTCCGGCCGCGGTCGGGTCGGTCGCGCGCAGCGTGCCCGCCTGGACGGACTCCCGCAGCGCCACCCACGCCGGACCCATGTCCTCGAACGCCATCGTGCCTGATCGGGGGTGCTCCAGGTACCGGATCAGCTCACCGAGGATCCACGCCTGGTCGGCCTCGCCCAGGTGCTCCTTCTGCGCCACCGCCTCGCACAGCACCTCGGTCCACGACCAGTGGTGCAGGACGACCTCGTCCGCCGCCCGCCGGTCGACCGCGGTCGGGTGGTAGCCGGGCAGCGGCGGTATCTCGTTGGAGATCGTGAGCACCGCGTCGAAACCCCGTTCGCGGGCCAGGTCCAGGAGGTCTCCGAGCCGCCCGGCGGGCACCTCGTCGGCGCCGGTCCCCACCTCGACGAGCGCGGTCCACGACCGCTGCCGCGCACCACGCGGATCACCCCGTCGGGGACCACCTCGCGGTCTCCGAGGTCGAACGGCACCTCGACGAACCCCTGTACTGCGGCGGCGGGCGCGCCGAGTGGTCGCGTGAGGGCCTGCCCGAACCCGCGCACCGCGGACATCACCGCGAGCAGGGCGGACGTGGCCCGTCGTCGCCGTTCACCGGCGCCGTCGATGCCGGAGGTGGGGATCAACCGCGCGACGTGCGGGTTCTCCTCGGACGTCACGAGCCCACCTCGCTGACCGTTTCGCTGGAACACGAATCAAGGCCTAGGTCGGCGAGAACGTGGGATCCGTTAGCCGCGCGGACGTCGTTCACCCGTTCGCGCAACTGCCGCGCGGCCGCGGTGGTCAGCGCGGCAGTTCGGACAGCACCGGGTTGCGGATGCTCTCGTAGATCACCGAGCTGCGGAAGCTGATCACCTCGCGGCGCTCGCTGAGCCGGTCGATGAGGAACGCGTGCAGGTGTTCCAGGTCCGGCACGGCCAGGTGGATGAGGAAGTCGTCGTCCCCCGCCACCACGTACATCGCGGTCACCTCCGGCAGGGCGCCGATCGCGGCCTTGAAGTTGTCGATCACGAGGCGGCTCATCGGGCGCAGGCGAGCCGCGACGAAGGCCTGGACGGGGCGGTTCAGCGCGCCCAGGTCCACGTCCGCGTGGTAGCCCTTGATCACGCCGCGCTCACGCAGCGCGCGCACGCGTTCCAGGCACGTCGACGGCGCCACGCCGAGCCGCCTGGCCAGTTCGCGGTTCGTCAACCGCGCATCCAGTTGCAGGTTCCTGATGATCGCCGAATCAAGTTCGTCCACGACCCGATCATGTCAGGAGCGGGCGAACGAAGTTCGGTGACGCTGGATCACGTCGTTCAGGTGCGCAAGTCTGGGCGCAACCCACCGAACGAACGGACCGTCAGTTGCTGCCCGACAAACTCGCCCTGATCCTGCGTGATGACCTGCCGCCCAACCTCGCCGCCAACGCCGCCGTCTGCCTCGGCCTCACCCTCGGCGCCCGCCTGCCCGACCTGCTCGGCGAGGACGCCGCGGACGCCGACGGCACCGTCCACCTCGGCCTGAACACCTACCCGGTGCCGGTGCTGACCACCTCCGCCGAGCACCTCAAGGCCCTGCACCGGGCGGCGGGCGTGCTGAAGATCGGCTTCACCGAGGTCGCCCGCCGCGCCCGCGCCTACTCCGAGTACCTGGAAGCCCTCGCCCGCACCGAGGACCCGGAGTTCGTCGCCGTCGCCCTCTACGGGCCACGCGCGGAGGTCACCCGGCTGACCCGCAAGCTCCCGTTGATGGCATGAGGCTCACCGCGATGTACGTGGGCGCGGTCCTCGGCCCCGGCGTGCTCGTGCTGCCCGCCCTGGCCAACGCGGCCGCCGGGCCCGCGTCGATCCTGGCGTGGGCCGCGCTGCTCGCGTTGAGCGTCCCGATCGCGGTGTCGTTCGCCCGGCTCGGCGAACGGCACCGCGGCGGGGTGGTCGGCTTCGTGCACACCGCGTTCGGTCGCCCGGCCGCGCGGTCGGTCGCGTGGTGGTTCTACCTGGCCGGTGTGCCGTTCGGGGTGCTCGGCGGTGCTTTGGTCGGCGGCCGGTACATCGCCCACGCGCTGGGCGGCGGCGACCCCGCGGTGATCGGCGTCGTGCTGCTGGCCGCCGCGTTCGCCGCCAACTACGCCGGGCTGCGGGTGTCGGCGAGCGCGCAGGTCCTGCTGGTCGGGCTGCTGGCGGTGCTGCTGGCCGTGGCCATCGCCTGCGCCGCGCCGAGCGTGGCGCGGACCGACTTCGAGCCCTTCGCACCGCACGGGTGGCCAGCCGTCGGGCACGCCGCCGTGGTGCTGTTCTTCGCGTTCTCCGGCTGGGAGGCGGCGAGCAACCTCGCCGACGAGTTCACCGACCCGCGGCGGGCGACCCGGCGGACGCTGGTCGTCGTGGCGGTGCTCTACCTGGGGCTCGCGATCACCACGGCTGGCACCACCAGCGACGTCCCGCTCGCCGACCTGCTGGAACGCGCGTTCGGCCCGGCCGCGCGACCGGTCACGGCGGTGGCCGCGACGCTGCTGACGTTCGGCGCGATCAACACCTACCTGGCGGGCGGCGCACGCCTGGGCGGACGGCACGGCCTGACCGGCCTGCTGGTGCTGTGCGCGCTGCTCACGGCCGTCACCCTGCGCCTTGAGGTCGGTCTGGACACGCTCATGCGGGTCGCGTCGACCACGCTGGCGGCGGTGACGGCGGCGGGTCTGGCCGCCGCCGTCAAGCTCCTCCGCAGCCGCACGGCCGCGTTCGCCCTCGCCTGCACGGCACTGGTGCTGGCGTTCTCCGGCGCGCTGCTCGCCGTGCCGCTGGTCCTCGGGGTCGCGGCCCTGGTCAGCGCACGGGTCGGGTCGGCGGCTCCGGCCGGTCGATCATCCTCGTGACCGGGCCTTCCTTGCTCAGCCCTGCCTGGGACAGCCACGTGCTCAGCTCGGACCGGATGGCCGTCAGCGACGGCCGCCGGGCCGGGTCGGCGTCGAGGGCGCTGGTGAGCAGCCGGTGGTGCGCGCTGTGCTGGGGCAGCTTCACGCACGGCTCGCCCTGCGCGGCCGCCATCAGCGACGAGATCGGGTTCTCCCGCGTGCCGCGCGGGGGGTGGCCGGTGAGCGCGTAGCTGACCGTCGCGGCCAGCTGCCAACCGTCCGAGGCGGGGCTGGCCGCCTCGCCGCGGGCGGTCTCCGGTGCGAGGAAGTCGGGCGTGCCGACCATCATCCCGGTGGCGGTGAGGGTGCTGTCGCCCTTCGACCGGGCGATGCCGAAGTCGATCAGGTGCGCGGTGCCCTGGGTGTCCACGATGACGTTGGACGGCTTCACGTCCCGGTGCAGCACGCCCTGCTCGTGCGCGGCGGCCAGCGCGTCCGCCATGTTCACCCAGAGCCGGGCGGCGAGGGTGTCGGCGAGCAGACCGCTGTTCAGCACGACGTCGGACAGCGGCCTGCCGTCGATGTACTCCATGACGATGGCCAGGCCGTCCGGGTCCTGCACGATGTCGAACACGCGCACGCAGTTCGGGTGCCGCACGGCGGCCAGAGCGCGCGCTTCACGCAACATGCGCTGCTCGGTGTCGTTGTCGGGGGCGTGCGCGAGCTTCACCGCGACCGTGCGCGCCAGCTGCTCGTCCACGGCCAACCACACCGTGCCGAAGCCACCGCGGCCGAGCTGGCGGATCCGCCGGAACCGCCCGGCGGCCGGGTTCCACACCTTGCCGGAGTCGGGCGGGGGCGTCGGCGTGCTGCCGGCGCTGCCGCCGCCCGGCCCGAACGGCAGCGGACCGGGGGTGTCGGCGAGCTGCGCGGGCTGTTCCACCCGGGTCGGCTTGGGCGGCTCGACGGGCACGTCGGCGACCCGCGTCGGCGGGTAGTGCCGCTGCGGCGGCGTCGGCCGGTAGGGCGGGACCGGCTGGTACGGCGGGATCTGCGCGGGCTGGTAGGGCGGCGGCTTCTCCACCTTGTACGGCGGCGGCTTCTGCGGTTGCTGGGGCTGGTGGCCCTGGGACTGCCGGCCCTGGCCCGGCTCGCTCCGCGCCGACTGGCCCTGGACCGGCTTGTTCTGGACCGGCTGGCTGTGCGCCGGCTGGTTGTGCGACTGCTGGCTGTGGGGCGGCGTTCTCGACACCGCGGGTTGCGGGCTCGGGTTCCCGCGATCGCGACCGGGGCGGTTCAGCATGGCGGTAGTCAACCCGAAAACCCGCACCACGAGGGAGCCCAACACCGCGATCGGGAAGAACCCGAGCAGCAGCTGGCCCACCAGCGTGACCGGCAGCGCGGACGTGGACAGCAGCAGCACCAGGAACGGCGGCCAGAACACCCGGCGCGGCCAGTTCGGCCCGAGCCGGAACGCCGAGCCCGCCTGGAGCATCACGAACAGCAGGCACAGCAGCGCCAGCAGCGCCGTCGCACCGGCCGCGATCAGCTGCGGCACACCCGCCCGACCGGTGATCGTCTCGACGATCGACCCCGTGCCGACCAGGTACTCGTACTGGCTGAACGCCGCGCACGGCCGCTGGTCCAGCGACTCCATGCCCGCCAGCGCACGGGTGCGCACCAGCTTGTACGTGGCCGTGAACGCCATCCACGGCAGCACCAGCGTGCTGACCACGCCGAGCACGGCGAAGATCGCGCCGGTGATCGGGCCGTAGGAGTTGCCGACCACGCGGCGGACCGTGATCGACAGCAGCGCGGCGACCGTCGGCAGCACGCCGATCAGGGCGCCGAACGCGGTGACGGTCCAGGCCCAGTCACCCGGGCAGAGGGGCACACCGGACCAGCCGTGCAGCCACGCCAGCAGCGACTCGGCCAGCTCCACGACCCGCACCACCCCTTCTCGTCGTGTCTCAGGGTACGGGTGCGTGCCACACGGGCAGTGCCGTCCGGGCAACATCACGCAGTTCAGCCCGCGTGGCGCCGGTCCCGGGGCTCCTCACTGCCTGGTGGAACGGGAGAGGGGGCCCGGCTCGCCGCGAGGGCGAGCCGGACCCCCGGCGCGTGCGCTCGCCGCTAGCTCACACGCGCCCCCACAAGGCGGGCACCGTCGGCGGATCCCAGCCTGGTTGGGACGTGTGCCCCTGCAAGCACCTGTACCCGACGCCGTCGTACGTCACGAGGGAGCCGGTCGCGTACGCGACGCCTGGCTGCCAGGTGGTCTGGCCCGGGTTGGTGGTGGTCGTCGTGGTCGGCGAGGTGGTGCTGGTCGGCGTGCCGCCGCCACTGACGATCAACTGGAGGCCGTAGACCTGGAGGATCTCGTTGACCGGCTGGAAGTAGATCGTCCCGCCGGACGTGCAGTTCCCGGAGCCACCGGAGGTGACGCCCTGCGCCTGGTCGCCGGTCAACCACGAGCCGCCGGAGTCGCCGGGTTCGGCGCAGGCGTTCGTGCGGGTCAGACCGGTGATCGTGCCTTCGGGGTAGGTCACGGAGGCGTTCTTCTGCTGGATGGTGCCGCAGCGCCAGCCGGTGGTGGAACCGGAGCGGCAGACCGAGGCGCCCACCGGGGCCTCGGTCGAACCCGCCACCGGCACCGTGCCGGGGTGGCGGTTGACCAGGGGCCGGCCGGTGTTGCCCGCGGCCGTGCGGACCCAGGCGTAGTCGTTGCCGGGGAAGCTGGAGCCGGCGAACGTGCCGCTGGGTTGGGTGGTGGTCGCGCCCGTGCGGCCGCAGTGGCCGGCGGTGACGAAGCCGCCGTTGACCGCGAACCCGACCGAGCACCGCGAGCCGCTGCCGATGTAGTAGGCGTTGCCGCCGATCACGTCGATCAGCGGGCGGGGCTCCTCGGTGGACGGTTCGATCCGGACGTCGGCGTCGGCGAGCCCGCTGGCGCGCGCAAACGCTTTCGCGGCGGCCACGTCGCGGGCCAGGACGACCAGTGTGTTGGTGGGCACGTCGACGTACCAGCCGGGCACGGACCTCGGCGCGGTGCGGGCGTTGCGGTCGAGCTCGACCTTGAGGGCGTCGAGCTGGGCGAGTGAGCGGTCGACCAGCGCCGGCTTCGCACCCGCCGCCTCGACGGCCCGGACCTGCGAGGCGGCCGTGACGCCGACGACGAGCTCGGTGGCGTCCGCGTTCAGCCAGGCGCCCGCGAAGCCGGGACCGAGCCGTGCCTTGAGGACGGACTCGGTCCGGGCCGCGACCGCCTCCCGTTCGATGCGGGCCCGGGCCTGGTCGGGGGTGAGGTTCAGGTCGCGCGCCATGGCGGCGACCATGCCGCCGTCCGCGGCGAGCCGCGGCGGTGGTGGACCGGCGGTCGCGGTGGTGGCCAGCGCGGCTGCCAATCCGGCAGCGCTCAGGACCGCCACGGCGACCGCGGCGACGCTACGTCGAGTCATCCGCTTGTCTCCTTGCAGGGTGGTGACACGGGATGCGGGGCCGTACACCCGACGCTAGGCGGCGCGGACGTGCGGCGGATATGCCAGTCACGTCATAACGCCACGTTATGGTCCAGTCCACTTCCGATCTTGGGAGGACCTGCTCCGAGGGGCCGCGATCAGCAGACGCAGAACTCGTTGCCCTCCGGGTCGGCCATGACGACGTGGTGTTCCGGGTACTCCCGCACCACGCTCCCGCCGGCCTCCAGCAGCTGGTCGACCTTCCTCAGGACCGTCGGCCACCGCTCCGCCGCCGGCGCCCCCGAGCTCACCCGCACGTCCAGGTGCAGCCGGATCTTCTGCGTCTTCGGCTCCCGCACCTGCTGCAGGAACAGCCTCGGTCCCACGCCGGCCGGGTCGTGCAGCCAGGCGCCGTCGTCCTGGTCGTCGTCCGGGTCGTCGAAGTGCGCCACCCACTCCGCCCTCGTCCTGAACGGCGGGGGTGGGGGCTCGTCCTCGTAGCCCAGCGCCAGCTTCCAGAACTCCGCCAGCCGCGTCGGGTGGTGGCAGTCGAGGGCCAATCCGATGGTGTGCGCCATGCCCCGACGGTAGAGCCGGGGTCCGACGGTGTCAGAGGAGGCTGAGCTGGGTTCCCTTGCGCCTGCGGCGCGGCTGGGGGTCGCCCACCTGCTCGTAGGCGCGCAAGGCCGCCAGGAACGGCGACCTCGGTCGTCCGGCCGCGTGGCTCAGGAACAGGTGCCGCTGCGCCCTGGTCATGCCCACGAACAGCAGGCGGCGCTCCTCGTCCTCCGCTTCGCGGTCGTCGTCACCCGGCCACCGCAGCGGCAGCAGACCGTCCTCGCACCCGACGACGAACACGACCGGGAACTCCAGGCCCTTCGACGCGTGCAGCGTGAGCAGCGAGATCCGGTCCGCCCGCGGGTCCCACGTGTCCACCTCCACCCCCAGCGCGAGCGCCGTGTGGAAGCGCTCGAAGTCCGCACCGCACTCAGCGGCCAACGGCTTGAGCAGCTCGTACGCGGTGTGGTCGTCGCCCGCCACGGCACGCACCCGCTCCAGCGCGGTGGCACCGGCGGCGAACTTGAGGTCGTGCGCGATCCGGGCCACCCCGGGACGGTCCGCCAACCGGTCGTGCGACCGCTTCTGGAACGGCAGGCCGGACTGCGTCAGCGCCTCCACCAACGCCCGCGCCTGCCGGTCGGTCCGGTAGAGCACGGCGAAGTCCGAGAAGCCGAGGCCTTGCGTGCCGTCGCCCACCACGCGCCCGCTGTCCAGCGCGTGGAACGACGCACCGCCCAGCACCTGCTCGATCGTCCGCGCCACGAACCCCGCCTCGGCCGCCTCCGACGACGCGTGGTGCACGCCGATGGGCGCGGCGCCGTGGTCCACCATCGGTCGCAGTTCACGACCCGGCACGAGCGACGACGGCGCGATCACCTCCAGCGCACCCGTGACGACCGCCGCCGAGGACCGGTAGTTCCTGGTCAGCTGCACGGTCCGGGCGCCGGGGAAGTCCTCCCGGAACCGCAGGAAGAACCCGACGTCGGCGCCGCGGAACCGGTAGATCGCCTGGTCCGGATCGCCGATCGCGGTCAGGTTGCCCTCCGGCGGCGCCAGCAGCCGCAGCAGCCGGTACTGCTGCTCGTCCACGTCCTGGTACTCGTCCACCGAGACCCACCGCCACCGCGCGCGGTAGGCGTCGACCAGGTCGGGCGACTCCTCCAGCAACGACAGCGGCAACGAGATGAGGTCGTCGAAGTCCACCAGGTCCTGCGCCCGCAACGCCTTCTTGTACCGGGCGTCCCCGGCGGCGACCAGCGCCCGCGCCTCCTTCTCGTCCGCGACGACCGACATCGCCACCGCCGACTGCCGCTCCGGGTCCGCCACCCCGAACGACGCCGACAACCCGAAGGCCGCGTGGTGCTCGCGCAGGATCAGCACACCGAGCGAGTGGAACGTCGCGATCGTCAGCCTGCCGACGGCGTCCGGCGCCAGCACCGCCAACCGTTCCGCCATCTCCTCCGCCGCACGCCGGGTGAACGTGATCGCCAGGCACTCGGCGGGCGGCACGCCCCGGGACGTCACCAGGTCCGCGATCCGGTGCGTCAACGTCCGCGTCTTCCCCGTGCCCGGACCCGCGATGATCAGCAACGGACCACCGGCCACCTCGGCCGCCGCCCGCTGCTCCGGGTCCAGCCCGTCCAGCAGCGAGTGGCCGCCCGGCGCGACCGCGACCGGGGCAGGATCGGCGACGGGAGCGGGAGCCGGACGGGCACGCTCCACAGTGGACTGAACGGGCGCGGCGTAGTCGAACAGGGCGAACGACGAACGCCGCCGCTCCAGCTCACCCGGCTCGAACACGCGGATCACGCCGTACTCGCCGTCGTACCCCGGGTCGCGCACCACCTCACCCCGCCGCAGCCGCGTCACCGCCTCGGCCAGCAACGGCGAGTGCACGGCGATGTCGTCGGCCGGCACGTCCCGCAGGATCACCAGCTCCGGCCCCAACGCGGCGGTCAGCTTGTCGATCTCACCCAGCACCTTCTTGCTCTTCGGCCCGGTGCCCACGATCTCGCTCACGATCTCCGGCAACGGCACCAGGCTGGTGAACCCGGCCGCGCCCGCGGGCCGCGCGCCGTGCGCCCGGTCGGCCAGCTCCTCCACCCGGCTGAGCACCCCGACCGTCAACGGCTTGCCGCACTCCGGGCAGATCCCGCGGTGCGCCGACGTCTCCTCGGGTTCCATCCGCACACCGCACTTGCGGTGCCCGTCGACGTGGTACTTGCCCTCCTCCGGGAAGAACTCCAAGGACCCGGCGAACCCGTCACCGGTCTCCAGCGCCGCGCGCACCGAGTAGTAGTCCAACTCCGTGTCGAACACGGTCGCCTCACGCCCCAGCGCGGGCGGCGAGTGCGCGTCCGAGTTGCTGACCAGCCGGTACTTGTCGAGCCCCGACACCCGCCAGTTCATCTCCGGGTCGGACGACAGGCCGGTCTCCACCGCGAAGACGTGGGACGCGAGGTCGGCGTAGCAGTCCTCGATCGCGTCGAACCCGGACTTCGACCCGAGCACCGCGAACCACGGCGTCCAGACGTGCGCGGGCACCAGGTAGCCGCCGCACTCCAGCGTGATCTCCAGCAGGTCGCGCGAGTCCAGCCCGAGGATCGGCCGCCCGTCGGACCCGAGGTTGCCGATCTTGGCCAGCCGGGCGTTGAACCGGGCCGCCGACGACAGGTCCGGCATGTACACGAGGTGGTGCACCTTGCGGGTGCGGTCGTCGCGCTTGTAGATGGTGGAGATCTCCACCGACAGCATGAACCGCACGGGCGCGGTCGCCAGCGACGGCGGCAGCCTGCGGTCGATGTCGCGGTCGAGGTCGTCGCGCAGCCGGAACAGGCCGGGCGAGGCCTCGACCAGGTTCTCGGTCAGGTGGTCGTACCAGGCCGGGTGGGTGAAGTCGCCGGTGCCGACCAGCGAGATCCCCTTGCGCCGGGCCCACCAGGTCAGGTGTTCGAGGTCGCAGTCGCGGCTGCAGGCCCGGGAGTACTTGGAGTGGATGTGAAGATCCGCCACAAAGCGCACCGGCCAGAGCGTAACGGCGAAGCGCCGAACCCCCGACACGGGACTCGGCACTCCGCGCACTTCTGGCTCAGGCCGTCAACGCGAGTCCTCGCGGTTGAACAGCTTCTTCGACCAGAGGTACCCGACCAGCGCGATGACGGTGCACCAGCCGAGCGCGACCCACGCGTTGTGCCCGATCGGCTTGTCCAGCAGCAGCCCCCGCAGCGTCTCGATGATCGGGGTGAACGGCTGGTACTCGGCGAACCAGCGCAGCCCGGCCGGCATCGAGTCGGTCGGCACGAAACCGCTGCCCAGGAACGGCAGCAGCACCAGCGGCATGGGCAGGTTGCTCGCCGACTCGACGGACTTGCTCACCTGGCCGAGCGCGACGGACAACCACACCAGCGCGAAGGTCACCGCCAGCAGGAAACCGACCGTGGCCAACCACTCGACCGGACCGGCGGTGGGCCGGAAGCCGACCAGCACCGCCACGCCGATCACGACCGCCAGGCCGAACACCGCCTGGATCATGCTGCCCAGGACGTGCCCGGTCAGCACCGAGACGCGGGCGATGTGCATGGTGCGGAACCGGGCGATGATGCCCTCGGTCATGTCCATCGCGATCGAGACCGCGGTTCCCTGGACCGTGGCCGACACCATCATCAGGATGATCGCGGGCGCCACGTAGTTGGCGTACGCCGCGCGGCCGCCGACCCCGCCGCCGGACACCTCCCCGCCGAGCCCGGCCCCCAGCGTGCCGCCGAGCACGTAAACGAACAGCAGCAGGAAGATGACGGGCATCCCGACGAGCATCAAGGTCATCGACGGGTACCGCAGCATGCGCTTGAGGTTGCGGCGCAGCATCGTCGCCGAGTCGCGCAGCGGGTGGAAGCGCAGGGCGGTCGGAACGGGACCGGCGAGGGCGTGGGTGCTCATCGGGAGTTCACCTTCTCGTTGCTGGGGTCGCCGGTGAGGGCGAGGAAGACGTCGTCGAGGTCGGGGGTGTGCACGGACAGCTCCTCGACCTCGACGGCCCGGTCGTCGAGCCGCCCGATCAGGGCCTTCAGCGCGTGCAGGCTGCCGTCGTTGGGCACCCGCAGGGCGAGCGCGTCGTCGTCGCGCGAGACCTGGTCCAGCACGCCGACGGCCGCTTCGAGGCCCCGCCGGTCGGCGAACCGCAGGCGGACGTGCCCGCCGGGGATGCGGCGCTTCAGCTCCTCCGAGGTCCCCTCGGCGACCACCCGGCCGCGGTCGAGGACCGCGATCCGGTCCGCCAGCTCGTCGGCCTCCTCCAGGTACTGCGTGGTCAGGAAGATGGTGACGCCGCCCGCCACGAGCTCCCGGACGATCCGCCACATGCCCCGGCGGCTGCGCGGGTCCAGGCCGGTGGTCGGCTCGTCGAGGAAGATCACCTGCGGGTCGCCGACCAGGGTCATCGCCAGGTCGAGCCGGCGGCGCATGCCCCCGGAGTAGGTCGCGACGGACTTGCGGGCCGCGTCGACCAGGTCGAACCGGTCGAGCAGCTCGGCGGCGCGCCGGCGGGCCTCGCCCCGGCCGAGGTGGTGCAGGTCCGCCATCAGCCGCAGGTTCTCCTCGCCGGTGAGCAGGTTGTCCACCGCGGAGAACTGACCCGTGACGCCGATCGCGGCGCGCACCGCGTCCGGTTCGCGGGCCAGGTCGTGCCCGGCCACCCGGACGTCACCGGCGTCGGCGCGGAGCAACGTGGACAGGATCTTGACCGTGGTGGTCTTCCCGGCGCCGTTCGCGCCGAGCAGCGCGAAGACCGTTCCCCGGGGCACGGTCAGGTCGATGCCGTCGAGCACCACGTGGTCGCCGAAGGACTTGCGCAGACCGGTAGCCGTGATCGCCGGCCGGGATTGCTTGCTGGTCATGGTTCTTCCCCTTGCCGGTGGATCAGGAGCGGTGGATGGTGATGTCGCCGTAGGACGTGCGGCCGCGCACCTCGACGGTCTCGTCGGACTCCTCGGGCCGGGCGGCGGTCTCCAGCAGGTTGCGCACGTGCCCGAACCCGGTGTTCACGTCGAGCCAGGCCGCGGTGCCCTCGGCGACGCCGATGTCCAGGCCGCCCATGCCGGTCCCGAGCACGACCGAACCGCGGACCACCTCGCCGAGCCGGATGCTGCCGTTGGAGGTCTTCGCGTCGACGCCGGCGCCCGCCCGCTCGACGGAGATGTCGCCGTTGGCGGAGCGCACCCGGACCTCGCCGGTGGCCGCGTCGATCGTCGTGTCGCCGTTGGAGTTCTTGACCACCGCGGTGCCCTCGACCGCGCCGAGCCGGACCTTGCCGGAGCCGGTGGAGACCTCGGCGTTGCCCGCGACCGCTTCGACGGTGATCTCGCCGCTCGACGTGTCCACGCGCAGCGGGCCGGTCCGTTCGAGCCGGAAGTTGCCGACGGACGTCTTGAACTTGCACTCGCCGAGCAGGCCGGCGCAAAGGGCGTCACCCAACTGCGTGTCGGCGGACACCCCGGAGCCGCTGGGCAGTTCGAGGGACACCTCGACCGACCTGGTCTTGCGGGAGAAGTCGAAGGGGCGTGCCCGCAGCCCGACGACCCGCAGCACGCCGGCGCTGAAGTCGACGCGGACCTGCTCGGCGGCCTTCACGTCGGACTCGTCGGACTCGTCGGTCGGGCGGACCTCGACCACGGTGTCGGTGCGGTCGCTCGCGGTGATCCGCACGTTGGCGACGCCGAGTTCGAGCGTGACGGAGATCGGTTCGGGCGTGTCGAATTTGGGCATGGTCGTCCCCCATCGTGGGTGTGTGAGCCGTTCCCGCAGGTCGGGGAAGCGGTGCGGTGTAACGAGGTGCTGGTGGCGCGGAGTGGGCTAGCGGACCCAGCCGGTGATGCGCTGCTTGGCCCGCTTGCCGCCGGCGTGCGGCTCGGGGCGCTGCTCGCGATCGGACCGCTGCAGGGCCGCGGCCGCCGCCCGGACCAGCCAGGCGTTGACCGAGCGGCCCTCCTTGGCCGCCGCCTCCTCGACCGCGGCCTTGAGCTGCTCGGGCAGGCGCACGTTGATCCGCGCGGCGGGGCCGTCCTCGGCGAGGAGCAGGCCGCTGTCCGGCGCGTCGTCCGCCGTCGTCGGGGGCTCGTCCGCCGCGAACCCGACTTGCTCGGCGGGTGGCGGGGTCACGACGAAGTTCGGATCGCGTCCGCGCAGGCGCAGCTCCACCGAGCCGGGGGCCAGGTCCAGCGTGATCTCATCGGCGGCGGCCGACAGCGCGTCCAGCAGGGTCATCCGGATCGCCGATTCGAGTGACCCGGTCAGGCGCTCGACCAGCACACGTGCCTCGTCGCCGCCGGCTTCGGCCAAGGTGGTGAACTCACGTCCGAGGTTGCTCACATACGAGGTCAAGTCCATGGCACCACTTTGGCACATCGATGGCACACGCACAAGTCGTCGTGGCTCAGGCGAGGTGTCAGACGTGGCACCACAGCGGATTGGGGAGTCTGCCGATGCGTTTACACCCTGGTGAGACCGAGGCCGTCGGCTGGCACGTGGTGACCGTGCACGACGCCGTCCGGCAGCTGAGGGAGGCGTGCCCCGACGTCACCGGACGTCCGCGGGTGATCGCGATCGACGGGCGGGGCGGTGCCGGCAAGACGACCCTGGCCGAGCGGCTACGCGAGGTGGCACCACGCTCCGCCGTCGTGCACACCGACGACGTCGCCTGGAACCACGCCTACTTCGACTGGGGCGCCGTGCTCGTCGAGAACGTCCTGCGCCCCCTGCACCGGGGCGAGGCGGTGGACTTCCGCCCCGACGCCTGGACCACCCACGACCGCCCCGGATCCATCGCCATCCCCGCCGGTGTCGACTTCGTCTGGGTCGAGGGCACGGGCATCATCCGCGCAGAACTCGCCCCGTGGTTGGACGCCTCGGTGTGGATGCAGGGCGACCTGGACGAGCAGGAACGGTTGCTGGTCGCCCGCGACGGCGACTCCCCCGCGCAACAGGAGCACGTGGCGAACTGGCTGCTCGAAGAACTGCCGTTCCTGCTGCGGGAACGGCCGTGGGCCCGAGCCACCCTGATCGTCGCCGGTCCGGCGCAGATCGCCCACGACCCGGACACCGAGCTGGTCATCGCGCCGCCGACCGGCTCTTGACGTCCCAGAGCACCCGACCCGCCGGGACCGAGTACCGGCTCAGCAACTCACGCCGCCGGGTACCGACACGGTCAACCGATGCCGTCACTGCCGTAGGAGCCACTGGTGATGCCGTCACTGCCACCCGCACCGTGCGGACCGAGCCGCGCCCGACCGATCGTGTCCGCACCGGACCGACCCCTGGTGTCGGCGGGCGCCACCAACCCCGCCCGCTGAGCGCGGGCACGCCGGTCGACCAGGTATGCGACGAGCAGCAGAACCGCGCAAAAGATCACGAAGTAGATCCAGGTCGGCATAGCCGTCACCTCATCGTCATCGACTGATAGCCGAGTATGCGCCTGACGTCCTCCACCGGCGGCGGACTTGAGCATTGCTTGACATTCCACGCGATCAAGCCGCACGCCTCTCCGTCCCCACGGATGTGGCCGACCCAGGCCTCACCACCGGCTCCGGGTCGCCAGACCCTCCAGGCTCGGCAACTCGCGGAACGCCCGAACCACCCACCGTCGACACGACAAATCGAATTCGGCGACAAGCCCGGAAACACACTGGCCGTCAACCGAATCGGCAATCCGCCCCCGGCTCTGCCCCAGGGCCGGCTCGTGCCCGTCTCCCCGAGTGCCCAACCCCACCGAGGTCGCCCACGCAGAAGAGGCGGGAACCGACTCATCGGTTCGCCCGCAGTAGTAGATCTCGGACGAAGAAGATGGCAGCGCAACGACCGGCCACCAGCACAGCCAACCGCATAACCATGACACGATCCGTCACCCGATCAAGTGGCTGAGACCCGCTAGCGTGAGATGAAGAAGAACGCCAGCAGCGCGACGCTCCAGCACCCCACAGCGATGGCCAGTCGTTGCACCATCCCGCGCAGCCACCATCTGTCATGTCCATCCTCCGCCATGTTGCTGATCAACGCGCGGACGGCCAGGTAGACGGCGTAGCCGGTCATGTAGGTGGCGAAGCAACTGGCGACGACGCCCGTCAGCAGCGCCATGGTCACCACCATATTGCCCTTGTCCTCGGGTCTGGGCGACCAATCCATGAGTGCTTGGTTCAGCCCTAGGAAAGTCCCAATGCCAGCCAGCCTCAAGGCGACACGGAGCAGGAACGGCAGATGACGACTGGGCAACGGTGGCGGGACCGGCACGACAGGCACCGACGGCTGGTAGTAAACGTGCTGGGTGTTGATGTTCTGGGTGTTGATGTGCTGGTTGATGACATCCCGTCCGGCCTGATGGACAGAACTTTGATCAGAAGCATGGGCAGCCAGCTTCCCCAGCATGTCTTCCCGCCCCTCGCCTAGCTGGTCCATGCGCGCCTCCCGAGCACCTCTGCACTCTCCCACGCCCCACCGACATTTTTCAGCGGACCACACTTCGATCACCCACAAGCTCCACTGGGAGTGATGTGCAAGGTCCTCCTGACGCGATCCCGAACGGTCGACGTGCTGCCAACCGTCGACACGTTCGAGCTCCTTCCCGCCATATTGCGGATCAGCCCGCTGCTTGATGCATGCCAGGTGGCGCGTCATAGATATTCGACCGGCGGACGCGCACAACTCAGACTCGGAGAATTACCTCCTCCGGCATCCCGCTCGACAAGTCACGCGCCCAAGTCGATGAGGTCGACGCTGCCGCGTCGCTGCTCCGACACGGTCTCACCGTGCTGAAGTCGTACCGGTTCGCAGCGCACGACGCCGATGCAGTCTTCGTCTGCCTGGCACGGAGGAGACCTACGAACGAGTGCAACGTGTGCCGAACAAGCAGCGCTCTGCGGACTGAAGAAGCGGCTGCTGGGCAGGCTTGACGAGTTGGACGTCAAGGAAGACCGCTTGCTCGACTTGCTGCTGGGTGACACCGACTGGCCGAAGGCGAAGATCAAGTCGAAGCTCGCGGAGATCGCCGGCGAGCGCCGCGAGATCGATCAGCAACTCGCCGACACCACCAGCAAGCTCGACGTCGGACGGGAGCCTTTCGGTGCGGCGCTCCGGCTGCTCGCCGACCTGCAGGGCTTCTACCTCCGCGGAGGTGGCGCGGTGAAGCGTGGAGTGATCAAGGTGGTGTTCGAGAAGCTGCACCTCGACGCTGAAGCCGACGCACGCGGCGTCGTGGGCAGCGACAGCCTGGCACCGGGCATCGCTGGGCTTGTCGAGACTGGGGGCACATGCCCATGCCAGGCAGCAGGTCGAACGGCCCGGAAACGCCGAAGGCGGCTCCCTCCTGGTGGAGGAAGCCGCCTTCGAGCGGGCTACCGATGCGGAGCTACTTGCCCTTGTCCTTGCGGACAAGGGTTCAAGTAGTGCCGCATTGGTGGAGCTGAGGGGAATCGAACCCCTGACCTACTCGATGCGAACGAGTCGCGCTACCAACTGCGCTACAGCCCCGTGTTCCGTTGTGGTGCGGGAGGAAGCATATCAGTAGCCGGGGGGTGGTTTTGCCACCCCCCTCTACTCGCCCGACGCCCGTCGGTACGGGAGGGCGTCGGGGCCCTCCAGCTCGACGAACAACGGGTCCTCGTCGTCCGGGTCCACCACGACGGTGCCGGGGCGGACCTCGTGGTGGAACCTGGGCTGCGGGGGCAGACCCGGCTGGTCGCGGTGCGCCTCGGCCTCCGGCGCGGGCTTCGCGGCGGTGGTGGCGGGGGCGTGCGGCCGGTCGCCGGCCGCCGGCCTGCCGCCGGTGCGACGGCGGGCACCCGCGAACCTGGCCACGCGGCGCGCGCGGATGTCCTCCTCGATCCGCACCTGGCGGCGCAGGTACCCGAGGTAGGAGACCAGCGTCACGTCGACCGCGGCGTGGCCCCACCACACCAGCGGGTAGAGCACGCCCGCCACGATGCCGGTGACCACGGCGAGCAGCAGCAACGTCCCGACCACGCGGCGGCGGAAGGCGTACCTCGCCTGGGCCACGATCGCGGCGGTCTCCGGGTCGTAGCCACCTCGGCCGGGGCGGAACGACCGGTGCTCGACGAACTCGTCGGCGTCCGGCTCGTCGTAGTGGTCGTAGTCCTCGAACTCGGCGTCGACATCGGGCATGGCGTCGTACTCCTCCTCCACGCCGCCGCGCGACGCGTCGGCGCGCTTGCGCGCGACCATCGGCACGAGGACGACCAACCAGGCCACGACCAGCCCCACGACGATCAGCGAGCTCGGCATCCCCGTCACCTCCCCCTACCCCGCGGCGCGCTCGGTGGTGCGCATGCCACGCTAGTCACAACAGTCACACCTGTGTCGGAGGCACGCCGACTGGCGTACGTACCAAAGTGTGGTGTATCACCCACTTTCGGGTGATCCGAATAAGCCGGTCGGCCCGCAGATCAGGCGGTTCGGGCGTATCCCTGTGCGACCAATCGGCGTACCAATCCCTCGGGTGCCGCCTCTTCGGCGGTCATCGCGAAGCAGAGGTGGTCACGCCAGTCGCCGGCCACGTCGAGGTACCGCAGGAACAGGCCCTCCTCGCGGAAACCGGCCTTGGCGAGCACCCGGAGGCTGGCCCCGTTCTCCGGTCGGACGGTCGCCTCCAGCCGGTGCAGCCCGCCCTCGCCGAAGCAGTGGTCCACCACGAGCGCCAGCGCCGCCGTGGCCACGCCGCCGCGCGCCCGGTCGGCCGCTACCCAGTAGCCGACCCACGCCGAGCGCAGCGAGCCGCGCACGAT
The DNA here is from genome assembly GCF_040673975.1 of Actinosynnema sp. NPDC050801. NCBI lineage: Bacteria > Bacillati > Actinomycetota > Actinomycetes > Pseudonocardiales > Pseudonocardiaceae > Actinosynnema > Actinosynnema sp. NPDC050801. Next base: position 940,684 of record NZ_JBFAQZ010000001.1, on the reverse strand, counting down.
GTTGCCCACGGTGATCTGGCCCGCCGGCTCGCCGTCCACGGTGATCATGAACGGCAGCGCCTGGCCGCGCCGGGCCAGGGACTTCAGCGACGACCACTGCGCGGGCCACGCCAGCGGCGAGTTGCGCTCGTGCCACCCCTCGGCGGCCGTGGGTTCCCAGTCCTCCAGGTACGCCCGGTCGCGCAGCCGGGCCCGCGACCACGCCGAGGCGTCGAACAGCTTCGGCGGGCGCAGCGCCACCAGACCCGCGCCGACGCGCAGCGGTCCGAGCCGCGCGGGCCAGCCGGGGTGCCGACCACCGTCACCCGCGAAACTCATCCATCCCCATCTGTGCTCGTCTTCTCGCCCGCACTCAGCCTCGTTGGGCGAGGAAGCTGACCATGACCTCTTCGCCGACCGCCACGTCGGTCACGTCCTCGTCGACCATGATCAGGCAGTTCGCCTCGGCCAACGACGCCAGCAGGTGCGACCCGGAGGTACCCAGCGGCTGCACCAGGTACTCGCCGTTGTCCGCGTCGCGCAGCAGCTGGCCGCGCAGGTAACCGCGCCGCCCCTTGGTCGAGGTCAGCGGCGACAGCAGCCGCGCGCTGACCGCCCGCCGGTACGGGTTGCGCTTGCCCAGCGCGGCCCGGATCAGCGGACGCACCAGCACCTCGAAAACGACCAGGGCGCTCATCGGGTTCGCGGGCAGCAGGAACGTCGGCACCGCGTCCGGTCCGAGCCGGCCGAAGCCCTGCACCGAGCCCGGGTGCATGGCCACCCTGGTCACGTCGACGTCACCCAGGTCGGCGAGCGCGGCACGCACCTCGTCGCCGATGACGCCCCCGACGCCACCCGCGACGACCACGATCTCCGACAGCAGCAACCTGCCCTCGACGACCTCCCGCATCCGGCGCGGGTCGGACGACTGGATCCCGACCCGGCTGACCTCGGCGCCCGCGTCCCGCGCCGCGGCGGCCAGCGCGTAGGAGTTGACGTCGTAGACCTGCCCCTGGCCGGGGGTGCGGTCGACGTCGACCAGCTCCTCGCCGATCGAGATCACCGACACCCGCGGCCGGGGGTGGACCAGCACCTTGTTGCGGCCGACCGCGGCGAGCAGGCCGACCTGGGCGGCGCCGATGGACGCGCCGCGGCGCACCGCGACGTCACCGGTCTGCACGTCCTCGCCGGTGCGCCGCACGAACGCCGCGGACGGCACCGAGCGCCGCACGGTCACCTTCACCGGGTGACCGTCGGTGTCGCCGCCGTCGATGTAGGCCAGGGGCACCACGGCGTCGGCCAGCGTGGGCAGCGGCGCGCCGGTCGCGACCCGGACCGCCTGCCCGGGTTGCAGCCGTCTGGGCTGGCGCGACCCCGCGGGGATCTCGCCGACCACGGGAAGCGTGACCGGTTCCTCGTTGGCGGCCTGCACGTCGACGCTGCGCACGGCGTAGCCGTCGACCGCCGCCTGGTCGAAACCGGGCAACGCGCGCTCGGCGACGACCTCCTCGGCGCAGAGCAGGCCCTGCGACTCGGAGATGGCCACCCGCACGGGGGCCGGCCGCACGGCGGCGGCGACCACCTTGGCGAGCTGCTCGTCCACTGACCTCATGTGTTGACCTCGTTCAGGAGTCGGCGAGGCGTGCCCGCAACCACTCCCCCAGCTCGGGCCCGTAATCCGGGTGCTCAAGTGCGAAGTCAACCGCAGCTTTGAGGAATCCCCCCGGATTGCCCAGGTCGTGTCGCCCACCCCGGTGGACCACGACGTGCACCGGGTGACCCTCGTTGATCAGCAGCGCGATGGCGTCGGTGAGCTGGAGCTCGCCGCCCGCGCCGGGCGTGATGCGCTTGAGCGCGTCGAAGATCGCCCGGTCGAGCAGGTAGCGGCCGGCCGCGGCGAACGTGGACGGCGCGTCCTCGGGCTTGGGCTTCTCGACCATGCCGACGACCCGCTTGACGTCGTCCTCACCGGTGTCCTCGACGTCGAAGACGCCGTAGGCGGAGATCTGGTCCCTGGGGATGTCGAACGCGCACAGCACGCTGCCGCCGTGCTTCTCGCGGACCGCGGCCATCGTCTTCAGCACGCCCGTGGGGAGCACGAGGTCGTCCGGCAGCAGCACGGCGACGGCCTCGTCCTCGCCGGTCAGGTTGCCCTCCGCGCAGCCGACCGCGTGGCCGAGGCCCAGGGCCTTGTCCTGGAGCGCGGTCTCGACGGTGAGCAGGTTCGACGCGCGGCGGACCTTGGCCAGCAGGTCGGTCTTGCCGCGCTCTTCGAGCGTCGCCTCCAGCTCCGGCTGCGGGCGGAAGTACTCCGCCACGGCGTCCTTGCCGGGTGAGGTCACGATCACGAGCTTCGTCGCGCCCGCTTCGGCGGCTTCGGTGGCGACCAGCTCGATGCCGGGGGTGTCGACGACCGGCAGCAGCTCCTTGGGCACCGCCTTGGTGGTGGGGAGGAAGCGCGTGCCCAGGCCTGCCGCCGGCACGATTGCTGTCTGGAAGGCGCTCATGAGCTGCGAGCGTAACGGCGCGCTTAGGGTGACCTGCCATGACGTCCGGTGAACGTGATCGGAAGGCGACTCTGCGCGCACGGCTGCGGGCCGCACGGCGCGGCGCGGTGATGCCCGCGATGTCGACCGAGGTGCTGCTCACCCTCGCCGAGTTCACCGTTTCCGCTGGTGAGACCGTCTGTGCCTATGCCGCTTCGGACGCGGAGCCCGGCTCGTTGGCCATGGTGGACGCCCTGCGGTCGCGCGGGCTGCGGGTGTTGCTGCCCGTGGTCGTCGGCGACGAGCTGGACTGGGCCGCGTACGACGGCCGGCTGCGCGTGGGCGCGTTCGGCCTGCGGGAACCGGTGGGCCCGTCGCTTGGTGCGGCGGCGGTGCGTTCGGCGGCGTTGGTGCTGGTGCCGGCGCTGGCCGTCGACCACTCGGGGGTGCGGTTGGGCAAGGGCGGGGGCTACTACGACCGGGCGCTGAGGTTGTCCACAGGTCCGAAGGTGGCTCTTGTGCGCGACGAGGAGTTCGTGCCGTCGTTGCCGGCGGAACCACATGACGTCCGGGTGGACGCGGTGCTGACACCCGGACGGGGGGTCGTGCGACTGCCGTTGGCGACGTAGCTGTGACGTTGACCTGTGATGTTTGCGCCACATATGCCGGGTGGCGCATCATCGTTGTTGGCACTCGTGACGGAGGAGTGCCAACCAGGACTCGTGGAGGGCTCACCGTGCCGACCTACCAGTACGCCTGCACCGAGTGCGACCACCGGTTCGAGGCGGTGCAGTCCTTCTCGGACACCGCGTTGACCGCGTGCCCCGAGTGCTCCGGCAAGCTGCGCAAGCTCTACGGCGCGGTCGGTGTCGTGTTCAAGGGCAGCGGCTTCTACCGGACCGACAGCCGTTCGTCGTCCGCGCCGAAGACCGAGGCGCCCGCCGCCAAGAAGACCGAGACCGCGTCCGCCACCACCCCGGCCGCCGCCGCCTCCTGACCCACCAGTTGTCCACAGGCCCCCGAGCTGTCCACAGCTCGGGGGTTCCCGCTGTCCCCCCGAGCACCCCGTCCCTAACGTCGGGACCATGCTCCTGCACCTGAGAAGGATCCTGGCGGCCCTGCTGACCCTGGTCGCCATCGGCCTGGCCGTCCTCCCGGACGGTGCCACCGTCGACCTCCTCGTCGCCGCCCACGACCTCGCCCCGGGCGTCCCCCTGGGTCCGGACGACGTGCGCGTGATCGCCGTACCACCCACCCTCTCGCCCGCCGGGGCAATCCCCCGATCCGACGCCCTGGGCCGCGCCCTGGTCTCCGCCGCACGATCAGGCGAACCACTGACCGATGCCCGCTTAGCCCCGATCGACCCGGACGTGTCCTCCGTAGCCGTCCGACTGGCCGACTCCGCCCTGGCGGGCCTGCTGAGGCCGGGCAGCCGAGTCGACGTGGTGGGCCCAAGCGCCCAAGTCCTCGCCACCGACGCCTCAGTAGTCACCGTCCGCGAGGACAACCTGGTGATCATCTCCACCGCCCGCACCGCCGCCAACCACATAGCCACCGAATCCCTGACCGGCCCAGTAGCCCTAACCCTGCGCTAACCCCCGCCACCCCCGACCCCCGCACCGAACCTCCACCCACAAGCCGCCCCCAACGGCCCGCCACCTCCGCACCGGACCCACAACGGCCCGCCATCCCCCGCACCGGACCCACACCGCCCCCGCCACCCTCACCCCCGGACCCACCACCCCTGCACCGGTCCCACAACGGCCCCGGAACACCCCCACCGAGGCTCGATTTGACATGGGTTCGGGTGCCATAGGCTGGACGAAGCCGGGCAGGCTTGGCGGACGCTCTTCCCGCCAGGCCTGCCCGGCTTTGGCCTGCCTGGGGTGCCCGTAAGGGCCCCATGTCAAATCGAGCCGGACCCGACCCGAGCTCACCCACCACCACCGCCACCAGGGAGAACACCATGGACTGGAAGCTGGAAGTCGTCATCGTCCCCGTATCCGACGTCGACCGCGCCAAGGCCTTCTACACCGACAAGCTCGGCTTCACCCTCGACACCGACCACCGCGCCGGCGACGGCGATGCCTTCCGCGTCGTCCAGGTCACCCCACCGGGCTCGGCGTGCTCCCTCGTCTTCGGCAAGGGTCTCGGCGACAGCGGCGCGCCCGGCTCGCTCAAGGGCTGCCAACTGGTCGTCTCCGACATCGAAGCCGCCCACGCCCACCTCGAAGCGAACGGGGTCGGCAACTCCGGGCCCCAGCACTTCGAGAACGGCGCGATGGCTCCCGGGCGGGACCCGGCCGGCGCCGACTACAACTCCTTCATCTTCTTCGACGACCCGGACGGCAACACGTGGTCTGTCCAGGAGGTCAAGCGATCCGCTTGACCCCCTCCCCCTGACGCTCTCCCGCTGACGTCCCAGCGGGACAACGTTCACCCGGCCTCGGCCCCGGCCTCGCTGCGCGTGGAGGCGACACACGTACCCGGAGCGTCACCGACCCGAACCTGAGCCGTTACCCTCCGCTGACCCGCACCCCCATCCCCCCACCCCGAACGGAGGAGCCACACCATGATCAAGGGCTTCAAGGACTTCCTCATGCGCGGCAACGTGATCGACCTCGCCGTGGCGGTGGTCATCGGCACCGCGTTCACCGCCATCGTCACCGCGTTCACGTCGCACCTGATCAACCCGATCATCGCGGTGTTCGGCGGCAGCAACGTCAACGGCCTGGCGGTGCAGCTCGGCGACAACGACAAGACCGTCATGGACTTCGGCGCGATCATCACAGCCTTGATCAACTTCCTGATCGTGGCCGCGATCGTCTACTTCATCTTCGTCCTGCCGATGAACAAGCTGAAGGAGCGGCGCAAGCGGGGCGAGGAGGCCGGTCCGTCCGAGCCGACCGACGTCGAGCTGCTCAAGGAGATCCGCGATCTCCTCGCCGCCCAACACCAGCGCCAGGACTGACCCCCGCCGCAACCCCGCCCACGAGCACCCGAACACCGCCTCACGGCTGTCGGAGGCACTCGAACACCGCCTCAGGGCCGTGGGTGGCCGGCCCTTCCGCCGGCCACCATCTCCGGCCACCATCGGCGGCCACCGATCCTCGGCTACCGATCTCGGCCGACCCCTGGACGCCTAACCGCCGTGGTGCGGCGGCCGGTTCTCCTCGTACCACCGGTCGTCGCGCCCACTCGGGCGCGGCTCGTCCGCCGAGCCCTCCGGCAGCACGTCCCCGAACACCTCCGCCAGCCGACGACGCCGCGCCGCCTCCTCCGCGGCAGCACCACCGCCCGCAGGTCCACCACCGGCAGCACCACCGGCGGCAGCACCACCAGCAGCACCACCAGCAGCGGAATCGGGGACGACGGCGTCGTCAGCGGGCTCGGTCACGCCTCGTCGAGACCCGACAGCTGTTCGATCACGTACGGCACCAGCGCCGACAACGTCGCCATGCCGTCACGCACCGCCGACCGCGACCCGGCCAGGTTCACCACGAGGGTGCTGCCGGACACGCCGACCAGCCCCCGCGAAATACCCGCGTCGACGGCTCCCGCCGCCAACCCCGAGGCCCGGAGCGCCTCGGCGATGCCACTGATCGGCCGGTCGAGCACGCCCTGTGTGGCGTCCGGTGTGACGTCGCGCGGCGACACGCCGGTGCCGCCGACCGTGACCACCAAGTCGACCCCACCGATGACCGCGGTGTTCAGTGCGGCGCGGATGCCCACGACCTCACCCTCCACCGCGACCGTGCCGTCGACGATGAACCCTGCTTCCTCCAGCAACTCGGTGACCAGCGGTCCTGTGCTGTCGTCGTGCTCACCGTGCGCCACCCGGTCGTCCACGATCACGACAAGGGCGCGTCCCAGGCGCTGCGCGCTGCGTTCCATGCGCGTCACCGTAACCAATCAATGGATCTGACGGTTCCGTGACGTCACGCTGTCGCACCGGGCGATCCCCCCGAACCGCCCCTAACTTCGGTGACGTGCGCGTTCTCCTCACCGGCGGGGCCGGGTTCATCGGCTCACACATCGCCGACCGACTGACCGAACAGGACCACGACGTCGTCGTCCTCGACGCCTACCTCCCCCAAGCCCACCACCCCCGACCCGACCACACCCACCCCGACCACACCCACCCCCCAGCCGCCGCCCGCCCCCCAACCGCCCGCCCCCCAACCGCCCGCCCCCCAACCGCCCACCACCCAACCGCCCACCACCCAACCGCCCACGACGTCACCGACCTCGACACGGTGAAGAACCTCCTCGACGGAGTGGACGTCGTCTGCCACCAGGCCGCCGTCGTCGGCCACGGGCTCGACCCGTCCGACGCGCCCCTCTACGCCCGCAACAACGACCTCGGCACCGCCGTCCTGCTCGCCGCGATGCACCAGACCGGCGTGAAGCACCTGGTCATGGCGTCGTCGATGGTGGTCTACGGCGAGGGCCGCTACGAGTGCGCCGAGCACGGCGTCGTCCGGGCCGCACCCCGCCGCCAGGCCGACCTCGACCAGGGCCGCTACGAACCGCCGTGCCCGCACTGCGGCAGCCCCCTGGAGCCGCGCCTGGTCCCCGAACACGCCCCACCGGACCCCCGCAGCACCTACGCCGCCAGCAAGCTCGCCCAGGAGCACTACGCGGCCGCGTGGGCCCGCCAGACGGGCGGCGCGGTGTGGGCGCTGCGCTACCACAACGTGTACGGCCCGAGGATGCCCAAAGACACCCCGTACGCGGGCGTGGCGAGCCTGTTCCGCAGCGCCCTGGAACGCGGCGAGGCGCCCACCGTCCTCGAAGACGGCCGACAGCGCCGCGACTTCGTGCACGTCACCGACGTGGCGCGGGCCAACGCCCTGGCCCTGCACCGACCCGGCGCACCCGGCACGTTCACCGCGCTCAACATCTGCTCCGGCGAGCCGCACACCGTCGGCGACCTCGCCACCCACCTGGCGCAGGCGTGCGGCGGCCCCCTGCCGCGCGTCGTCGGCGGCGCACGTCCGGCCGACGTCCGGCACGTCGTCGCCGACCCGACCAAGGCCCGCGAGCTGCTGGGCTTCCACGCCGAGACGCCCTTCGCGGCCGGGGTCAAGCAGTTCGCAACGGACCCCCTGCGCTGAGCGGCAGCCGCACCTCGAACCGGCAGCCGGGCCCGTGGTTGCGGGCGGCGATCGTGCCCTGGTGCGCCTCGACCAGGCCACGCGCGATCGCCAGCCCCAAGCCGCCGCCGACCGGCTGCCGGTGCGGCGCGCCGCGGAACGCCACGTCGAACACCCTGGGCAGGTCGGCCTCGGGGATGCCGCCGCAGGCGTCGTCCACGCGCAGCAGCGCCGACGAGCCCTCCACGTCCACCTGCACGGCGACCGTCCCGTCCGGCGGGGTGTGCCGGATCGCGTTGGACAGCAGGTTGCGCACCACCCGCGCCAGCTCCGGGTCGCTGCCCAGCACCACCGGCCAGGTCGCCGCCCCGGCCTCCAGCCGCACGCCCTTGCGCGACGCGACCGGGCCCTCCGCCGCCACGACCCCGCTCACCACGTCCGCCAGCGACACCTCCGACAGCGTCAGCCGCAACGCTCCCGCGGTGATGCGGGACAGCTCGAACAGGTCGTCCACCATCCCGGACAGCGCCTCGGCCTCGGTGGAGATCCGCCCCGCGTACTGGGCGACCTCGTCGCGCCGGGACACCACCCCGTCCTCCAGCGCCTCGGCCATCGCCCGGATGCCGGCCAACGGCGTGCGCAGGTCGTGGCTGATCCACGCCACCAGTTCACGCCGGGACGCCTCGGCGGCCCGTTCCCGGGCCCGCGCCTCGCGCTCCCACACGCTGCGCCGTGCCAGCGCCCGGCCCAGCAGCACCGCCGTCGGCACCGTCACCAGCGCCACCAGCAGGCAGACCAGCACGGTCGTGGTGAGGATCGGGGTGAACATGAACCCGCTCACCGCCAGCACGCCGCCGATCGTCGCCACCACCGGCACGATCGCCAGCACGGTCAGCGCGGTGGCCAGCGACCCGCTCCACAACCGCCGCAGCACCACCGCCCCGAGCAGCGCCAGCGGCAGCGAGAACAGCACCGCGTACGGCAGGATGTGGTAGAGCTCGACCAGCATCACGCACCACCGTCGTACCGGTAGCCGACACCCCACACGGTGGCTATCCGCACCGGCCGCGCCGGGTCGGCCTCGACCTTCTCCCGCAACCGTCGCACGTGGACGGTCACGGTGGACTGGTCGCCGAACTCCCAGCCCCACACCCGCGACAGCAGCTCGCTGCGGCTGAACGCGGTGCCCCGGTGGGTCAGGAAGAACACCAGCAGGTCGAACTCCCGCGTGGTCAGCGACAGCTCCCGCCCGTCCAGCGACGCCGACCGCGCGCCGACGTCCACCCTCAGCCCGCCGTCCCGCAGCCCGTCGTCCTCCACCACCGACGACCGCGCCGCCGTCACCCGTGACCGGCGCAGCACCGACGTCACCCGCAACGCCAGCTCGCGCGGGCTGAACGGCTTGGTCACGTAGTCGTCCGCGCCGAGCTGGAGCCCCGCGATCCGGTCCTCCTCCTCGCCCAGCGCGGTCAGCATCACCACCGGCACCGCGCTGCGGACCCGCAGCCGGCGGCAGACCTCCAGCCCGTCCAGGCCCGGCAGCATCAGGTCCAGCACCACCAGGTCCGGCTCGCGCTCGGCGAACCGGCGCAGGGCGCCTTCGCCGTCGCCGACCAGCTCGACCTCGTGCCCGGCCAGCTCCAGGTAGCGGCGCACCACGTCGCGCACGGTCACGTCGTCGTCCACGACGAGCACCCGCCCGGTAGTCCCATCCATCTCGCGCCTCACCAGTTGGTCAACAGGAGGTGGTTGACCGCGAGCGCGGTCACCCCTTGCGCCGCCAGCCACGTCCGCCGCCGGTCCGGCACGAGCACGACCAGCCACACGGTGAACGGCAGCCAGATCCGCTCCACCTCGGCCTTGCTCAAGCCGGACACGTCGGCGACCAGGATGGCCACCGCCGCCGCTGCCGCCAGTGTGGCGCACGCACCGGCGACTCCCGAGCGATCACGCCACCGCGCGGCGAACGGCGCGAACCCGCAGGCGAGCACGGCGGCGGCCAGGTTCGCCCACACCCAGTAGCCGTAGGAGCGCGAGGACGCGATGCCCTGGTAGTACCGCTCGACCACCAGGTGGTAGCCGTCGAGCCACCAGAACCCGAGTGCCGCGAACACCGCCACCACCCCCGACGCGCCCAGCACCGCCAGGCCGATCCGCCGCCAGTCGCGCCCCGGAGGCGAGGCCCACAGCACCGCGAGGGCGAGCACGCCGATCAGCACCAGCCCGTACGACAGGAACACGGCGAACCCGAGCACCACACCACCGGCCAACGCGCGCCGGGTGGCCAGCAGGGCGATCCCGCACGCCGTGACGCCCGCGAACAGCCCGTCCGCCGACACGCCCATCCACACCGCGCCGGGGAACAGCGCCACGAACGGCAGCACGGCCCGTGCGCGCTCCTCGGACGCCACGGCCCGCACGGTCACCGGCACCGCGACCGCCGTCAGCGCGCCGACCAGCACCACGAAGGCGGAGGCCCACGCGCCACCGGACAGCCCGACCCGGTCCAGCCCGACGAACACCAGCAGCGCGCCCGGCGGGTGCCCGGACACGTGCGTGGTCCACGAGTCGGGCTGGAAGTCCAGGATCCGGGAGGAGAACTCCCGCAGCACCACGCCGACGTCGGTCACGCCCGGCACCTCGTGCAGGTACTCGTCGCCCGTGGTCAGGCGTCCGGCGAAGCCCCGGTCCCACCCGTCCACCAGGGCCAGCGAGGACGTCCACGCCACGGCGGTCGCGTACCCGGCCCCCAGCGCCACCCGCCAGGGCAGCCGCCCGGCCAGGTCCGGACCCCGCACCACGACGAGCAACGCGACCAGCACGGCTACCGGCGTGCCGATGCCGACGTGCGGGAACCAGCCGGCGAACAGCGGTGGCGCGCCCGCGAACGTGCGCTCACCGCCCAGGACCACGCCGACCGCGGCGGCCGAGGCGACCAGGGCCGCGGCGGCCAGGACACGGAGCACACGGCCACGGTAAGCCGCCCGCGCCCTATCCGGGGTGCTGCGGCGGCAACCGTCAGCGGTCCGTAAGAACTGGCGCACACGTCAGGATTCGGTAAGCGCCACAACGGTTTTCGGGCGTCCACGACGGACCATGCTGTGGTCCGTGGACGAAATCGACGTGGTGCTCCCCTGCCTGGACGAAGCGGCGGCGCTGCCGGGCGTGCTGCGGGCCATGCCCGCCGGCTACCGGCCGCTGGTGGTGGACAACGGATCGCGTGACGGCTCACCGGACATCGCCCGCTCGTGGGGCGCGGAGGTGGTGCACGAGCCCCGGCCCGGGTACGGCGCGGCCGTGCACACGGGCGTCGAGCGCGCGCGCTCGGAGGTGGTGTGCGTGCTCGACGCGGACGGCTCGCTGGACCCGCGTGAGCTGCCGGACCTGGTGGCGTTGCTCGCCCGGGCCGACCTCGCCGTGGGTCGGCGGGTGCCGGAGGCGGGCAGTTGGCCTTGGCACGCGCGGGCGGGCAACGCGGTGCTGGCGGGGTTGCTGCGGCGCAAGGGGTTGCCGGTGCACGACATCGCGCCGATGCGGGCGTTCCGCCGACAGGACCTGCTGGACCTGGGGGTCGAGGACCGCGCGTTCGGCTACCCGCTCGAACTGCTGCTGCGCGCGGCCGCGGCCGGGTGGCGGGTGGTGGAGCGGGACGTCCGCTACGGGCCGCGGGCGGCGGGCACGAGGTCGAAGGTGTCCGGTTCGGTGCGCGGCACCGTGCGCGCGGTGCGCGACATGGCGGCAGTCGCCCACAGGGATGCAGCCCACAGGGATGCAGCCCACAGGGATGCAGCCCACAGGGATGCAGCACAGCAGGGTGTTGCCCAGCGGGGTGTCACGCAAAAGGGTGCGGCACAGGAAGGCCTGGCACAGGAAGGCGTGGCACAGAAAGGTTTGGCACAGAAAGGTTTGGCACGGAAAGGCGTGGCGCAGAAGGACGTGGCGCACGAGGGCGGGGAGCGATGAGCGCCGGCCGACCCACGACGAGCCTGCTCGTGGTCGCCAAGGCACCCGTGCCCGGCCTGGCCAAGACGCGGCTCTGCCCGCCCGCGACGCCCGAGGAGGCGGCCGACGTCGCCGCCGCCGCGCTGCTGGACACCCTCGACGCCGTCCTGCGCACCCCGCGCGTGCGGCCGGTCGTGGCGCTGACCGGCTCGCTCGCCGACGCACGCCGGTCGACCGGGATCCGGGCGGCGCTGCGGCACTGCACCGTGCTCGCCCAGCGGGGCGCGTCGTTCGCCGACCGGCTGGCCAACGCGCACGCCGACACCCACCGCGTGCACGGCCTGCCGGTGTTCCAGATCGGCATGGACACCCCTCAGGTCACTCCGGCCCTGCTGGCCGAGTCCGTCGAACGGCTGGGCGGGCACGACGCGGTGCTCGGACCGGCGGCCGACGGCGGTTGGTGGGCGCTCGGGCTCAACCAGCCGGGGTTGGCGGCCAACCTCCGCACCGTGCCGATGTCCCGGTCCGACACCGGCGCGCTGACGCTGCTGGCGCTGGGCGACCGCGACACCGGCCTGCTGCCCGTGCTGTCCGATGTGGACGACGTGGCCACCGCGCACCAGGTCGCCGCCACCGTGCCGCACACCCGCTTCGCCGCCGCCCTCGCGCACCTCGGGGCGCTGCGGTGACCGCGTTCGACGTCGGCCTCCGCGGCGCGGAGTGCCGGCTCGACCTCGCGGGCGGCGACCACGTGCCGCTGCCGGTCGACCGGTGGCACGACGACGCGAACGACGCCGACCAGGTCCTGCTCGACGCCTGCCACGGCCCGACGGTCGACCTCGGTTGCGGGCCGGGCCGGCTGGTGGCGGCCCTGGTGCGCCGCGGCGTCGTGGCCCTGGGCGTGGACAACTCGCCGCTGGCCGTCGCCCTCACCCGGTCCCGGGGCGGCCTCGCGCTGCACCGCGACGTGTTCTCCCGGCTGCCCGGCACCGGGCGGTGGGCGCACGTGCTGCTCGCCGACGGCAACATCGGCATCGGCGGCGACCCGGTCGTGCTGCTCCGCCGTGCCCGCGGACTCCTGCACCGGCACGGGAGCGTGCTGGTCGAGGTCGAACCGCCGGGCTGCGGGGTGCGCCGGGAACGGGCGCGGGTGGCGGGCGGCGCGTGGTTCGACTGGGCGCGGGTCGACGCGCGGGCCGTCACGCCCACCGCCGCGCGGGCCGGGCTGAGGCCGCGGTGGCTGGTCGAGCGCGACGGGCGCTGGTTCACCGAGCTGGTGCGGTCGTGAAGCGCACGTCCAGCCCGCACACCGCCACCCGCGTCGGCCGGTGGCTGGGCATCGCGTTCGGCCTGTGCTTCGTCACCGGGCTGCTCAGCCATTACATCCAGCACCCGCCGGGGTGGTTCGCCTGGCCGACCCGCCCGGTCGGGCTCTACCGGGTCACGCAGGGCGTGCACGTCACGTCGGGCGTGGCCGCGATCCCGCTGCTGCTGGCGAAGCTGTGGACGGTCCACCCGAAGCTGTTCGAACGGCCGGTGGTGCGGTCGCTGCCGCACGCGCTGGAACGCGCCTCGATCTTCGTGCTGCTCGGCGCGTCGTTCTTCGAGCTGGTCACGGGCCTGTTCAACGCCACGCAGAACTACCCGTGGCGGTTCTTCTTCCCGCCCGCGCACCACGCGGTGGCCTGGATCGCGGTCGGTGCGCTGCTCGTGCACGTCGCGGTGAAGCTGCCGCTGATGCGCACGCCCGCCGAGGAGGTGCGCCGGGGCACGCTCAGCCGGCGGGGCTTCCTGCTCGCCACGGGCGTTGCGGCGGCGGTCGCGGTGCTCGCCACGGCGGGCGGCACGGTGCCGTGGCTGCGCACCGCCTCGGTGCTGGGCACGCGGTCGGTCCGGCTCCCGGTCAACCGCACCGCGTCGGCCGCGGGGGTGTCCGCCGTGGACGGGGACTGGCGGCTGACCGTCGGCTCCCGCCGGTTCTCCCGGGCCGAGCTCGAAGCGCTGCCGCAGACCACGGCCGAGCTGCCGATCGCCTGCGTGGAGGGGTGGAGCGCGTCGGCGCGGTGGACCGGTGTGCCGGTGCGCGACCTGCTGGCGCTGGCGGGCGTCGAGCCGGGGGACGTGCGGGTGGAGTCCTTGGAGCGCGACGGGCTCTACCGCGCGAGCACGCTGCCCGCCGCGCACGCCCGCGACCCGTTGACGCTGCTCGCGCTCGCGGTCGACGGCGAGACCCTGTCCCTGGACCACGGCTACCCGTGCCGGCTGATCGCCCCGAGCCGGCCGGGCGTGACGCAGACCAAGTGGGTCGCCCGGCTGGAGGTCGTCCGATGAGGTGGGTGATCGGCGCGCTGGGTGCGGCCATGGGCGCGTGGGGCGCGTTGCTGCTGGTGCCGCTGGTCGACGTGGACCTGGCGCTGTGGTTCGTCGGCGGCCCGGTCGTGCACGACCTCGTGCTCGCACCGCTGTTCGGCGGGGTCGGCCTGCTGATCGCCCGCTGGGTGCCGAAGCCGTGGCGGGCGGCGGTGCGGGTCGGCGGCGCGCTCACCGGCGTGCTCGTGCTGCTCGCCGTCCCGCTGCTGTGGCGGCCGTTCGCGGGCCCGCCCAACCCCGGCCTGGACGACCGGGACTACCTGGTCGGGCTGCTGGTGGCGACCGGCGCGGTGTGGCTCGGCGTGGCCGCGGTCGCGCTCGTCGCGCACCGCAAGAGGCCGCACGCCGGCAGGTGAGGGGAACCTGCCGGGTGCGGCCTCCACAAACCGGCTCGGGGCACGTCGAGCCGGTGGTTCGGGTGGTAGGGATCCGGGCGGTGGGGGTCCGGCTAGCGGACCTCCACCGGCTGGCTGCCCAGCGTCACCTCGACCGTGCGGTCCGCGCCGATGGTGAGCTGGACCTTCTCGCCCGGCGCTCGGGACCGCACGGCGGCCACCAAGGCGTCGGAGGTGTCGATGGGCCGGTCGCCGAACTTGGTGATCACGTCACCGGTCTTGACGCCCGCCGCCTCGGCCGCGCCGCCGCCGGTCACGTTGCGCACCTCGGCGCCGCCCTTGGGCGCGTCGCCCACCTGGACGCCGAGCACGGTCTGCGTGGCCTTGCCGGTCTCGGACAGCTCCTTGGCCGTGCGCCTGGCCTGGTCGACCGGGATGGCGAAGCCGATGCCGACCGAGCCGCCCTGCGCGGACTGGCCGGAGTTCGGGCTGTAGATGGCGGAGTTGATGCCGACGACCTGGCCGCGCATGTTCACCAGCGGGCCGCCGGAGTTGCCGGGGTTGATCGCGGCGTCGGTCTGGATGGCGTTGAGCACGGTGTCCACGCCGCCCTGCTGGCCGCCGGCGCGCACCGGTCGGTTGAGCGAGCTCACGATGCCGGACGTGACCGTGCCGTTGAGGTCGAACGGCGAGCCGACCGCGACGACCTCCTGGCCGATCTTCAGGTCACCGGAGTTGCCGAGCTCGGCGACGGGCAGGCCCGACACGTCCTCCATCTTGACCACGGCCAGGTCCGACGTCGGGTCGCGGCCGACGATCTTCGCGTCGAACGAGCGGCCGTCCTGGAGCTTGACCTGGATGGGGCCACCCGCGGCGGCGGACTCGACCACGTGGTTGTTGGTGAGCACCAGGCCGTCGGAGCTGAGCGTGAAACCGGACCCGGCGCCACCGCTGACCTGCACCTGGACCACGGTCGGCAGGACCTTCTGGGCGACCTGCTCGATCGAGCCCGCCGGTGCGTCGGAGCTCTGCCGCGCCGGTTGCGGCTGGTCGAGCGCGTTGACCACCGGTCGCGAGTCCTCGGCGGCCTGGAAGCCGACGTACCCGCCGACACCGCCCGCGACGCCGCCGACGGCGAGCACGAGCGCGGCGACACCCGCCACGACCTTGCCACGCCCCCGCGACCGCGGCGGGGCGGCGACCGAGCCGGGTTGCGCGTAGTACGGGCCCGGCGCGCCGGGGTGGTGACCTCCGGGCTGCGCCGCCCCCGGAGGGATGTGGGTCGGCGCGCCGGAGTGGTCGTGCGCGGCGCCGCCGTGGGACATGCCCTGGGGTACGCCGTACGGACCGGTGTGCTGCGGGCGGTGGAAACCGCCCTGCCAGGCCTCCGGCCCGGGTCCCGGCAGTCCGGCGCCGCCCTGCACGGCGCCGGACCCACCGGTTCCGGTCTGACCCGCGCCGCCCTGCACGGCACCGGCCACACCTGCTCCGGTCGGACCGGCACCGCCCTGCACGGCACCCGCCTGACCGGTTCCCGACCCACCGGCGGCACCCTGCGAGGCGGCCGGTGAGCCGAAGTCATCCAGGTGACCGGGACGCGACCGCGCCTCCGGCGACCCGGGCACGGGCTCGGCGGCGCTCTGGTGAGCGGCCGACGAGCCGAAGTTCGAAGAGTGACCCGCGTGACCCGTGCTGACGCTGTCCGGGTGGAGGGCGGGGTCCGGGTGACCGGGTTCGGCGGGTCGGCCGGTGCTCCCCTGCGGAGCACCCGCCGACCCGTCGGTCACGTCCTCCGGCCGCGCGGGGCCTCCCTGCCAGGCTCCCCGCGCACCCGTGGACTCCGGCACGCCGGCGCCGCCCTGCACGGCACCCGCCTCGCCGGTGTCCGGCCGACCAGCACCCTGCTGCTGGAAGCCGGCGTCGTCATGACCGAGCCCGGCGCCGCCGCCGCGCGCCCACGGGCTCTGCTGCTGAGGCGGCTGAGACTGCGGTGGCTGCTGCGGCTGCTCGTTCTCGGTCATGTCCACCACTGTGCGGTGCCCGCCTGAGAGGAGCCTTAAACGAAACTGGGCATCAGTTGTGAGTCGCGACCGGCCGGGTCAGCCGGAGACCGGGCCGCGCAGCTTCTCCGCGATCTGCTCGGGGGTCGCGTCGTTGATCCAGACGCCCATGCCCGACTCGGAGCCCGCCAAGTACTTGAGCTTGTCCGCGGTGCGCAGGACCGAGAACACCTCCAGGTGCAGCCAGGCCAGGTCACGGCCGGTGCGCACGGGCGCCTGGTGCCACGCCGCGATGTAGGGCAGCGGGCGGTCGTAGAGCGCGTCGAGGCGGTGCAGCACGGTCAGGTAGAGGGCCGCGAAGTCGTCCCGCTCGGCGTCGGTCAGGGCGGGCAGGTCCGGCACCTGGCGGTGCGGGACGAGGTGCACCTCGACCGGCCAGCGGGCCGCGGCGGGCACGAACGCCGACCAGTGCTCGCCCTCGGCGACGATCCGGGTGCCGGCCGCACGTTCGGCCGCAAGTACGTCACCCATCAGTGGACGACCGTGTGACGCTTGGTAGTCCGCCGCGACGGCGAGCATCCGTTCCGTCTTCGGGGTCACGAAGGGGTAGCCGTAGATCTGGCCGTGCGGGTGCGACAGCGTCACACCGATCTCTTCACCCCGGTTCTCGAACGGGAAGACCTGCTCCACGCCCGGCGTCGCGTTCAACGCCTCGGTGCGGTCGGCCCACGCGTCCACGACCGTGCGCACCCGGGACACGGGCAGCGAGCCGAACGACGTGTCGTGGTCGGAGGTGAAGCACATGACCTCGCACCGACCGCGCCCGGCCGCCCGCGCCACCATCGGCATTCCGTCCACAGTGGACGGCAGCTCCGGCACGGCCTGCGCGAACGACGGGAACCGGTTCTCGAACACCACCACGTCGTAGCCGGGGTCGGGGATCTCGGTCGGCTTGCCGGGCGAGGACGGGCACAGCGGGCACAGGTCGGCGGGCGGCTTGTAGGTGCGCGTCTGCCGGTGCGCGGCGATCGCCACCCACTCGCCGGTCAACGGGTCGCGCCGCACCTCCGACAGCGGCTGCGCTCGGGGCAGGTCACGGGTGTCGACCGCGTCGCGCGGCGGCGCGTCCGGGGTGTCGTCGAAGTAGATGATCTCGCGACCATCGGCCAGCTTCCCCGCCGTGCGCCTCACGCCAGTTCCTCTCCGCGCCCCGGCACGTGCGCCAGGACCAGTTCGCCCACCTGCTCGCCGAGCACCGCGCGGGCGGGCTCGGCCAATCCCTCGTCGGTCACCAGCACGTTCGCCTCGTCCAGCGCGGCGATGGTGGAGATGCCGACGGTGCCCCACTTGGTGTGGTCGGCGACCACGACGACCCGTCCGGCCGCGTCGACCAGCGCGCGGTCGGTCTCGCTCTCGTTCAGGTTGGGCGTGGTGAAGCCGGAGCGCTCGGCCATGCCGTGCACGCCCAGGAACACCACGTCCAGGTGCAGCGACCGCAGCGCCTGCACGGCCACCGGCCCGACCAGCGCGTCCGACGGCGTGCGCACGCCACCGGTGAGCACCACCGTGCGGTCGGTGCGACCGCTCTGCTGGAGCACGTCGGCGACCCGGATCGAGTTGGTCACCACGGTCAGGTCCGGGATGTCGTCGAGGAACCGGGCCAGCGTCCACGTGGTGGTGCCCGCGGACAGGCCGATGGCGGTCCCGGGGCGCACCAGGCCCGCGGCGAACGCGGCGATGGCCTCCTTCTCCGGCAGCTGGCGCACCGACTTGGCCTCGAAGCCGGGCTCGTCGGTGCTGCGGCCGACCACGGACGTGGCCCCGCCGTACACCTTCTCCACCAGGCCGCGGGTGGCCAGCACGTCCAGGTCCCGGCGCACGGTCATGTCCGAGACGCCCAGCCGGACGACCAGGTCGCTCACCCGCACGGCGCCGGTGCGGCGCACCTCTTCGAGGATCACCGCTTGTCGTTGACGTGCCAGCACGTCACACCTCTTCTTCCCTGATCACGACCACGCCGCCGGCGGGGACGACCACGCTGCCCGACGCACGCGCGCCGGACAGCAGCTCGACACCCACCGCGGGCAGCTCGGCGTCGCCGCCCCCGTGGTTGACCGCGACCAGCCACGATACGGCGGAGCCCGCCACCACACCGCGCCGACGCACCACTTCGAGGTCACCGCCGCCGGGACCGACGTGGTCCACGCCCGCCTGGTCGAGCACCGGGCGCAGCAGCCGGTCCACGCCGTCGCCGGTGAGGCCGCACGCCACGTACCAGGCGACACCGTCGCCGTGCTCGTTGCGGGTCACGGCGGGCACGCCCGGCAGCGGGCCGTCGGCGTAGGAGGCGACCACCTTCGCGCCGTCGGCGTGCAGGTGCTCGGTCCAGACGGCGGCCGACGAGCCGTCGTCCAGGTCCACCACCTGGCCCTCCCGCAGCGGGTGGAACTCCTCGGTCCGCACGCCGAGCAGGTCGCGGAACGCGCCGGGGTAGCCGCCGAGGTGCACGTGGCCGCGCGTGTCGGTGATGCCGGACAGGTAGGTGACCAGCAGGTGCCCGCCGCCCGCGACGTACCGCTCGTACGGCGTCGCGTCGTCCACCGCGTACAGCGCCGGGACGACGGCCAGCCGGTAGCCGGACAGGTCCGCGCCCGGCGGCACGAAGTCGACCGTCACGCCGGCCCGCCACAGCGCCCGGTAGTACCCGAAGACGTGCTCCCGGTAGCCGAAGTCCGCGGTCGGGTGCGCGGGCTGGTCCAGCGCCGCCCACGACTGGTAGTCGAAGACGACGGCCACCGACGCGTCCACGGTCGAACCGACGAGCTCCTCGATCCGCCGGTACTCCGCGCCGACCTGCTCGACCTCGCGGAACACCTTCGTGTCCGCCCCGGCGTGCGGCACCATCGCCGAGTGGTAGCGCTCCGCGCCCGCGCGCGACTGCCGCCACTGGAAGAACAGCGTGCCGTCCGCGCCGCGCGCGGTGTGCGCGAACGAGTTGCGCCGCAGCTCGCCGGGCTGCTTGGCGATGTTGCGCGGCTGCCAGTTCACCGCCGACGTGGAGTGCTCCATCAGCAGCCACGGCCGCCCGCCGGCCAGCCCGCGCACGAGGTCGGCGGAGAACGCCAGGTCGACGTGCCGCTCGGGGTCCTCGGCGCGGGTGTAGTGGTCGTTGGAGACGAAGTCGACCTCGGCGGCCCACCGCCAGTAGTCCAGCGCGGAGAAGTTCCACGTGACCATGAAGTTGGTGGTCACCGGCACGTCCGGGGTGATCTCGCGCAGCACGTCCCGCTCGGCCTTGAACAGCTCCAGCAGGGCGTCGGAGCCGAACCGGTCGAAGTCGAGCAGCTGGCCGGGGTTGCCGAGCGACGGCGTCGCGCGCGGCGGGAGGACCTGGTCCCAGGAGGAGTAGCGCTGGCTCCAGAACGCCGTGCCCCACGCCTCGTTCAGCTCGTCCAGCGTGCCGTGCCGGGCCCGCAGCCAGGTCCGGAACGCCTCCGCGCACCGGTCGCAGTAGCAGCGGGAGACGTGGCAGCCGTACTCGTTGTTGACGTGCCACGCGGACAGCGCCGGGTGGTCGCGGTACCGCTCGGCCAACGCCCGGGCCAGCGCGACGGCCTTGGTCCGGTAGACCGGCGAGCTCGGGCAGTACGACTGGCGCGAGCCGTGCGCCAGCCGCACGCCGTCCGCGGTCTCCGGGAGCATCTCGGGGTGCGCGGTGGTCAGCCAGGGCGGCGGCGCGGCGGTCGCGGTGGCCAGGTCGACCCGGATGCCGCCGGCGTGCAAACGGTCGAGCACGCGGTCCAACCAGCCGAACTCGTAGCGACCCTCTTCCACTTCGAGCAGCGCCCAGGAGAAGATCGCCACGCTCACCAGGTTCACCCCGGCACGGCGCATCAGCTCGACGTCCTCGGCCCAGACGTCCTCCGGCCACTGCTCGGGGTTGTAGTCGGCGCCCCACGCCAGGCCGCGCACACCGGTGGGCCAAATCGTCATGACACAAGAGTGGTCGATTTACCGCGAAAACGTCAACACAGTCCAACAAGAACCCTCGAATAGCTTGACATTCCGTGTGGCGCAGCCCACATTGTGAGGCCTCTTGTTGACTCTTTGTTCACTTGGGACCGCCGAGTGTCACCCGTAGGAGCGACGATGACGAGGTTCTCCGCCAGTCCCCACCCGCTGCCGGGCCGCCGCGCCCTGCTCAAGGCGAT
Source organism: Actinosynnema sp. NPDC050801 (assembly GCF_040673975.1). Lineage (NCBI taxonomy): Bacteria > Bacillati > Actinomycetota > Actinomycetes > Pseudonocardiales > Pseudonocardiaceae > Actinosynnema > Actinosynnema sp. NPDC050801. The sequence goes on along the minus strand of NZ_JBFAQZ010000001.1, from coordinate 920,265 downwards.
CGTCGCGGGAGCGGGCATCGCGGCCGTGCCCGGGCTGGCCGCGTGCGGCTCCGGCGGTGGCGGCGCCACCACCGACACCGTGTCGTTCGGCAACAACCTGTCCGACCAGGTGCCGAAGGACGCGATCACCGCGGTGCTCAAGTCGTTCGAGGGCGAGTCCGGCCTGAAGGTCGGCATCAACACCAAGCAGCACGAGCAGTACCAGGAGCAGATCAACAACTACCTCCAGGGCAAGCCGGACGACGTGCTGGCCTGGTTCGCGGGCTACCGGATGCGGTTCTTCGCCGAGAAGGGCCTGACCGGCGACCTGAGCGAGGTGTGGTCGAAGGTCTCCGGCGGCTACGAGCCCGCGTTGAAGGAGGCGTCCACGGCATCGGACGGCAAGCAGTACCTGATCCCGTTCATCCAGTACCCGTGGGGCGTGTTCTACCGCAAGAGCGTGTGGCAGCAGCGCGGGTACGAGCAGCCCAAGACGCTGGACGAGCTCGTCGCGCTGTCGACGAGGATGCAGTCCGACGGGCTCGTGCCGATCGCGTTCGCGCAGAAGCAGGGCTGGCCCGGCATGGGCACGTTCGACCAGCTCAACTTCCGCGTCAACGGCTACCAGTTCCACGTCGACCTGATGGCCGGCAAGGAGGACTGGCAGGGCCCGAAGGTGCGGGAGGTGTTCGACACCTGGAAGCGGCTGCTGCCGTTCCACCAGGAGAACTCGCTGGGCCGGGAGTGGCAGGAGGCCGCGCAGTCGTTGCAGAAGGGCGAGGCGGGCATGTACCTGCTCGGCTCGTTCGTGGCGCAGCAGTTCAAGGGCGCCGATGTGGACGACCTGGACTTCTTCCCGTACCCGGAGATCAACCCCGAGCACGGCCAGGACACCGTCGAGGCGCCGATCGACGGCTACATGATGTCCCGCAAGCCCGCCAACCCCGAAGGCGCGCGCAAGCTGCTGGAGTACCTGTCCACGCCCGCCGCGCAGCTGGCCTACCTCAAGACCGACCCGACCTCGATCGCCACCTCGAACAAGGCCGAGACGTCCGGCTACAACGCGTTGCAGAAGAAGTCGGCGCAGGTCATCAAGGAAGCCGCGCACATCACGCAGTTCCTCGACCGCGACACCGACCCGCGCTTCGCCAGCGACGCGGCGACCAACGGGCTCAACGCATTCATCCAGAACCCCGACGACCTCGACTCGATCCTCAAGGGCATGGCCGACCAGGCGAAGACGATCTTCACGGAGTGACGGCGTGACCGCGTTGCAGGCCCCCCAGTCCCCCTTGGAGCCCGCCGGGACGTCGGCCCCCTCCCCGACGTCCCGGCGCGGCAGGCGTCGCCGCGCCACCGCGCTGGCACCGCGTGACAAGCTCGTGCTCGGGCTGATGCTCGGCATCCCGTCCCTGGTGCACGTCGCGCTGGTGTGGCTGCCCGCGCTCGGCTCCGTCGGCCTGTCCTTCAGCTCGTGGGACGGGATCGGCGGGTTCGCCGACATCGAGTGGGTCGGCTTCCAGAACTACGTCGACATCTTCACCCGGTACCCGCGGTTCTGGCCCGCGTTGCGGCACAACCTGGTCTGGCTGCTGTTCCTGCTCGTGGTGCCGACCGTGGCCGGGTTGCTGCTGGCCGTGCTGCTGGACCGGCAGCTGCGGTTCGGGCGGATCTACCAGAGCGCCCTGTACCTGCCGATGGTGCTCTCGCTGGCCCTCGTCGGCTTCATCTGGCAGCTGATCTACCAGCCCGAGCAGGGGCTGCTGAACAACGTGCTCGGCACCGCCACCACCGACCCGGTGAACTGGCTGGGTGATCCGGACATCAACCTGTACGCGGTGCTGGTGGCGGCCGGGTGGCGGCACACCGGCTACATCATGCTGCTGTACCTGGCCGGGCTGAAGGCGGTCGACCCGGCGCTGAAGGAGGCCGCGGCGCTGGACGGCGCGAACGCGTGGCAGACGTTCTTCCGGGTGACGTTCCCGGTGCTCAGGCCGGTGAACGTGGTGGTGCTCGTGGTCACCGTGATCGAGGGCCTGCGGGCGTTCGACATCGTGTACGTGATCAACAAGGGCCGCAACGGGCTGGAGCTGCTGTCCGTGCTGGTGACCGACAACATCATCGGCGAGTCGAGCCGGATCGGGTGGGGGTCCGCGCTGGCCGTGGTGCTGCTGCTGATCTCGCTCGGGTTCATCATCACCTACCTGTTCCAGGTGTTCCGCGAGGAGGAACGGACGTGACAGTCCGACAGCGCCCGATCTCGTTGGCCCGCGTCGCCCTGCACGCGTTCCTGGTCCTGACGTGCCTGGTGACCCTCGCCCCGTTGCTGTGGGCGCTGTACGCGTCGCTGCGGACGTACGACGACACCGCGCGCAACGGCTACTTCTCGCTGGCCGAGAGCCTGACGTTCGACAACTTCACGTCGGCGTGGACGCAGGCCGACCTGCCGCACTACTACCTGAACACGTTGATCGTGACGTTGCCCGCGCTGGTGCTGGTGCTGCTGCTCAGCTCGATGGTGGCCTACGGGGTGTCGCGGTACAGCTTCAGGTTCAACCTGGTGCTGCTGATGCTGTTCACCGCGGGCAACCTGCTGCCGCAGCAGGTGATCGTGACGCCGCTGTACCGGCTGTACCTGCTCACGCCGGTGCCGTCCTGGTTGAGCGACAGCGGGTTGTTGCTCGACTCGCAGCTCGGGCTGGTGCTGATCCACGTGGCGTTCCAGTCCGGGTTCTGCGTGTTCGTGCTGAGCAACTACATGAAGACGATCCCGGCGGAGCTGGGTGAGGCGGCCCGGGTCGACGGCGCGGGCGTGTTCCGGCAGTACTGGCAGGTGATCCTGCCGCTGTGCCGCCCGGCCCTGGCCGCGCTGGCGACGCTGGAGTTCACCTGGATCTACAACGACTTCCTGTGGGCGCTGGTGCTGATCCAGACCGGTGACAAGATGCCGATCACCTCGGCTCTGCAGAACCTCAAGGGCACGTTCTTCGTCGACAACAACCTGGTCGCCGCGGGCTCCCTCCTGGTCGCCCTTCCTACCCTGGTCGTCTTCTTCGTCCTCCAACGCCAGTTCATCGGCGGGCTGACCCTGGGTTCCACCAAGGGTTAGGCGCTTCGGGCGTGACAGCGGTCATACCGGGGGTCGGTATCAGCGGTTCACGGGTGCGCTCCATCAGTGCAGGAGGTCCGTCGCACCCGTTGAGAGGACGCCTCGATGACCATTCCCCGCATCCGCCGCATTCTGGTCGCCTGCACCGCCGCGGTGACCGCCGCACTGGCGGTGGCCGCCCCCGCACAGGCGAGTTCGGCCACGCTGTACGCCGAGGTGGACGAGCTCGCCGACAACCTGAACTCCCTGGCGTGGCCCGATCAGCAGACGTACAACTTCTACCCGGGCGAGAAGGGGTACCCGGACGTGGCCACGAGCGTCGTGTGGGGCGTGGCCGGCAGTCCGACGACCTACGAGAGCAAGGCCAGGTGCGCGCCGCTGCTCACCCAGTCGCTGAAGCACACGTTCGCGTGGGCCACCGACAGCTACCTGACCGCCGAGTTCGGGAGCACCAGCCCCACGTCGGCGCAGTACTACGACGGGTTCCAGGCGGGCGCCGAGCACTTCACGGCCAAGACCACGGTGCCCAGCCTGGTGCAGGGCGACGTCATCGCGGTCAAGTACAACGACTCCGCGGGCGGCACCGGCGACGCGACCGGGCACATGATGGTCGTCGCCGCCGCGCCGCAGCTGTACGACCGCGACGGCGACGCCTCGACCCGTGAGTACGCCGTGCAGGTGATCGACAGCACGAAGAACCCGCACGGCGTGCCCAGCACGTGGTCCGGGTCGCCGGTCCACCTGTTCCCGGACACGCGCCGGTCGGGCACCACCGAGTACACCGGCGTCGGCCGTGGCTGGATCTTCATCCGCACCGGCTCCGACGACGTCCCGGCCGGCCACTGGTGGGGCGCGAACGAGAACCTGACCGGCGAGTACAAGTCCACCTCGACCCGCCCGATGATCTTCCGCACCATCCCCTGACCCCAGCCACCCCACCCCAAACCAGCGTGTCGAACCTCCAGAACCCGCGTGTCCTACCTCCAGAACGCGCGTGTCCTACCTCCAGGTCGTGCGTGTCCTACGTTCAGGTACCCCGAGTTCAACACTCAGGTCCGCTTCGGCTGTTCTGAGTGTTGAACTCGGGTGTTCCGAACGTAGGACACGCGCGACGCGAACGTAGGACACGCGCGACGCGAACGTAGGACACGCGTGACGCGAAGGTTCGACTCGCGCGGGAATTCAGGGGCGGCCCGGGAGGCGGAGGGTGAACATGGCGCCGCCTTCGGGGGCGCGGCCCACGTAGGCCATGCCGCCGTGGCGTTCGGCCACCTGCTTGACGATCGCCAGGCCCAGGCCCGAGCCGGGGAGGGTGCGGGCCTCGGAGGAGCGGTAGAAGCGTTCGAAGACGTGGGGGAGGTCGGCGTCGGCGATGCCCGGGCCGGAGTCCGCCACCTCGACTACGGCGCTGCCGTCGCCCAGCTGCCTCAGCGACAGCCTGACCACGCCGCCGGTGGGGCTGAACTTCACCGCGTTGTCCAGGAGGTTGAGGACGGCACGTTCGATGGCGCTGGAATCACCCAGCAGGGACCACGGTTGCAGCTCGACCACGAAGTCCACGTCGGACGCACGGCGCTTGGCGCGGTCCAGCGCGCGCTCCACCACCTCGACCAGGTCCACGGGCTCGTGCACGACCTGCGGCGCGTCCTCCCTGGCCAGCTCGACCAGGTCACCGATCAACGTGGTCAGCTCGTCCAGCTGCGCCCGCACGTCGGCGTTGATCTCCGCCTTGTCCACCTCGGACAACGTCGGCGCGTCCGGCCGCTCCGAGGCCAGCAGCAGTTCCAGGTTCGTGCGCATGGACGTCAACGGCGTCCGCAGCTCGTGCCCCGCGTCCGCGACCAGCCGCCGCTGCCGCTCCTGGGACTCCGCCACCGCGCCCAGCATCGCGTTGAACCGCTGCGACAGCAGCGCCAGCTCGTCGTCGCCGGACACCGGGATCGGCCGCAGGTCACCGGTCATCGCCACCCGCTCGGTGGCCTCGGTCAACCGCTGCACGGGCCGCAGCCCGGTCCGCGCGACCGCCGTCCCCGCCGCCGCCGCGACCAGCACGCCCAACCCGCTGATCACGAACAGCACCACGGACAGCTTGCCCAGCGTGATGTTCAACGGCTTGGTGGACTGCGCGATCACCATCGCCTGACCGTCGCCGTACGGCACCGCGACCACCCGGAAGTCGGTGCGCACGTCGGTCCAGATGTTCTCCAGCCGCGTACCGCGCGCCACGTCCAGGTCCGCGGGCTGGGTCGGCGGCGCCACCGTGCCCTTCGGGTACAGGATCCGCCCGGTCACGTCCAGCACGCCGATCCGGATGTCACCCGCGGCCAGGAACGCGCCGGGGATCTCGGTGACGTCGTTGTTGACCTTCGGGGCGTTCGCCGCGGCCTGCGCGCGCTGCCGCAGGTTCTCGTCCATCTGGTCGTGCAGGTTCCGGCTCACCGTCATGTACGCGCCGAGCGACACGACGGCGACGGCTCCGGCCACGCAGAACGCGGCCAGCAGGGTCACCCGGGCTCGCAGCGACACCCGCTGGAGCCGCCCGTTGGCGGCACCGATCACGGAGGTGTCTCCCGCAGCACGTAGCCGACGCCGCGCACCGTGTGCAGCAGCCTGGGCTCACCCTCGGCCTCGGTCTTGCGGCGCAGGTAGCCGACGTAGACCTCCAGCGCGTTGCCCGAGGTCGGGAAGTCGTAGCCCCAGACGTCCTCCAGGATCCGGCCGCGGGTCAGCACCTGCTTGGGGTGCGCCAGGAACAGCTCCATCAGGGCGAACTCGGTCCGGGTGAGGCTGATCGGCCGGTCACCGCGCCGCACGTCGCGGGTGCCGGGGTCCAGCTCCAGGTCGGCGAACCGCAGCACCACACCCGCGGGCTCCTCGGCGTCCGACGCCGCCCGCCGCAGCAACGCGCGCAGCCGGGCCAGCAACTCCTCCAGCGCGAACGGCTTGGGCAGGTAGTCGTCCGCACCCGCGTCCAGCCCGGACACCCGGTCCGACACCGCGTCACGGGCGGTGAGCACGAGGATCGGCAGGTCGTCGCCGGTGCTGCGCAGCCTCCGGCACACCTCCAACCCGTCGAGCCGGGGCATCATCACGTCGAGCACCATGGCGTCGGGACGCTGGGACACGACGGATTCGAGGGCCTGCTGGCCGTCGCCGGCAAGGTCGACCTGGTAGCCGTTGAACTGCAGTGAGCGACGAAGCGACTCACGCACGGCCCGGTCGTCGTCGACAACGAGGATGCGCATGAGGTCAGTCTTGCTCCTGGTCCTGAGAGCCGCCTGAGAAGCCGGTGTGAGCTAGCCGTCAAGTTTCCGCGCCGGTCACGTCCCGGGGCCGTCGCGGGCCACGGGGGCGTTCCAGCGGCGCCACAGCGCCAGCAGCCGAAGTCCCACGATGACCGCCGACCCGACCAGCGTCACGGGCACGGCGGGCAGGCCGAGGTAGTCGCCGAACGCCACCACCACCGCGCCGCACAACGCCGCCAGCGCGTAGATCTCCCGGCGCAGGACCAGCGGGATCTCCCTCAGCAGCACGTCGCGCAGCGCGCCGCCGCCGATGCCCGTGGTCATCCCGACCAGGCACGCCGCGTACGGCGGAGCGCCGAGCCCGAGCGCCGTCGTGGTGCCCGCCGTGACGAACAGGCCGAGCCCGATCGCGTCCAGCAGCAGGACGGCCCGCCACAGCTTCGCCACGGTCGGGTGAAACCAGAAGACCACCAGTCCGGTGACGCCCGCCACGGCGAGGTACGGCCAGCTCACCAGGGCCGCGGGCGGGTGCACGCCGAGCAGCACGTCCCGGATGATCCCGCCGCCCAGCGCCGTGGTCAGCGCCAGCACGATGACCCCGAACACGTCCAGCCGCGCGTGCACCGCCGCGACCGCCCCGGAGGCGGCGAACGCGGCGATGCCGACCAGTTCCAGCGCGGCGAGCAGCACGGCTGGTCAGGTTAGAAGTAATCCGCCAGGCGCGGGACGCCAGGTGCGCCGACCAGCCGATCGAGCAGCGCGCCGTCACCGTCGAGCAGCCCGGCGCGGCGCAACGCGTGGCTGTCCTGCATCCCGCTGAACCACGGCCCGAGCGCCCGCGCGTGCAGCCGCACGGCGCCGCTGCCACCCGCCTCGACGCGCACCGAACCGTCCTCGACCACCAGCCGCTGCCGGCCCGCGTGCCACGGCGCGTGCTCGTCGACCACGTCGAGGTCCACCGCCGCGGGCTTCAACCACGCCGCCGCCGGCCATCCCCGTGCCGCCACGGCGGCCGGCAGGTCCACCACGCGCAGCAGCCACGTGGACGTGGTCACGGTGTACTCGATCGCCTGGTTGGTCAGCAGGCCCGTCACGGCCGGGTCGGTGACCAGCAACCGCGCCCTGTCCAGCACACCGGCCCAGCCGGCCAGCTCCCGCAACAGCCCGAGCTGGCACGTCACGTCCCGGCCGATCAGGTCGTGCACCCGCAGCCCGTCGGCGTCGCGCTCGGCCGCGAGGTACCCGCGCACCTCGCCGTCGTGGCCGGGCACCACCGACACCACGGCCTCGTGGAGCAGGTCGTCCACCGCGATGGTGGGCGGGCTGCGGTCCACGAGCCCGTCCACCGTCGACGCGATGTCGAGGTAGCACGCCTGCAACGCCTGGAGGTCACCCTCCACCGCGGGCCGGGTGGCGACCCGCGCGCCGGCGGGCATCCGGTCGAGCGGGAACTCCAGCCACTCGAACACCCCGGACCGCTCCCACCCGCGCGACCGGTACACCGCGGGCACGGTCGCGTACAGCGCGGACAGCACCTGGCCGCGTTCCCGCATGTCCCGCAACGCCGCGTCGAGCAGCGCACCGGCCACGCCGCGCCCCCGTGCCCAGGAGTCGACGGCCACGCCGCCGACGCCGCCCATCGGCACCGTCGAGCCGCCCCAGAACTGGTGGAAGTCCTTGATCGTGAGCAGGCCCGCCGCGTGCCCGTCCACCTCGGCGAGCAGCCCTCGCCGACCGGGCCGCAACGACGGCTCGTCGATGCCGCCGAACGCCACCCGGCGCAGCCGGTCGGCCTCGGCGACGTCGGCCCGGGTCAGTTCGCGGATCCGCACGCCGTCCTGCTTACCAGGTGAAGAAGCCCTGGCCGGTCTTGCGACCCAGCTGACCCGCCGCGACCTTCTCCCGCAGCAACGACGGCGGCTCGAACCGCGGCCCCAGCTCCGCCGCCAGGTGCGAGGCGATGGCCAGCCGCACGTCCAGCCCGACCAGGTCGGTCAGCCGCAGCGGACCCATCGGCCACCCGTACCCCAGCCGCATCCCGGTGTCGATGTCCTCGGCCGAGGCGACGCCCTCTTCGAGCATCCGGATCGCCTCCATGCCGACCGCGACGCCGAGCCGGGACGTGGCGAACCCCGGCGCGTCGCGCACCTCGATCACGGTCTTGCCCAGCTCCTCGGCCCAGCCCCGGACCCTGGCGACCACGTCGGCGGCCACCCCGGGGTGGTGCACGAGCTCGACCAGCTGCTGCACCGGCACGGGGTTGAAGAAGTGCATCCCCAGCACCCGCTCGCCCGGCAGCCCCTCGGCCAACGCCGAGATCGACAACGACGACGTGTTCGACGCCAGCACCGCGTCCGGGCAGGCCAGGGCCGCGTCGCCCAGCACCCGCCGCTTGAGCTCCACGTCCTCCGGCACGGCCTCCACGACCAGCGCCGCACCCCGCCCGACCTGCGTGTCGAGCCGTTCGACCACGGTCAACCGCCGGAGCAGCTCGTGCGGCACGGCGTCCAGCTTGCCCCGGTCGGCGGCCTTGACCAGCGACGCCTCCACGGCCCGCCGCGCGGCCGACGCCCGGTCCGCGCCCGCCTCCACGAGCACGACCTCGTGCCCGCCGGCGAGGAACAGGTGGGCGACACCGGCGCCCATCGTGCCGCCGCCGATCACCACCGTGATCATCAGACCACGACCTCCGCGGCGACCATGGCGACCAGCTCGACGCCGCCGATCTCGGCGAGGTTCGCGCCCGCGGCCTGCCACTCCGGCGACTGGAAGGCGTCCTTCATGGCGTCGGCGGACTCGAAGTACATCTCCGCGACGAGGTGCAGCTCGTGCTCACCGAGGAAGCCGGGCACGAAGACGCGCGAGACCTTCGCCACCTCCGCCCGCAGCAGGCCCGGCGTCCGCTCGACCAGCGGCAGGTGGGAGGCGAAGTAGGCCTCGTCGAACGCCTCGACGTCCGCCGGTTTCCGGTACAGCGCGATGTACTTGATCATGTGACACCTTCCGTCCGGTTTCGCCTGCGAATGTAACACCGGCACCATGGACGGGTGCGGATCATCCTGCTGCGGCACGGCCAGAGCCTGGGCAACGTCGACGAGCTGGCGTACTGCCGCGTCCCCGACCACGCGCTGCCGTTGACCGACCTGGGCGAACAGCAGGCCAAGGCCGCCGGACCGCGCATCAAGGAACTCCTCGACGGCGACCCGGCGGCCGTCTACGTCAGCCCGTACGTGCGGACCAAGGCCACCCTGCGCAACCTCGACCTCGGCGACCAGGTGGAGCGCACGGTGGCCGAGCCGCGGTTGCGCGAACAGGACTGGGGCAACCTCCAGGACCCCGTGCAGCAGGAGGTGCTGAAGCACCAGCGGCACGCGTTCGGGCACTTCTTCTTCCGGCTGCCCAACGGCGAGTCGGGCGCGGACGTGGACGACCGCCTGGCCGCGTTCCTGACCGACCTGGAGACCCGGATGCGGGCGCCGGCCCACCCCGGCACGGCGCTGGTGGTGTCGCACGGCCTCACCATCCGCCTGCTCTGCCGTCGCCTGTTCGGCTGGAGCATCGAGCTGTTCGAGTCCCTGTCGAACCTGGAGACGTGCGAGGACCGCGTCCTCACCCACGACGGCACGACGTGGCGCCTGGACCGCCCGTTCGACCAGTGGCGGCCATCACCGGACGGCGAGACCCAGCGGCCGATCGCCTAGCCCGGCACCACGTCCGCGACCACGCACACCACGTTGTCCGGGCCACCGGCCCCGTTGGCCAGCTCGACCAGCCGCCGCGTCGCCTCCTCCGGCTCGGCCGCCGACGCCAGCACCTCCCGGAGGTCCGCCTCCGGCACCACGGTGTGCAGCCCGTCCGAGCACAGCAGGTACCGGTCGCCGGGCAGGGCGTCGTGCAGGGCCAGGTCCGGCTCGACCGCCTTGCCGTGCAGCGCCCGCACCAGCATCGACCGCTGCGGGTGGCTGACCGCCTCCTCCTCGGTCAGCCTGCCCTCGTCGACCAGCGACCGCACCACCGTGTGGTCGTGCGTGATGCGGAACAACGCGCCGCCGCGCAGCAGGTAGACCCGCGCGTCGCCGACGTGCACCAGGCCCAGCCGCGACCCCGACAGCACCACCGCGGTCAACGTCGTCCCGCTGCACTCGTCGCCGGGGTTGGCCGACAGGTAGTCCCCGACCGCCGCGCCGGCCCGGTGCACGGCGTCGGCCAGGGTGTTGAGCAGTTCGCCCGCCGGGATGGCGGTGTCCAGCGGCGCGAGCGCGTCGATGGCCATCGAGCTGAGCGGTTCGCCGCGCGCGCCGAACCCGTCGGCCACGGCGAGCAGCCGTTCGCCCGCGTAGCCGACGTCCTGGTTCGAGTCGCGCACGAGCCCGCGGTCGGTCCGCAGCGCGTACCGGAGCGTGACGGTCATGGTCGTGTCCTTCCCGGAGAGCTGGTCCACGAGGAAGGAGGCGAGGCTGCGCCGTGCCGCGGTGTCGGCCTCGACCTGCGCCCAGTAGGCGCGCACCTCGGCCGCGGCCTGCGCGGGAGCCAGCGCGCACACCTCTCGGATGCGCGCCAGCGGCATCCCGAGCCGGCGCAGCCACGCCACCAGCCGGGCCCGCTCGACCTGGTCCGGCGAGTACAGCCGGTAGCCCGACAGCGGATCCACCCGAGCGGGCGTCAGCAGCCCCAGCTCGTCGTAGAGCCGCAACGCCTTCGGCGACAGGCGGACGACCCGCGCGAACGCCCCGATGGTCAACAGCTCCACGACCGCCCCTCCCCCAGCCGGGCCCCGCGGCCCGGCCAGGACCACGGTGCGGCTTCACCCGGGGTGAAGGTCAACCCACCGCGGAATCCACAATGGAGGGGGACCGGTCGCGCACCAACCCGCTGAGCGAGACCGTCGCCGCCACGGCCAGCACCGCCAACGCGGGCCAGTCCGCCACCAGGTGCCCCTCGTGGCCGACGACGAAGCTCCCGTACAGGCCCCAGCACTGCACCGCGGTCAGCGCCGCACCGGGCACGGTCGTCCACCACGAGACGACCACCACGACCACCACGAGCAGCAGCAGGGCGAACACCGGCCAGCTACCCGCCAGCGCGGTCACCACGACACCGCCCGCGAACCCGAGCGCGGACCCGTGCACCGTTCCGACCATGACCGGCCATTCAACGCCCGGTTGAGACGCACACCACCCCTCAGCGGTCAGGTTCACCGGATCGCGTGAGGCACGATCGTCCGAATGAGCTTCTACGACGTCCTGCACCGCCGGCGGGACACCAGGGGCGAGTTCACCGGCGCCCCGATCGCGCCGGATGTGCTGCGCCGGGTGCTCACCGCCGCGCACGCCGCGCCCAGCGTGGGCCTGTCCCAGCCGTGGGACTTCATCGTCGTGCGCGACGAGCACACCCGCCGCGCGTTCCGCGACCACGTGCACGCCGAGCGCAGCGTCTTCGCCGCCGAGCTGGACGCCCGGCAGGCCGAGCTGTTCGCGCGGATCAAGGTCGAGGGCATCCTGGAGTCCTCGGCCGGCATCGTCGTCACCTACGACCCCGACCGCGGCTCGCCCGCCGTGCTCGGCAGGCACGCCATCGCCGACGCCGGCCTGTACTCCGTCTGCCTGGCCATCCAGAACCTGTGGCTGGCCGCCACCGCCGAGGGCCTGGGCGTCGGGTGGGTCAGCTTCTACCGCGAGGACGTGCTGCGCCGCCTGCTCGACGTCCCCGCACCGCTGCGCCCGGTGGCCTGGCTGTGCGTCGGGCCGGTCGCGTGCCTGCCGGACACGCCCGACCTGGAGCGGCACGGCTGGCGCAACCGGATGCCGCTGGACGAAGTACTGCACGAGGAGCGGTACACACGGCGTTCGGGCCGGTAGCCTGTGGTAGCCGTGCCGGCGGCGAGCGGTCCCGCGTACCGCCTCGCCGAGTCGGAATGGAGTGTCAGCACGAGTGGAGCGACGAGATCGGCTGGTAGCCGGACAGGTCCCGCAACTCGACCTCGAGGTCAAGGCGTTGCTGAACGCTGGCCGCCTGCCGGAGGCCAACACGCTGTTCGACCAGGTGGTGAGCCGCGTGCCGCCCGGCGCCGACCGCTGGCAGCGCTCCGCGGTGCTGGTCAACCGGGCCAAGCTGGCCTGGCGGCTCGGCCGCATCCCCCTGGCCCTCGAACTGGCCGCGGAGGGCTGGACCGAACTCGACGGCGAGCACAGCGACAACCCCGCCGCCGCCCAGGCCATGCACGCGCTGGCCTACCTGCTGGAGGGCATCGGGAACCGCCGTGCCGCGGTGGACATGCTCCGGCTGTCGGTACAGGTCGCCCGCCGGGCGGCGGAGACGTCCGCGGCCGGCGTCGAGGTGCTCGGCCACTGCCTGCAGGGCTTGGGCGGCACGCTGAACTTCCGCGCGATCTCCTCGGACCCCGAACGCGCCCCGGCGATCTTCGAGGAGGCCCGCGGCTACCTCAAAGAGGGCCTGGAGCTGGCCGACGAGGAGCAGATGCGCCGCGCCCTGCTCGCCGCGTACAGCCGATCGCTGGCCGGTGTCGGCGAGCTGGAGCAGGCCGAGGAGAACGCCCAGGAGACCTTGCGGCAGGCGCAGGAGGCCGGTGACAAGTGGGCGATGGCCGTCGCCAACTGGGTCCTCGCGGTCGTCCGACGTGAACGGGGGGACCTGGTCCCGGCCCGGACGCTGGCCAGCCGGGCGGTCGCCGCGTCCGAGTCCATCAACGACCCGTCGCTGCTGCTGAGGTTCTCCCTGGACCTCGCGGACATCTGCGCGGAGATGGGCGACCACGTCGGCGAGGCGACGGCGTTGCGCTGCTCGGTCGCGGCGAGCCGGACGGCCACCGAGACGCTCCAGGAAGGACTCGGCCAGGCGCTGGAACAACGCCGCGTGGCCGTCCAGGCGCAACGGTTGGCCGTGGCGGCCCAGGAGGCGGCGGCGCGCGACCCGTTGACGGGCCTGGCGAACCGCCTCGGCCTGGAACGCGCCGCGGCCGGCGTGCTGGAGAGCACCGCGGCCCGCGGCCGGGTCCCGTGGCTGGTGCTGGTGGACGTGGACCGGTTCAAGGGCGTGAACGACGACGCCGGTCACGCCGCGGGCGACGCGACGCTGCGCGAGATCGCCCAACTCCTGCGCCGCGAGTGCCGGGCCGCCGACCTGGTCGCCCGCTGGGCGGGTGACGAGTTCGTGGTGCTGCTCGGCGACGTCGACGGCAACACGCTGGAGGTCGGGCCGACAGTCGCCGAACGCATCCGCGCGGCCGTGGACGGCCACGACTGGACCGTGGTCCTGGGCACCACCCGCCGACCCACCGTGAGCATCGGCGTGGCCGCCGGACCGGCCAAGCTGGACCAGCTCTTCGCCGCCGCGGACATGGCCCTGTACCGGGCGAAGCGCCACGGCCGCAACCGCGTCGAGGTGGAACCGCACCTGGTGGTGCCGGAAGCGGTCTCCGGCAACTAGGCACCCGACCGGTAGACCGCGTCGACCAGCGCGGACGCCCGGGCGTCGGAACCGGGCGGACCGAGCACGAGCCGGGTGGTCGTGTACCCGAACGCGAGCCGCCGGTCCACGTCGGCGAACGCCGTCGTGCCACCCGCACCGCCGTGCCCGAACGTGCGCGCACCGGCGGGAGCGCCGGCCGGCGGCGAGACCTCGAACCCCCGCCCGAACACCTGCTCGATCGCCATCGCCGGGCTCGACAGCACCAGGTCGTCTCCACCGGTCTCCGCACGCGGCAGGTCCGCGAGCGTCGACGCGGTGAACGAGTCGAGCAACCACCGGTACACCCGCGACAGGCCCCGCGCGTCGGCCACTCCTCCGGAGGCACCCGCCCCGAGCGCGCGAAGGCGGCGATCGGCCGCCGCCGCGACGGCGTCCTCGGGCAACGCGCCGCCGAGCGTGAACGCGGTCGTCTGGTGCGGTCCGACGAACGCGGACATGTCCACGTCGGACGGACCCGTCCCGGGGTCGATCCCGGAATCCATCCCGGGATCCATTCCGGGATCCATTCCGGGATCCGCCCCGGAAGGCACCTCTGCGGGCATCCCGGGCACCTCGGTCACGACCGGTGCGACCCGCGGTTCGTGCAGCTCCGGCAGACCGATCCAGAAATCCGCTCCGGCCGGGATCGCGATTTCTTCCCGGAAGAACGCACCGAGCCCGCGGCCGTCCACGCGCCGGACCAGTTCACCGACCAGCCAGCCGAAGCTCTGCGCGTGGTAGCCGTAGGCGGTGCCCGGCGCCCAGACCGGCGCCGCCGCCGCGAGCGCCGCGGTCACCGCCTCCCACTCGGCCAAGTCGTCCAGCGTCAAGGGGATCGACGGCGCGAGCACACCGGCCCGGTGGCTCAGCACCCACCGGACGAGCGTGCCCTCCTTGCCGTTCGCCCCGTACTCCGGCCAGTACCGCGTGACGGGCGCGTCGAGGTCGAGCAGCCCGCGCTGGACCAGAAGGTTCGCGCACGCCGCGGTCGCGCCCTTGGTGGCCGAGAAGACGACCACCACGGCGTCGGGCGGCCCGGACCACAGGTCGACGACGGGGTCGCCGTCCACGTGGACGCAGCACTGCGCGACCTCGGACCGGTCTTCGGCGAGCGACCGCGCGAAGGCCTCCGCCACGTGCTCGTACCCCGGTGCGACCGTGCCCTCGACCGTTGGCGCCATGCGCCCATCTTGCCCTGCGCGATCGAGGTCCTCTACGCGATCAACCCACCGCGGAACGCCACCAGCGCCGCCTGCACCCGGTTCACCGCGCCGATCTTCCCGAGCACCGACGACACGTACCCCTTCACGGTCGCCTCCGACAGGTGCAGCGTCCCGCCGATCTCGGCGTTCGACATGCCCTGTCCGATGAGGACCAGCACCTCGCGCTCCCGTTCGGACAACGAGGCCAGCAGCCGCCGGGCGGGCTCGGCCGCCCGTTCACCGTCGGCGACCGCCGCCAGCACCCGTGCCGCCACACCGGGGTCGAGCACCGCGCCACCCACCGCGAGGTCGCGCACGGCCCGCACCAGCTGCTCGGGCTCGGTGTCCTTGAGCAGGAAACCCGAGGCGCCCAATCGGAGCGCCTCCGAGACGTACTCGTCCACGTCGAACGTGGTCAGCATGGCGATCTTCGGCGGGTCGGGGATCGCGCGCAGCCTGCGCAGCGCCATCAACCCGTCGGACGACCGCATCCGGATGTCCAGCAGCACGACGTGCGGGCGGTGCCGGCGTGCCAGGTCGGCCACCAGGTGCCCGTCGTCGCATTCGGCCACGACTTCCATGTCGCCTGCGCTGCTGAGGATCATGCGAAGGCCGGACCGGACGAGGTCTTCGTCATCGGCCAGCATCACCTTGATCACGACGCCTCCCCGCGTTGGCGTTTCGTGTTCGTACCCGCCCAGCCTCACGCACGAACACGCAAGCTGACGTTAATTCCCCGTTATCTCACCACGGGAGGACGCGGGTTCCGCCTGTTCACAGTTGCCAGGAAATACCCGAGGTCAGCTCAGCACCTGCGCGACTTCCTGGCGCAGACGCGGCAGCAGGGCGTAGAGCTTGTCGCCCGGGCAGAGCGTGTCCCGGTAGTCCCGATGACCGTGGATCCCACTGGGCGGGATGCCGTACTGCTCGCACGCGTACACGCAGAACGAGACCAACGAGTCCCACTGCAACTTCGGCGGCTCCACGTCCATGTAGAGGCCTTCGTTCTCGATTCCGATGGCGGCGGTGTTCTGGCCGGGGCAGTGCGCGCCCACCACGACCCGGTCGCCCGCGCGCAACGCCGCCAGGCTGCCGTGCCTGCCCTCCATCAGGAACCCGCCCCGGCTGTTGGTGAAGTGCTGGCCCGAGTCGATCCAGCCGTTGGTGTCCATGTGCAGGTCCTGGATCCACCGCGCGTTGGCGTACGCGGCCGCCTGCGAGTAGTCGGTGACGTTCGCCGACGCGGTGTGGTGGACCAGGATCCGCACGGGCCGTTCGGCCACCACGCTCGTCGGCTGCGCCGGCGGCCTCGCGTTCCAGTCGGCGCAGCCGCGGATCGGCAGGACGGGCGAACCGAGGGCCGGCGCGGCGCCCAGACCGACGAGCACCCCCGCGCCGGCGAGACCGGTGAGACCGGTGAGCAGCGATCGACGTCGCATCATGTGGACCTTTTTCCCAATACCAGCTCTATAGGTCAAGAGTCCACACCCGATCAGCGGAACCGCCCGCCTCACGGTCGGGCGAATTCAAACGCGAAGACCTTTCGCAAATCCGGTACCTGCCAGTAACGTGCGTCACACGATCCCTGCCTGGAAGGAGCTTCGCGTCATGCGGAGAGCCGCCCGATCGCTAGCCGTGGTCGCCCTCCTCGCCGCGGCCGCCCTCACCGTCCCCGCCACCTCGCAGGCCGAGGTCAGGACCACCGCGTTCACCCCGGACGACCACTGCCTCGGCCAGTGCCACGACGTGCTGCCACCCGGCCAGAACGGCAACGCGACCCTCGCCGAGATCCTGGCCCACCGGGCGCTCGGCACCCGTCCCGCGCACTCGGCCGACCAGCTCGGCCGCTACGACTCGCTCGCGTCCGGCTACGGCGGCCTGACCAACGAGCAGCTGGGCGCGTTCTTCAACGACGCCTCCTTCGGCGTCGCGGCCAACCAGGTCGAGAGCACGATCAAGCCCCGCGCCGACGTCACGATCGTGCGCGACAAGGCCCTCGGCATCCCCCACATCTACGGGACCACCCGGTCCGGCACGGAGTTCGGCGCGGGTTACGCCGCCGCCCAGGACCGGCTGTGGCTGATGGACCTGTTCCGCCACCTCGGCCGCGGCCAACTGTCCGGGTTCGCGGGCGGCGCCGAGGGCAACCGGGTGCTGGAGCAGAGCTTCTACAACCAGATCCCGTACACCGAGGCCGACCTCCAGGCGCAGATCGACCAGGTCGCGACCCGGGGTCCGCGCGGCGCGCAGGCACTGCAGGACGTGAAGGACTACATCGCGGGCATCAACGCCTACATCACCACCTCGGTGAACAACCGGACGTTCCCGGGCGAGTACGTGCTGACCGGGCACGCCGACGCGATCACCAACTGGAACGACATCAAGCCGTTCCAGCCGACCGACCTGGTGGCGATCGCCGCCGTGGTGGGCGGGCTGTTCGGCGCCGGTGGCGGTGGCGAGGTGCAGAACGCGCTGGTGAAGCTCGCCGCGCAGAACAAGTACGGCGCGACCGCGGGCGAGCAGGTGTGGCGGTCGTTCCGGGAGCAGAACGACCCCGAAGCCGTGCTGACCCTGCACGACGGCCAGAGCTTCCCGTACGGCACGACACCGGCCGCACCCCAAGGCGTCGCGCTGCCCGACGGCGGCGTGGTCACCCCCGAACCGATGGTGCACGACCAGACCTCCGCACCGGGATCCACTGTGGACACGCCGGCGAACCTCAAGGCCTTGGAAGGCCTCTTCGCCGACGGCGTCCTGCCACCCGACCTGCTGACCAGGAAGCAGGGCATGTCGAACGCGCTGGTCGTCTCCGGCCCGCACACCGACACCGGCAACCCGATCGCCGTCTGGGGCCCGCAGACCGGCTACTTCGCCCCGCAGCTGCTCATGCTCCAGGAGCTGCACGGCCCGGGCCTGCGCGCCCGCGGCGTGTCGTTCGCCGGCGTGTCGATGTACGTGCAGCTCGGCCGCGGCGTCGACTACTCGTGGAGCGCGACGTCGGCCGGCCAGGACATCACCGACACCTACGCCGTGGAGCTGTGCGATCCCTCCGGCGGCGCACCCACCGCCGACTCCCTCCACTACCGCTACCACGGCCAGTGCCTGCCGATGGAGCGGTTGGAGCGCAAGAACTCCTGGAAATTGACCGTGGCCGACCCGACCCCCGCCGGTTCGTACACGCTCGTCATGCACCGCACGAAGTACGGCCTCGTCCAGAGCCGTGCGGAGGTCGGCGGGAAGTTCGTCGCCTACACCTCGCTGCGCTCCACCTACCTGCACGAGGTCGACTCGATCATCGGGTTCCAGGAGTTCAACGACCCCGACGCGATCAGGTCGGCGGCCGATTTCCAGCGCGCCGCCGAGCACATCGGCTACGCGTTCAACTGGTTCTACGTGGACTCCCGCGACACCGCCTACTTCAACTCCGGCGCCAACCCGGTGCGCAAGGCGACCGTGGACCCGCACCTGCCGGTGAAGGCCGAACCCGCGTACGAGTGGGAGGGCTGGGACGCCGACCGCAACACGGCCGCGTACACGCCGTTCGCGCAGCACCCGAACTCGATCAACCAGGACTACTACGTCAGCTGGAACAACAAGCAGGCGCGGGACTTCTCCGCGTCCGGCTACGGC
Organism: Actinosynnema sp. NPDC050801; assembly: GCF_040673975.1. Taxonomy (NCBI): domain Bacteria; kingdom Bacillati; phylum Actinomycetota; class Actinomycetes; order Pseudonocardiales; family Pseudonocardiaceae; genus Actinosynnema; species Actinosynnema sp. NPDC050801. The sequence goes on along the minus strand of NZ_JBFAQZ010000001.1, from coordinate 901,633 downwards.
ATGGGCTCGGTGCACCGCGGTGACCTGCTGGACGACCGCGTCCGGGCCCTCGTGGCGCGCGGCGGCGTCGACCGCGCCGCGCTGACCCGGGCCATGGCCGAGGCGGGCGTCGCCGACCTGCGGGCCGAGCAGGTGCTGCCCGACCTGCTGCGGGTGATCGACACCGCGGCGGTGACCGACCCGGCGCTCGCGTCGGCGGTCGGCAAGCTGCGCGACTGGCAGCGGTCCGGGTCGCTGCGCAAGGAGACCTCGCGCGGCAGCAAGACCTACGCGCACGCCGACGCGGTCCGGGTGCTCGACGCGTGGTGGCCGCGGCTGGTGGAGGCGCAGTTCAAGCCGGGGCTCGGGGACGCGCTGTACGGGCAGCTGACCCGGGCCATCCAGGTCGACGAACCGCCGTCGGACGCGCACGGCTCGGCGCCGCACAAGGGCTCGTCGTTCCAGCACGGCTGGTGGAGCTACGTCGACAAGGACCTGCGCGCCGTGCTCGGTGACCGCGTCGACGGCCCCCTGGGCGCCCGCTACTGCGGCGGTGGTGACGTGGCGGCGTGCCGGCAGGTGCTGCTGGACAGCCTGCGCGCGGCGGCGGCCACGCCCGCCACGCAGGTCTACCCGGGCGACGCGTCGTGCGCGGCGGGCGACCAGTGGTGCGCCGACACCATCATCCACCGGTCCATGGGCGGCATCACGCACGACAAGGTGAACTGGCAGAACCGGCCCACCTACCAGCAGGTCGTGCAGTTCCCGTCCCGCCGGGGCACCAGCCTGGCGAACCTCGCCGCGGGCGCCACGGCCACCGCCAGCAGCTACGAGCGCGGCTGGTACCACTCGCCGCCCTCGCACGTGGTGGACGGCAGGCCGGACACCCGGTGGGCCAGCGACTGGTCGGACCCGCAGTGGGTGCAGGTCGACCTGGGTACGACGCGGACGGTCGGTCGGATCGTGCTGTCCTGGGAAGCGGCTTATGCCACGGCGTATCGCATAGAACTGTCCACCGACGGTGCCGCTTGGCGCACCGTTTACACGACTTCCGCAAGTGATGGTGGCCAAGACCTTGCGTCGTTCCGGCCTGATGCGGCACGATTCGTACGAATGACGGGTATCCAACGGGCCACGGTTTACGGATACTCGATTCACGAGCTTGAGGTCTACGTCACGTAGACCGGCCCACAGGAAGACCCCGGTCCACCCCCAGGGACCGGGGTCTTCCGCTTTCCCGGCTCCGACCCCGGCCTATCGCGCGACGAACAGGTAGTTGCGGACGCGGTCGTCGATCCGGTCGACCGGCCGCCAGGTGTTGCGGTGCCAGGCGTGCATCCGGTAACCGCGGTCGGCGAGCCAGTCCCGCACGTCCCGGGCCCGGTAGCCGAAGCGCAGCACGTGCCGTTCCTCGATCTCCAGGAGAAGTTTCGGTCGAAACCTCTCGATGGTCTCCGAACCCCCTTGCAGCACCCGCAGTTCCGCACCCTCGACGTCGGCCTTGACGAAGTCGAGCCGGTCGATGGCGTTGGCCGCGCAGAACCGGTCCAGGGTGTCCGTGCGGACCAGGACCTCCAGGTGGTCGGCGAACTCGGCGTTGGAACCCAGGCCGTCCGCGCCCGAGGTGAGGAACGAGCGGCCGGTGACCGGTGTGCCGTGCCGGACCGGGACGCTCATGAGCTCGCGGCCCTCGCTGACGCCCAGCGCGACGGCGTGCCGCACGACGTTGCGCCCCTCGCGCGGGCGCAGCAGGAAGGACAGCGCGGGGTGGGCGAACACCAGCGGCTCGATGCTGTGCACTGTCCCTTGTGGACCGACCAGGCGGGACAGGGACACGGTGTACAGGCCGAGCGCGGCGCCGATGTCGACGCACACGTCGCCGGGCCGCACCACGTCGCGCAGGCCGATCAACTCGGGTTCGACGAACGGTGTCAGCCGGGCGAGGACACGCAGCGCGCCGGCCACCGCCGCGCCGCGCACCTCCGTCAGGTTGTGGGTCACCGGACCAGGTTAGGCAATCACGTCAGCGGCTTGGCGCCGTTCTGGGTGTGGTGCTGCGGTAGCTGCGGTGGCAGGCCGACCTGCTCGGCGAACTCGGCGGCCACCGTGGTGCCGCCGTAGATGCCGAGCGCCTTGGCCAGGTGGAGGCGGACGTCGACGCGGTGCCCGTCGTCCAGGCGGGGCAGGGCGCTCTCGAACGAGGTGACCAGCGTGTCGGCCCAGTGCTGGTCGCGGCGCTGGGAGGCGATGCCGACGAGTTCGGCCAGGTGTCTGCTGAGGACCACGGCCTGCTCCACCTCGTAGCCGTTGCGGACCAGCCACCAGATCGTCGCGGTGGACAGGTCGGTCAGCACCTCGTCGCGCAGGTACTTGATCTCCGCCCGCTCGGCGTCCCGTTCGGCCTGGCGCATCGTGGTGGTCTGCAGGAGTTCGATGTGCTTGCGGGCCATCGCCAGGTCGTGCTCCTCGACGGTCAGCTCGATCGAGTCCGCACGTGCCCACACGTGCGTGCCCTCGACCTGCCGCTCGGCCGCCAGTTCCGCGCCGAGCTGGTGCTGCAGCGGGGCGTGGTGGACGAGCATCGCCCGTTCGGTCAGCGCCTTGGCCCGGTGGATGATGTCGTTGACCGCGGCGCTGCGCGGTGCGGTGTGCCGAGCGCCCGTGGTGAGGTCCACGCGCCAGTGGATCGTCATGCGGGCGTGGAAGTCGAGCCCGTAGACGGCGCTGGGCAGCGGCGACTCGAACTGGTGCTGGTGGGAGGTCGAGGCCGGGACGAACGTGTACTGCTCGGCGTTGGGGCGGGCGCGGAGCCGCCGCCACCAGGCGCCGAGGGAGCCCAGCGGGCCGGGACGGAAGTCAGGCCAGGGTCGGCTGCTCATGGGATGGCTTTCGTCGGAGGGGGATATGCCCCTTCTGTACCTCACTGGACCGATGCGGAACAGATGAGGTCGCCCACTTCGCCCGTACAGCCGACCGCCCGGGGCCGACCTCCTAACCCAAGGTGCACACGCCTAGGCCCACCGAGTGACAACCCCACCACCGGAAGCCCGACCGCCGACCCGGTACGCTCACCCCCGCGCCCTCGTAGCTCAGGGGATAGAGCATCGGTTTCCTAAACCGTGTGTCGCAGGTTCGAATCCTGCCGGGGGCACTCACCTTTCGCCGGGTGAATCAGGCCCTGAGCAGCGGCAACGCGCTCGGGGCCTGATCTTTTACGGCCCGGCTGGGTCCAGCCGGTCGCGAGTGGTTCGGCCGACTGCCGGCCAGCGTTCGGCCTGCCGCACGGCCTCGATGATCTTCCGCTTGGACAGTAGTTTCGGAAGGACTCTTTGAAGAGCTCTTCCGCGACCGACCAACGGACGTAGTGCGTGCGACGCCTCTTACCTCGGCTACGTCCAGGCTTGACCGCTCTTTGGTCGGCGGCCGACAACGTACTGGCACAGTCGCGAATTCCACCGTCGTTGGTTTCCGGCGGAGGTTGCTGCCGGTGGGCGGTGAAAGTGGATTCGGTTGTCCGGCGCGCGGCTCTGCGGCTACTGGGCCGGGGTGTCGGTCGCGCGTGCAACCTGCCGGGGGTCGACGGCGTTCTTCTCCCGTCCAAGATCTGCGGAAGGATGCCGGTGGCCGGTTCAGATGAAGACTTCGCCGAGTTCTACTCGGCGCGGTTTGACGGGACGCGGCGCACCGCGTACGCGCTGTGCGGCGACTGGGTCGAGGCGGAGGAGCTGGCCCAGGGGAGCTTCGTCCGGCTGTACGCGAAGTGGCCACGCGTGGCCGGCGGAAACGCGGACGGATATCTGCGCACCATCCTCGTCCGGCTCTTCCTGGACGCCAGGCGGCGGGGCCGCGCGAAGGAACGCCTGGTCGCCGAGACGCCCGAGCGGTCGGAGCACTCAAGGGACCTGGGGCGCGTCGACGAGCGGCAGTCGCTGCTGGCCGCGCTGCAGGACGTGCCACCGAGGCAGCGGGCCACGCTCGTGCTGCGCGTCGTCCACGACCTGCCCGTCGAGCAGGTCGCGCAGGTGCTGCGGTGCTCGACGGGCACCGTCAAAAGTCAACTGTCACGAGGGATGCAGGCGTTGCGGGCGGCGTACCGCGAGGCCGACACACCGGAGCGGAGCGTGCGAGATGTGGGATGAGGATGATCTCGGGGCGGCGTTGCGGGCCGAACTGGCGCAGCGGACCGCGCCAAGGCCCGGCGGCGGACTGGTCGACGCGGTCGCTCGTGGCCGGCGGCGTCGTCGGCGCCAACAGTTCGGCGCTGCGCTGGCGACGGTGGCGGCGGTCGCCGGGGTGGCCACGGTGGCAGTCAGCGCGGGAGCCCTGAATTCCGATGGTCAGGACGTCGCCGCGACCGGGACGTCGGCGACCGGGACGCCCACGACCGGAGCGCCGTGGCCGCGGGCCGACCTGCCGACGCACTCCCCACACACCACGTGGACCCCGGCGCCGACCGCACGACCACCGGCCGGCTGGCCGACCGAGCCGGTGCCCAGGTGCGAGATCCCCGACATCACCGACCGCGACCTGGACAGCGTCCGCGCCGACCTGTCGACGCTGCAGGAACGGGTCTTGCGGGCCCTGGCCGCGGTGAAGGGGCCGTGGGTCTGGCCCAGTACGGCGTCGGTCGACGGGCCGAGCAGCGTGCCGGTGTCGGCGCCCAATGGCGTGCAGGTGGACGGCGGCCTCCTGAGCGAGCAGAAGGTGCCGGCCACCAGGCCGAACACCCGCGAAGCGTTCATCTACAGCGCCGACGTGTCCGACGTCGAGGGCATCGGCAGCGTGGTGCTCACCTTCGGCCGGTTCACCGGTGATCCACTGACCGCGGCGGACGACCAGGCCTACGACATGGGCAACTGCCGGCCACCGAATCGACACGTGCTGGCGGACGGGACCGTGTTGCAGATCTACGACGTGGTGCCGAGCGACCCGTTCGCGTCGCTGACCCGGACCCTGCGGATCTACCTGCCGGACGGACAGCTGCACTCGCTGTCGGTGCGGAACTTCAGCAGTCGGGACTTCGCCACCAACCGGGAGGATCCCGCGCACCCGCGCCGGGTCGGCGCCGGCCGGCCGACGCTGCCGCTGACGGAAGCGCAACTCGCCGAACTGGGCCTGGCCATGGTGGGCTGACCTTCAATGAGGTCGCGGCAGGGGGTGACACGTTGACGCGGTCAGGCGCCGGTGTCCCGCTCGTCGGTGTCCCGCTCGTCGGTGACCGGCGCGGCCAGGTGGTTCGCGGAGCCGTCGGGGCCGTAGTCGGCGCGTTCGACGCGCAGCGGGAACTGGCCGCGGGCGGGGGCCGAGACCAGGCTCAGCACCGTCAGCACGGCCAGGGAGAGGAACGCGGCGGCGGCCAGGAGGAACGGGATCGTCGAGCTGTCCTCGGCACGGAGGATCGTCACCAGCCAGACGCCACAGGCGGCGGCGAGCAGGCTCAACAACGGCCACAGCCGGTGGAACCGCCGGTGCCGGAGCTCCTGCCGCTCCACCTCGGCGTCGGACTGGGCGGTGATCAGCAGTTTCGCGCCGCACGTGTCGCAGACGGCCTCCGCGGTGTTGTCGCGGTCGGCCAGTCGCTCGATCACGCCCGTGTCGAGGTTCTGCCGGCTCGCCGCCGTGGAGGCGTGGTCGCCGACCTCTCGCCGGCTGACGTGCAGGATGCGGTATCTGAGCACGCCGTCCACGAGTCCTCCACGAGGGCTTGAGACCAAGACGATCACGATAGCGCTCGGGTCAGGGCCGCAACCCCGACTTCGGCGGCCCGCTCGGCTCTCGACGTGCCTGTCGGCGACCGTCGGTCCCGTGCGGTCGGGAGGTGCCGAGCGGTCGGCCCCAAGGCGGCACGCGAAGGCGACGCACATCGGTCCGTCGAAATCGAATAGAACTGCCGCTCCAGGCCGGTACAGCGGAGGCCGGGTGGGAGAACCGCCCTGTACGGAACAGCCCTCCGGATACAACCCCGGCGCGTTGCCGAAGCCGAATGGGCCTCGACAACGCGCCGGGGTTTTCCGATCGGAACCGCCTCAGGGCGAACGCTTGAGGCGGCGGCCCAGTTCGGCCAGCAGTTGTTGGTCCGTCAGCTGCGCCGGATCAGGACTGGCCCGGTTCAGGCTTGCCTCCTGGGCGCTGATGAGTTGCGCCTTCACCATCACCTCCAAGGGGCTCATGCCGAACGCCTTGGCGACCAGGCGGGCGGTGTCGAGTGATGCGCCCTTGCCCCGCCGCCACTCGGTGAAACGACTTCGGTCCAGACCCGTCTTCTCGGCCAGGTCCGCTGTGGACATCCCGCGGTCGTCCAGTTGGCGTTGCACGAAGTCCCACCAGGGCGAGTCCGCACTCTCGTCTGTGGTCATCCGGCCATGTTACGTGCGCGCGCGCAACGTTCGTTGCGCGCTCCCCCCAGGTTAGCCCTGACCTGCACGTTGTGCCAGCACAACGCCGGTCGTGTGAGCACAACTCACTGATACCGTTGTGGTGCCACAACATGCGTTGGGTGCGCACAACACGAGGCGGGCCATGCCGAACACGATCAAGCTCCGCACCGACGTCTTCACCAAGGCCGCCCGGCTCGCCGGGTTCGAGTCGGACTACGCGCTGGCGAAGGCCATGGACGTCAACCGCTCCACGGTCGCCCGCGTGCTCAGCGGCCACCTCCAGCCCGGCCCGGCGTTCATCGGCGGCGCGTTGACGGCGCTCGCCCCGATGCAGTTCGACGACCTGTTCGAGGTCGTCTCCACGCAGCGGTGATGACGGTCCGTGGTGTCCCCGTCCCGCGCACGTGTGACCGGTTCCGCCGAGAGTCCGCTACTTCAGCGGTGTTCGGCCTCACCCGTTTGGTTGACACTCGTGATCAAGTGACGTCGCACAGCGATGAGACCAGTGGTCCACCACCCGGAGGTCGGTCCACCGACCCGGGGACGCGGAAGGATGGCACCAGGTGAGCGACGAGCCACGGCACGCGGTCGCGCGGTTGCGCCGAGACCTGCCGGCCGCCCGGCAGACCTCCGGGCACGCCTGGTTCGACGCCCACCGCGACGAGGTCCTCGCCACCCTCCGCGTCGCGGTGGCCGAACCGGAGGCCGCGGTCGCGTTGTTCACCGACGTGTGGCCGGTGGTCCCCCCGGACGCGGACGAGACGTGGGCGCGCGACGTGCTCGCCGTCGGAGCCGAGCTCGCCACCGCGCTGCCCACGTCCCTGCTCCTGGCCACGGGCTTCCGCCGGGCCGCGCACGCCCTGCGCGAGCGGGGAGCGCTCCGCCTGGCCGCCGTCGCCGGGATGCGGGAGTTGGCGATCCACCGCCTGCGCGACGACGACCCGGACGCCGCCGCGCAGGCGCTGCACGACCTGGCCGCCACCTACCGCGCCCAGGGCCGGCTGCACAAGGTCGTCGGGTGCGCCGACGAGGTGCTGGAGCTCTACCTCCTGCACGACGACCGGCCGGGCACCGCGCGAGCGCTGACCCACCTCGGCTCGTTGATGATCGAGGTGGGCCGGTTCGACTCCGCGATCAACTACCTGTCCCGGGCGGACAAGGTGTTCGACGACCTGCCCGACCCGGGGGGATCGGTGGCCGCCGAACGGGCCGGGTGCCTGACCCTGCTTGGCCGGGCCTTGTGGCTGGCGGGCGACCGGGCCGTGGCGCACCGGCGGTTCAACCGCGCGCTCGCGCTGCTCATCGGGACCGATGACGGTGCGGCGCAACGGGTGCGCGACCTGGTGTCCGAACTGGAGTCAGTCCCGGAACAGGTGGACCAGGGCCACGCCGACCTGGATCAGCAGGCCGGCCACGAGGCGGATCCGCGGCAGGACGCCTGAGCGGTGCCGTCGGCGGCAGTCCCGCCTGCGGCAGCCGGCACGGCGGCATCGGGGTGGCGGTCGGTCGGGAGGTGTGCTCATCGGTGTCGTCGCGCTCTTCCGGGTAGTGGTGGGTCAGGCGGTGGTGTCGGCGTTGTCGGCGAGCAGGCGCAGCACGTCCCGGCACAGGAACACCCGGCGGTAGCCGCGGAACTCCCACTGGACGAGGACGCCCAGCTCGACCAGGCGGGCGGTGAGGTCGGTGGCGGCCTTTGCGGTCACGCCGTAGCGCGTGCGCAGCGACCGGTGGTCCACCACGGGGAAGCCGATCAGCTCGGCCGCCACCAGCGGCAGCTTCCCCCTGCGCGGCAACCGCGCGGCGTAGTCGGCGGCCAACGCCTCCAGGTGGCCGATCAGCCGCAGCTGCGCCAACGCCTGGTCGCGCACGGCGGTGGCGAAGAAGTCGACCCAGCGGTCCACCCGACCGGTGTCGACCACCGCGCGGATCTGGCGCTGGTACTCGTCCAGGGCGGTGTCCAGCCACACCGACAGCGGCAGCACCTGGTCGCGCACCAACCCGCACCGCACCATCTCCAGCGTCGAGAACGTGCGCGCCACGTGGCCGTTGGCGGTCGGGAACGGTTGCAGCACCTCAAGCTGGTAGTGCGCGAGCGCGATCTTGGCGATCCTCGGCTGCTCGTCCTCCTCGCGCACCCAGGTCGACCACTGCTCCAGCAACGCGACCAGGTGCGCGCCGGTCGCGGTCAGCAGGTAGGCGCGCTCGTCGCTGACGCCCAGCCGGCCGGGCGCGTCGCGCAGCACGTCCTGCAGGCGGCGTCCCGGCCTGCCGCCGGTCATGATGGCGGCGACCTCGGCGACCAGTTCGGCGTCCACCGCCGCACCGCCGCGGACCCGAGCCACCCCGTGGTCGCAGGCCCGCAGGAACGGCGCGACGAGCTGGGACGGCGCGGCGCTGTCCGCGGGCGGCGGGCCCTCCTGGGACGCCAGCAGGTCCGCCGCGAACGTCTCGCGCAGACCCACGACGACCCCGGACAGGCCGGCTGAGCTGTTCGCGTCACGGACCTGGGTCGACCTGACGAGCGCGGATCGCACGCCCAGCCGGTCGGCCGCCTCGTCGAGCCGACCGAGCGCGTGCTCGGCCTCGGCGCACCTGCGGTAGGTCGCCGCGGGCAGCGCGAGGTCCGAGGGCAGCGGTGGCGGCAGGTAGGCGCCTTCACCGCGCAGTGCTTCGGGGATGCCGGGCAGCTCGGGCACCGGCGACCACTGCCCGTCGGGCAGGGCACGAAAATCCATGGCGGGAATCTTGCACTGAAGGGCGACGGCTTGGCAAGGCATTGCCGGATCGAAGTGAAGCTGCACGGCACTTCACTACACATCGCCACAGATCACTTCACTAGGCCGTTCGAGTCACCACTTCGGCACTGACCCGCAAAATTACGGGTGACACCGCGACATACATGATATCCGCAGGTCAGATGCCGTGTACGAGCCATCCGGTCAGCGCATCGAAGATTCCCGCGCACGTGTGCCACTGGCTGCGTTATTCCGCCTGGCGCGAGCGAACCAGAAAACGATCACAGCGATGCGTCACGTTCCGAAATGGACCATTGGTCTCATCGAACCACAATTTCATCTGGTCGGGTGTCATGCCACTAACACACCTACGCCACACTGGCATCACCATGGCTTGCATAGGTGCCATGTAGGTGCCATAGTGGTGCCACATCGACCACAACGCCTTGGGGGAACGACCATGTGGGACACCAACCCGCAGCAGTTCTGGCTGCGCGGAGAACGGCCCGGCCACGTCGTGGGGTACGACGAGGAGCTGGGCTTCTGGAACGTCAACGGCTACGACGAGACCGTCGAGGTCCTGGGTGACTGGGCCCGGTTCTCGTCCGACACGACCCGGCTGCTGCCCGCCGTGGACGACACGCTGACCGCCGGCAACCTCATCCAGATGGACCCGCCGGACCACCGCAAGCTGCGCCGCCTGGTCACCCACGCGTTCACGCCGAAGGTCGTGGCCGACCTCGCAACGCGCATCACCGAGCTGACCGGCGAACTCCTCGACGACGTCAGCGGTGACGACTTCGAGCTGGTCCGCGACCTGGCCTACCCGCTGCCGGTGATCGTGATCGCCGACCTGCTCGGCGTGCCGAGCAGCGACCGCCACCTGTTCAAGCTGTGGGTCGACAAGCTGTTCGAGAGCACCAACCAGTTCTCGCTCAACGACGACGCGGCCAAGCAGCAGGAAGAGCTGCGTGACCGCGTCGAGAGCTTCCAGCCGATGCTGGACTACCTGGGGGAGCACGCCGCGCAGTGCCGCCGCAGCCCTCGCCCCGGGTTGCTCAACGACCTGGTCCAGGCCGAAGTGGACGGTGAACGCCTGACCGACGCGCAGGTGGTGAACTTCGCGAGCATCCTGCTCGTGGCGGGCCACATCACGACCACCATGCTGCTGGGCAACACCGTGCTGTGCCTGGACGCGAACCCGGACCAGCTCGCGGCGGTGCGCGGGAACCGCGCGCTCATCCCGTCGGCCATCGAGGAGTCGCTGCGGTTCCTCACCCCGTTCGCGGCGCTCGCGCGGGTCACGAACAAGCCGGAGGTGCTCGGCGGCGTCGAGGTGCCCGCCGACCAGATGCTGCTGCTGTGGATCGGCGCGGCCAACCGCGATCCGCGCCGGTTCACCGACCCCGACGTCTTCGACCTCACCCGCGACCCCAACCCGCACCTGGGTTTCGGCCGCGGCGTGCACTTCTGCCTCGGGGCGCCGCTGGCCCGGCTGGAGGGCCGGCTCGCGCTCGACGTCCTGCTGGACCGCTTCCCGCGGCTGCGCACGGACCCCGACCGCAGGCCGACGTTCATGCCCTCGCCGAACCTCACCGGCGTGCAGTCACTCCCGCTGCTGATCGACTAGCGACCGACCGGACGTCCTCCACGGGGTGGACGCCCACCTGGTGGAGGACGTCCTCGGGGTGCCGACTCCGCAAAGTCGAACGCGTGTTCGAGCCGTCCACAGCTGGGGACAACCCTGTGGACAACTCAGTTCTTGCTGCTCAGAGGCTGTGCACGGGCGAGCAGTTCGTCCACCGACCACTGGTCGTAGGCGTGTTGTCCTCGCTTCTCCGCGACGACCGAGCCGTCCGGCGCGATGAGGAAGTCGGCGGGCAGGCCGAGCCGTCCACCCGCCGTCCTGGGCAGTGGACGACGGCCGCGCAGCAGGGGGCCGACGGCCTGGGCCACGCCGCGCGTGATCGCGCCCCACGCGCGCGGGTCGAGCACCGAGCGCGGCTTGGACTCCACGCCGAACTCCACGTACAACCTCTTCTCCGGGTCGCCGACCACGGCGAACGGCAGGTCGGCGACGTGCGGGCGCAGGTCCGCCGCCGTGGAGTGGAACACGACCACCTCGGTGATGCCGTGCGCGGTGATCTCGTCGTGCCGCTGGACGATCGACCGCAGGTGCAGGTTGCACACCGGGCAGCCGGCGAAGCGGCGGAACTGGAGGTGCACCAGGCGGTCCGGGTCGGGCACCCGCACCGCGCCGCCGAGCACGGCTTCCCACTCACGTGCGCTGACCTTCACGTTTCCCCCTCGACGTTCGTAAGCGTGCACTGTACTCCTACAGGTTTGCGCGTAACTTGTACGCTGTCAAGCGTCATGCCGCGTCCCAAGTCGCTGACCACGTCCGCGCTCGCCGCCGCCACGCTCGCCGTCCTGGACCGCGACGGCCTGGCGGCGCTGTCGATGCGCGCCGTCGCGGCGGAGTTGGGCATGGGGACGATGTCGCTGTACCGGTACGTCGCCGACCGGGACGAGCTGGAGGCGCTGGCGGTCGAGCACATGGTGTCCGGAGTGGACATGGAACCGCCGAAAGCGTTGTGGGACAAGCAGATCACGGTCCTGGTCGAGAGGATCCGCGCGGCGATCGCCGCGCACCCCAACGCGGTTCCGCTCACCATGGCGCACCGGCACCGGTGCCCGAGCCTGCTGCGCTGGGGCGAGGCCGTGCTCGCGGTGCTGACCCGCGCCGGGTTCACCGGGGAACAACGGGTGATCGCGCTGCGCGCGGTGCTCGGCTACCTGATCGGCGCGACCGAGATCGAGCACCGGAGTCCGTTGGCGGGCCTGGGCACCGACTCGATGTCGGACCTGGGCGAGCACTACCCGCTGCTGGCCGAAACCGCCGCCTCGGCCCGGACGATCACGCCGGACATCGAGTTCCGGCGCGGCCTGGACATCGTGCTGAGCGGACTGCGCCGCCCCTGAGCCGGTGCCCCGGGGGCGGCGGTGTGGCCGGTGCGGAGACCGAAGCCGACCTCGGCCTCCGCACCGAAACGCGACGAACACGGAGTTGCGCTCCGAGCGTGGCGTCGACATCGTCTGGCGCGGAGTCGACTCCCGCTGCGTCTCCAGGTCAGGTTCGCCGTGAGAGGGCGCCAACCCTCTCGTCCCGTCCGCCACCGCGGACGCGGACGGGAAGCCTTACGGTGCCTGATCGTCGTCGGGCAGGTCGAGCAGTTCTTCGAGCACGTGCGTGGCCGGTCCGCGACGGCGCCACGAGAACCGACTGGGAGACATGAGGTTCGCCTCGTCGGCGGGCATCCGCATGGCGACCACGTCGTCCTCGGTGTGCAGTCGCACGACGTCGATGACGGCGTCGTGCGCCCGCACGCCCACCACCGCCGCCAGCTCCCCCCTGGCGTCACGGGGGTGGAGGAATTGGAACCCGCGCGCGATCAACTCGCGCAGCTGGAACGTGGTGCGGGAGGGGTGGTCAGTCGACGAAGTCATCGAACTCCCCGTCCCGGGCCCCCGCCACGAACGCGGCCATCTCCGCTCGCGTGTAGACGAGCGCGGGGCCTTCGGGGAACCGGGAGTTGCGCATGGCGACGTCGCCGCCGTCGAGGACGGCGAACTCCACGCAGTTGCCGATCGCGTCGCTGTAGGAGCTCTTCGTCCACGTGACGCCGTTCAGGTCGGCCGCGGACATGCCGTTGAAAACCTTGGTGGCCATCGACAACACCCTCCAAGCCTGAGATGCATCTGCACGTGCATCCGGTTGTGCACGGACCGTAGCACCGGGTGGTGCACGGGTAAATGCACGTGCAGATGCGGAGCGTGAACTTCGCCCGTAAGGACGAAGATCAGAGTTCCGCCCGCCGCTTGGCGAGCATCTGCCGGCTCCGGTCGGGTGTCTCGGCATCGACCGTGAGCCGGTCGAACACCCGGCTGTAGATCTCCAGCTCTTCGAGTTTGTCCAGGTAGAGGGCACCGGCGAGGTGTTCGAGGTAGACGATGTCCGGCAGGTCGGGCTCGCCGAACCGCAGCATCGCGAAGGGGCCTTTCGCCGCGTAGCCGCCCAGCGGGAACGGCACGATCTGAAGGGTGACGGGACCGTCCTTGGTCACGCTGAGCAAGTATTCGATCTGGTTGACCAGGACCTGGCGGTCGCCGATGGTCCGGTAGAGCACCGACTCGTCCATCACCGCCCACACCCTCGGCGCTCCCGACCGGGCCAGGATCTTCTGCCGGTTCATCCGCAGCGCGACCCGCCGCCGCACCTCCGGGGTCACCAGCTCCGGCCTGCCGTGGCTGGAGATCGCCGTCGCGTACTCCTCGGTCTGGAGCAGACCGGGCACGAACTGCGTCTCGTAGATCAGGATCCGCGACGCCGCCTCCTCCAGGCCCACGTAGTCCTGGAACCAGTCCGGCATCAGGTCGGTGTAGCGGTGCCACCACCCCGGCGAGTTCGAGCGGCGGACCATGTCGAGGAACTTCGTCCGCTCGTCCGGGTCGTCGACGCCGTACATGGTCAGCAGGTCGCTCACGTCGCGCTCTTTGAGGCCGACGCGGCCGAGCTCCATCCGGCTGATCTTCGACTCCGAGCCGCGGATGGCGTAACCCGCGTCCGCCCGGCTGATCTCGACGGCCTCGCGCAGCCTGCGCAACTGGGCGCCGAGCACGATCCGCAGCGCGGTGGGACCGCTTTCCCTCTCCGGCGTGGACCCGCCACCCGCCATCGCCGATCCTCCAGACCCGTCGTGCCTGTCCCACCCGAACAGCGGTTGTGCCCGAGGAGGCCCGACTCGCATCGTCACTGAACGTACACCCATGATCTTGCCCGGTCAGAGGTACGACGTTCACTAACGCGTTGAGCCCATACCCTTACGCTGACCGGACTGTGACGCGGTGCACAAGAGATCAACCCCCTTCCCCGTAATGCGAGGTCACCACAATGCCGGGTACGTCCTCGGACGCCGCCGCCCCCGTCTACATCGACACCACCAAGGCCAGCATCGCCAGGGTCTACGACGCCTTCCTCAACGGCAAGGACAACTACGAGATCGACCGCGAAGTGTTGCGGCGGGTCCAGCAGGTCGCGCCCGAGGCGACCACGTTGGCCGTGGACAACCGCAGCTTCCTGATCCGCGTCACCCGGTTCGTCGCGAGCCAGACGGGTATCAACCAGTTCCTCGACTGCGGGTCCGGACTGCCCACCGCGGAGAACACCCACCAGGTGGCCCAGCGGATCAACCCGGATGCCCGAGTGGTGTACGTCGACAACGACCCGGTGGTACTGGCCCACGGCCGGGCGCTGCTGGAGGAGAACGACCAGACGCACTTCTCCGCGGCCGACATCTTCAAGCCGCAGGAGATCCTGAACGACGAGGTCGTGCGCAGGCACATCGACTTCAGCGAGCCGGTGGCGCTGTTCCAGCTGGGCACGATGCACCACTACAACGGCGACTCGCCCACGTCGGCCGAGATCATGGCGGAGTACATCGAGGCCCTGCCGTCCGGCTCGTACGTGGCGGTCTCCCACTTCCTCGACCCGGAGACCGAGGAGCACTCCGCCATCGCGCGGCGGATGGAGGACACGTTCCTGCACTCGCCGATGGGCAGCGGGCGGTTCATCACGATGGGCGCGCTGCGGGAGCTGTTCGACGGCTTGGAGCTGGTCGAGCCGGGTCTGGTCATCTGCGCGGACTGGTGGCCGGACGGCCCGCGGCTCAAGGAGCTCGACGCGGTGAGCTACTGCATCGCGGGTGCGGTGGGCCGCAAGCCCTGAAGCCGTCCGCGCGACCGGGTGGTGGTCGAGGACGTCCTCGACCACCACCCGGTCGCGTGGGTCCGACGCCCGGCGGCGTCAGCGCCGGAAGAACTCGACCAGCACCGGCGCCGTCGCCGCGGCCTTGACCACGTGCGTCTGTCCGGACAGGACGGTCAGCTCGCCCTGCGGCAGGGCCGAGGCCAGGAACCGTTGCGCGTTGCGCATGTACTCGGGGCTCTTGCCGCCCGCGATCACCAGTGCGGGCACCTCGGCGCCGGCCCACCGGTCGGCGGGCGGCGGCGTGCCCCGCTGGAACTCGCCGACCAGCGCGAAGTCGTGAGACAACGTGTGCGCGACGGCCTTGAGCTTCTTCCACGGCGGCATCACCTGGAGCACCGCGACGAAGAAGCCCGGCGTGCCGACGGAGCGCATGAACAGCTTCACCGCGTCGCCCCGGCGTCCCTCCGCGACCGCGCGCTCGATGCGCTCCGGCAGGTCCGCGGCCATGGGTGGGTGGGTGTCGTCGACGATCATCGGCGACTCGTAGATCGCGATCCGCTCGGCCGCCACGCCCCGGTGCGCCGCCTCGGCGACCAGCGTGCCGCCGGAGGACATGCCGAACAGGTGCGCCGACCCGCCCGCCTCCGCGATCAGCGCGGCGACGTCCTCGACCTCGCGGTCCACGTCGTGCGGTGCGCCGCCGCCGCTCTCGCCCCGGCCGCTCTCGCCCCGGCCGCGCCGGTCGTAGGTGTAGACGGTGAAGTGCTCGGCCAACGACTTGGCCAGGGCCGTCGCGGGCCCGAAGGCGCGGTGGCACAGCGCGCCGTCCACGATGATCAACGGCGGTCCGGACCCGATGCGCGTGTAGGCGATCGCGGTGCCGTCCTCGGAGACAACCTGTCCCACCGTCATCAGTCCCTCAGACCTCGGAGCGCAGCTTCGCCGCGACGGCGGACACCCACAGCCAACCCACGACGGCGCCGCCGTACAGCAGCACCGTGCCGGAACCGGTGCCCAGGAAGGGCATCGGCGCGAGCGACAGCACGCCCGCGGCGACGCTCGCCCGTGCCCACGGACCGGTCAACTTCCTCGCCAGCACGAAGAACGACGCCACCAGCGCGGGGAACGCGACGAAGAACGCCACGCCGTGCAGCACCCCGTGCCACGACAGCTCCGCGGCCTGACCCGCGGGCGCGCCGGCCGGGAAGCCGAACGCCGGGTCGGCCACGAACACGCCGCCGGCGACCATGCCCACCGCGAACACCCCGATCAGCACCGGCGCCCACCGGCCGACCAGCCCGGTGCGGTGCGCGCCGACCGCGGCGGCCAGGAACAGCAGTCCGGTGAGGACGAAGTTGGTGATCTGCACCCAACCGCCGTCACCGAGGGAGAGGAAGCTGAGCGGGTGCCGGGTGAGGTCGAAGCCCTCGCGGGTGAACGCCTGCGCGAAACCGGTGACCAGGTAGAGCGGACCGGCCAGGACGCCGCAGCCGAGCAGGAGCCTGGTGGTGCCGGCTCGCGTTCCGCCGCGGGTCCGGCGGTCGACCTCGGGGTGGATCCCGTCGCGGATTTCCTTGGCGTGCAGGGTGGTCATGCCAGGTCTCCCATCCAGGTCGACCAGGTCCGCTCGTCGCGGTGGTCGTCGGTGAACACGTGGTGCATGGCGATCAGGACGCCGGGACGTCCCTGGAAAAAGCGGTACATCGCGCCGGCGGTGCGGATGCCGACGGTCTGGGCGTTGGCGAAGTAGACGACGCCGCCCTCGCCGTCGAGCGTGACCCGGTCGCCGGTCGCGGGCGCGGTGTCGAGGCCGAGCTTGCGGCCGAGGTCCACCCACATCCCGGGCCAGTCCGCCACGGGCGGGCCGAAAGCGGTGACCGGCCGCGCGGTGCGGCCGGCGAAGTGGCGCAGGTAGGTGACGAGGGTCTGCCAGAACATCTCGCCGCCCGCGGTCATGGCCTCGAACTCGTCCTCCCAGTCGTCGCCGGGCAGGAAGCCGCTCGCCACCATGCGCAAGACCGTGCTGCCCTGGTCGCGGCCCTCGATCAGGAACTCGTAGGCGACGAACCGGCCGTCGGGCGCCTTCTCGCCGCCGTAGGCCAGGTGCTTGCCGGGTTCCCAGGCGGTGACCGGGTGGGCGGGCTGGTAGCCGCCGAAGGCCTGTCGGACGACCGCGCCGGGCTCGACGTCGTTGGAGCCCATGAACCAGGAGTCGATGCCGGGGCCGGTGGCGATGGCCTCCCAGACCTGCTCCGGCGTGATGCCGTCCAGCCGGACCTCGTTGACGCCTTCGAACGGGTGACCCATGGTCATTCCTTCGGGATGCTGGGGTGGACGGCGACGATGACGCGGTGCGCGCGTCCGCCTGCCGCGGTTTCGTCGTGGTACTTGGCGACCAGGGTCGTGACGGCGGTGGCCAGCTCCTCGGCGAACGCCGCGCGGTCGGCGGCGGTGGCGAAGCGGACCTCGCCGTCGAGCGCGAAGGTGGCGACCTTCTTGTCCGCCTTGGTGGCGCCGGTGATGAGCGCGCCGACGTCGCGCACCAGGCGTGCGGCGACGGCCAGCAGCCAGCGGGCGGACAGCCGGTCGGGCGCTCGCGCGGGGTCGGGCTGCACGGCGGCCAGTGCCGTCGGGGAGATGACGTAGGACGCGGCGGTGGCGCGCATGACGCGTTCGGTCATGTTGCCCTTGCGGCGTTCCTCGGCCAGCTCGACCAAGCCGTGCTGCTCCAGGGTGCGCAGGTGGTAGTTGACCTTCTGCCGGGGCAGGCCGACCTTGGCCGCCAGGGTGGTCGCCGAGTTCGGCTCGGCCAGCTCGGCCAACAACCTCACCCGTACCGGGTCCAACGAGACCTCGGCGACCGCCGGGTCTTCGATCACTGCCACGTCAAGCATGGCACCACCCTCGCACCGACAACTCTTCTTGTCAAGACAACCGAACTTGTCGGCCTCGCGTGTCGAACCTTCAGGTCCCGCGTGTCGAACCCTCAGGTCCCGCGTGTCGAACCCTCAGGTCCCGCGTGTCGAACCCTCAGGTCCCGCGTGTCGAACCCCCGTGTCCCGCGTGTCGAACGCTCAGGACCCCCGAGTTCCACGTCCGGAACGTGGAATTCGGGGGTCCTGGAGGTTCGACTCGGGGGTCCTGGAGGTTCGACTCGCGGGCGCTGAGCGTTCGACTCGCCGGTTGTGTGGGGGTAGGTCAGAGGGGAAGTCGGTAGGAGGTTGAGCCCTGCTCGAAGTCGAGCAGCCGCCGCTTGCGCTCCAGCCCGCCGCCGTAGCCGGTGAGGTCGCCGTTGGCGCCCACCACCCGGTGGCACGGCACGATGATCCCGATCGGGTTGCGGCCGTTGGCCAGCCCGACCGCCCGCGCGGCCGACGGTCGGCCGAGCCGCTGGGCCAGCTCCCCGTACGTCACGGTCTCGCCGTACGGGATCTCGGCCAACGCCCGCCACACGGTCCGCTGGAACGGCGTCCCGATCGGGTCCAGCGGCAGGTCGAACACGGTCCGCGTACCCGCGAAGTACTCGGCCAGCTGCGTGATCACGTCCCCGAACGGCGCGGTGTCCTCGGGGCCGAACGAGTCGTCCGGCGGGCGGTGCCGCTGCTGTGTCATGTAGAGGCCGGACAGCACGTCGTCGTGCGCGACCAGCGTGAGCGGTCCGACGGGGCTGTCGACGGTGGTGTGGCTCATCCGGCGAACGTCCTTTCAGGCGGGCAGCCGGTTGACCGCGTGGTCACCGGTGGCCCAGAGGTATTGGACGGCGTACGCCCGCCAAGGGCGCCACGCCCGGGCACGCCGCACGAGGGCGGCGGGTGTGTCGGGCAGGCCGAGGGCCCGGGCGGCGATGCGGATGCCGAGGTCGGTGGGGATGAAGGCGTCGGGGTCGCCCAGCGCGCGCATGGCGATCACCTCGACCGTCCACGGCCCGAACCCGGGCAGCGCGAGCAGGTCGGCCCGCGCCTTGTCCCAGTCCGCGCCGACGCCGAGGTCGAGCGAACCGTCGGCCAAGGCCTCCACCAGCGCCCGGAACGCGGTCTTGCGGGCCTGCGGCATCGCCAGCACGGCGGGGTCCAGCGCCGCCAACGCCTCCGGCGTCGGGAACAGGTGCGTCAACCCGCCGTCGGTGATCGGCTCGCCCGCGGCGAGCACCAGCCGACCGGCGTGGGTGCGCGCGGCGGCCGTGGACACCTGCTGCCCGAGCACCGCGCGCACGGCGAACTCGGCGGCGTCGACCGTGCCCGGCACGCGCCGCCCCGGTCCCGCGTCGACCACGGGCGCGAGCACCGGGTCGGTGCGCAACTGCTCGTCCACCGCGACCGGGTCGGCGTCGAGGTCGAGCATCCGGCGGCACCGGGCGATGGCGATCGACAGGTCGCGCAGGTCGCTCAACGACAGCTTGCACGCCACGTGGTCGGCCTGCGGCGTCAACGACACCACCCCGTGCCCGTGCGGCAGGCGCAGCGTGCGCCGGTACGCGCCGTCGCGCCACTCCTCCACCCCCGGCACGCCGGTCGCCGCGAGGTGCCCGAACAGGTTGTCCGGGCGCAGCGGCGCGCGGAACGGCAGCCGCAGCGACAGCGAGCCGGGCGTGTCGACGGCGGGACGCCTGCGCGTGCGCAGGTCCGTCGGCGACAGCGCGAACACCTCGCGCACCGTCTCGTTGAACGCCCGGACGCTGGCGAAGCCGGCCGCCTGCGCGACCTCCGCCATGGGCAGCGCGGTGGTCTCGATGAGCAGCCGGGCGGTCTGCGCGCGTTGCGCCCTGGCCAACGCCAGCGGGCCCGCGCCGAGTTCGCCCAGCAGCAGCCGTTCGACCTGCCGCACGCTGTAGCCGAGCCGGGCCGCCAGTCCGGGCACGCCCTCGCGGTCCACCACGCCGTCGGCGATCAACCGCATGGCCTTCGCCACCGAGTCCGCGCGGTGGTTCCACAACGGCGAACCCGGTGACGCGTCGGGCCGGCACCTCTTGCACGCCCGGAATCCGGCTTGTTGCGCCGCCGCCGCACTCGGGTAGAACCGCATGTTCTCGACCTTGGGCGGCACCACCGGACAACTCGGTCGACAATAGATCCGGGTGGTCAGGACCGCGGTGAAGAACCACCCGTCGAACCGGGCGTCTTTCGACCGCACGGCCCGGACACATCGTTCCGCGTCTTCGTGCACCGCACCAGCATCGGTCACCGCGCCACCCGTTGGCCGGCGGAAATGCGACACGGACGGAAACGCGCTCGGACCCGTCGCGCCGCACCGCTTTGTGCGACGCCCGCACGGGACCGGTCGGGCACCGGCTAGTGGTGCGCCGGGGCGGCGAGCCTGGCCAACAGGTCCAGTCTCACCTCGGCCCGGTCGCGACCGCTCGCGTCGAGCACCGTCCGCAGGATCGGGCAGACCCGTGCTTCACCGGGGATCGCCCGGTCCTCACGGGCCGTGACCGGCGGACGCGTGGCCCGCACCGGGTCAACTCCGGTCTGCATGACAGGTCGCCGCACCGTTCCACCGGCCGGGCCGGTTCGGTGCACACCGCTGAGAAGACCCCCAGGACCCCTCAGCGACGATGGAGCTGCCACTCGCGGTAGTTGCCTGCGAAACCACTTCGACCGGTCCCTTCGCACAACTTGGACGACGTCACCGGAACGTCCCGGTCAGCTTGTCAGCGCGAGTCGTTAGGGTGGACTGAGAAGAGCTCCACCGGTCGGCAAACGACCTGTTCACGCGCTCACATCCGGTTTTCCGGTCCGGAACACCGGACCTCTAGGAGGCACGCCGCGGATGGCTGGTTCCGGTCAGGGGTCGGGTCCCCGTGCCGTGTTCGCGGAGCGCTTCGCGCTGCTCTACGCCGAAGCGGGCGACCCTCCGCTGAAGAAGGTGACCGAGTCGGTCGGCCGCGCGCGACGCATCGACGAGCACGGTCGGCCGGTCCGGGCGACCGCGCAGCGGGTCAGCGACTGGCGCCGCGGGCGCAACGTGCCCGCCCGGTTCTCGGCACTCTCGGTAGTCCTGGAGATCCTCATCGGCGAGGCGCGCAAGTCGCGCCCGCAGCCGCCCGCGACCGGTCTGTACGACCTGGACGCGTGGCGGGCGCTGTGGGAGGAGGCGTTGGCCAGCCCCGTGTCGGTGCCCGACGAGGAGGACCCGCCGAGCTCCGACGAGATCGGCGTGTGCCCGTACCGGGGACTGGCCGCGTTCCAACCGGAGGATTCCAGTTGGTTCTTCGGCCGGGAACGCAGCACGGCCGCCTTGGTGTCCCGATTGGGCAGTGCGGCGGAAACCGGCGGAATCGTCATGCTGGTCGGCGCTTCGGGTGCCGGTAAATCGTCTCTGGTGCGCGCGGGCGTGATTCCGTCCATTCGCGACGGCGCATTGGCGCTGCCCGGTTCGACGAATTGGCCGGCCGTGGTCATCACGCCCGGCGCCGATCCGGTGAAGGAATTGATCCGAGAGGTCCCGGAATTGGCCGGGATCATGGACATGGCGTTGACCCTGGACGGGATGGACCAGGACCTGGTGGCGTCCGGGCACGGCCCCGACACGTTCCTCGGGCAGACGCTGATGGGTGTGCTGCGGTTCGCCGCGCAGATCCGGGCGGCGTTCGCGGCCTACGCGGCGCGGCACGGCGGCGACCGGGTGGTGGTCGTGGTGGACCAGTTCGAGGAGGCGTTCACGCTGTCCCCGGACGAGAACCGGGTGCAGGTGTTCGTGCAGGCGCTGCACGTGGCGTGCACGCCCGCGGTGCCCGGCGGCACGGCGCCCGCGGTCGTCTTGGTGGGCGTGCGGGCCGACTTCTACGGCCGCTGCCTGGCGTTCCCGGAGCTGGCCGACGCGTTGCAGGACCGGCAGATGGTGCTGGGGCCGATGACGTCGGCGGAGCTGCGCGAGGCGGTGTCGCGGCCGGCGAAGGCGGCGGGCCTGCAACTGGAGCCGGGGCTGATCGAGCTCATGCTGCGCGACCTGGGCGTGCGCAGCGGGCGGGCACAGGCCAGGGGAGGGCAGGGCGCCTACGACGCGGGTGCGTTGCCGCTGCTGTCGCACGCCCTGCTGGCGACCTGGCAGCGCAGGCAGGCGGGCAAGCTGACCATCGCGGGCTACCGCTCGGCGGGCGGCATCCAGGGCGCGGTCGCCGCCACGGCGGAGCGGGCGTGGGCGGACCTCGCGCCGGAGGCGCAGCTCGCGGCGCGGCCGTTGCTGCTGCGGCTGGTGCGCGTCGGCGAGGACACCCAGGACACCCGCCGCCGTTCGACCCGGCACGAGCTGGTCGAGCAGGCGTCGAACCGGGCCGCGGGCGAGGAGGCCCTGGAGGTGCTGGCGCGGGCCCGGCTGGTCACGCTCGACGCGGGCTCGGTGGAGATCACCCACGAGGCGCTGTTGCAGGCGTGGCCGCGGCTGCGCAGCTGGATCGACCAGGACCGGGAGGGGCAGCTGCTGCGGCAGCGGCTGGAGGAGGACGCGGTGACGTGGGCGGGTCAGGACCGCGACTCGTCGCTGCTCTACCGGGGCGCGCGGCTGGAGACGGCCCGGCACTGGGCGGACGCGGCCGGTCGCGAAGGGCTGACCGGCACCGCCCAGGACTTCCTCGCGGTGTCGATGCAGTACCGCAGGCGCGCCGCGTGGGGCAGGCGCGCGGCGGTGGCGAGCGTGGTCGTGCTCGCGCTCATCGCGGCCACGGCCGCGGTGCTGGCCGTGCGGCAGCGCGACGACGCGGTGTTCCGGCAGGTGGTGGCGGAGGCGGACCGGTTGCAGGAGTCCGACCCGTCGCTGTCGGCACAGCTGGCCCTGGTCGCGCACCGGATGCGGCCCGACGACCGCGACGTGCAGACCCGGCTGCTGTCCACGCAGACCTCGCCGTTGGCGAAGCCGCTGATCGGGCACACCGGGCCGGTGTACCTGACCTCCTACTCCCCCGACGGCAAGTTCCTCGCCACGGCGAGCTTCGACCAGACGGTGCGGCTGTGGGACCTGCGCGACCCGGACGACCCGAAGCCGCTGGGCTCGCCGCTGCCCGGCCACCGCAGTTGGGTGACCTCCGCGGTGTTCAGCCCGGACGGCCGGACGCTGGCCACCGCGGGCAACGACGAGACCGTGCGCCTGTGGGACGTCAGCGACCCCGAGCGCCCGCGCTCGCTGGGCCAGCCGCTGATGGGCGGCAACGGCACGGTCTACCTGCTCGCGTTCACCCCGGACTCCCGGACGCTGGTCACCGCGAACGGCGACACCACCGCCCGGCTGTGGGACGTGACCGACCCGGCCGCGCCGCAGCGGCTGGGTGAACCGCTCGGCCTGCACACCGGCCAGGTGCGCTCGGTGGCGTTCAACCACGACGGCTCGCTGCTGGTCACCGGCGGTGACGACAAGACCGCCGTGGTGTTCGACGTGCGCGACCGGCACCACCCCGAGCCGCTCGGCGAGCCGATCACCGGGTTCGACCACACCGTGCGCTCGCTGGCGTTCAGCCCGGACGACCGGCTGCTGGCCGCCGGCAGCGAGGACCACAGCGTGCGGCTGTTCGACATGTCCGACCCGGCCGCGCCCCGGCTGCTCGGCCGCCCGGTGACCGACCACACCGAGGGCGTGTGGTCGGTGGCGTTCAGCCCGGACGGCCGGGTGCTCGCCTCGGCCGGCGGCGACGGCACCACGCGGATGTGGAACATCACCGACCCTGCGCACCCCCTGCCGGTCGGCAAGCCGCTGGCCGGGCGCAACGGGATCGTGTACGCGGTGGCGTTCAGCCCGGACGGCCGGACGCTGGCCACGGGCAGCCACGACTCGGTGGTGCGGTTGTGGTCGGGGCCGCCGGGCGTGCTCGTGGGGCACTCGGCGCGCACCGTCGGCCCCCGCTTCACCCCCGAGGGCCACCACCTGGTGTCGGCGAGCGAGGACGAGACCGTCCGGGTGTGGGACAGCAGCGACCCGCGCAACCCGACGTCGGCCGCGGTGTTCTCGCACGGCGCGGGGGTGTGGTCGGTCGCGTTGAGCGACGACGGGCTCACGCTGGCCAGCGTGAGCGACAAGTCGGTGCGGCTGTGGGACCTGTCCGACCCGCACCTACCGCGACCGCTGGGCGAGCCGATCGAGGTGGGCACCCGCTACAGCTCACCGGTGGCGTTCCGGCACGACGGGGAGGTCCTGGCCACCGGCTCCGACGACTCCTCGGTGCAGCTGTGGGACATCGCGGACCCGGCGAACCCCAAGCCGCTCGGGCGCCCGCTGGTCGGCCACTCGGAGTACGTGCACTACGTCGGGTTCACCCCGGACGGCAAGACGCTGGTCACGGCGAGCGCGGACAAGACCGTGCGGCTGTGGAACGTGACGGACCCGGCCGCCGCGCAGCCGCTCGGGCAGCCGCTGACCGGGCACTCGGGCGCGGTCCGGGCGGGCGACATCAGCCCCGACGGCCGCACCCTGGTCACCGCGAGCGACGACCGGACGATCCGGCTGTGGGACATGGCCGTGCCGAACCGGGTCAAGCAGATCGGCACGCCGCTGACCGGGCACGTCGAGGCCGCGGTGACGGTGGCGTTCAGCCCGGACGGGCGGACGCTGGCCAGCGGCGGTGACGACCGCACCATCCGGCTGTGGGACGTGCACGACGTCCGGCGGCCCACCGCGGTCGGCCAGGTGCTGACCGGGCACGAGGGCGGGCTGCGCGACATCGCGTTCAGCCCGGACGGCCAGCGGTTGGCGTCCACCAGCTCGGACAGCACGGTGCGGGTGTGGGACCTGAACCTCCAGCACGTGATCGAGCGGATCTGCACCAAGACCAAGGGCGTGCTGCCGGAGGAGCGGTGGCGTGAACACCTGCCGCAGCTGGACTACGAGCCGCCCTGCCCCTGATCGCCCTGTCCTTGATCGCCCTGCCCCGGGTCGCCGTGTCGCAGGGACCGGTCGAGGGCCTTGAGCGAGCCGTCGAGCAGGTCGAGCTCGAAGCGGCGCGGGTCGTCCACGCCCGGCCGGTAGGCCGCCATCAGGTCGTGGGCCCGGTCGAACCACGCCCGCAGCCGCGGCACGTCGACCGGCCGGTCCTCGGCGACGGCGTGGGCGACGAGGAGCTCGAACTCCTGCCGCAGCAGCTCCGGCTTCGGCCGCTGCGGGTTCGTCCAGTCGTCGGCCAGCACCGGCCGCATCCGGCCCGCGTGCCGGTTCCAGTGCAGCAGCAGGGCGAGGTCGGCGGTGAAGCCCTCGGGCAGCTCCTCCGGCCACAGCTCGCGCAACGCCGCGCGTTGACCGGACCACGGCGTGGTGCCGACCTTCGGCAGGATCTCCGGGAACAGCCTGCCCGCGAGCGGCGCGAAGAACCCGTGCAGCCACAGCTGCGGGTAGACCGGCCGCCAGTACAGGTCGGACACCGTCACGTCGGCCAGGCCGTCGAGGATCGGCCCCACCAGCAGCTCCACCAGCGTCCGCTCGCCGAAGTAGCGCAGGTCGCCGTCGACCAGGCACACCACGTCGCCGGTCGCCGCACGCAGGCCGTGGACGATCGCGTTGCCCTTGCCCGCCGGCGACTCGACCACGGTCGCGCCCGCCGCGCGGGCCACGTCGGCGGTGTCGTCGGCGCAGCCGCTGGCGCTCACCACGACCTCACCCCGAACCTCCATGTGGTCCAGACCGCACCGGGCCTGGGTGACCACCTCGGCCACCGTGGCGGCTTCGTCGTGCGCGGGCACGAGCACCGTCACCGTCCCTGACCTGCGGCGCAGGGTGCGTTCCCGAGCCAGGTCCAAGCCGAGCGCGGGGTCGATGGACGGCCTGGTCATGTGAATTCCTCTCATGGACTTCCGGCGGATCGTGACTACGTTCTACAGATCATGCGTTCACTTGCCAGGGTGGGGAGCCCGCAAGCCGCGATCGCGGCGCTGACCGGGATCACCGCGCTATACATGGGTCTCGTGGTGTTCGGGAACATCACCGACTACGAGACCAACCACGCGTTCGTGCAGCACGTGCTGGCCATGGACACCACCTTCGGGTCGCCCAACACGACGTGGCGCGCGATCACCGACCCGACCGTCGTGACCATCGCGTACGTGCTGATCATCGTCTGGGAGGCGGTCACCGCGCTGGTGCTGCTGGCGGGCCTGGTGGCCTGGCTGCGGCGCCGCGAGGAGGTCGCGCGCCGGCTGTCGTCCACGGGCTGGGTGATGCAGGCGCTGCTGTTCGGCGGCGGCTTCATCGCGATCGGCGGTGAGTGGTTCCTCATGTGGCAGTCCAAGGACTGGAACGGTCTGACGCCCGCGTTCCAGAACTTCGTGATCGCCGCGCTCGGCCTCATCCTGTTGCACGCGACCAAACGGGACTGACGTCCCCCTTCCCCCGTCCGCACCCGACCGGAGGTCGTCGGCACCCTGACGGCCTCCGGTCAGGCTCCGGCTCGGCCGGCCGGTCGCGGACCCCGCTAGCCGACGATCTGGCGGAGCTGGTCCAGCAACTCCGCCCGGCTGGTGCAGCCCAACCTCTGCCGGATCCGGGCCACGTGGTGCTCGACCGTCTTCGCCGAGATGAACAGCCGGTCGCCGACCTGCTTGTAGGTCAACCCGCCGACGACCAGCTCCGCCACCTCGCGCTCGCGGTCGCTGAGCTTGTTCGCGTCGGCCTCCACCGCGGGCTCGGGCTGCTTGCGCGTCGTCGCCGCGGTGCGCCCCTGGAGCAGCCGGGCGCAGTCGAGCAACCGCACCATCGCCTGGCGGTCCGACGTCCGTATCGCCGCCTGACCGGCCAGCCTGGCCGCGTCCCACCACTGGCCGACCGCCTGCAGGCCGCGGGCGGACTCCTCGACCTGGTCGGCGTCCACCTTGCCCGCCACCACGTCCAGCCAGCTCTCGGCCGCCGTCGACACGATGCCCGCGTACCGGCTCTGGTCACGGCACGCCGCCAGCGACGCTGCGTGCTCCTCCGCGACCGACGTCTCCTCCGCGATGATCGCCGCGTGCAGCGCGCTCCAGTGCAGCGGCACGGCCCACAGCGGCGGATCACCCAGGTCCCGCAACAGGTTCCGCGCCGCGGTGAGGTGCGGCGCCAACCGGTGCTGGTCGCGCAGCCGTGCCGCGGCGGTGGCGAACTCGCCCAGCGGCAGGAACGTGAACAGGTCGACGGGGTGCCGCAGCACCGCCTCGCACGCCTGCTCCCACGTCCGCTTCAACGTGGCCAGGTCGCTGTTGCGCCGCGCCACGCCGATCTCCAGCGCCACCGCGAACAGCCAGTCGCGCGGCTCCAGCGGCCGACCGGCCTTGCGCAGCGCCACCAACGTCTCCCTGGCCTGCGCGAGGTTCCCGCGCTGCATCGCGATCCACGCCCGCAGCAGCCGGTGCCGCACCACCATCAGCGCACCGCCCGACGACGTCGCCATCGCCCGGTCCAGCACCGATTCGGCGACGCCCGGCTCACCGCTGTGCAATGCCACCAGCGCGGCCAGCGCAGCCGGCGTGTCGGGCAGCAGCACCGCCCGCCCGGCCGGCTCCAGCAGCCCCGCCGCACGCATCAGGGTGGACAACGACGTGGTCGCGGACGACGTCACCGACTCGACCACGCCCCGCGCCATCAGGGAAGCGCCGCCGTCGAGCATGGTCGGCGGCGCGACCGGCAGCGCCGCGGCGGGCAACCGCCCCGTCCCGACCTCGCCGATCACCGCGAACGCCGACGACGTCGAGCTCGACGACCACCGGTGCAGCTCGGTGCCGCGGGCCAGCTGACCCCGGTGCGCCAGCGCGATCCCGGCGACCTCCGCCGCCGCGCCCCGGTGCTCCCGGTCGCCGCTGGAGATCACCTGGTCCGCCAACCGCAGCGCCGCGTCGAGGTCGCCCGCCATCGCCGAGGCCACCGCCCGCCGCACGGCCACGTCGGCGCCCGCCGTGCCGATGGCCGCCAGCAGCCGTGCCGCCAACGCCGGGTCGACGGCCAACGCCTCGTCGGCCGCCGCGCGGAACGCCTGCGCCATCTCCGGCCCGACGACACCCGCCTGGTTGCCCGCACCGCCCGCGGTGATCAACGGCCGCACCAGGTCGAGCACCGGACCGCCGGACCGCAGTTGCAGCTCGGCCAACCGCTGCCGCACGGCGATGCGGCGGTCGGTCCGGCTCAACGCCGCCACGGCCGCCCGTGCGACGGGCAGCAACGTCCCGTCGGCCGCCACCAGGCCGGTGGCCCGACCGGCCTCGATCACGTCGCCCACCGCGTCGGCGTCGACCCCGAGCAGCCCGCCGAGCAGGTCCAGCCGCAGCGCCGCGCCCGCCTCGGCGGCCAGCAGGTACTTCTGCACGTCGGCGTCCAGCCAGTCCAGGTCGACCCGGAACGACGCCACCACCTCGGGCGTCAGCTCGGCCGCGGTCAACCCGGCCAGCCGCCGCACGAACCGCGGCACCCCGCCGGTCTGCTGGTGCACGAAGTCCACCAGTCCCCGCGCGGACGCGGGCAGCAGCGACCGCACCTGGTCCCGGGTGAACGGCTCCAGCATCAACGACGGCCGCGCCCGGCCCAGCGACTCGGCCAACGCCGCCAGCGCGCGTGACCGCGGCCAGGGCCGGTAGGCCACCACGACGTGCTCGTCCCCGCGTTCGACCAGGGAGCGCAGCGACAGCAGTTCGGCGTCCGGCAACAGGTGCGCGTCGTCCACCACCGACGCCCGCGCGCCCGCGTCCTCGAACGCCCGCGCGATCTCCCGCAGCACGGTGGTCTTGCCGTACCCGCCAGGCGCGACGACACCGAGCCGCACCGCCGCGCCGGAACCGTCGGCCGCGGAACCGACCGCGGCACCAGCCGCGCCGGCACCAGCCGTCCCCGAACCGACCGCCGCGACGGCGTCCAAGACCTGCGAGACCTGCGGGGACAACACCGGGCGCGCGGTCGTGCTCGGGCTCAACGGCCATCCTCGCTGTCACGGGCGCGACGCCCACCGGTCGGCACGAGCCCGCGCACGACGCGCTTCACGGTGCGCCGCTCCGGCAGGTCGAGCGGTGTGATGTCGACGGGCGGCCGGGGCGGCGGCGCGGTGAACTCCGCGTCCGGCACGTCCAGGCCACCGACGGGGAACCTCAGCAACGGGTCGTCGTCGCGCACCATCACCGACGTCTCGATCGGCTCGGGCTCGGCGTCGGGTCCGACCACCAGCCGGCGGGCGGCCAACGCCGCGCCCTTCACCACCGACGTCTCGGGCGCCGCCTCCAGCACCACGCGGCCGGGCACGGACGCCGCGATCAGCGGGATGCGGGCGCTACCGCCGACCAGCACGGTCATCTCCACGCCACCCGCGCCGAGCACCACCCGGTCGAACACCGAGACGGCCTGCTCGACGTCGGCGCGGACCAGGTCCTCGAACTGCGCCCTGGTGATCGGCACGTCCACCCGACCGGACGGCAGGTGCACCGGCACGGACGTCTCCACCACGCCGGACAGCACCCGCTTGGCCGCCTCGCAGTCGCGGCGCAGCCGCCCGAACAGGCCCCTGGTGCGCGGGTCGTCCGCGTCCAGTTCGGCCAGCTCACGCCCGAGTGACGACCGGACGTGCGAGAACACCGCGTCGTCGAAGTCGACGCCCGCGGCCTGGTCGACCCCTTCGGCGGTGGCGAGCAGCTCGAACCCCCGGCCCACGGCGGACGCGCCGAACCCGTGGCTGCCCAGGCTGAACACGCCGAGCGAGCGTGCGCTCGACCGGGTGAACGCGTGGTTCTCGGCCGCCGCGACGGGTTCGGGCACCAGCGACGCCTCGACCCCCACCGACCGCAGCGCCCGGTGCATCAACCCCTTCGCGTGAGCCCCCCAGCCGGCGGGGTGCGCGAGCACGACGTGCGCGGGGCGTTCGCCTTCACGGGCGGTGACCTGGTCGACCACCCACATGACCATGAGCGCGGTCAGCTCCTCCGCCGGGCACGGCTCGGCGGAGCCGGCGTCCGCCGCGGGTCCGAGCACGACCGGCACCGGGTCGCCGACCCGCCGGGCGAAGCCGGTGGCGGTCCACCGCGGGTCACCGGGCTCGCCGACCGCGAACGCGCCGTCCGCGGTGAGCTGCAGCACCGACGCCACCCCGCCGCCCGGACCGCCGAGGCCGACCGGCTCCGGCTCACCGCGCCCGGTGCCGCCCAGCCTGCACACGGCCGCCGCGGTGCGGGTGGTGCCCACGTCGACCCCGAGGACGTACGGCAACTCGGAGGCCTCCTCACTCACCTGAACGAACTACAGGAGTACCTACACGGGTGACGAGAGGGTCACAAGCGCATCCCCTAATCCCCTAGGGAGTGAACGACAACCACCCCATAGTGGTTGCGGTATCTACTGGGAGTAATCCCCGATGGCTGGTGATCCCCCCGCCCATACGTTGATCACCAGGCCGGACCACACCCCTGCCGGGCCGGCTACCCGCGTCCTACTTGACCAGGAGACATCCATCATGGGCTCCAGCCCCAACACGCTGCACGACTTCGTCCTCGACCTGCTCAGCGACCCCACCGCGTTGGCCGACTTCCAGGCCGACGCCGAGGGCACCCTGGCCGCAGCGGGCCTGAGCGACATCAGCGCCCTGGACGTGCAGGAAGTCATCCCGCTGGTGCTCGACTACGTGCCGACCGGGAGCCTGCCCGCTCTCGACGGCTCGCTGGTCGAGGACCTGCCGCTCGACCTGGTCGACGCCGGTCAGGCCGGCGCGATCTTCCGGCTCAAGGCCGTCACCGACCAGCTCGCCGTGTCGGGTGCCACCGGCGCCGGCGACGTCAAGGCGGCGGTGGCGGGCACGCTGAGCGCGGACGCCGACGGCCTGTCGGTCTTCGGCGGCGTGTCGAGCTGGGACCTGCTCGACGGCGCCGCCTCGGCGACGCTGTCGGTCGAGGGCGACTTCTCCGCGGTGGGTGACGTGACCGACACCCTGGACGGCACGTTGGCCACCGCTACCGGTCCGGTCGAGGGCCTGACCGGCACGGCGACCGGCACGCTGGACGGTGCCGTCGCAACCGCGGGTGGGGTCACCGGTTCGGTGGCGGACGTGGACAGCCTGACCAGCACCGCGTTCGGCACGGTCGACACGCTGACCGGCGTGCTCGGCGACGTGACCGGTGGCCTCACCGGCAACCTGCCCGCCGTGGACGGCCTGGGCGGCGTCGGCGACCTGGGCGGCCTCGGGGACGCGCTGGGCGTCGCCGGCTCCGCGCACGGCTCGGCCGACTTCGACACCCACGGCGCCGCTCCCCTGTCCGGCGTGACCGACACGGTCGCGGGCGTCGCGGACACCGCCGGCGTGGGCGGCGTGGTGAGCAACGTCACCGGCGCCGTCGACGGTCTGGACCTCCCGGTCGTCGACTCGCTCGGCGTGGACGACCTGCTCTTCTGAGACTGATCCGCCACCGGAGGGCCGGTCCTGTCCACTCGACAGGACCGGCCCTCCCTCGTGTCCGGACTTTCACCCGGACGGGTTTTACCGGCACACTCTGCCGGGTGATGTCCGCGCCTTGGCTCGACGTGCTCGACGACACGATCAGGGCTTGCGCTGCGCACAACCGGCCCGACCTGGCCGAACGGTTGCGCGACAAGCGCTCCCGCCAGCTGGACCCCAAGCTCAGGGTGCTCGTGATCGGCGAGCCCAAGCAGGGCAAGAGCCAGCTCGTCAACGCGATGGTGAACGCCCCGGTGTGCGCGGTGGGTGACGACGTCACGACCACCGTTCCCACTTTCGTGCAGCACGCGGAGACGCCGTCGGCCGCGCTCGTGCGCGGCGCGACGATCGCGAACACCCCCACCGAACGCATCCCGGTGCCGATCGACCAGCTCGCCAGCCAGGTGAGCGCCAACCAGCACCACGGCGGCGACCTCGTGCGCGCCGAGGTCGGCATCCCGCGCGCGCTGCTGGACTCGGGCCTGGTGCTGATCGACACGCCGGGCGTCGGCGACCTGCGGCCCGCGCACACCGCGAGCACGTTCACCGCGCTGCTCCAGGCCGACGCGGTGCTCATGGTCTCCGACGCGACGGCCGAGCTCACCCGGTCGGAACTGGAGCTGCTCAAGCAGGTGATGACGTCCTGCCCGAACGTGATCGTGGTCCTCACGAAGATCGACATCGCGGCGCAGTGGCGGCGGGTGGTCGAGCGCAACCGGGCGCACCTGGCCCGCGCGGGCGTGACCGCGAAGCTGATCCCGGTGTCCGCCGCGCTGCGCCTGCGCGCGGCCAAGACCGGCGACAAGGCGCTCAACGCCGAGTCCGGCTTCCCCGAACTGCTGACCTGCGTGCAGAAGGACATCCTGGCCGCGGCCGACGTGCTGGCCCGCCGCACGGTCGCGGTCACCGCGGCGTCGGCGATCAAGCAGCTGGTCGCGCCGGTGCGCGAGGAGCTCGACGCCCGCGCCGCCCGCGGCCCGGAGAAGACCATCGCCGCGCTCAACGAGGCCCAGCGCCGCATCGACGAGCTGCGCCGCCGGTCCGCGCGCTGGCAGACCGTGCTGGCCGACGAGATGGCCGACCTGGTCTCCGACATCGAGTACGACCTGCGCGACCGCACCCGCAAGATCATCCGCGAGGTGGACAGGACGTTCGAGACCGCGGACCCGGCGCTGGGGTGGGACCGGTTCGAGGCCTGGCTGGAGGACAACCTCACCGAGGCCGCCACGACGAACTTCGCCTGGCTGCTCGACCGCTCGGAGTGGGTGGCGGAGAAGGTCGCCAAGAGCTTCCCGGTCGTCCGCGACGACCTGCTGCCCGAGTCGATCTTCCCGGACGACGTGCTGGACCGGGTCGCGCCGATGGACAAACCGCTGATCGAGAAGTTCGGCCTGATGCAGAAGGCGTTCACCGGCCTGAAGGGCTCCTACGGCGGCGTGCTGATGTTCGGTCTGGCCACCAGCCTCGCCGGGATGCCGCTGATCAACGCGATCTCGCTGGGCGCGGGCGCGCTGT
Organism: Actinosynnema sp. NPDC050801; assembly: GCF_040673975.1. Classification (NCBI taxonomy): domain Bacteria; kingdom Bacillati; phylum Actinomycetota; class Actinomycetes; order Pseudonocardiales; family Pseudonocardiaceae; genus Actinosynnema; species Actinosynnema sp. NPDC050801. The sequence goes on along the minus strand of NZ_JBFAQZ010000001.1, from coordinate 868,915 downwards.
TCGGCGGCAAGTCGATCATCGACGAGAGCGATCAGCGGTTGCGCCGCAGGCAGGCCGCCGCCAAGGCCGCCGCGGCACGGCACGTGGACGACTTCTTCCTCAAGTTCGGCAAGGACTGCCGCGACGCGGCCCGGCACATCCAGCGCAGCCTGCGCAACCACTTCTCCACGCTGGCCGAGGAGTTGCAGGAGACGCTGCTCGAATCGGCCCGCAGCGCCCGCCGCGCGGTCCAGGACGACAACACCGAGCGGGAGCGCCGCAACCGGGACGCCAAGCGCGAGCTGGACGACCTGGTCGCCCTGTACCAGCGGGTCCAGGCGCTCGCCGGTGGTCAGACGCCGCCGTTGGGGATCAGCGCCTGATGTTCCCGGGCGAGGTGGCACCGGGCGGCACGCGGCCCGGCGCGGTGCAGGACGAGGTCTGGGCGCTGCTCGACGACGCCCTGGAGGTCTACCGGGACAGCCCGCGCGCGGTCGGGTGGCTGCGCGGGCACCAGGCGCGGTTCGGCGAGCCGGTGCGGGTGGCCGTGGCGGGCGGGTCGCGGTCGGGCAAGTCGACCGTGGTCAGCGCGCTCATCGGCGAGGAGTTCGAGCCCACCGGCGCGACCACCTGGTACCAGGACGGGCCGCGGCCCACCGCGCACGTCGGCCAGTACGAGGTGCCGGTGCTGCGCCGCGACGGCAAGGCGTTCGTGGACGCGCCGGACGCCGAGCGCGTGGTGGTGCAGTGGCCGTCCCGGTCGTTGCGCGACCTCGTCCTGATCGACACGCCGGGGACCGCGCCGGTCGAGCAGGTCTACGGCGAGGCCGACGCGGTGCTGTACCTGACCAGGCACATGCACACCACCGACGTGCGGTTCCTGCAGACCGCGCACGACCACCCGGTGGCGCGGGTCGCGCCGGTGAACACCGTGCTGGTGCTGTCGCGGGCCGACGAGATCGGCGGCGGCCGGATCGACGCGCTGTCCTCGGCCAAGCAGATCGCCCGCCGCTACCGGCGCGAGGCGACCGTGACCCCGTTGTGCCAGAACGTGGTCGCGGTGGCCGGGTTGCTCGCAGTGGCCGCGCGCACGGTGCGGCCGGAGGAGTTCGCCGCGCTGGCCGCCCTGGCGTCGTTGGCGCGCACCGAGTTGGAGGACCACCTGCTGTCCGCGGACCGGTTCGTGGGCGAGGACTTCCCGGTCCGGCTCGACCCGGCGGTGCGCCGCGGTCTGGTCGACCGGTTCGGCATCTTCGGCGTGCGGCTGACCACCACGTTGATCCGCCAGGGCTTCGACACGCAGGTGAAGCTGACCGGTCAGCTGGTGCAGCGCAGCGGTCTGGGCGAGCTGCGCGACTCGATCGGCGTCTACTTCACCGAGCGCAAGGAGGTGCTCAAGGCGCGCGCCGCCCTGCTGGGGCTGGACGTGGTGCTGCGCGCCGAGCCGCGGCCCGGTTCGGTGGCCCTGGCCGCGTCGGTGGAGCGGATCCTGGCCTCCGCGCACGACTTCCGGGAGCTGCGGCTGCTGGCCGCGTTGCAGGGCGGGCGCACCCGGTTGCCCGGCGACCTGGACGCCGAGGCCTCCCGGCTGGTCGGCGGCCTGGGCACGGACCCGGTGGTGCGGCTGGGCATGGACTACGAGCCGACCGGGGGCGAGCTGCGGCACGCCGTGCTGGACACCCTGGGCCGGTGGCGCGACCACGCCGTGGACCCGGCGCTGGACCACGGGCAGCGGCGGGCCGCGGCCGTGGTCGTGCGCAGCTGCGAGGGGATGTTGACCCGGCTGGACGGGTGACACCCGGCCGCCGGGTGCGGTCAGTTCAGCGCCGCCGAGACCGCCCGCACGGCCGCGGAAGGCGTCCGGCGCGGGTCCGTGACCAGGAACAACGTGCTGTCGGGCAGTTCGCGCACGCGCTGCAGCGTGCCCGCGTCCAACTGCTCGGCGACGGCCACCCGCGGCAGCACGGTCCAGCCCAGACCGGCCACCACGCACGACCGCACGGCCTCGATGCTGCCGAACCGGGTGATGCTCGGCGTCGCGGCCAGTTCGCGCACGAACCGGTCGCTGTAGGAGCAGCCCTCCTCCAGCAGGAAGTACCGCTCCTCCAGCACCACGCCGGGCGCGGACACCAGTTCGATCGGCTCCACGCCGATGGCGGTCACCTTCAGGCCGGGCGCGACCAGCGCGTCCTCCAGCACCAGCGCCAGGTCCAGGGTGCCGTTGCGGACACCGGCGAGCGCCTGCCGGGTGCCCGCGGGCGAGAGGTGCACGGAGATGCCGGGCCAGCGCATGGCCACGTCCGCGATCCGCTGCGGCAGGCGGTAGGCGCAGACCGATTCCGGTGCGGCTATCCGCACGTCGCCCTCCACCGCGGTGCTGCCGCGCACCGCGTCGCGCAGGCGTTGCTCGGAGGTCAGCACCTCGCGCGCGTGCTCGACCGCCTGCCGACCCGCCTCGGTCAGCCGGGCGCCGCTGGGCAGCCGGTCGAACAGGCGGGCGCCGAGGTGCCGTTCCAGGGCTTTGACCTGGCTCGTCACCGTCGACTGCACGAGGTGCAGCTCCGCCGCTGTGGCGGTGAAGCTGCCCGTGCGCGCGAGCACCAGGAGGGTGCGCAGGAGGCGGGTGTCCACCGCATCGACAATACCGATCGGCCACATCACAGGGAATCGTTGGACTCGATGTCGGCCGGTGGGGGACGCTGTCGTCATGACCGAAGCGCAGGAACCCGCAGTGCTCCGCTACACCGCTTTCACCACCGACCCCGCCGGCGGCAACCCGGCCGGTGTCGTGCTCGACGCTACCGGGTCGTCCGAGTCCCGGATGCTGGAGATCGCCGCCGAGGTCGGCTACTCCGAGACCGCGTTCCTCTTCCCCCGGTCCGACCGCGACGAGTTCGACGTGCGGTACTTCAGCCCGCTGGTGGAGGTGCCGTTCTGCGGTCACGCGACCGTGGCCGCGGCCGTCGCGCTGGGGCGCACGGGCACGCTGCGGTTCCACACCAGGGCCGGGCTGGTCGAGGTGGCCGCGACGCCCGGCACGGCGAGCCTGACCAGCGTGCCCACCTCGGCCACGCCCGCGCCGGACGCCGACGTGGCGGCCGCGCTGCGGGCGCTGGGGTGGTCCGCCGACGACCTCGACCCGCGCTACCCGGCGCACTGGGCGTTCGGCGGCTCGCGGCACCTCGTGCTGGCCGTGCGCACGCGGGAGCGGTTGGCGTCGTTGGACTACGACTTCGACGCGCTCGCGGACCTGTTGCGCGCCAACGACGCGGTGACCGCGCAGCTGGTGCACCAGCGGGACGAGGACGTCTTCGACGCGCGTGACCCGTTCCCGGTCGGTGGGGTGGTGGAGGACCCGGCGACCGGCTCCGCCGCGGCGGCGTTCGGCGGTTACCTGCGCGCCGTCGGGAAGGTCGCGGAGCCGAGGTCGATCACCATCCACCAGGGCGTGGACATGGGTCGTCCCAGCCTGCTGGAGATCGAGGTCTCGCCCGACGACCCGCGGGTGACCGTGACCGGCGCGGCGGTGCCGATCACGACCGCGGGCTGACGGCGTCCAGGCGTTCAGGCGTTCCGCCGCCCCGGCGTCGAGGAGCGTCAGGCGCCAGGCGTCCGCTCAGGACTGGACGCGTTCCAGCACCACCACCGGGATCTCGCGGTCGGTCTTCTTGGTGTACTCGTCGTAGTCCGGCCACACCTCGGTCATCAGCCGCCACAGCTCGGCCCGCTCGTCACCGGTCGCCGTGCGCGCCTTCGCGGGGAACACGTCGGGTCCCACCTGCACCTCGGCCTCGTTGCGCGCGGCGAGGTTGCGGTACCAGGCGGGGTGCTCGGGCGCGCCGCCGTACGAGGCGACGACCACGTACGCGTCGCCGTAGGGCTGGTAGATCAACGCGGTGCGGCGCGGCTGCCCGGACTTCCGGCCGATCGTGGTCAGCAGGAGCGTGAACACGCCCGGCTGCCACTCGTGCCCGTCCGCGCCGTTCGACTCGACGTACTTGCGGATGTGCTCGTTCACCCAGTCGACTGGGCTGTCCTGGACTGACATGGCTCGAAAGTACCGAGAACGCGACGGGACCGCCGGTCGCTCACTCCGCAATGACGACCGGCGGCCCCGAACGGGGTGGGGACGTCCGCCTCACACCCTCTCGGCTCGTCCCTGTTCCCTTGCGCCGCAGGCACTTCTGCCCGCGTAAACGGTGTGCCGGGGTCGCTCGACCACGTCGTGTGGGTACGTGGTGCGGGACGGGACTGCCATGGCTCTCCTCCGGGACTCGGGCCAACTATGGCGGGCGCCAGGGCTGGCGGCTCATACGAAAGGGGGATAGAAGAGCGTTATGCCCGAGCTTGAGCTACGCCACCTGCGCGCGGTGTGCGCGATAGCCGAAGAAGGCAGCCTCACGAAGGCCGCCTCACGCCTGGGGCTCACGCAACCCGCGATGAGCGCCCAGCTGCGGACCGTCGAGCGCATCGTCGGCGGCCGGCTGTTCGACCGGACCCCCGGCGGTTCCGTGCCGACCGACCTCGGCAAACAGGTCGTCGGCACGGCCCGGCTGGTGCTCGACGAGGTCGAGCAGCTGGTGTCGCTGGCCCGTGAGCGGACCCGGGACCGCACGCCGGGGCCGTTGCTCGTCGGCGGCGTGCCCACGTTGTTCTTCGGGCACTTCGTGCAGGAGCTGCGGCGGGTGATCCCGTGTTCGGAGGTCCGCACCGAGATCATGCCCGGCGCGTCGGACCTGCTGGAGATGCTGGTGTCCGGGCAGGTGCAGCTGGGTGTGCTGGACCGGTTCGAAGGGCTGGAACGGCGGGAGCTGCGCGGGCTGGAGATGCGGCGGCTGGTGAGCGAGCCGCAGTTCGTGGCGCTGCCCGAGACCGATCCGCTGGTCGCGCAGGACGAGGTGGACCTCGCCCAGCTGGCCGACCGGGACTGGGTCTCGCCGCCGGACGAGATCGTCGGCAACCGCTTGCAGATCTTCACCGCGTGCGCGGAGGCCGGGTTCACGCCCCGGTTCAGCCACCACGTGAACGAGGCCAGCACCGCGCGCAGCCTGGTGGCCAACGGCGCGGTGTCGTTCGCGCTGCCCCAGTCCCGCGGCGGCGACGGCATCGTGATCCGCCCGCTGCGCGGCGCGCCGCTGATGGTCGACCTGATGCTGGCGACCCGCCGCGAGGGGCCCGCCGCCGGGCGGGCCCACGACGTCTTCGCCGCCGCGGCCAGGGCCTACCGCGCGGTGCTCCCCCGCAACCCGGTCTACGCGAGGTGGTGGGAGGAGCACCCCGAGGCGCACCAGGAGATCGACGCGGCACTGCTCGCGAGCGGCTGACCGCGAGCAGCCGACCCGGCGCCGTCCGCCAGGGTCAACCGCCGGCGCTACTCCCGGGCGGCCGATCGCGAACCGCCCACCCGGCACCGCTCGCGGGCGGCCAGCCGCGAACCGCCGACCCGGCACCGCCCGCCGCGGTCGACCGCCGGTGCTGCTCGCGGGTGGCTAGCCGCGCACGGCGTCCTCGATCGTGGTGGGCGCGCGGCCGATCAGCTTCTCCAGGTCCGGGCGGACCTCGGCGAGTGCGCCGCGGCCGATGTTGACCTCGATGTCGGCGAGCAGCTCGGCCAGGAAGTCCGGCAGGCCGAAGCCCTTCAGGCCGGTGACGCGCTCGTCCCGGCTCACCGGCCGGTGCGTCTCGCCCACGAGCGCGGCCAGCTCGTCGAAGCTCCACGCCCGCGGGCCGGTGAGCTCGTAGACCGCGTTCTCGTGGCCGGCCGTGCTCAGCACGACGGCGGCGGCCAGCGCCAGGTCCTCGCGGGACGCGCTGGCGATGCGCCCGTCGCCCGCGGCGGTGACGATCGGGCCGGGCCCCTGCGGGAGGTAGTTCTCGTGGTACATCGCGTTGCGCAGGAAGGTGAACGGGATGCCGGTGGCGCGGATCGCCTCTTCGGTCGCCTTGTGCACCTTGGCCAGTTCGAGCGGCGAGGTGTCCGCGTCGGTGACCGACGTGTAGACGATGTGCCGCACACCCGCGTCCGCCGCCGCGCGCACGGCGTTCAGGTGCCGTCCGATCCGGATCTCGTCCGGCCCGTCCACCGACACCAGCAGCAGCGTCTCCACACCGGCGAACGTGGCGGCGAGCGGGCCGTCGAAGTCGCCCGGCCGGACCTCGACGCCGAGGCCCTCGGCCTTCTTCGGGTCGCGCACGGACACCGCGAGCCGATCGGCGGGGAGGCGGGTGAGGGCGTGCTTGAGGATCAGGGAGCCGAGGTGGCCGGTCGCGCCGGTGATCAAGGTCGTCATGCGGCGAACGCTAGGTCGGCTGCTAACTATTCGTAAGTACCTACCCGTTTGTCAGGTACTTACGTTCGGGAAAGCATCCAGGTAGGGTGCGTGCCATGGAGCCGCGAGGTGACGTATACAACCGCGACTGCCCGTCCCGCACGATCGCCAACCACGCCACCGGCCACTGGGGCAGCCTCGTGCTCGCCAAGCTCCTCGACGGCACGCGGCGGTTCGGCGAGCTGCGCCGGTCGGTGGCCGGGGTGAGCGAGAAGATGCTGGCCCAGACGTTGCAGGCGCTGGAGCGGGACGGGTTGGTGCGCCGGGAGGTGCACCCGGTGATCCCGCCGCGGGTGGACTACTCCCTCACGCCGCTGGGCACCCATGCGGCGAAGCAGATCCGCGACCTGTTCGGCTGGATCGAGGCGAACCTGCCCAACTTCGTGGCGGCACAAGAGGAGTACGACGCGCGACGTGCCGAGAACGTGTGACACGTCACGTCAACACCTCCGACCTGTTCCGCCTGATGTAGTGCGGTGAAGCCCGTTCCCGCACGACCGAGCCGAAGAGGTCCGATCTATTCCGGCCCGCAGAACCCAACGCCGGGTGAATTCTCGGTGAGGTTTGCCAGAATGGGAGGCATGACGCAGCCCTTCACGGACGACAGTCACCCGGCCGAGCCCTATCCGGGAGCTCGGCCGGGGCACTGCTTCGTGCACCTCGACGGTGCGGGCTGGCCGGTCACGCCGGACCCCGGCGCCGACTCCGGGTGGCGGGTCGCGCCGGACGGGCGGGACCTGGACGATTGGCTCGCCGAGCACGGCGAGCCGCCGCTCTCGGGCCGGATGCCGGTGCTGGCGTACGGCTCCAACGCCAACCCCGCCAAGGTGACGTGGCTGCGCGAGGAACTCGGCCTGACCGGCCCGGCGGTGGTGCTGCGCGCCCGGTGCGACGGCCTGGCCGCCGTCTGGGCCGCGGGGTTGCGCAAGACCGACGGCCAGCGCCCGGCGACCCTGGCCGCGGCGCCGGGCGTCGAGGAGGAGCACGCGGTGTGGTTCGCCACCGCGGAGCAGCTGCGGGTGCTCGACCGCTGCGAGGGCCGCGGCCTGCGGTACCGGTTGGTGCGCGTGCACACCGGACGGGTGACGTTGTTCAACGGCGGCGTGGTCGACTCCGTGCTCGCCTACACCGGCGCCGGCATCCGGCGGATGCCCCTGCTGGTCAACGGCAGGCCGGTGCGCTGTGCCGACGTCGACCAGCGCGGCGCGCGGCGGCTCGGCGGACGGCCCGCCGACGGCGACGGCCTGGACGTGACGCCGGTGCACGGCGACCCGTCGCCGGACGACTGGCCCGACCGCCTCTTCGCCTACGGCACGCTCCAGCCCGGGATGGCGGCCTGGCGCCTCGTGGCGCCGTTCGTCGTCGGCGAGCCGGTGCCCGCGTTGCTGCCCGGCACCCTGCACGACACCGGCCGCGGCTACCCGGCGCTGCGCCCCGACGACGGTTCCCGCGGCGGTACCGGCCACGGCGTGCCGGGGCACGTGCTGCGCCTCGAACGCCCCGAGGACGCGCTCCCCGTGCTGGACGAGTACGAGGGCGACGAGTACCGCCGCGTGCGGGTCGCGCTGCCCGACGGCCAGGTCTGCTGGACATACCTGTGGAACGCCGCCGCGGGCGACCTGCCGGTGCTCGACGGCGGCTGGGTCGAGAACCGTCAATGATGCGCCCGATACGGTGAATTTCTCGCCGATACACCCAACCGAACGGCCGCTGGGTACGTCCTCCTGACAAGGACTCGTCATCGAGCCAGGAGGTGGACATGAGGCGACTCGTGGCGCTCGGCGCCCTCGCGGTCGCGCTCACCGCGTGCGGGAGCCCTCGACAAGCGGCAGAACAGTCGACCCTCGCGGTCGAACCACCCTCGTCCTCGGCCACCGGGACCGCGCCGGTGCCGCCGTCGTCCGCCCCGGCGACGGCGGGCCAGGCGTCCGCCCCGGTCCGCTGCACCGCCGCCGCGCTCGCGGGCGCGGTCCAGCCGGGCGACGCGGGCGCGGGCAACCGGTACGGCAAGCTCGTGGTGACCAACAACGGCGCGGCGCCGTGCACGCTCAACGGCTACAGCGGCCTGCAACTGCTCGACGCGGCGGGCAACCCGCTGCCGACCGACCTCCAGCGCACCACCGATCCCGGTCCGGCGCCGCTGGTCCTCGCGCCCGGCACCGCGGCGGCGGCGAACCTGCACTGGACCGTCGTACCGACCGGTGACGAACCGGTGGACGCGCCGTGCCAGGCCGAGGCGGCACGGGCCGCGGCGATCCCGCCGGACGAGACCGAGCCGATGAGCCTGTCGTGGGGCCTCGGTCCGGTGTGCGCCGGCGGGAAGATCAGGATCAGCGCGTTCTACGCTGCCTAGGTGATCGAGTCCAACGTCCCCGGCCACGCCGGTGACCTCGCCGTCCGCACCTGGCCCAACCTGACCGCCGACTGGCTCGCCGTGGTCGTGCACGGCTACGGCGAGCACGGCGGCAGATACGACCACGTGGCCGAGGCGTTGGTGGAGGCGGGCGCGTTGGTGCTGGCGGCCGACCACGTCGGCCACGGCCGGTCCGCGGGCGAACGGGCGCTGATCACCGACTTCGACGGCGTGGTGGCCGACGTCGCCGCCACGGTGAGCTCGGCGGCGTCCGACCTGCCGACCGTGCTGATCGGCCACGCCGAGGGCGGTCTGGTCGCGGCCAGGTACGCCCAGCTGCACCCGTTGACGGCGCTGGTGCTGTCCGCGCCGGTGCTCGGCACGTGGGAGGGGCTGGACGGGCTGGGTTCGGCGGAGGCGACCCGCGCGCCGCTCGACCCGGCACTGCTCTCGCGCGACCCGGAGGTCGGCAAGCGGTACGCGTCCGACCCGTTGGTGTGGCACGGGCCGTACCGGCGGGAGACCTTGGAGGCGCTGGAGCGCGCGCTGGACGAGGTCAACTACGGGCCGGCGCTGGAGCACCTGCCGACGCTGTGGCTGCACGGCGACGCCGACGAGCTGGTGCCGCTGGCCGACACCCGCACCGGCACGGACCGGTTGCGCGGCCTGCTGTTCGAGGAGCGCGTCTACCGCGGCGCGCGGCACGAGGTGTTCAACGAGACCAACTCGGCCGAGGTGCTGGCCGACGTCGTCGCCTTCGTCCACCGGGTGCTCGGGCGGCGCTGACGCGAACGGGGTGGGGTGGCCGACGCGGTGCCACCCCACCCCCGTCACGAATCAGTCGTCGTAACCCGAGTCGTCATCGTCGTCGTAGTCGTCGTCATCGTCGTAGTCGTCGTCATCGTCGTCGTGGTCGTGGTAGTCCGAGTCGTCGGCGTAGGCCGATGTGTCGCCGGTCCAGGCTCCTTCAGGGCTGGACCAGGCGTACTCGTCGTAGTAGCCCGCGTTGCCCTCCCACGTCCACGCCACGACGGTGAAGGAGCCCGCGCCGTACGGCGTGGCGGCCTGGTACTGCTCGTAGAAGTACGAGCCGCCGTAGCCGTCCGCGCCGGACGCCAGTTCGTGGACGGTGGCGCCGTCCGCCGTGGCCGACACGTTGTTCTGGTCGTACTCCACGTCGGCCGACGCGATGCCCGCGGCGCCGATGATGATCGGGAACGCGAGAGCGCTCGCCGCGGCCAATCGGATGATGCTGCGCATGGTGGAACCTCCTAGGCGTAGATGGCCATGCGCTCACATCGTTACCTCGGTCGGCGCGCCGCCGGAGGTGGCCGACCGCATCGTGTGAACGGGGGTTGAACCGGCGAAAACGGCCTGATCAGCGGACATCACGAGGGGTGGGCGCAAGTCCCTGCTTATGGGTGACATCAGTGGCACCCTCACGAGTCGCCCGCGTGTCGTGGACAATTCGGGTCGAGATGGTGGGAGAAGACCTGGAGCTGCTGATCACCGCGGTGGTGGCGGCCGACGACGAGCGGCAGGCGCACGCCGCCTGCGCCTCACTGCTGCGCCAGGTGGGCGGGCGCGTGGTGCGGGCCTTCGACTGCTCCGACGAGGAACCCGGCTGCTGGTCGGTGACGATCAGCCTGCTCAGCGGCGAGCGCGCGACGCAGAACGTGGCGGGCGCGTTGGCCAGGGCGGTGCGCACGGTGGTGCGGCGGCTGGGCGACGAGTTCCCGACACCGCGGGTGGCCTGCGAGCCGCCGACCGCGTGGACGGTGCTGGAGGACCCGGCGCTGCTCGACGGCCTGGTGCCGGGCGCGGAGCGGTTGATGGTGGAGGCGTGGGCCGGCGGCGACCCCCAGAGGAACAGCCCCCAGCGGAACAGCCCTCAGCGGAACAGCCCCCAGCAGGTCGACCCGCGGCAGCACGACCCCCGGCACGACCCCCGGCGGAACGACTGGCGGAACGACTGGCGGCACGACGATCCAGGGCACGACGATCCAGGGCACGACGATCCAGGGCACGACGATCCAGGGCACGACGACCCCGGCCACGACCCGCAGGGCCGACCGGACGACGAGCCGGTGTCCGATCGGGTGATCCCGGCCGAGCCGGAGGCGGCCACGTGGTTGTCGTTGCGCGTCGACGTCGCCACCGACCGGTCCGCGGGCGCCGAGTGGCAGGCACGGGCGGTAGCGAGCCGGGTCGCGCGCAGTGGCAAGATCACCCGGGTGGCTCCACATGGGCACCTACTGAGCGTGCACGTAGACCTCGGTTCGAGCGCTAATTCGCCCACGGTCGCGCTACAGGACGCCGTGACGTCGCTGGGCCGTTCGGGTTGGTCGGACGTCGAGTGGTCCGACGGATCCGGGTCGACCCGCTGGTCAGCCGCTCCGGTTCCGCCGACGGGGATCGCCGCGTTGGAACTGACAGCGACACCGGGCTCGGCATTCGTGTGGACGGTCCCCAACTGAGATCATCATCGCTGACCCGATCGAGTGGATTTGCACCTCCACCCGGTCAGCCGATCTTGCTTGTGAATCGTGAATCTTTAGGTACTACTTTCAACTATAGGAATCCAACCGGTTTCGCAGGAGGGGTCGGGATCCGACATGGCCAGCATCGAAGAGGTTCGCGCCGCGATCGCTTCGGCCGTCGAGAAGGCGGGCCAGAGCGTCAACGCCCTGCAACAGGCCGCCGACCTGGCCGAGGACGCCCAAGCGCTGCTCAGCACGGCCACCCAGGGCAGCGTGCAGGCCGACGTGGAGCAGGCGAACGCCCGGTTCGCCGAGGTGGTCAGCGGCGTCACCGACCTGCAGAAGCACCTCGGCGCCGGGATCTCCCAGGCCGAGAGCATCAATTCCAGGCTGTGACGTGACCTCGGTAGGCGAGATCAGGGTCGCGCTGGAGCAGAGCTGCGAGTTCCTCCGGGACGCCTACCGCAGCGTCCGGGAAGCCCAGGGCGCGTTGGAGGAGGCGGTCGACATCCTGCTGGAGGCGAGCGCCGACCACCACGAGTCGCTGGTGCCCGCCGGGTTCACCGCCGCCGGTGAGAAGTTCGCCGACGAGTTGGAGCTGATCGTGGGCAGCCTGGAACTGGTCCAACGCCTAGCCGTGGAGCTGTGACGTGAACAGGCGTGACGAGCGCCGCAGGAGGATCGAGAGCTCCTTCGAGGAGTTCCGCAAGGCCGTCGCCGCCGCGTTGGGCAACGCCTCGCGCGAACACCGCCTGCTCGCCGACGAACGCGCCCGCGACATGTTCGAGGTGATGTTGCGCGGCGACGGCGTCGACCGGGCGCTGACCGACCCGCTGCTGGCGCGGGCGCTGGCCAACCCGCTGTTCGAGCAGCAGGTGGCGCAGGCGATGATCGACCGGGTCGAGGCGTTCCGCGAGTGGTCCGAACGCGGGCCGGACCAGTTGGCCGCGCTGGTCGACGCGGCGGCCGAGGGCCCGGCGTCGTGGCCGCCCGAGTCGTGGCTGGGCGCGCCCGGCACGGCCGACGGCAGCGACGGCGTGCCCGAGCTGTGGCGCATCGGCACCGGCGTGGTGCGCGGCGCGCCCGAGCCGCAGCGGTTCCCGGTGGTGGTGCCGATGCTGGACCACTCGCACCTGCACGTCTCCTCGACCCACGAGAGCCGGGCCACGGCCGAGGCCCTGGTGGAGAACCTCCTGCTGCGGGTGCTGAGCCACTTCCAGCCGGGCCTGGTGCACGTCCACGTGTGGGACGTCGGCCAGCTCACCGGCGCGCTGCCCGGCCTGTACCCGCTGACCCGCGCGGGCCTGCTGACCGTGCACGACCCGGCCCGGTTGCACGAGCTGCTGGACGAGCTGTCCGACCACATCCGGCGGGTGCACACCGGCGTGCTCACCGAGGGCCACCAGTCGGTGCGGGCGGCGGGCGGTCGGCGCACCGAGCCGTGGCGGGTGGCGGTGCTGTTCGGCAACCGGCAGCCGTTGCGGGAGGAGCACCAGCAGCAGCTGCAACGGGTGGCGCGCAACGGTCTCGCGGCGGGCATCCAGCTGGTCATCGTCGACATCCCGGTCACGGTCAACTCGCCGATCGAGACCGTCACCATCGCCGCCGACCAGTCCGCGACGTGCACGACGAGCGGCAAGCACGTGACCGTCGCGCTCGACCCGCCGCTGCCGCGCGCCAGGGTGCCCCGCGCCTGCGCGGCGATCGCGGACAAGCGGGAGGAGCGCCGCAACCGGCTCAGCACGTTCGCCGACCTGCTGCCGGAGCACCCGTGGCGGGAGAGCTCGGCGGCGGGCGTCCTCGCGCCGGTCGGGTTCCTGGAGGGCGAGCCGGTGCACGTGGGGCTGGGCGACACCTCGCCGCACGCCTTGATCGGCGGTCCCAGCGGCTCGGGCAAGACGAACTTCCTCTACGCCATGCTCGGCAGCCTGGCCGCCCGGTACGCGCCGGACGAGCTGGAGCTGTACCTGCTGGACTTCAAGGAGGGCGTGTCGTTCGCGCAGTTCGCGCCGGGCCGCAAGGACCCGACGTGGCTGCCGCACGCCCGGCTGGTCGGGGTCAACGTCAACACCGACCGCGAGTTCGGCGTGGCGCTGCTGGCGTTCCTGGCCGACGAGATGCGCAGGCGGGCGGACGCGGCCAAGCGGCACGAGGTCACCAAGCTGGAGCAGCTGCGCGAGGAGGACCCGCACGGCCACTGGCCGCGGATCGTGGCCGTGATCGACGAGTTCCAGTACCTGTTCGGCGAACGCGACCAGGTCACCGCGCAGGCCACGCAGCTGCTGGAGGACGTGGCCAGGCGCGGCCGGTCGCAGGGCATCCACCTGGTGCTGTCCAGCCAGGACGTGTCCGGCATCGAGGGCTTCTGGGGCAAGTCGGCGATCTTCGAGCAGTTCACCGTGCGCATCGCGCTGCCCAAGGCGCGGCGGGTGCTGGCCGAGCCGCAGAACGACGCCGCGGTGGAGCTGCCGCGCTGGCACGCGGTGGTCAACCACGAGTCGGGCGTGCGGCCGGGCAACGAGGTCGCGCGCATCCCGGACGCCACCGCCAAGGGCACGTTCGACGTGTTGCAGGCCGAGCTGCACCGCCTGCGCCCGCCGGAGCTGGCCGAACCGATCCTGTTCGACGGCAGCAAGGTGCCCGCGCTGCCGTCGCTGCCGGACTTCCGGGCGCTGCGCCCGGTCGACGGCGGCAGCCCCACCGTGCTGCTCGGCCAGGTGATCGACGTGGCGGGCAGCGCGGCGAAGGTGCGGTTCGCCCGCACACCGGGTCGCAACATCGCGGTGCTCGGCTCGCTGGCCGAGGACGCGGCGGGCGTGCTGGGCGGCGCGGCGCTGTCGCTGGCCCGCCAGCACGAGCCGGACGAGGCCCAGTTCACCCTGGCGTGCCTGGCCGAGGACGCCTGGCCGCACGCGCAGCGGTTGGCCAAGCAGCTGCGCGGCGCCGGCCACTCGGTGGACCTGCTGGGCCTGGACGGCATCCGGGCGCTGGTGGACGACACGGCGGGCCGGATCACCGCGAGCATGACCGGCGAGACGGGCGCGCCGCTGCAACCGCACTACTTGGTGGTTTACGCGGTGGACGCGGCGCACACCCTCTTGGAGGCGAAGAACGCGACCACGCGGGTCTCCGGGCTGGACGGCCTGCGGACCGTGCTCAAGCACGGCCCGGAGAACCGCACCCACGTGCTGGGCTGGTGGCGGGGCGCGCAGCGGCTGAAGAACAGCCTGTCACCCGGCGTCTACGACGACATCGGCGCGTGGATCGCGTTCGACATCCAGGGCAAGGAGCTGCTGTCGTTCGGACCGGAGCAGGTCATGGCGTGGTCACCGCGACCGCGCCGCGGGTTGTTCTTCGACCGGTTCGAGCACTCGCGACCGCAGGTCGTCATCCCGTTCGACACCGGGGAGGAACCATGATCAGCCACGCCTCAGTCGTACCCGCGCAGCGCACCGGCGGGCACGGCGTGCCGGAGGTCGAGGCGGTCTCGGCGATCGAGCGGTACCGGGAGGTCGTCGCGCTGGCCGGTGAGTCGGTGGAGCGGATGCGGGCGGCCGACCGGGCCAGGGTGCGGCTGCTGCTGGAGCGGCTGGCCGAGTCGCAGGACCGGATGGCCGAGGCCATCGACCAGGAGAAGCTGGTCAGGCAGGTCGTCGCGGAGCACTGGGAGGCCGTGGTCGGGCTGCTGTGGGACGAGCGGTGGTTCACCATGACCACGGTGCCCGCGCCGGACGAGTCGGTGCCGCCGCGCGACCAGCGCGAGTACAACACGGCGCTGGACCTGGCGTTCCGGGCGCTGGAGGAGTCGTTGCAGAAGCGGGCGCTGTTCCGCAAGGGCGCCTAGGGACCCCGGTGGGGGGCCTAGAAGCCCCAGGAGACGGCGACGGTGTCGAAGTCCAGTTCGGCGTCGGCACGGCGGTAGGTGGCCAGGGCGGCGGCGTTGTCCTTCTCCGTGCCGGTCCACACGCCGGTGCAGCCGCGTTCCCGGGCCAGCCCGATCAGGTGCTCGATGAGGGCGGTGGCGATGCCGCGCCGCCGGTAGGCGTCGTCGACACCCAGCTCGTAGAGGAACATCTCCACGCCCTTGTCCGGGTGGATGGTCTCCACACCGGACACGAACCCGGCCGGCTCGTCGTCCACGTAGGCGATGAGCAGGTGGTGCCGGTTGTCGGCGAGGAACGCGCGGGTGGCGTCCTCGCGCGGCGCGTCGTCGAACAGGTGGCCGGCGGCCACCACGGCGTCCGACGACGTGATCCGGCGGATGTCCATGCGGGCGAGGGTAGACCTTGGGTGAAGATGACGTCATGCGTGTTCTGGCGACCCCCGAGGACGTCTCGGCCGCCACCCCCGACGCGCCGGCGAGGTGGGCCGCGCAGGCGTTGCTGCCCGGGCGCGGCGGTGCGGCGTGGGCGCACGGTGACGCGGTCGGTGTGCTGGCGCCGGGGTTGTACCGGTTCGACCGGCTCGTGCTGACCGGGCCGGCGCACGACGTGGAGGTGCTGCTGCGGGCCCACGTGCGGCCCGGGGTGAGACCTCTGGTGACGACCGCCGTGGCCGAGGAGCTGGACTGGCCGGTGCGCGGCACGTTCGGGTGGATGGAGCGCACCGGGTCGTTGGCGGCGGGCGGCGGCGCCCGGTGGCTGGGTGAGGACGAGTGGGACGCCGTGGAGGCGTTGCTGCGCAAGGCGAACCCCGAGTCGTGGGCGTGGCCGCGCGAGCCGGGGCCGTCGCGGTGGGCGGGCGCGCACGTCGACGGCGAGCTGGTCTCGGTGGCCGCGGACGCGTGGACGGCGCCGGAGGTCGGGTTCATCGCGGGCGTGGCCACCCACCCCGACCACCGGGGGCGGTCGTGGTCGGGGAAGGTCTGCTCGTTCGTGGTGAGCGCGTTGCTGGCCGAGCGCGGCACGTGCGGGTTGATGGTCGACGCGGGCAACAGCGCCGCCATCGCGCTCTACCGGCGGCTCGGCTTCACCTACCGCAGCGTGACCGCGCTGAGGGACTCAGCTCACACCTGATCGGCGGAACAGGGCCGCGCCGGTGGGGTGTTGCACGCCATATGACGCTGCCTGACACCGCGCGCGAGATCCGCCTCGCTTCCCGT
Source organism: Actinosynnema sp. NPDC050801 (assembly GCF_040673975.1). Lineage (NCBI taxonomy): Bacteria > Bacillati > Actinomycetota > Actinomycetes > Pseudonocardiales > Pseudonocardiaceae > Actinosynnema > Actinosynnema sp. NPDC050801. Next base: position 852,673 of record NZ_JBFAQZ010000001.1, on the reverse strand, counting down.
CCCGAGGGCTTTCCCGTACCCGGGAACTTCGACCTGGTCGAGGTGCCCGTGCCCACCGTCGGCCCCGGCCGACTGCTGGTCCGCAACCTGGTCATGAGCGTGGACCCGTACATGCGGGGCCGGATGAACGAGGGCAAGTCGTACGTGGCGCCCTACGAGGTCGGCAAGGCCCTCGAAGGCGGCGCCGTGGGCGAGGTGGTGGCGTCCGAGGCGCCCGGTTTCGAGGTCGGCGACGCGGTGCTGCACAACCTGGGGTGGCGCGAGTACGGCGTCGTGGACGCGGCCGGCGCGGTGCGCGTCGACCTGGGTGCGGCGCCCGCGGGCGCGTACCTGGGCGTGCTCGGCATGCCCGGTCTGGCCGCCTACGCGGGCCTGCTGGAGGTCGCCGCGTTCAAGGAGGGCGACGTGGTGTTCGTGTCCGGCGCGGCGGGCGCGGTCGGCCAGGTCGTCGGGCAGGTGGCCCGGCTGCGCGGCGCGAAGCGGGTCATCGGCAGCGCCGGCAGCGACGCCAAGGTGGCGTACCTGGTCGACGAGCTCGGCTTCGACGCGGCGTTCAACTACAAGGACGGCCCGGTCACCGAACTGCTCGCGCGGGCCGCGCCGGACGGCATCGACGTGTACTTCGACAACGTCGGCGGCGAGCACCTGGAGGCGGCCATCGACGCCTTCACCCCGCACGGCCGCGCCGCGCTGTGCGGCTCGATCTCGAACTACAACACCGGGACCCCGGTGGGGCCGCGCAACCTCGGCCTGGCCGTGGGCAAGCGACTGACCCTGCGCGGTTTCCTGGTGTGGGACCACGAGCGGCTGCGCGAGCAGTTCGTGCGCGAGGTCGGCGGCTGGATCGCCGACGGCGGGCTGCGCTACCGGGAGACCGTGACCGAGGGCCTGGACCGGGCGCCGCAGGCGTTCATCGGGATGCTGCGCGGCGAGAACCTCGGCAAGGCCCTGGTGACCCTGTAGGTCGATGTCGGCGGTAGGCCGCGGCCGTCTTAAACCTCCGGACTGCCCAATTCCTTCGGGATCCCGCAGTGTCCCGGTCCATTACCCGTACCCCGACCCGGTCGCGACCGCCACGCTCAACCGATTTGCTTTCGACAAGGGGGAGGGTTCCCGGGTGAAGCGTGATCTCATCGGGTTGAAGGGACTGCTGGCCGCTGCGGCGCTGGCGGTAGGAGTGGTGGCGGCCTCGCCGCTGACCGCGGGTGCGCAGGAGGGGGAGATCGCCCTGGCGGCCGCGGGCACCGCGGTCGAGGGCCACTACCTGGTGGTGCTCAAGGGCGACGACGTGGCCGCGCAGGCCGCCGAACTGACGGCGAAGCACGGCGGCAAGGTGACCGCCACCTGGCAGCACGCGCTGCGCGGGTTCGCCGTCGCCGCCAACGAGGCCGAGGCCAGACAGCTGGCCAAGGACCCGGCCGTGGAGTCGGTGAGCCAGGACGGCACGGTCCAGGCCGTCGACACCCAGCCGAACCCGCCGTCCTGGGGGTTGGACCGGGTCGACCAGCGGGACCTGCCGCTGAACTCGGCGTACAGCTACGACACGACGGCCGCGAACGTCCACGCGTACGTCATCGACACCGGTATCCGCACGACGCACACGACGTTCGGCGGGCGGGCCACCGCGGGCTTCGACGCCGTGGACGGTTCGAACGTGGACTGCCACGGCCACGGCACGCACGTGGCCGGCACCGTCGGCGGCGCGGAGTACGGCGTCGCCAAGGCCGTGCAGCTGGTCGCCGTGCGGGTGCTCAACTGCTCGGGCGGCGGCACGTTCGCGGGCGTCGTCAGCGGTATCGACTGGGTGACGGCGAACGCCGTGAAGCCCGCCGTCGCGAACATGAGCCTGGGCGCGATCGCGTCCGCCGCCACCGTGCCGATGGAGACGGCCGTTCGCAACTCCATCGCCTCCGGCATCACCTACGCCATCGCGTCGGGCAACTCCGACGACGACGCGTGCGGCTTCAGCCCGGCGTTGGTGACCGAGGCCGTCACGGTCAACGCCTCGACCGACTCGGACTCGCGCGCGACCGACTTCTCCAACTACGGCACGTGCACCGACCTGTTCGCACCCGGTGTGGGCATCACGTCGGCGTGGGCGACCAACGACACCGCCACCAACACCATCAGCGGCACGTCGATGGCCGCACCCCACGCGGCCGGCGCCGCCGCGCTGCACCTGGCGACGCACCCCGACGACGCACCGGCGGCCGTCCAGGCCGCCCTGGTCGCCGCGAGCACTCCGGACAAGATCGCCAACGCGGGCGAGGGCTCCCCGAACCGCTTGCTGTTCACCGGAACGCCGGGTGGCCCGACGACGGTCGACGCGATCCGCTACGTGAAGTCCCGGGACCACATGACCTCCACGAACGGCGGCCCTGACGGCGCCGTCCGCGAAGGTTCCGTGGGTCGCCTGCTGACCACGCAGGCCGAGGGCACCCACGCGCTGTACCGGTGCGCGTTCAACTGGGACAGCTTCACCTCGGCCGACCCGAACTGCGAGGGTCAGACCCGGGTGGCCGTCCTCGGCTACGCCTACGACACGGCGGTGGCGGGTACCCACCCGCTCTACCGCTGCGTCGTGCTGAGCAACCGGGACCACATGGACTCCCCGCTCGCGAACTGCGAGGGCCAGCGCGTCGAAGGCGTGCTCGGCTACCTGCTCAGCTGACCTGACCCCACGGCCCGCACCCGTCTCGGCGGGTGCGGGCCGTGGGTCGAGGTCGCCAAGGTCGGAGCCCTCGGGTTCAGGCGCCGGGGTCGGAGCCTTCGGGTTCAAGCGCCTTCGGGTTCAGGCGCTGCGGGTCGGAGCCCTCGGGTTCACGCGCCGTGGCTCAGGAGTGGCGGGCGATGAGCTCGCGGATCTCGGCCAGCGCCGTCTCCCGTTCGGCCTCGTCCTCGTACCAGCCGTCCTCGACCCGGTTCGCCACCACCGCCTCCGCGGTGAACTCCACGCCGAACAGGTAGGCGTCGACGCAGTAGTCGAACCCGGACTCGCGCATCGCGTCCAGCCCTTCCCGCTCGCAGTGCTCCAGGAACCCCGTCGCCGCCAGCCATTGGCCGCCGTCGAACCAGAACACGCCGCCGGCGTAGTGGATCGTCGCCCCCGTCGCCTCGTCGACGAGGTTGAGCGACTCGTAGTTCTCCGGCCGGTCGCGGACCAGGCCCACGAGCTCCTCGGGCACGCCCCGGTAGAACGACTCCTGGAGGGCGTAGGTGCCTTCCGCGTACAGGTTCAGGTCCGACTCGTGGTCGAAGGTCAGCAGCAGCGCGCGACCGTCCGCGGTGAAGTACCAGACGGCCGACTGCCCACCTCTGTCGTTCCACCCGAACCGCTCGGCGCCGTCCACCGCCATCGGCGCCACCTCGGCCAGCTCGCCGATGATCGCCGCTCGCCGACGCACCTCGGCGAGCGGAGTCGCCTTGAGGGCGTCCCAGATGCTCATGCGCGCAGGTTAGCGGTCACCACCGACAGTTCAGACGACCTCGCCGTCGGCGGCGACGACCCGGCCCTCGTGCACGACCAGCGTGCGCGGTGCGCGGTCCATCACCGCCGCGGTCACCGTGTCACCCGGCACGACGACCAGGTCGGCGGGCGCGCGTTCGGTGAGGCCCAGGGTCCGGCCCAGGACGGCCGCGCCGCCCCTGGTCGCGACGTCGACGCACATCTCGACCAGGTCGTCGCGGCGGAACCCGTTGCGGTGGGCCAACTGCCAGGTGCGGTCGAGCATGTCGCCGTTGCCGTAGGGCGACCAGTAGTCGCGGATGCCGTCCTGGCCCAGGCCGACCCGCACGCCCGCCCACCGCAGTTGCCGCAGCGGCAACGGTTCCCGCGCGCCCGGCGCGACCGTGGTCACCGCGACGTCGTGCTCGGCGAGCAGCTCCACCAGGCGGCGCTGCCGATCGGAGTCCACAGTGGACAGGGCGAAGGCGTGGCTGATCGTCACCCGGCCCTGCATGCCCAGCGCCTGCACGCGATCGCAGATCAGCTCCACCTGGAACGCACCGAGCGTCCCGGCGTCGTGCAGGTGCACGTCCACCCCGCGCTGGTGCTTCTCGGCCAACCCGAACACCACGTCCAGGTGCCGCACCGGGTCGCGGTCGTAGCCCGCCGGGTCGAGGCCGCCGACCAGGTCCGCGCCCGCGCGCAGCGCCGCGTCCAGCAGGTCGGCGGTGCCCTTCTCGCGCAGGATGCCGCACTGCGGGAACGCCACCACCTCGACGTGCGCCCGCGCCGCGTGCTCCTCGCGCGCCGCGAGCACGCCTTCCAGCTTGTCCAGCCCCGAGTCGACGTCCACCTGGGCGTGGCTGCGCACGTGCGTCGCGCCGCAGGCGATCGTCCGGCCGAGCGTGTGGGTGGCGCGCCGGCCGACCGACGCCTCGGCGGAGCGCCAGTTGCGCCGGTCGTTGTCGATCAGCTCGGCCAGCCCGTCACCCGCGCTGTGCGGGCGGAACGGCAGGCCGAGCCTGGTCGAGTCCAGGTGCGCGTGCGCGTCGGTGAACGCGGGCAGCAGCACACCACCGCGGCCGTCGACCACCGGCGCGCCGGGCGGCGGGGTGAGGTCCCGGCCGAACGCCGTGACGTGCCCGCCTTCGCAGAGCACGTCGACCAGGGGTGTCCCGGGGGTGTTCGGCCACGGCCGCACGGAACGGATCAGCAGGTCACCGGTCACCAGGCGACGCTAGCCCCGCCGGATTGAAGCCGCCAGCGATGAGCTTGCCCGGGTTGAGCACGCCGGTCGGGTCCAGCGTCCGCTTGACCGACGCCAGCACGTCCAGCCCGAGCCCGCCGATCTCGGCTTCCAGGTACGGCGCGTGGTCGGCGCCCACGGCGTGGTGGTGGCTGATCGTGCCGAGCCCGGCGATGGCCTCGCAGGCGGCGGCCTTGGCGACCTGCCACTGGCCGATCGGGTCGGCGGCGTCGCGCGCCGCCAGCACGGTGAAGTACAGCGACGCGCCGGTCTCGTAGACGTGCGAGACGTGGCACATCACCACGCAATCGCCCAGCGCGTCGACCAGCGCCGCCCGCACGGCCGCGCGCAGCGCGGACACCTTCGACCAGTGCGTCGCGGTCTCCAGCGTCTCCACGCACACGCCGACCTCCATCAGCGCGTCCCGTTGCCGCGGGCCGTTGAACCGGCCGTGCCGCCACGCCTCGCCGAGCGCCGTGCCCAGGGACACCAGGCGGAGCCCGCGCACCGTCTCCTTGCGCCGGCGCGCGACCTCGGCCGCCGACCCGCCGTGCCAGCCGACGACGAGCAGGCACGGCCGCCGCACGCCCCGCGCCTTCAGGTACGCCTTGAGCGCGGTGGTCTTCCAACCGCCGGCGAGGGCCAGCGACACCTCGGTCTCGTCCACATCGGACAGACGGGTCACGTCGGCCGCCACCCGGCGTTGCGCCAGGCCCCGCACCACGGTCGTGCCGCGGTCCCAGCCGTCCACCACGAAACCCTCGTAGCGCTCGACCACCGGCCGCGGCCGCACGCGCAGCGTGACCTCCGTGATGACGCCGAACGCGCCCTCGCTGCCGACGACGAGCTGCTTGAGGTCCGGCCCGGCGGCGGACGCGGGCGCGGCGCCGAGCCGCCACTCGCCCACCGGGGTGGCCAGCCGCACGCCCTCCACCATGTCCTCGAACCGGCCGTAGCCGGAGGACGCCTGACCGGCCGACCTCGTCGCGGCGAAACCACCGATGGTCGCGCGTTCGTAGGACTGCGGGACGTGCCCGGTGGTGAAGCCGTGCGCGGCGAGCAGCCGGTCGGCCTCGGGCGCGGGCAGCCCGGCCTGGAGCACGGCCAGGCGCGACACGGGGTCGACCTCGACCAGCTTGTCCAGCCGGTTCAGGTCCAGCGCGATCACCGCCGCCTTGTCGCCGCGCAGGGCGTTCACGCCGCCGACGACGGACGTGCCACCGCCGAACGGCACCACGGCCACGTCGTGCTCGACGCACGTCCGCAGCACCTCGACGACCTGCTCGGGTGACGCGGGCAGCACCACCGCGTCGGGCACGGCCAGGTCGCCGTCACCGCGCTGCCGCAGCAGGTCCACGTAGGACAGGCCGCCGGCGCGGCCCAGCCGGGAGTCGCGGTCCACGCGGACGTGTCCGGGCCCGACGACGTCGTCCAGCGCGGCGCGGGCGGCGTCGCTCAGCGCCGATCCGGGGACCTCCGGCGTCCGCGCGGGCGTTCGGACGTCACCCAGCCCGGTGCGTTCACGCAGCCACTTCACCGCATGCGGCGGGAGCGGGCCCGTGGTGGGTGTCCAACTGCCCCGGAGGGTGTGGTCGATGCGCTCGGTCACCGCTACAGTGTGACACATGACGTCTCAACGTCACAGTGATGACGCGCTCCTCGACGCGGCCCGCGACTGCGTGGTCGAGGTCGGGGTCCGCCGCACCACGCTGACGGACATCGCCAAACGCGCCGGCGTGAGCCGGATGACGCTCTACCGCCGGTTCCCCGACGTGGGGACGCTGGTCCGGGCGTTGATGACCAGGGAGTTCACCGCGCTGCTCCAGCGCATCGAGGTGACCGGCGACAACGCCCGGCAGCGGCTCGTGGCGCAGGCCATCGAGGGCATCCGGCTGCTCGCCGCCGACCCGTTGCTGCGGCGCGTGCTCGACCTGGACGCCGAGCTGATGCTGCCCTACCTGGTGCGGCGGTTGGGCAGCACGCAGTCGCTGGTCGAGGCGTTCCTCGTGGCCGGGATCGAGCAGGGTCACGCGGACGGCTCGATCCGGGCCGGTTCGGCGGCCGTGCAGGCCCGGTTGGTGCTGCTGACGACGCAGTCGCTGGTGCTGTCGATCCGGCCCGCGACCGCGGACCTGGACTTCGAGGACCTGCTGGCGGAGCTGGCCGCCTACCTCGACGCGGCGCTGTCGTGAGCACGTCGTTGAACGCCGTGCGCCGCCGCGCGGACCTCGACCACCTGGCGTCGTCACCGGTGGACCTGCTGGTGGTCGGCGGTGGCGTGACCGGCGCCGGCGTGGCCCTCGACGCCGCCTCCCGCGGCCTGTCGGTGTGCTTGGTGGAGGCGCACGACCTGGCGTTCGGCACGTCGCGGTGGTCGAGCAAGCTGGTGCACGGCGGCCTGCGGTACCTGGCCCAGGGCGAGGTCGGGTTGGCGTACGAGAGCGCGGTCGAGCGGGGCATCCTGATGACCCGGACCGCGCCCCACCTGGTGCGGGCGCTGCCGCAGCTGGTGCCGCTGCACGGCAGGTCGCACGACCCGGTCGTGCTGGCCGGTCTGCGCGCGGGTGACGCGCTGCGCCGGTTGGCCCGCACGCCGTCGCGCGTGCTGCCGGGTCCGCGGCGGGTGTCCGCGGTCGAGGCGTCGGCCCTCGCGCCGGGCCTGCGACGTGCCGACCTGCGCGGTGGGCTGTTGAGCTTCGACGGCCAGTTGGTCGACGACGCCCGCCTGGTGGTGGCCCTGGCCCGCACCGCCGCCGGCTTCGGCGCCCGGGTGGTCACGCGCGCCCGCGTGACGTCCCTGACCGGGCGGGGCGCGCGGGTGGTCGACACGGTGACCGGGGCGTCGTTGGACGTCGAGGCGCGCGCGGTGGTGAACGCGGCCGGCGTGTGGGCGGGCGACCTGGTGCCGGAGGTGCGGTTGCGGCCGTCGCGGGGCTCGCACCTGGTCCTGTCGGCCTCGACCGTCGGCCTGGCCGGTACCGCTCTGACCGTGCCGATCCCCGGCGCCCGCAACCGGTTCGCGCTGGTGCTGCCGCAGCGTGACGGGCGGGTGTACGTGGGTCTGACCGATGAACCGGTGGACGGCCCGATCCCGGACGTGCCGACCGTGCCGCGGTCCGATGTGGACTTCCTGCTGGCGGTGGCGTCCTCGGTGCTGGAACGGCGGTTGACGCCGGCCGACGTGCTGGGCGCGTTCGCCGGCCTGCGCCCGCTGCTCGACACCGGCGACGGCCCGAGCGCCGACCTCTCACGCCGCCACGCCGTGCTGACGCGTGATGGGGTCACGACGGTCGTCGGCGGCAAGCTGACCACGTACCGCCGCATGGCCGCCGACGCGGTCGACGCCACGGCGTTGACGACGGTCCGCTCCCGCACCGCGACCCTCCCGCTGGTCGGTGCCGGTCTCGCCACCGGCCCACCCGACCTGGTCGCCCGCTACGGCACGGAAGCCACCCGCGTCGCCGAGGTGGGTGAGGTCGCCTGGGCCGTCCGCCACGAGGGCGCCCTGACCGCCGACGACGTCCTGGACCGCCGCACCCGCATCGGCCTGGTCCCGACCGACCGCGCCGCCGCCGAACCCACCGTCACCGCCGAGGTTGCCGAGGAACTGGCCGCCCTGCCCAAGTCCTGAGCGTTGAACTCGGGGTACCTGAACGTAGGACACGCGCGACGCGAACGTAGGACTCGCGCGCGTGTCCTACGTTCGGAACGCGCGTGTCCTACGTTCAGGACGCGCGAGTCGAACGTTCAGGACGCGCGAGTCGAACGTTCAGGACGCGCGAGTCGAACGTTCAGGTACCCCGAGTTCAACGTTCAGGTCGAGGTTGGGTGTGCGAAGGGGGACCTCCTGGTGTGGAGGTCCCCCTTGGCGTGTCAGGTCACTCGCCGATGATCGGCTTCGCGGCCTTCGGCGGCTCCTCGATCAGGGGCTCGCCCTCCAGCCGCACCTTGCGCTGGTGGTCCTTGCTGTCGCCGCCCTGGCCGGGGGCGCCCATCATCGGCGCGCCACCCATCATGCCCATGCCGCCGGCACCACCGGGACGACCGCCTGCGGCACCCGCCGCGCCGGCGCCCGCGGCACCCGCGGCGGACGGGCCGCCGGCCGCGCCCAGCACGCCGGACGAGCCGCCGGCCTGGAGGGTCTGGCCGCCGCCACCGGCGCCACCACCACCGGAACCGCCCGCGAAGCCGCCGCCACCGCCACCACCGGCAAAGCCACCGCCACCACCGCCGCCGAAGCCACCACCAGCGCCACCACCGGTGGGCGGGGTCGGCAGGTCGGTCGACAGCGGACGAACGGTCGGCATCGTGGGCACGGTCGGCGTCGGCGTGCCGCTACCCGTCGCGTAGGTCGTGTCGCGGATCGTGGGCATCGAAGGCGGAGCCGGCAGGGGAGTCGCCGTGCCACCGCCGCCCGGCACCCACCGGCCCGGCTCCCAGTGGCCGCCACCGGGGCCGCCACCCGAACCGCCGGAACCGCCCGAGCCACCGGAACCGCCACCCGTGCCCACCGTCGGAGGACGGCTCACCACGGGGCCGCCCGGACCGCCCGGGTACGCACGACCGGGGTCGGTCGAACCCGTGCCCGGCCCGTAGCCGGAGCCGACCGTCGGGGGACGGCTGACGACCGGGCCGATCGGGCTGTTGGGGTTGCGCGGGTCGGTGCCCGGCCCGTAGCCGGCACCGGAACCGACCGTCGGCGGTGCGCTCACCGAGCCACCGGCCGCACCACCGCCGCCCGAGCCGGACGGGACGGTCGCGCCGCCGGGGTTGTTGCTGAACCGCTGCTCGGCGTCCCGGCGCATGTCGTTGAGCTGCCGCTCGTCGAGCCCCACACCGCCCTGCGTCAACCGCGGTCCCGAGCCGCCACCGCCACCGCCCTTGTTGGACGACGTCATCGCGGTGATCGCCTGCAGGATCTGCTTGGCGGTCTGGGCGATCTGCGCGACCGACTTGATCAGGTCGATCAGCTTCTTGAGCGAGCTGGCCAGCTTCTGCAGGAAGTCGGCGAGCTTCTTGGCGTAGTTGCACGCCATCTGCACGATGTCCGCGATCGCCGCGCCAATGGCCGCACCGAAGGTCAGGAACGACGCCGCCAGCCACTGGATGATCTTCATGACCATCTCGGACACGGCCTGGCTGATCAGGTCCATGATGGTCTTGCGCACGGTCGCGACGAGCTCGCCCGCGCCCTTGGCGGCGCGCGAGATGCCCTGCGTGGCCTTGGACAGCGTCTCCAGCCCGGACGCGTGCTTCTTGCTCGCCGCGCGGTAGCCGTCGGCCGAACGGCCGCGCCAGGTCCGCGTCTCCTCGACCGCCGTGCGCCGGTAGTCGGCGACGATGCCCTCGATCTGCTTGGCCGCGGACGCCCAGCTGTCGGACATCTTCTGGATCGCCTGCGGGTTGCCCAGCAGCGCGTCGAACGGCTCGCGCAGGAAGTCGACGTGCTGGATGGCCCAGCTGAACCCGGCGGACAGGAAGCCCGACAACGGGTTGCTCGCCATGCCGACGATGCCCATGGCCGTGTTCGCCATGCCGAGACCGGCCTGGACCCAGTCGCCGCGCTCGACCGCCGCGACGGTGCCCTGCACGTCGCCGATCAGGTGCGAGGGATCCCGACTGCCCTGGGTGGTGGCTTGCCCGCTCATCCCCGTGCCTTCCCGTTGAAGCCGAACGCGTTGTCGGTGTCGACGTTCTCGTAGAGGTCGGCGACCTCCTTGAGGCCCTGGCACATGTCGGCGACCGTCTCCGTGGCCTGGCCGAGGATGTCCTGGGACGAGCCCGCGGCCTTGAGCAGGAACTGCGCGAGGAACGAGCCGAACACGCCGAAGGCGTCGGTCGACAGCGACGGGTCAGCGGTACGGGTGGCCGAGAGCATCCGCTGCGTCAGTTGGTCGACCGTGCCGGCGTGCGCCCGGATCTCGTCCGGGTTCACGTTGAACGACACGTACATGGTCATCTACCCCCTGCTCAGGCCATGACATCGGGTGGGTTGGTGAAGTAGTCGTCATCGGGCCTGGTGTCTCGACGCTGCAGCTCCGGTTCCGGTTCCACGGCGTCCGTGCCGTCACCCGAATAGCCGTTGGGCATCTTCGCCTTCACGAACTCCAGCGCCGGGCTGTCACCGACGAACTCCGTCATGATCTCGACGACCTTGCCCGCCGCGGCGCGCTGCGCCTGGGCGACGGCGGTCATGATCGCGCCGGAGATCCGCTCGGGGTCCTCGCCGCGCAGCTGCGGGCGCATGATCAGGTCCGTCAACGCGCCCGATGCGTTGACGGTGACCGTGATCAGGCCGTCCGGCGACGTCGCGCTACCGCCGACGCCCCCGAGCTGGGACTCGGCCTGCGCGGCGTTCCGCTTGGCCTGCTCGATCTTCTCTCCGTACTGCGCGAGCCACTGGTCCGGCTCCATGTTCACCCCTCACGGCAACGGGGCTTGCGGCCCTACTGCGCAATTCGACCCGTCGACACTCGATTCGGTTCCCGCCGACGTATCGTTTCACCGAATCGTGATTTCGTCGGCGAACCGCCCGCGGATACCGCCGTTCGGCCTATTCTGTGAATTGTTTACTTGCTGTTCTGTTGGGTTTTCGCAACACTTCGTAGCATGAGTCCGGTGCGCCGCGGCCCCGGGCAACCCATCCACAACCGGATCGGGGTGCTTCGGGTCGAACGGGGTATGACCAGGGCGGGGCTGGCCGAGGCGGTGGAGGTCAACCCCCAGACGATCGGCGCGTTGGAGCGGGGCGACCACTACCCGAGCCTCGACCTGGCGCTGCGGATCTGCGACGTGTTCGGCCTGCCGGTCGAGGCGGTGTTCAGCCGGACGCCGTTCGAGCCGCTGTCGACCCAGGTGTACGGCTAGCAGGTCCGCGGCAGGACCGGTCCCGACAGGAGGAGAGCACGTGCCACAGGGCCGCGAGGTTCCGGGAGCGCTGGAGATCGACCGGGTCTCCAAGCGCTACGGGGAGGTCGTCGCGCTCGACGGGATGACCTTCGACGTGCGGGCGGGCGAGCTGTTCGGCTTCGTCGGCAGCAACGGCGCGGGCAAGACCACCACGATGCGCATCGCGCTCGGCGTGCTGGCCGCCGACTCGGGCGAGGTGCGGTGGAACGGCGAGCCGATCACCTTCGAGACCCGTCGCCGGATCGGCTACATGCCCGAGGAGCGCGGCCTCTACCCCAAGATGAAGGTGCTCGACCAGCTCGTCTACCTGGCCGAGCTGCACGGCATGTCCACCAACCACGCGCACCGCTGCGCGGACAACTGGATCGCCCGGCTCGGCCTGCGCGACCGCCGCGACGACGAGGTGCAGAAGCTGAGCCTGGGCAACCAGCAGCGCGTGCAGCTGGCGGCGGCGCTGGTGCACGAGCCGGACGTGCTGGTGCTGGACGAGCCGTTCTCCGGCCTCGACCCGGTGGCGGTGGACGTGATGAGCCAGGTGCTGCGGGAGAAGGCCGCGAGCGGGGTGCCGGTGGTGTTCTCCAGCCACCAGCTCGACCTGGTGGAGCGGTTGTGCGACCGGGTCGGCATCGTGCGCAGCGGCACGCTGGTCGCGTCCGGCTCGGTGGACGAGCTGCGCGCCGGCGGCGAGTCGAAGCTGGTGGTGGACGCGCCGCGGGCGGTCGCGGGCTGGGCCGACCACCTGCCGGGCGTGCGTTCGGCCCACACGTCGGACGGTCGGACCGTGCTGGAGGTCGCGCCGGACGTCGACGACCAGGTGGTGTTGCGCGCCGCCCTGGACACGGGCCCGGTGCACGAGTTCTCCCGGCAGCGCCCGTCGCTGACCGAGTTGTTCCGCAGCGTGGTGACCGAGGAGTCCAAGGCATGAGCAGCCTCACCCCCGGCCGGGCGGTGTTCCTGGTCTCGCGCCGGGAGTTCCTGGGCAAGGTGCGCACGAAGTCGTTCGTGTGGGGCACCCTGGTGATCGTCGCCGTGCTGGCGGGGTACGTGCTGCTGCAGGCGCTGCTGTTCGACGACGCGAACCGCGACCGGGTCGCGTTGAGCGGGCAGGCCGCGGTGCTGGCGGAGCCGTTGAAGCAGACTGCCCGGTCGTTCGGCCGCGAGGTGGAGACGGTCGACGTCAGCGACCCGGCGGCGGGCGAGGAGCAGGTGCGCTCGGGCGACGTGGACGCGCTGATCACCGGCGCCTCGGACGACCTGCGCGTGCTGGTGCGGGAGTCGCTGGGCGACGAGTTGCGCAACTCGATCGACCTGCTGGTCAAGCAGCAGGTGCTCGACGCGCACTTCGCCCAGGCGGGCGTGGACCCGGACGAGGTGGCGCGCAACGTCGAACGCGCGGGCGTCGACGTGGTGGCGCTGGAGCCGCGCGACGAGCAGCGGGGCCAGCGGCTGGCGATCGGCCTGGTGATCGCGGCGCTGCTGTACTACTCGCTGCTGGTCTACGGGACGATGGTCGCGCAGGGCGTGGTGGAGGAGAAGTCCAGCCGGGTGGTGGAGATCCTGCTGGCGACCCTGCGGCCGTGGCAGCTGCTGCTGGGCAAGGTGGTCGGGCTCGGCGCGGTCGGGTTGCTGCAACTGGTGGTGATCGGCGGCATCGGGCTGGCGCTGTCGTCCGCGTCGGGGGTGATCGACGTCGCGGGCGTGGCGGGCGGCGCCCTGGCCACCGGTCTGCTGTGGTACCTGCTCGGCTTCTTCCTGTACGCCACCGTCTTCGCCGCCGCGGCGTCGCTCGTGTCGCGCCAGGAGGAGCTCCAGTCGGTGCTGACGCCGATCAGCATGTCGATCGTGGTGGCGTTCGTGCTGGGCATCAACCTGATGATCAGCGACCCCACGGGGACCACGGTGACGGTGCTGTCCCTGCTGCCCCCGTTCGCGCCGATCCTGATGCCGGGCCGGATGGCGATGGGCGTCGCGCCGACGTGGCAGGTGCTGCTGGCGATCGTGCTCGCGCTGGTCGCGGTCGCGGCGATCACCTGGCTGGGCGGCAAGGTCTACTCCAACGCCGTCCTGCGCACGGGCGCGCGCGTGCGCCTGCGGGACGTGTTGCGCTAGTCCTTGATGGCGGCGTGGCGCGCCAGTGCCTCCAGGCGCTCGTGCGCGTGGTCCACGATCGGGTCACGCGGCCGGTGCACGGCCTTGCCGGGGACGTCCCGGAGCTCGGGCACGTACCGGCGCACGTAGTCCCCCTCCGGGTCGAACTTCTCGCCCTGGGTGACGGGGTTGAAGACGCGGAAGTATGGCGCCGCGTCCGTGCCGGTGCCCGCCGCCCATTGCCAGCCGTGCTGGTTGGAGGCGAGGTCACCGTCGACCAGGTGGCGCATGAAGTGCCGGGCGCCCCACCACCACGGCAGGTGCAGGTCCTTGACCAGGAAGCTCGCCACGACCATGCGGACGCGGTTGTGCATCCAGCCCTCACGCAGCAGCTGGCGCATACCGGCGTCCACGAACGGGTAGCCGGTGCGGCCCTCGCACCACGCCCGGAACCGGTCGCGGTCGTCGTCCAGCCGCATGGCGTCGAACGCGCGGTTGAAGTTGTGGCGCGCGGATTCCGGCTGGTGCCACAGGACGTCGGCGTAGAAGTCGCGCCAGGCGAGTTCGGTGCGGAACGCCTTCGCGCCCGCGCCGCGCCCCAGGTCGGCGAGCAGCGTCCGGGGGTGCACGACACCCCACTTCAGGAAGGCGGAGAACCTGCTGGTGCCGTCGAGGTCCGGCCGGTCCCGGCGGGTGGCGTAGTCGGGCAGCTTCTCGTCCCGGAACGCCTCCCACGCCGCGTGGACGTCCGGAAGGCCTTCCCCGGCGGGCAGCCCGCGCCCGAGGTCGGACCGCATCCAGTCCACAGTGGACTCGTCGGATCGGGCCGGCGGGTGCCACCCGTGGTCGAGCCAGGCCTTGAAGAACGGCGTGAACACCCGGTAGGGCGTGCCGTCCGGCTTGGTGACCCGCCCCGGCGTCACGGCGTAGGGCGAGCCGACCCGGACCAGCTCGACCCGTTCGGCCACCGCCGCGTCACGAGTCCGCCCGTACGGTCCGGCGTCGGCGGAGACGTGCACCGAGGACGCCCCGACCGCCGCGGCCACCCGCGGCACGACCTCCACCGGATCGCCCTCGACCACGACGAGCCGCCCGTCGAGCTCCCGGTCCAACGACCGCAGGCACCGGTGCAGGAACTCGACCCGGGGCCGACCCGAGGCCCGCAGCAGCACGGGGTCGAGCACGAACAACGCCAGCGCCCGCGACGCCCGCCGCGCCGCGGCCACGATCGCGGGGTGGTCGGAGGTCCGCAGGTCACGCCGGAACCACACCACGGTCGAGGAGTCCACGGACCGACCCTAGGAGCGGCAACGCCACCTCGCACGGCGAAGGGTCCGGCAACGCGGGAGGCCCGCACCCGACGAACGGGTGCGGGCCTCCCGGCGCAGAGGTCAGCGCTGGTCGAGCAGAGGTCAGCGCTGGTCGAGCGGCACGAACGAGCGCTCCGGCGCGCCGACGTAGACCTGCCGCGGACGGCCGATCTTGGTGGCCGGGTCGGAGATCATCTCGCGCCAGTGCGCGATCCAGCCGGGCAGCCGGCCCAGGGCGAACAGCACGGTGAAGAACTTCGTGGGGAAGCCCATCGCGCGGTAGATCAGGCCGGTGTAGAAGTCGACGTTCGGGTACAGCTTCCGCTCGACGAAGTAGTCGTCGGCGAGCGCCGTCTCCTCCAACGCCTTGGCGATGTCCAGCAGCTCGTCGGACGCGCCGAGCTTGCCGAGGATCTCGTCCGCCGTCTTCTTGATGATCGCGGCACGCGGGTCGTAGTTCTTGTAGACCCGGTGGCCGAAGCCCATCAGGCGGACGCCGTCCTCCTTGTTCTTGACCTTCTTCACGAACGCGGAGACGTCACCGCCCTCGCGCCGGATCTTCTCCAGCATCTCCAGCACCGCGGAGTTCGCGCCGCCGTGCAGCGGGCCGAACAACGCGTTGATGCCGGCCGAGATGGACGCGAACAGGTTGGCCTCGGAGGACCCGACCAGCCGCACGGTCGACGTGGAGCAGTTCTGCTCGTGGTCGGCGTGCAGCACGAACAGCAGGTCGAGCGCCCGCACCAGGTCGGGGTCGACGTCGTAGGGCTCGGCCGGGAAGCCGAACGTCATGCGCAGGAAGTTGTCCACCAGACCCAGGGAGTTGTCCGGGTACAGGAACGGCTGGCCCACGGACTTCTTGTAGGCGTACGCCGCGATGGTGGGCACCTTGGCCAGCAGGCGGATCGTGGAGATCTCGACCTGGTTGGCGTCGAAGGGGCTGAGGCTGTCCTGGTAGAACGTCGACAGCGCGGACACCGCCGAGGACAGCACGGGCATGGGGTGGGCGTCACGCGGGAAGCCGTCGAAGAACCGCTTCAGGTCCTCGTGCAGCAGCGTGTGCCGGTTGATCTTGGAGGAGAACTCCTCCAGCTGGGCCTGGGTCGGCAGCTCGCCGTAGATCAGCAGGTAGCTGACCTCGATGAAGTTCGACTTCTCGGCGAGCTGCTCGATCGGGTAGCCGCGGTAGCGCAGGATGCCCGCGTCACCGTCGATGTAGGTGATCTCGGAGGAGCAGGACGCCGTGTTGACGAACCCGCTGTCCAGGGTGACCAGACCGGTGGTGGCCAGCAGCTTGCCGAGATCGATACCGGGCGCACCCTCGGTGGCCGGTACCACCTTCATCTCGTGCTCTCCGCCCGGATGGCGCAGCGCGACGGTACGGGTGTCGTTCGGCGCAGTCGTCGCGTCGGGCATGCAGAGTCCCTCTCAACCTAGGGCGGGGTGGCTCATGCGGGTCTCGCACGCACGCGCGCGGGCGTGGGATCGCCCCGCACCGCAGCACCACCCCGTTGGGGTCCTGTCAGTTCACGCTAGTCGGAGGACGACCCGCCACACAGCCGCGGTGTGAACCGATTCTGCGAGGTGGGACCGGCATCACATCCGGATGCATGGGTGGCTAGCGTGCATCCACCACCGTAGCCCTTCAGGGCTGTTCCTCCACCTCACGAGGGGTGAGAGCTAGGTCATCTCCAGCTCTCGCCTGAACGGCGGTTCAGCGCCCGCACGGGAGCACGTGATGGCCGCCGCGGCGCCCGCGTAAGCCAGCGCCCGACCCCACTCGCCGGCGCCCAGACCTCGGACGGCCTCGACGGACAGCGCGTCGTGGTCGTGCAGCCAGGCCAGCAGCGCGCCCTGCACGGTGTCGCCCGCGCCGATCGTGTCGACCACGTCCACGGGCGTGGGTGGGACGCGGATCACGTCGCCGGAGGCGGTCAGCACGGCCAGCCCGTCACCGCCGCGGGTGAGCACGACGGCGGCCGGTCCGGCGCCCTGCCAGTCGCGCACGACCTCCAGCACCTCGTCCTCGGGCGCGTCCGGCGGCAGGTCGGCCAGCCACCGCGCGTCCTCGACGGACACCTTCAGCAGGCCCACGTGCGGCAGCCACGAGTCGTACCGGTCGCGGTAGGCCACCGGGTCGTTGATGAGGCTCGCACGGATGTTCGGGTCGAGCACGGTGAGCGCACCGCGCTCGGCCTCGCGCCACAGCACGCGCTCGTAGGTGCTCGCGCCCGGCTCCAGCACCATCGAGAGCGTCCCGAAGGACACCGCCCTGGTCGCGGCGGGCAGCGGCCCCGGGTCGGTCACCTGGCGGTCCGCCGTGCCCTCGACGTAGAACGAGTAGCGCGCCGAGCCGTCGTCGGCCAGGCCCACGACGGCCAGGGTGGTGGGCTGGTCGCCCCGCTGCACGAGGTCGGTGCGCACACCGGAGGCGTGCAGGCGCTCGATCAGCCGGTCGCCGAACAGGTCCGACGACACCCGCGACAGGAAGCTCACCGGCGCTTCGAGCCGCCCGGCGGCCACGGCCACGTTGTACGGCCCACCGCCCAAGCGCGGCGCGAGGTTGCCCTCCGGCGTGGGCACCAGGTCGACCAGCGCCTCACCTGCAACGACGATCACGACTGGCTCCGTTCTCTCCGCAACCCGTCCAGCAGCAGTTCACCCAGCGCGGTGAACGCCTCGGCGTCCGACACACCCGCGCGGCGGGTCAGCACGCCGGTCTGGATGCCCTCGATGAGCAGACCGGCCATCTCGGCGATCAGGGTCGCATGCACGTCCCGGAACACCCCGTCGCGGACGCCCTCCTGGATGAACTCGCGGATCCGCTCGGCGGCGGCGCGGGCGTTGCGCTCGTAGGTGGTGCGCGTGGGGGCGAACGCGGAGACGTCGGTGATGAACTGGCCCGACGCGCGGCGCAGCTCCTCCGCCGCGCCCGCCAGGTACGTGCCGACGCGCGCGCGGACGTCCTTGACGTCGGCGATGCGCTGCTCGATGCGCTCGGCCGCGCCCTTGAAGTACCGGCCGACGACCCGCACGGCCAGCTGCTCCTTGCTCGCGGCCAGCGCGTACAGGGTGGACTTCGAGCAGTGCAGGCGTGCGGCGAGGTCGTCCAGCGTGAAGTGGGCGAACCCCTCGGCGAGGACCAGCGATTCGAGCCTGCCCAGCAGCTCCACCTGCCTGGGCGTCGGCTGTCTGCGCGCGATCGACGTCATAGGCGGCAACTCTGTCACAGTGCCTCGATGCAGTACTGTGGTACGTCCTGCAGTACTCTACCGAGTACACCGCAGTAGCTGACGGCCACGAGCCGCACCCGGAGGTCGACGATGCCCGCCGAGCGCCTTCTGCCCACCACCGAGGCCGAGGACCTGCTGGCCCTGGTCCGCGAGATCGCCCGCGACGAGCTCGCGCCGCACGCGGCCGAGGCCGAGGAGCACGAGCGGTTCCCGCGCGACAAGTTCCGGCTGCTCGGCAAGACCGGTCTGCTCGGCCTGCCGTACCCGGAACGGTTCGGCGGCGGGGAGCAGCCGTACGAGGTGTACCTCCAGGCGTTGGAGGAGGTCGCGTCGGCGTGGATGTCGGTCGGTGTCGGCCTGTCGGTGCACATCATGTCCAGCTACGCCTTGGCCACGTTCGGCACCGAGGAGCAGCAGGCGCGCTGGCTGCCGGACGTCCTCGCGGGCGACCACCTCGGCGGGTACGCGCTGTCGGAGTCGCACGCGGGTTCGGACGCGGGGGCGTTGTCCACCCGTGCCACCCGCGACGGCGACCACTACACCGTCAACGGCACCAAGGCGTGGATCACGCACGCGGGCGTCGCCGACTTCTACACCCTGATGGCCCGCACGTCCGACGACGGCGGCAAGGGCGTCAGCTGCTTCTTCGCGCCCGGCCACACCGACGGCCTCACCGCGGCCGAGCCCGAGCGCAAGATGGGCCTCACCGGTTCGATCACCGCGCAGCTGCGGTTCGACGACGTCCGCGTCGACGCCGACCGCCTCATCGGCCACGAGGGCGACGGCCTGAAGATCGCACTGTCCGCTTTGGACTCCGGTCGCCTCGGCATCGCCGCGTGCGGCGTGGGTCTGGCGCAGGCGGCGCTGGACCAGGCCGTCGCGTACGCCAAGCAGCGCACCCAGTTCGGCCGCGCGATCATCGACTTCCAGGGCCTGGAGTTCATGCTCGCCGACATGGCCGCCGCGGTGGAGTCCGCCCGGGCCACCTACCTGGACGCGGCCCGCCGCCGTGACCGCGGTCTGCCGTTCCGCCGCCAGGCCGCGATCGCCAAGCTCATCTGCACCGACGCCGCGATGAAGGTGACCACCGACGCCGTGCAGGTCCTGGGCGGCGCCGGCTACACCCGCGACTTCCCGGTGGAGCGGTACATGCGCGAGGCCAAGGTGCTCCAGATCTTCGAGGGCACCAACCAGATCCAGCGAGTCGTCATCGGGCGCGACCTGCGGCGCTAACGTGGGTGGGTGGCAGCAGGTTGGACGGAGAACCGGGTCGTCGGCTCGCACGTCGCCGGCTCGGTGGTGCAGCTCGGTTCCGGCACGGTCACCCTCGCGCTGGAACGCCCGGACCACCGCCTCGACTGGCTGAGCCCCGGTGCGCCGCGCGCGTGGCTGCCCAAGCACCAGCGCACGCCCAGCTACCTGCTGGACGCCCGCCGCGAAACCGTCCCGTACCGCCCGCGTCCGGCCGTCCAGGCGCACCTGACCGACTGGTTGGACGACCCGGACGCGCCGATGTCGGTGCTGCTCGTGCACGGTGCGGGCGGGCGCGGGAAGACCCGGCTGGCCAACGCCTTCGCCACCGTCGCGCACGCCTCCGGCTGGGCCGTCGCCGAAGCCGTGGCCCAGCGCACCACCACGCCCGCCGCCCCGCGCACCACGCGGCCGGACAAGGTCCTGGTGGTCGCCGACTACGCCGAGCGGTGGAGCCCCACCAGCCTGGTCGAGATGATCCGGGCCCTGCCCGCCGACTTCCCCGGCAGCACGGTCCGCGTGCTCCTGCTGGCCCGCTCCACCGCCGTGTGGCCGCAGCTCACCGCAGACCTGGACCGCGTGCCCACCGACTTGCCCGACCCGGTCGAGCTGGGTGACCTCACCGCACCCGACGACCGGGTCCAAGCCTTCACCGACGCCGCCGAGGCGTTCGCCCGCGCTCTCGGCGCACCCGCTGCCACCGCGCCGGACCTCTCCGACGACGCCTACGGCTCGGCGCTGACCCTGCACATGGCCGCGCTGGCCGCCGTCTGCGCCCAGCGGGACGACGACCCGCGCCCGACCCTGGCGAACCTGTCCACCTACCTGCTCCACCACGAACGCCGGTTCTGGCCCGCCGACCGCTTCGAGCAGACCGCCGACGCGGTGTTCGTGGCCACCCTGTTCGGCCCGACCGACACCGCCACCGCCCTGCTCGCCCGCGCCGGCGTCGCCGACGGTGAAGCGGCCCGGGACCTGGTCCGCCGCCACGACCACCTGTACCCGGAGGGCGGGTTCGCCCCGCTGCGGCCGGACCGGTTCGGCGAGGACTTCGTGGCCGACCACCTCACCACGCCACGCGCGGCGCGCATCGTCGAACGGCTGTTCACCGGCGAGGTGCGGCAGCCGCTGATCGTGCTGGCCGCCGCAGCTGACCGCCACGAGCACGTCCGGCCCGTCCTGTGGTCACTGCTGACCGAGCACGACGGGTGGGGCCGGCACGCCGGCGAGCCGCTGATCCGCACGGTGATCGACCACGCGCCGTACTCGGTGGCCGGCCAGGTCTACGTCAAGCTGCCCGAGTACCACACCGGGTTGCTGCGCCCCAGCGTGGAACTCGCGCGGTACCTGATGGAGCACTTCCCGCCCGACGCCCCGCCGCAAGCCCGCGCCCAGATGCTGATGCACGTGAGCGGGCGGCTGGGTGACCTGGGCGACCACCAGGGCGAGTTGGAGGCGGCGCTGCGCTGCGCCGACATCTTCGAGGACCTGGTCACGCGGGGCCTGCCGCACCTGCACGACCTGGCGGACGCCTTCCACTCGGTCGGTGGCGCGTGGAGCTCCTTGCACGAGCACGAGCGCGCGCTGGAAGCCGTGGAGAAGGCCGAGGTGCTGCGGCGCCACCTGGCGAACCTCGATCCGGCAAGCCACCTACCGGAGCTGGCGAGGCTGCTCAGGACCATCGGCCGCATCCGCGCGCAGGCGGGCGACGAGGCGGGCGCGATGCGGGCGACCGAGGAGGTCATCGACATCCTGCGCGCGTACCCGGACCCCGGCCTGCTCGCCGCCGCCCACAACACCCTGAGCAACCTCGAGGCGGCCTTGGGCGACCGGCGGGCGGCGTTCGAGGCGGCCGCGGAGTCGATCCGGCTGAACCGGCTGCTGGCCGTGCAGGACCCGGAGGTCCACCTGCCCGCCCTGGCGAACGATTACCTCACGCTCGCCTGGGGGCAGCTGATCGTCGGACCGCCGCCGACGCACCTGCCCGAGGCGTTGCGAGCGGCCCGGAAGGGGTTGGAGCTCTACGACGCGTTGGCCCGGCAGGAGCCGGAGGTGTTCGGCCCCCGCCGGGACCACGCGGTGGAGCTGGTGAACGAGGCCCAGCGGCAGCTGGACCTCGTTCAGGACTCCGAGTAGAACGGGTTCAGGTGGACTTCCTCGCCGTTCTCGAACCGGTACACCTCGCGGCCTTCCACGAAGACCTTCAGGGCGCGGCTCATCACGTCCAGCGGGTCGCCCGACCAGATCACCACGTCGCCGTCGAGGCCCGGCCGCAGTGATCCCACGCGGTCGTCCAGGCCCATGATGGCGGCCGGGTTGGTGGTGATCGACTCCAGGCCGACCTTCGGGTCCAGGCCCTCCTTCACCGCGAGCGTCACCTGGTGCACGAGGAAGTGGATCGGGACGACCGGGTGGTCGGTGGTGATCGCGATGCGGACGCCCGCCCGGGCCAGGATGCCGGGGTTGCGCAGCGAGCGCTGCCGCACCTCGACCTTGGACCTGCTGGTGAACAGCGGCCCGATGATCACCGGGACGTCACGCTCCGCCAGCAGGTCCGCGATCAGGTGGCCCTCGGTCCCGTGGTTGACGATGAGCCGGTAGCCGAACTCGTCGGCCAGCCGCAACGCCGTCGCGATGTCGTCCGCGCGGTGGCAGTGCTGGCACCACGGCAGCTCACCGGACAGCACCCGGGCCAGCACCTCGGACGTGGTGTTCCGCTCGAACGCCCCGTCCGCCTCGTCCCGCTTGGCCACGTAGTCCTGCGCCTTGGTGAACGCGTCCCGGATCACCGCGGCCACGCCCTGGCGCGTGGACGGCAGCTTCTTCTGGTCCCCGTACACCCGCTTCGGGTTCTCGCCGAGCGCGCTCTTCACGCTGACGGGGTTGCGCACCAGCATCTCGTCGGCCGTGCGACCCCAGCACTTCACCGCCACGGTCTGGCCGCCGATGACGTTGCCCGAACCGGGCTTGACCACCGCGGTCGTGACGCCGCCGGCCAGGGCGTCGGCGAAGCCCTGGTCGGCGGCGTTGATCGCGTCCAACGCGCGCAGCCGGGCGCCGTTGGGGTCGGTCATCTCGTTGGTGTCCTGCCCGGCCCAGCCCTCGCCCTCCTCGTGCACGCCGAGGTGGCCGTGGGCCTCCACGAAACCGGGCAGCACCCAGCCGCCCGCCGCGTCCACGACCGCGACGCCGTCCGGCACCTCGACGTCCGAGCCGACCGCGACGATCTTCCCGTCCCGGATCAGGACCGTGCCGCCCTCGATCGGCTCTCCGGCCACCGGGACGACGTACCCACCCGTGATTGCGACGTTCATAGTTAGCGACGCTAACTGTCTACGACAGGGGGCGCAAACCCCACCGGCCGGCCCACGACTCGCCCGGCTCCAGCCACAGCAGGTCCACCCCGCTGTTCAACGCGTCCGGCGGGCACGTCATCGGCTCGATCGCCACCGCGCGACCACGTCCAGGGAAGTCGTCGGGCGTGTAGACCTGCACCCACCTGAAGTCCGGGTCCGCCCACACCTCGACGCCGCCGCCCGGCCCCTTGAGCACGTGCCGCACCAGGCCGTCCACCGGCTCGCACCCGCCGAACGCGGTGTCCAGCCGCACGTCCTCCAGCAGCCGCGCCACCCGGAAGTCGTAGTCGGTCCCCTCGACCGGCAGGGCCGGGCCGCTCGGGATCATGGTGTGCGCGTCCACCGGCAGCACGGTCGAGGCGGACAGCGACAGCGACGTCTCGTCGGTCAGCGACGCGCCGGCCCGCGGGTACGGGTGCGTGCCCACGCCGAACGGGGTGCGCTTGTCACCCACGTTGGTGACGCCGTGCGAGACGGACAGCCCGTTCTCGTCCAGCGCATACGTGATGGTGGTGCGCAGCTCGACCGGCCAGCCGAGGCCCGCCACCGGCGTCTCCAGCGAGATCAGCGACCCGGTGTGCTCCACGGTGCCCCAGATGGCGCGGCGCACCAGGCCGTGGATGGCGTTGCCCCGGGCGGGCTCGCCGATCTCCAGCTGCTGCTCCTCGCCGTCGAGCACCCATCTGCCACCCGCCACGCGGTTGGGCCACGGCACGAGCACCGCGCCGCTACCCATGGGCGGTTCGTCGGCGTCGTACGTCTCCACGTACGGCACGCCGCCGACCTCGTAGGACTTCAGTCCCGCACCTTCGGGTGCGATGACGGCGCGCGCCGCGCCGTGGGTGATCTCCAGCATGGGTCAGGAGCGTATCCGAGGGGCTCCAGCCCTTGACTTGATTACTAGACCGGTCTCTATAGTAAAACCATGCCACGACGGACCGACACCCGACAGCGCGTGGTGCGCACCGCGGCCGAGCTCTTCCGGTCGCAGGGCTACCACGCGACAGGTCTGAACCAGGTTCTCAGCGAGGGCGGTGCGCCCAAGGGCTCGCTCTACTTCCACTTCCCGGGCGGCAAGGAGCAGTTGGCGGTCGAGGCGGTGACGTTGGCGGGCAACGACCTGCGCACCGCGCTCGCCGCCGTCCTCGCCGCCGAACCGGACCCGGCGAAAGCGCTTTCCGAGGCCTTGGAGCTGCTCGGCCGGGAGCTGCTGGCTTCGGACTTCCGCAGCGGGTGCCCCATCGCCACGGTGGCGTTGGACGCGGCGTCGGACAGCGAACCGATCCGCGTGGCCTGCGAGGACGTCTACGCGTCGTGGCAGCGGGTCATCGCCGCGCACGTGGGCGACGAAGACCTGGCCACGGTCGTGCTGGCCGCCATCGAGGGCGCCCTGCTGCTCGCCCGCACCCGCCGTTCGCTCGACCCCCTGCACGCCGTCGCCGCCCGGCTGGGCGCACTCCTCGGAAGGCCGAGACCATGAAGGTGCACCACCTGAACTGCGGCACCATGCGCCCGTTCGGCGGGAAGCTGGTGACCGGCGAGGGCTCGTACCTCGCCGCGGCCGAGCTGGTCTGCCACGTGCTGCTGCTGGAGACCGACGACGGGCTCGTGCTGGTCGACAGCGGCCTGGGCGTCGGTGACGTGCGGCGGCCGGGCGAGACGTTGGTGCGCCGGTGGCGGTTGATGAGCCGGCCGGTGCTGGCGGAGTCGGAGACCGCGCTGCGCCAGGTGGAGGCGCTCGGGTTCGCCGCGTCGGACGTGCGCGACGTCGTGCTGACCCACCTCGACCTCGACCACGGCGGTGGCCTGCGCGACTTCCCGCACGCCAGGGTCCACCTCTCCGTCGAGGAGCTGGCCGCGGCGACGCGTTCGGGCAAGTCCGGCAACGACCGGGTGCGCTACCCGGACGCGCAGTGGTCGCACGGGCCGCGGTGGGTGCCGCACGAGACGACCGGTGAGTCGTGGTTCGGCTTCCACGGGGTCCGCGAGGTCCGGCCGGACGTGCTGCTGGTGCCGTTGTTCGGGCACACGCACGGGCACTCGGGCGTGGCGGTGCGGACCGGCGACCGGTGGCTGCTGCACGCCGGCGACTCGTACTTCTTCCACGGCGAGGTGGAGTCACCACCCCACTGCCCGCCGGCGTTGGCGTACATGCAGAAGCGGATGGAGGTCGTGCCCGAGCTGCGGCTGGCCAACCAGGAGCGGTTGCGGGAACTGGTGCGCGACCACGGTGGTGCGGTGGACGTCTTCAACGCGCACGACACCACCCACCTACGACGGCGGCAGAAAGCCCTCGCCTGATCGAGTAGCGCTACTCATGACACCGGTGGGCGTCGGTGGGGATGCTTCGGCCATGACCGCGAAAACCCACTCGCCGACCACCAACGCCTTCTACGCGCAGGCGGTGATCTCGTTCGTGATCTCGCTGGCCGCCGTCGGCCTTGGCGTCGCCTACCTGCCGGTGGACGGCTGGGTGCGCGCGTTCCTCGCCCTGGGCCTGCTGTTCACCGTCACGTCGGCGTTCACCCTGGCCAAGTGCGTGCGCGACCGCCAGGAGGAGACCTACGTGGTGAGCCGGGTGGACCAGGCCCGGCTGGAGAAGCTGCTCGCCGAGCACGACCCGTACCGGGTGGAAGCGGCCTGACGGCCGTCAGGCCGCCGGCGCGAACGGCCGGCCTGCCCAGGGCCACGAGCAGGTCGCGGACCTTCGTGGCGCGGGTCAGGCTGAGCCTGTCGGCGGAGTCGGAGGACCCGACCGAGGCGGCCCGCCCGATTAAGAAGATCCTCAAGTGAGGGGTCTCCCGGATCAACCCGGCGTACCGGACCAACGTGTCGCCGTCGCCGCGGGCGAACTGGACGGAGTCGGGCTCGAACTCGACGCTCCACCGCTGGACGAGCCGGGCCACATCCGACTCGTCTCCCCTCACCACCCCGAGCGAGGACGGGCGACCGGAGTCCGAGGGCCGGCCGGTCGTCGTGGTCTGACCGGGTGTCCGGAGCGCGGCGGCCGACGGCTGATCCACCTCTCCCACAGGCGTCGTGGTGGCGGATCCCAGCGCCGGCACCCGACCACCGCGAGCCAGGCGGAGGCGATGCCCATTCCGAAGACCGTGGTTCCCACGCCTCGCTCAAGGCCTCGGCCGCCGCGTCGTCGGCGACGTGCCGGTCGAAGCCGTGGTAGCACAGGTAGGCGACGACCCGGCCGTACTCGGCGCGGAACTCGACCTCGCACGACACGGGTACTCCGGACGTGACGCCCTCCTGCTGGTGGTCGTGGGCACGGGTGGCCGCGCGGGGGAAGTCGGTGCGCAGCGCCACGGCGTCACCGCCGCGCCCGACGGCCGCGCCCCCGCAGCACCACCGCAGTCGTCACGGCGAGGGCGGTGACCAGCGCGGTCGCGAGGGCGGACCCGGTGAGCGAGTAGAAGGACCCGGCGGCGACGAGGATGCCGGTGATCACGGATGACGCGTGCTCGCCTGGAGGCGTTGACGGGCTCATGTGAACAAAGGGGTTGAGCACCCCGTTCCGCGCCAAGATCATCAGGCTTTCACCCGATCGAATGACCAATGCGAACGCCCGGGACCCGGTGGGCCGCAGGGATGCGGCCCACCGGGATCAGCGGGTCACTTGGCCAGCTTCTCCGGGTCGAACTCGACCTTGCCGTGCACCAGGCGGTTGATCAGCCACAGCACCAGGCCGGCGCCGAGCAGGTACAACGCGATCTCGTAGTCCGCCGACGCGCGGCCCGACAGCGGGCTGGCCAGGTACGCGCACGTGAGCGCGCCCAGCACCGGCACCCACGTCGGCGCGCGGAAGTGCTCGTGGTCGGCCTTCTCCTTGCGCAGCACCAGCACCGCGACGTTGACGATGGTGAAGACGACCAGCAGCAGCAGGGCGGTCGTGCCGCCGAGCTTCGCGATGTCGGTGGTGAGCACCAGGATGATCGCGACGCCCGAGGTGAAGACGATCGAGATCCACGGCGTGCGGCGGAACGGGTGCACGATGCCGAAGGCCTTCGGGATGATCCGCTCGTTCGACATGCCGTAGATCAGCCGGCTGGCCATCAGCATGTTGATCAGCGCCGAGTTGATGACCGCGAACAGGCCGATCAGCGAGAAGATCCACAACGGGAAACCGGGCGCGCCCACCTGGACGACCTTCAGCAGCGCGGAGGACCCCGCCTTGGACAGCTCGTCGGCGGGGATGAGCAGCGACGACGTGATCGCGACCAGCACGTAGATCACCGCCGCGATCACCATGCCCCACAGCATCGCGCGCGGGAAGATGCGGACCGGGTCGCGGCACTCCTCGGCCATGTTCACCGAGTCCTCGAACCCGACCATCGCGAAGAACGCCAGCGCGGTGGCGGACGTGACGGCCACCAGCGCGCTCTGGCCGGGTGCCGGGTCGACCTGGGTGAGCCGGCCGGGGTCGCCGTCGCCCGCCAGCACCGCGTAGATGCCGATCGCGATGATGATCACCAGGCCGGACAGCTCGATGCAGGTCAGGACGACGTTCGCCTTGACCGACTCCGACACGCCCCGGAAGTTGATCGCGGCGAGCCCGATGATGAAGAGGACCGCGACCAGGCTCGCGGACACGGTGAACGTGTCCGAGAAGAACTCCTTGATGACCGACTGGAGGTAGGTGCGCCCGAACGCGAGCGCGGCGGAGGACGCCGAGGTGATGCCCGAGCTCATCACCGCGAACGCCACCATGAAGGTGAGGAACTGGATCTTGAACGCGCGGTTGGTGTACAGGGCCGCCCCGGCCGCCCTGGGGTACTTGCCGACGAGTTCGAGGTAGCTGAACGCGGTCAGGAACGCCACCACGAACGCGACCAGGAAGGGCAGCCAGAGCGCGCCGCCGATCTTGCCCGCGACGTTGCCCGTGAGGGCGTAGATGCCGGTGCCGAGGATGTCACCGACCACGAAGAACAGCAGCAGCTTCGGGCCGATGGCCCGCTTCAGTTCCGGTTGCGCCGGTGCGCTCGTCGCTTCCGCCATGCCGAGTGAGTGTGCCGGATCACACTGGGCCCGGATAGTCGAATCGGCACACCTTGGGCAAGTCTTGATGTTCAGGTTCGGGCGGCGGCCCGGAGGTCTGCCTCGGCCTGCGCGATGGCCTCGTCCAGCGCCTCCCGGAACGCCGCGATCTGGGCGGCTTCCAGTCGTACGCCGTCCACCCCGGAAGGCAGGAACACGTCGATCCCGCCGTCCTGGACTTCCAGCGTCATCACGTCCTCCTGCTCGGAGTAGCACCGCAACAACCACTCGCGCTTCGGCAAGGTCACCTTGATGATCGGCTCCATGCTCATTAGATTTGCAGCGCTTCCACTTAGCTCGCAATGACACGATCGAGTGAGTGTCATTGCTCCGCAGTACACAGCGCCCTACGTTCGCTTCCATGGCACGCCGCGCCGGAACGTCGGTCCGCTCTCGCCGACTCGCGTACATCCTCAAGAAGCTCCGCAACGCCACCGGCATCAGCACCGATGCCGTGGGCGACGCCGTGGGCATGTCCGGGAGCAAGATCAGCCGCATCGAGACGTCCGGTATGGGCATCTACCTGGACGACCTGGAGAAGCTGCTCGACTTCTACAAGGTCGCGCGCAGGCAACGCGTGGAGCTCCTGGACCTCGCCCGGCACGCCGAACAACGCGGCCTGCTGCGCATGAACAACCAGAAGCTGCACGAGGACTGGCAGACCTGGGCCGACTTCGAGGACGAGGCCAGTTCTTTGCTCTACTACGAGCCGCTGGTCATCCCCGGTCTTTTGCAGACCCCGGAGTACTCCCGGTCGATCATCGCGGCCACCGGGCACGCGCTTTCCGAGAACCAGGTCGATGCGCTGGTCGCGAGCCGGATGGCGAGGCAGGGACTGCTCGCCCGCGGCAACCCCCTCAAGCTGCACGCGATCATCGAGCAGGGTGCGGTCGAGCGGCCGTTCGGTGACTCCGGCGCGCAAGCCAGGCAGGTCCGCCACCTCATCGACACGGCCGAGCGCCCGAACGTCACCGTTCAGGTGGTGCCGACCCACGCCGAACTGCACGCGGGGCTCAGCGGGCCGTTCGTGATCTTGCAGTACGACGACGATCCGAGCCTGGTGCTGTTGGAGAACAAGGTCGCCAGCCTGTTCATCGACGAGGACGACCAGATCGAGGTGTTCGAGGCGACCTGGGCGACCCTCCAGGATTTGGCATACACCATGCAGGAAACAGTGGAGTACCTGAAGGGTCTTGCATAAGACTGTGGAGCATGACCCTGTGGCGCAAGAGTTCTCGTAGTGCGAGCACGGCCAACTGCGTTGAGGTGGCGCACATCGAGGAACGGGACCGGGTGGCGGCGCGGGACTCGAAGAACCCCGCGCCCACCATCACCTTCCCCGCCACCTCATGGGCGCGGTTCCTGCGGGCTCAGTAGTCCTCCCACTGGTTGTAGTCCGCGCTGTTCGGGCCGGCGGTGTCGTCCACGCCGATGGCGGCCAGGTCCGCCGAGGTGAACGTCGCCCCGGCCCGCTCTCCCAGGAACACCCCGATCAGCGACTCCATGACGTCGAGGTGGGCGTGACGCGACCGGTCGTTGCACGCGGTGATCCGCTCCAGACCGCCGAGGACGTGCTGCTGCGCGTCGGTCTCGGCCAGCTGCCGGTAGATCAACCCGGCTTCCCCGAACCCCTCGCCCGGCCCGGTGATCTTGACGTACGACGAGGCCGTGGCGCGGAACAGCATGAACAGCGCACCCCGCCCCTGGGACATCCCGTCGGGCTCCAGCCGGAAGCCGAACAGCTCCTGCAAGCCGTCCAGCACCCGCTGCCGGTGCTCACGCAGGGCCGTGTTGTAGGGCTGGCTTTAGAAGTAGCCGTGCTTGGCGTCCGGGTGGGCGTCGAGGAACGCCTGAGCGAACGCGCGGTGGTCGTACGTGATCACCGGGCTAGTCCACCACAGCGATGACGACGTTGCCCCGCTTGTGCCCCGCGTCCACGTACCGGTGGGCCTCGGCGATGTGCTCGAACGGGTAGGTCCGGTCCACGACGACCCGCAGCCTGCCCTCCTCCAGCAGGTCCTTGACGACGAGCAAGCCGGCGTTCTTGCGCACCGACATGCCGAACACGACCTTCTTGCCGCCCTTGCCGCCGCGCACCGACGTCCACAACCCCCACAGCACGTTGCCCAGGCCGGTGGTCGGCACGTACTTCCCACCGGCCCGCAACGCCCGCCGCGACCGCGTGAACGAGCTCTTGCCGACCGTGTCGAACACGACGTCGTAGGCGTCCAAGTCCGCCGTGAAGTCGCGTTCCGTGTAGTCGATGACCTCGTCCGCGCCGAGCGACTTCACCAGCTCGACGTTGCCGGGACCGCAGACGCCGACGACCTCCGCCCCGAACAGCTTCGCCAGCTGCACCGCGTACGTGCCGATGCTGCCGGACGCGCCGTTGACCAGCACCCGCTGCCCAGCCCGCACGCCGACCTTGTCGCGCAGGAAGAACAAGGCGGTGGTGGCGCCGTCCACGGCGGCGGCCGCCTCGGCGAACGTCCGACCGGCCGGCTTGGGCGCCAGCGACCCGTCGGCCGGCATCCGCACGTACTCGGCGTGC
Organism: Actinosynnema sp. NPDC050801; assembly: GCF_040673975.1. Taxonomy (NCBI): domain Bacteria; kingdom Bacillati; phylum Actinomycetota; class Actinomycetes; order Pseudonocardiales; family Pseudonocardiaceae; genus Actinosynnema; species Actinosynnema sp. NPDC050801. The sequence continues at coordinate 822,238 of NZ_JBFAQZ010000001.1, read as the reverse complement.
CCGCCGGCGCCGAAGCCGGTGAACCCGAAGACCTCGTCACCGGGCGCGAACCGCCGCACGTCCGAGCCGACCCGCGTGACGACCCCGGCCACCTCCATCCCCAGGGTCCGCAGCCTCCGGCGCGGGCGGCGCAGGCCGATGACCACCCGGCCCCACCGCGGCTCGCCGCGACGCATCGCGCACTCCGCCGACGTCACCGTCGTCGCGTGCACCTTGATCAGCACGTCGTCCTTCCCCGGGACGGGGACGGCCGACTCCACGACCCGGACCACGTCCGGCGGACCGAACCTGGTGTGCACGGCAGCTCTCATACCGGCGGACGCTAACCTGCGAGGACTGAGGGTGTTCTCAGTGTTTTCGCAGGTCAGGGGCATCACTTAGGGATGTCCCCCGAGGGCAGCGCGTCGGGCGTGAAGCGGTAGCGCCGGATCGCCGGGATCGCCAGCACGGCCAGCCCGGTCGCGGCCACGACGAGCACACCACCGATGGCGGTGGCGTTGCCGGGGCCGATTAGGGCGCCCGTGGTGCCGTGCAGGAGGTCCGCCAGCCGGGGCCCGCCCGCCACCACCACGATGAACACGCCCTGCATCCGGCCGCGCATCTCGTCCGCCGCCGCCGACTGGAGGATCGCGCTGCGGAACACCATGCTGACCATGTCCGCCGCGCCGCCGAGGGCCAGGAACACCACGGCCAGCCACAGGGCGTGCGACAGGCCGAACCCGATCATCGTCACGCCCCAGGCGACGATCGCGTACACGACGCCCATGCCGTGGCGGTGCACCCGTGACGTCCAGCCCGACGTGAGGCCGAACAGCATCGCGCCCAGCGGCATGGCGGCGAACAGCAGGCCCAGCGCCAACCCTCCGCCGGGCGGGTCGCCGAACGTGTTCTCGGCCATCTCCGGGAACAGCGCGCGCGGCATGCCGAACACCATCGCGATGACGTCCAGCAGGAAGCTCGCCAGCAGGATCTTCTGCAACGCCAGGTACTTGAACCCGTCGACCACGTCCCGCACACCGGCGCGCCTCGACGTGCCGCTCAACGGCGGGAGCGGCGGCAGCTTCCAGACCGCCCAGATCGTCAGCGTCAGGGCGATGGCGTCGACCAGGTACAGCGTCGACAGGCCGACCACCGGCATCAGCGCGCCGGCCAGCAGCGGTCCGAACACGCCGCCGAACATCATCACCGTCGCACCGAGCGCGGTGGCGGCCGGGATCTGGTCGGCGGGCACCAGCCGGGCGATGGACGCGGTGCGGGCGGGGGCGTTCGCGGCGAAGAACACCTGTTGCAGGCCCAGCAGGGCGATCACCAGCCACACCGAGTCCACGTGCAGCGCGGCCTGCACCCACAGCAGCACGGACGCCACCGCGATACCGGTGTTGGTGACGACCAGCAGCTTGCGCCGGTCCACCACGTCGGCGATCGCGCCGCCGTACAGCCCGAAGACCAACAACGGCACCAACGCCACACCGGCCGACACGCCCACCCAGCCCGACGACCCGGTCAGGTCGTACACCTGCTTGGGCACGGCCACCGCGGTCAACTGGCTGCCGACGGCCGTGACGACGGTCGAGAGCCACAGCCGCCGGAACGCCACGACCTTCAGCGGTCGGGTGTCGATGGCAATCTTCCCCAGCACTCTCCGCACAGTCGTTAGCGTACGGTAACTAACAACTTCTTTACCGAGACTTCGACCACGGGAACTGGCCGCCGCGAGGAGTGGTGGCGGCGGTTCACCTGGGCCGCCGAACTGGCCCTGGACGAATCGCCCGCGAAACGGGTCGCGGGCCTGAACCTGCTGACCACGCTCGCGAAGTCGGAACTGGCCGAGCGCGACGAGTGCCTGTTGCTGGACGAGTTCCAGCGGCGTGCACTGGAGTCGTTGCCCGCCGAGGAGGAGCCCCGTGGTGACTGACGCGGCCATCACCCCGGAACACATCGCCGCCGCCCGCCTGCGCCTGGTGCTCGACGCGAAGCTCGGCCGCCCCACGCCCGACCGCATCCGCCGCATCGCCGGGATGACCCGGCCCGACGAGCCGCCGTCGCGGACACCGCCGGCGGTGTCGCACGACCGGGGTCCGGTCCGGGACCACGCCCGCGAGTGGTTCAGGCTCCAGGTGGAGGCGGCCCGGGAGGGCGCGGAAGACCGGACCACATGGCTGCTGCTGGTCGACGTGGGCGCGATCGGAGCGCGGTACTCGTCGATCAGCCAGGCGGCGGTCGGCGCGGCGCAGAACGAGATCTTCGGGCTGCTGTGGAGGGCCTCGGGTGACGAGCCGCCCGTGGCGCGGCTCGGTGAGGACGAGTTCGCCGTGCTCGTCACCGCACCCGGGCACGGGCCGGACAGCGGGATCGCGGTCGCCGAGCGGATGCGGGCGGCGGTGGCCGGGCACGACTGGCGGGAGCTCCTGGGAACCGACCGGCAGCCGGAGGTCAACGTCGGCGTCACCGCGGTGCGGCCGGGTGAAACGCTCCAAGAGGCGCTGGCCCGCGTGGACGGTGCGGTGCGGGAGGCGCGGCGGCGGGGCGGCGACCGGGTGGCGCTGGCGGAGGCCGACGTGGAACCGTTCGCCCGGGGCGAGCGTCGACCCTAGCCGGCACCCGGTGCCCGATACTGGGCGGCATGTCCTTCGACGGCACCTGGCCCGACGTCGACTACTCGTCCCGGGACGCCGCCGACTTCCCCGCCATGGAGCACCTGCACCGCGCGCGGACCCTCCCGCCCGCCGAACGCCTCGCCGCGCTGGTGGCCTGGCGACGCCTGGCCCCCACCTCCGACAACTGGTGGTACAACGAGATCGGCGCACCGCAGCTCGTCGGCGACGCCCTGCTGGACCTCGACCTGTCCCCCGCCGAACGCGCCTCCTGGGGCGAGTGGCTGGCGTCGGCGGTCGGGCCGGTGGAGAAGACCGGGCAGAACCTGGTCTGGGCGTCCGCGATCCACCTGCGGCGCGGGCTGATCACGCGGGACGACGCCGTGGTCGCCGAGGCGGTCGACCGGATGTGCTCGGTGCTCGCCTTCACCGATGGTGAGGGCGTCCAGGACGACTACAGCTTCCACCAGCACGGTCCGCAGCTCTACTCCGGCGGCTACGGCGCGAGCCTGGTCGAGTCGCTCACCCGGTGGCTGCACCTGTTCCCCGAGCCCGCCGTCCGGTTCTTCACCGACTTCCTGCTCGACGGCCAGCAGTGGTTCGCGCACGGCTCGTCGTACGACTTCACCGCCATGGGCCGCGAACTGGTCCGGCCCGACGCCCACCGGCTCGACTCGCTGCGCGCGGCCGTCGACCGGCTGATCGGCTCCGGCTCGCGGTACCGGGCCGACGAGCTGGCCGCCCTCGCGTCCCGGCTCGACGGCGCCGGCCCGCCGCTGGTCGGCACCCGGTGGTTCCCCCGCTCCGACTACCTCGTGCACCGCCGCCCGACCTGGGCGTTCACCGTGCGCGCGTCGTCCACCCGGACCGTGCCCACCGAGACGCTGAACGGGGAGAACACCCTCGGGCGGCACCTCGGGGACGGCGTCGCCACGATCCGCCTCGGCTCGTCCGACGGGTACCGCGAGGTGCTGCCGGTGTGGGACTGGGCCCGGCTGCCGGGCACCACCACCGAACAGGGCCGCTCCCTGCTCCCCCGCCCGTACCTGGAGCGCGGCGCGGCGGAGGACGTGTTCGGGTGGGCCGCCGACGGCCACGGCGCGGCGGTGGTGCGGATCGCGGGCGTCGACCGGTTCACCGACGGCTGGAAGGCGTGGTTCTGCTTCCCGGACGCCGTGGTGGCACTGGGCGCGGGCATCTCGGCTCCCGGCGCGAACCGGGTGGTCACGACCATCGACCAGCGCCTGGCCGTCGGCGACGTGTCCACCGACCCGGTCCGGCACGGCGGCATCACCTACGTGCCGCTGGCACCGCACTTCACGTCCCTCGAAGGCGGGATCTTCACCATCGGCTTCGACCACGGCCCGAGCCCGGTCAACGCCTCCTACGCGTGCCTGATCGCCCCTGAGGTGCCCGACTTCGAGGTCTTGGCGAACACCCCGACCGAGCAGTCCGTGCGGTGCGGCGGCACCACGCTGACCCGGCGCGGCAACGAGATCACCCGGACGTAGAACGGGCCCCGCGGTGACGACGCACCGCGGGGCCCGGTCGAAGCGGGAACCGCCGAAGCGGGAACCGCGGGCCGTGGACTACGGGCCGTGGTGGACTGCGGGCCGTGGACTACGGCGCGACCCGCTGCACTTCCCAGCCGTCACGGCCGAGGCGGAAGCGCAGGCGGTCGTGCATGCGGTCGCGGCGGCCCTGCCAGAACTCGACCTCCTCGGGCCGGATGCGCCAGCCACCCCAGTGCGGGGGCACGGGTACCCGGTCGGAGTCGGCGAACTGCCGCTCGACCTTGTGCAGCGCGCTCTCCAAAGTGGAGCGACCGCCGACCACCCGGGACTGCGGCGACGCCCAGGCGCCCAGCTGCGAGCCGCGCGGGCGGCTCTCCCAGTAGCTCGCCGTCTCGGCGGGACCGACCTTCTCCACGATGCCGCGCACGTGGGCCTGCCGCTGCATCGCGAACCACGGGAACGTGGCCGACGCGTAGCGGGTGGCCATCAGGTCGTGGCTCTTGGCGGAGGTGTAGTTGGTGAAGAACACCAGACCGCGCTCGTCCAGGCCCTTGGCCAGCACGGTGCGCGAAGAGGGGCGGCCTTCGGTGTCCGCGGTCGCGAGGACCATCGCGTTCGGCTCCGGCAGACCGGCGCCCGCCGCCTGGTCCAGCCACAGCTGCAGCTGCTCGTGCCAACTGGCCTCGAGGTCGCTCTCCGTGAGCGATCCTTGTTCGTAGGACACCCGCATCGACGGCAACGCGATGTTCGTCGTCTCCGACATCCCGACCTCCCGGAGCGTACTTCGGCCTGGCCAAGGCACTTGTGGCACCTAGCGATCCAGCGACCGTACGGGTTCCCGGCGCTGGGCGAAACCGCCCGCACGGTGATGACCGCCACCCGATCCGTGACTTTCAGTGTGACGGTCGCCTCGGAATCGAGCACGGGATCGAGTCAGACCGGACGCGAACCGGGGTGCCTGGCGCGTGCCTGGTCGAGCGCGCGGTCGACGGTCACCACGTCGTCGGCCACGGCGGTGGCGAGGCTTCCGCCTCGGACCAGCGGGACGAGCGACCACCACGGTTCCGAGACCGCTCCCGGGAGGTCGTCGCCCCAGCACAGGAGTTCGGTGCCGAGCACCCTGCGCCCCACCAGGCCGGCCGGGCTCGTGTCCACTTCGGGCGTTCCCAAGTGAGACGTCTGCTTGATCAGCGGACCGTCGCGCCGGACGTCGAGGGTCGTGGTGAGCAGGCCCGACCGCTCGTTCGTCCGACCGAGGACCACGACGTCCCGCGCACGCAGCCGAGCGCCTTCCCCCATCCGTGCGCGGAACACCGCCTCGTGGCAGGCACGCGCCGTGACGACAGTCGGCTCCGGCAGGTAGGACATCGACGCGCCGTCGGCCAATTCCACGTCGACGAGGGCACGGCTGCCGCCGGGGTGCCGACCGGGCAGCGCGAGCGTCGCGGCCACCCCGCGCAGCTCCAGCGACGCGCCGGGACCGACCGTGACGCGCAGTTCGAGGTCGTCGCCGCCCAGCGGCGCGGTGACGGCGCTGACCAGGTGCACCAGCGCCACCTCGGCACGCCCGCGGTGCGGCACGAGGCGCAACGGGGCCATGGACCTCATGTCGCGCACCACGGTTCGCCCGTTCGGGTCGCGTTCCACGACCAGGTGCGCCCGCGCCCTCACCGGAGCAACCCCCGTGACCCCCGACACGTCATCAGGTCGGGTGGAACTCCCACCCGCGAATCTCGGGGGAGATCGTGATGAGGAGATCTGTCGCAGTGGCCGCGATCATCGCGGCCGTGTCCGTCACCGGGGGAACCGCCGTCGCGCAGGCGGCGGGGGACGAGGTCGGCGCCGAGGTGGCCACGTGCCGCTCGGTGGACCTCGACATCGCCTTCGGCCGCGTGGAGGGCGCGGCGGGAACGGTGTACCGGGAGGTCGTGTTCACCAACCGGGGCCCGCGCACGTGCGTGCTCCGCGGTTTCCCGGGGGTGTCCTATGTGGACGCCGATGGGAAGCAGGTCGGCGCCGCGGCCAGCCGCGTCGGCGACCGTGGTTCGTCGCTGACCCTGCCGCACGGCGGCGCGGCGATCTCGGACGTCGGGTTCGCCCAGGTCGACAACTTCGACCCGGAGGTGTGCCGCAAGACGCCCGTCTGGGGCATCCGCGTGTTCCCGCCGGACGAGACCGTCCCGCTGTACGAGCCCATGCGGGACCAGCACGGCTGCGCGGGCGACGTCAGCCCGTTCGGCGATCAACTGACCGCCGCGAGCGTGCGGAGCTGAGCGCGCACCCAGTCGGCCACCGCGGGGGCGTCCGGTGTGTCCACAAGGGACTGGCTCAGCACCGGTAGCTCGCCGCGCATCCGGTGGGCGTCGGCCGTCATGACGCCGAGGTCGGCGCCCACCATGGGCGCGAGGTCGGTCTTGTTGATCACCAGCAGGTCCGCGGTGGTCACGCCGGGCCCGCCCTTGCGCGGCACCTTGTCGCCGCCCGCCACGTCCACCACGAAGATCTGCCGGTCCACCAGCCCCCGGCTGAACACGGCGGTCAGGTTGTCGCCGCCGCTCTCGATGATCACCAGCTCCAGGCCGGGGAACCGGTGCTCCAGCAGCTCCACCGCGTCCAGGTTGGCGGTGATGTCGTCGCGGATCGCGGTGTGCGGGCACGCGCCGGTCTGCACCGCCTCGATCCGGTCGACGTCGAGCACGCCGGCGGCGCGCAGGAAGTCGGCGTCCTCGGTGGTGTAGATGTCGTTGGTCACGACGGCGAGGTCCACGCTGCCGCCCAACGCCCGGCACAGCGCGGCGGTCAGCGCGGTCTTGCCGCTGCCGACCGGGCCGCCGATGCCGAGGCGCACGGCGCGGTGGGCGTGGTCGTGCGCGTGGTGCGGGTCGTGTCCCGCGTCGGTGGGGTCGAAGTTCACCGGGTGCACGTGGTCAGCTGACAAAGAGACGCACCTCTTCGGAGTGGTGGCGGTCGTGGGATTCGGCCAGCAGGTCAAGGCCCGGCGCGCTCGGCGCGGGCAGGTCCTCGGGCGGGGTGTCGGCGTGGACGGCGGCCGTCGCGGCCACCGCGTCGATCTCGGGCGCGAGCCGGGCCAGCACCGCGTTCACCCCGAACGGGTCCAGCCCCAGCAACCGGACCGCCCCCGTCGCCGGACCCGTCACCGCGTGGTACGCCACGGTCTGCGCGGCCTCGAACGGCTCGCCGACGAGCACGCCCACGATGATCGGGTGGTGCGGCCGGGGCGTGACGCGCAGCAGCTCGGCCAACGCGGGCGTCGGCCACGCCTTCGAAGCCGCCCGCGCGATGCCCCGGCCCTGCACGCGTGAGGCGTTGCGCTGGGCCGGTGACGGCGTGCGGGCGTCGAGCTCGGCGTCCAGCTCCGCGTACCGGCCACGACACGCGGCGGCGGCGAACACCGCGCCCAACGCCCCCGCCGTGCGCAGCCTGCCGAGCAGGAACGACCGCAACGACGCCTCGTCGGTGACCAACCGCCGCGCGACGGCCTCCTCCAGCCCGCCCGAGTGCGCGTGACCACCGCCCGGGAAGCGGGAGTCCGCGATCATCAGCGCCGCGAGGTTCATCAGAACAGGAAGTAGCGCTGGGCCATCGGCAGCTCCGCCACGGGCTGCGGCTCGACCAGCTCGCCGTCGATGCGCACGGCGAAGCTGTCCGGGTCCACCTTCACCGACGGCATCGCGTCGTTGAGCACCATGTCGGCCTTGGTCACGCCGCGGGTGTTCCTGATCGGCACCAGCGGTCGGGCCAACCGCAGCACGTCCGCCAGGTCCGCGTCCACCGCCTGCTGCGACACGAAGTGCACGCTGCTGCGCGCGGCCGAGTGCGCGCCGAACATCGGCCGGGCGAAGATCGGCTGCGGGGTGGGGATGGACGCGTTCGCGTCACCCATCGCGGCGTGCGCGATGAACCCGCCCTTGAGCACGACCGACGGCCGCACGCCGAAGAACTTCGGCTCCCACAGCACCAGGTCGGCCAGCTTGCCGACCTCCACCGAGCCCACCTCGTGGTCGATGCCGTGCGCGATGGCCGGGTTGATCGTGTACTTGGCCACGTACCGGCGGGCGCGGAGGTTGCCGGCCGCCCCACCACCGGCGAGGTCGCCGCGCCGCCGCTGCATCACGTGCGCGGTCTGCCAGGTCCGGATGATGACCTCGCCGACCCGGCCCATGGCCTGCGAGTCCGAGCTGATCATCGAGATCGCGCCCAGGTCGTGCAGGACGTCCTCGGCCGCGATCGTGGTCGGCCGGATGCGGCTCTCGGCGAACGCCAGGTCCTCGGGCACGGACGGGTTGAGGTGGTGGCACACCATCAGCATGTCCAGGTGCTCTTCGAGCGTGTTCACGGTGTGCGGGCGGGTCGGGTTGGTCGAGGACGGCAGCACGTTCGGCTCGGACACCACCTGGATGATGTCCGGCGCGTGCCCGCCGCCCGCGCCCTCGGAGTGGTAGGCGTTGATCGACCGGCCGGCGATGGCGGCCAGGGTCGACTCGACGAACCCGGCCTCGTTGAGCGTGTCGGTGTGGATGGCCACCTGCACGCCCGACTCGTCCGCGACGCGCAGGCAGGCGTCGATCGCGGCGGGCGTGGTGCCCCAGTCCTCGTGCAGCTTGAACCCGCCCGCGCCACCGGCCAGCTGCTCCCGGAGGGCGTCCTCGCGGGTGGTGTTGCCCTTGCCGAGCAGCAGCACGTTGACCGGCATGTGGTCCAACGAGGCGAGCATCCGGCCCAGGTTCCACGCGCCGGGCGTGACCGTGGTGGCCTTCGTGCCCTCGGCGGGCCCCGTGCCGCCGCCGATCAGCGTGGTCAGGCCGGACGCGATCGCGGTGTCCACGATGCCGGGGGTGATGAAGTGGACGTGGCAGTCGATGCCGCCCGCGGTGAGGATTTTGCCGTTGCCCGACAGCACCTCGGTGGACGGGCCGATGACCAGCGCCGGGTCGACGCCGTCCATGGTGTCGGGGTTGCCCGCCTTGCCGATGGCCACGATCCGGCCGTCGCGCACGCCCACGTCGGCCTTGACCACGCCCCAGTGGTCGAGCACGACCGCGCCCGTGATGACCAGGTCCGGCGCGCCCTCGGCGCGGGTGGCGACGCCCTGGCCCATCGACTCGCGGATCACCTTCCCGCCGCCGAAGATGACCTCGTCGCCCGAGCCCGCGCCGCGGCTGCGGTCCTCGGTGACCTCGATCAGGATGTCGGTGTCGGCCAGCCGGATCCGGTCCCCGGTGGTGGGGCCGAGCAGTTCGGCGTAGCGGCGGCGGCTGATCCTGGTCACCGGCCCCGCTCCCCCGCGTCCAGGCTGCCGGCCCACTCGGGCCGCAGCCCCGGCACGTGCCGCGCGCCCGCGATCGGCACCAGGGTCACCTCGCGCTCCACGCCCGGCTCGAACCGCACCGCCGTGCCCGACGGGACGTCCAGCCGCTTGCCCCACGCGGCCTCCCGGTCGAACTCCAGGCCGGGGTTGACCGCGGCGAAGTGGTAGTGCGACCCCACCTGCACCGGGCGGTCGGCCGCGTTGACCACGACGAGCGTGGTGCGCGGCCGACCGGGGTTCAGCTCGACCGGCTCGTCGCCGGTGATGATCTCGCCAGGGACCACGGGCTGCTCCTCACACGATCGGGTGATGCACGGTCACGAGCTTGGTGCCGTCCGGGAAGGTCGCCTCGACCTGCACCGACTCGACCATCTCCGGCACGCCGTCGAGGACCTGGTCGCGCGTGAGGACGTGCCTGCCGCTGTCCATCAGCTCGCTGACCGTCCGGCCGTCCCGGGCGCCTTCGAGCACGTGGTCGGTGATGAGGGCAACCGCTTCCGGGTAGTTCAGGACGACGCCGCGGTCGAGCCGCCTGCGCGCGACGTCGGCCGCCACGTGGACCAGCAGCTTGTCCCGCTCGTGCGGTGTCAGGTGCATGGCTCGTGGTCTACCACGGGAAACGACCCGAACGCGGAACGGAAACAAGGGCTTAACGATCACCTCCCCGATCTGAATCGGTTCCTTGATCGTGACCGAGGACACGCGCGGCCGCGATTGCCGTGGGGTCTGATGGGGAGCAAGGTTTCTCCAACTCTTTACTTTCGCCGAGAAGGAGCGCACAGCGTGGTGCAGACCGAGGACGACGGCTTCCGACCAGGCCTGGAGGGCGTGGTCGCCTTCCGCACCGAGATCGCCGAACCGGATCGCGACGGTGGCGCGCTGCGCTACCGCGGCGTGGACATCGAGGACCTGGCCGGCCAGGTGAGCTTCGGCAACGTGTGGGCCCTGCTGGTCGACGGCCGCTTCGGCCCCGGGCTGCCGCCCGCCGAGCCGTTCCCCATCCCGGTGCACACCGGTGACGTGCGGGTGGACGTGCAGGCGGCGCTGGCCATGGTCGCGCCGATCTGGGGTTACGAGCCGCTGCTCGACATCACCGACGAGCAGGCGCGGGAGCAGCTGGCGCGGGCCTCGGTCATGGCCCTGTCGTACGCGGCGCAGTCCGCGCGGGGCATCGGGCGGCCCGCCGTGCCGCAGCGCCGGATCGACGAGTGCACCACGGTCACGGAGCGCTTCCTGACCCGCTGGCGCGGCGAGCCGGACCCGGCGCACGTGAAGGCGCTGGACTCCTACTGGGTGTCGGCCGCCGAGCACGGGCTCAACGCCTCCACGTTCACCGCCCGGGTGATCGCCTCCACCGGCGCGGACGTCGCGGCGGCCATGTCCGGCGCCATCGGCGCCATGTCCGGCCCGCTGCACGGCGGCGCGCCCGCGCGGGTGCTGCCGATGATCGAGGAGGTCGAGCGGACCGGCGACGCGCGCGGGTACGTGAAGGGCGTGCTCGACCGGGGCGAGCGGTTGATGGGCTTCGGCCACCGGGTGTACCGGGCGGAGGACCCGCGGGCTCGCGTGCTGCGGCGCACGTGCCTGGAGCTGGGCGCGACCCGGTACGAGGCGGCGAACGCGCTGGAGCAGGCGGCGCTGGCCGAGCTGCGGGAACGGCGACCGGACCGGGCCATCGAGACCAACGTCGAGTTCTGGGCCGCGGTGATCCTGGACTTCGCGCAGGTGCCGCCGCACATGATGCCCGCGATGTTCACCTGCGCCCGCACCGCCGGGTGGTCGGCGCACATCCTGGAGCAGAAGCGCACCGGCAGGCTGGTCCGGCCGTCGGCGAAGTACGTCGGCCCGGGGCCGCGCAAGCCGTCCGAGGTGGAGGGCTGGGAAGAGATCGCCTGACCGACCTGCCCGGGTCGCCGCCGACGTCGTCCGGCGGCGGGCGGGGCGTCGGCTCCTCGCCGGTCACCGCGCGGTGGGCGGCGTCCGGGTCGATCGCGGACGTGCACGCGGCGTCCACGCGGCCCGCCCCCGCGACCGCGTTCCCCGCCGCGTCACCGACCGGGCACCACCGGTGATCGGTCGTTCGTGGACTGTCCACTGCCGAGCGCGGACGTGACCAGGGACACCCGGATGTCACCGTGCGGCCACGCGGCTGCAACACTGGAGACCCCGGCAACGGCGCCGGTCGTGCCGACCCCCTCCCCGTAACCGGAGGCTTCGCGATGACCCAGACCGCCGACCCGACCACGTTGGTCCTGCCCTCCGACCTGCAGCCGTCCGACGGCAGGTTCGGGTGCGGGCCCTCCAAGGTCCGTCCCGAGGCCCTCGCGGCGCTCGCGGCCGAGGGCGCCGCGCTGATGGGCACCTCCCACCGGCAGAAGCCGGTGAAGTCCCTGGTCGGCTCGGTGCGCGCCGGTCTGCGGGAGCTGTTCTCGCTGCCCGAGGGCTACGAGGTCGTGCTCGGCAACGGCGGCACCACCGCGTTCTGGGACGCCGCCGCGTTCGGCCTGGTGCGCGAGCGCGCCCAGCACTTCACCTACGGCGAGTTCTCCTCGAAGTTCGCCAAGGTCACCTCCGACGCGCCGTTCCTCGGCGACTCGATCGTGGTCAAGGCCGACCCGGGCAGCGCGCCCGAGATCACCTACGCCGAGGGCACCGACCTCGTCGGCTGGGCGCAAAACGAGACCTCGACCGGTGTCGCGGTGCCCGTCGCCCGCCCGGCCGGCTCCGACGGCGCGCTGGTCGCCATCGACGCCACCTCGGGCGCGGGCGGCCTGCCGGTGGAGGCGTCGGACTACGACGTCTACTACTTCGCGCCGCAGAAGTGCTTCGCCTCCGACGGCGGGCTGTGGATCGCGCTGATGTCGCCGGCCGCGCTGGAGCGGGTCGCCGAGATCGGCGCGTCGGGCCGCTGGGTGCCGGAGTTCCTGTCGCTGACCACCGCGCTGGACAACTCCACCAAGGAGCAGACGTACAACACGCCGTCGCTGGCCACGTTGTTCCTGCTGAACAACCAGATCGAGTGGATCCTGGGCAACGGTGGCCTGTCGTGGGCCGTGGAGCGCACCGCCGACTCGTCGTCGCGGCTGTACTCGTGGGCGGAGTCCACTTCGTACACCACGCCGTACGTGGCCGACCCGGCGCACCGCTCGCAGGTCGTCGGCACGATCGACTTCGACGACTCGGTGGACGCGGCCGCGGTGGCGAAGGTGTTGCGCGCCAACGGGATCGTGGACGTCGAGCCGTACCGCAAGCTGGGCCGCAACCAGCTGCGGGTGGCCATGTTCCCGGCGGTCGAGCCGACCGACGTGAGCACGCTGACCAAGGCCGTCGACTGGGTCGTCTCCCAGCTCTGATCGCGTCCTCCGGTGTGGGGGCCGTCCCGGTTCGTCGGGCGGCCCCCACACCGCTGTCCGGCGGCCGTTGCGCCGAACGGCCCACCCGGCCCCCGTGCGCTTCCCGCCGCCCCGCCGTGCCGCTTCCCGCCGTCCGCCGGCTCTTCGTGCGCTTCCCGTCGCCCGCCGGCCCTTCGTCCGCTGCCCGCAGCCGCCGGTCGACCGGGTGCTTCGGGAAGCCGTACCCGGCGGGATCACCGGGCCGGGAACGTCCCGGTCGACCTGCGCGAAGGTGAACCTTCCGGTAACGGACGTGCGGACACGGGCGACATACGGCAAGATCACACGAAGATATCGGTGACCACGGCGAGTCTCCCCCGTCAAGGCGGCGCGCCGCATTAACGTGTGTAGTCGGCGAGGTGAGCCATCCGGGAGGCCATGATGCGAGCGTTGCGAGTCATCGGGCTCGAAGACGACGGCAAGTCCGTCATCCTTGAGGACCCGGATCGCGGCGAGCGCTTCGTGCTCCCCGCCGACGAACGGCTGCGCGCCGCGGCACGCGGAGACCTCACCCGGCTCGGCCAGATCGAGATCGAGGTCGAGAGCCAGATGCGGCCGCGCGAGATCCAGGCGCGCATCCGGGCGGGTGAGTCCGTGGCCCAGGTCGCGGCGGCCGCCGGGCTGCCCGTGCACCGGGTCGAGCGCTACGCCTACCCGGTGCTGCTGGAGCGCTCCCGCACCGCCGACCTGGCCCAACGCGCCCACCCCGTCCGCGAGGACGGCCCGGACGTGCAGACGCTCGGCGAGGTCGTCGCGCACTCCTTCGGCCTGCGCGGCCAGGAGTACGCCGACGTCAGCTGGGACTCGTGGCGGGGTGAGGACGGCCGCTGGGTGGTCCAGCTCCACTGGACCGCGGGCAGGTCGGACAACCTGGCCCACTGGGCGTTCCACCCAGGCGCCCAGGGCGGCACGGTGACCGCGCTGGACGACGGGGCCATGGAGCTCATGGACCCGAACCCCAACCGGACGCTGCGCACGGTCCGGCCGGTCACCCAGCTGGCCCGCCAGGCGCTGGAGTTGGAGAAGTTGGAGGAGCCGGAGATCCTCGCCCGCGAGGAGCCGGCCCCACCGCCTCCCCCTCCGCCGCCGGTCCAGGAACCGGAGCCGACCCCGGAGCCCGCTCCGGTGGCCGAGGAACCGCCCGCGCCGGCCGCACCGGCACCGCAGCAGCCGGCGGCGACGGCGGGCGCCAAGCCGCCACCGGCCCGCAAGGACCCGCCGCCCAAGCGCGGCAAGAAGAACCACCCGATCGTGCCGTCGTGGGAGGACGTCCTGCTGGGCGTCCGCTCCACCCGCGGCTAGCGGGTAGCGACGACGAGGGCCCCCGCCGACAGCGGGGGCCCTTTCGCGTAGGAGTACTCAAGACGGGCGCGGTCCGGATGGCCGAAGATCGCTCACATGAGGCGGGTCGCGTGGCGGTACGGCTGGGTGACGGCGGTCGGCGGCCTGCTGGGTGCCGGTTGGTGGGCCTGGTTCACCTACGCGGGCCGGGCCTGCGGGAGCGACTTCGGGTGCCAGGTCGGCTTCGCGCTCACCGTGCCGTTCCTGCCGGTGGCGGGCTGGTTGACGGCCTGGTTCCTGCTGCGCCGACTGGGCGTCGACCGACCGGGTGTCACGGCGGTGTCGGGTGCGGTGGTCACCGTGGTCCTGTCGATCGCCGGTCTGGGCTTCGCGGCGCTGTCGGCGTGGCCGGCCGCGGTCGGCGTGGGCGCGCTGTCGTTCCTGATCGGCGGCATGCTCTCGTCGTGAGCGGTTTACCGCGAGTGATCACCCGGGTAACCCGCCGCCATGCTGGGACGACTGGTCGTCGGCGCCGCGTTGGGCGCCGGGTTGGGTGCGGCCTGGTGGGGGCTGCGCGAGTTCATCGCGTCCGGGACCGTGTGCTCGACCGACGACTGGGACTGCCTGGCCCTGGGCCTGCTCGCGATGCCGATCAGCCTGGTGGTGGGCGTCCTGCTCTCCTGGGTCGTGCTGAAGGCGGCCCGGCAGGACCGCGCCCTCGGCTTCGCCGCCGTCGGCGTCACGTTCACCGCCGCGCTCACCCTGCTCACCGTGTGGGTCTCGGTGCCGGCCGGGGCCGTGGCCGCCGGTGCGATCGGGTTCGTACTGGCCGCACCGGTGACAGCACGGCACCCGGTCAGCCACACTGCTGCCCGTGAGTGACACGTCGCGCGGCCCGGGCACGCCGGGCACCACCGCGGGCGGCTTCGCGTTCAAGGTGCTCAAGCGCGTCGTGGTGTCGGCCCTCGTCGGCGCGGCGCTGCTGTTCGCGTGGATCCGGGCCTACCGCAGCGGTGTGCTCGACCGGGTGGTCAACGAGACGACCCTGGGCGAGTTCATCCTGCTGATCGTGGTCGGCCTGCCGATCGCGCTGCTGGTCAGCGCACTGCTGGCCGGGCCGCTGCTGTGGCTGCTGAAGGTGCGCCCGGTCTGGCCGATCGTGTTGATCGGGCCGATCCTGCTGGGCCTCGCGCACTACTTCAAGCTGCCCGAGGAGTTCGCCGGGCTCGGCGACAAGTGGACCGTGCTCGTGGTGCTGGCGGGCGTCAGCTACGGCCTGGCCGGGCTGATCACCGCACCGACGATCCTGCGCGGGAAGTAGCTACTCGGGCACCGGCACGGCGTCCAGCACCGCCTCCTCGAAGCCCTCGAACCGGCACCACCGCACCGCGTCCTCCCGGCTGATCGGCCGCGCGCCCTCGGGCCGCGGACCGCCCACCACGTCCCACCCGTCCGGCGCGAGCACGTGCAACCGCCCGCCGCGCACCGCCAGCAACCTGCCGCGCGGGTACGCCATGCTGGGCTCGGCCCGCAGGAACCGCACCTCCACCGTGACCTCCACCTGACTCGTCGACCGCGCCGGCGCCTGCTCCTTGACTTCCACCTACCTGGAGCTTGCAGCCTCGAACAAGGGAAAACAGGATGCCGATAGTCGGTCCACCTTCGTACCGTCAGGGTGGACCGGAGGGGGACTCGTGTCGGAAGACCGTACTTCCACAGCCGCGACACTGCGCAGGCTGTGGCCGTACCTGAAGCCCGTTCGCACACCCGTCGTGCTCGCCATGGCCGCCACCATGCTCGCGATGATGTGCGGCCTGGGCATTCCACTGATCACCCAACAGATCGTGGACGGCCCGATCGCCGGCCGCGACCTGGGCGCGTTGCCGCTGCTCATCGGCGTCATCGTGCTGCTCGGCTGCGCCGAGGCCGCGCTGTTCTACGCCCGTCGCAAGCTGATCGCCGGACCGGCGTCGGACGTCGAGGCGCGGATGCGGGCCGAGCTGTACCACCACCTGCAAGACCTGCAGGTGGCCTTCCACGACCGGTGGCAGTCGGGGCAGTTGCTGTCCCGCGCCACCACCGACCTCACCCAGGTGCGGCGGTTCGTCGGCTTCTCCGTCATCTTCCTGGTGATCAACAGCCTGGTCGTGGCGGTCGGGCTGGGCGTGCTGTTCTGGTTGGCGCCCACCCTGGGCCTGATCGTGCTGGCGAGCACGCTGCCGCTGGTGGCGCTGTCGTACCTGTTCGAGACGAAGTTCAAGGTCGTCGCCCGCCGCGCGCAGGACCAGTCCGGCGACCTGACCACCGTGGTCGAGGAGTCGGTGCTCGGCATCCGGGTGCTCAAGGCGTTCGGCCGCGGCCCGCACCTGACCAGGCGGTTCGCCCGCCAGGCCCGGGAGCTGCGGGACACCGAGGTCGCCAAGGTGCGGATCTTCGCCGCGCTGTGGGCCGTGCTGATCGTGCTGCCCGAGCTGGGCATCGCCGGTCAGCTGGCGTTCGGCTCGATCGGCATCGCCAACGGCACGATGACCGTCGGCACGCTCGTCGCGGCCATCACGGTGAGCGCTTACCTGCGCTGGCCGGTCGATTCGATCGGGTGGTTGTTGGCCGAGACGAACTCGACCGCGTCGGCGCTGGAGCGGTACTTCGAGGTGATCGACAGCGAGGTGACGGTGACCAGCCCGGCGAACCCGAGGCCCGCCACCACGCCGGTGCGCGGGCACGTCCGGTTCGAGGGGGTCCGCTACCGGCACCCCGGCGCGGAGCACGAGGTGCTGCGCGGCGTCGACCTCGACATCCGGCCGGGCGAGACCGTGGCCCTGGTCGGCGCCACCGGCTCGGGCAAGACGACGGTCACCGCGCTCGTGCCGCGGCTGGCCGACGTCACCGCGGGCAGCGTCACGGTCGACGGCGTCGACGTGCGCGAGCTGGACCTGGCCGAGCTGCGCCGGATCGTCGGCACGGCGTTCGAGGAGCCGATCCTGTTCTCCGCGAGCGTCACCGAGAACGTGGCGCTCGGCTCGGCGGACGTCACCGAGGAACGGGTCCGCGAGGCGTTGAAGGTGGCTCGGGCCGAGGAGTTCGTGGACGCCCTGCCCTGGGGCCTGGACACCCGGATCGGCGAGCAGGGCCTGTCGCTGTCGGGCGGTCAGCGCCAGCGCCTCGCGCTGGCGCGCGCGGTGGCCGGGCACCCGGCCGTGCTGGTCCTGGACGACCCGCTGTCCGCGCTGGACGTGCACACCGAGGCCGAGGTGGAGGCCGCGCTGCGCCGCGTGCTCAAGGGCGTGACGGCGCTGGTCGTCGCGCACCGGCCGAGCACGGTGCAGCTGGCCGACCGGGTGGCGATGCTCGTCGACGGCCGGATCGCGGCCGTCGGGACGCACGGGGAACTGTTGGCGGACAACGAGGAGTACCGCAACCTCTTGTCCACTATGGAGGACGAGGAGGTGGCGGCGTGACCACCGGGCAACAGCCGGCGCTCGAACCGGAGCGGGACGAGGAGGCGTGGCGCGGCGTCGCCGCGGAGGACGTCGAGGACGTCGACTACGCGACGGGGGTGAAGCTCCAGGCCCGCTCCCGCCGCCTGCTCGGCGAGCTGCTGCGCCCGCACACCAGGGCCGCGATCCTGGCGCTGCTGATCGTGGTGGTCGAGAACGTGGTCAACCTGGCCGGTCCGCTGCTGATCGCGGCGGCCATCGACACCGGCGTCCCGGCCGCGCTCGACGGCAGGCCGGACGCCCTGGCCTGGTGCGTCGGCGGGTACGTGGTGGCGGCGATCTCCGCGACGCTGCTGCGCTGGTCGTTCGTCCGGCTCACCGGCCGGATCGGCCAGGACGTGCTCCTCGTGCTGCGGGAACGCGTCTTCCGGCACGCCCAGCGCCTGTCGGTCTCGTTCCACGAGAAGTACACCTCCGGCAAGGTCATCTCGCGCCTGACCAGCGACGTCGACTCGCTCCAGGACCTCGTCGAGGAAGGCCTGGACGGCTTCTTCAGCTCGATGCTGTCGCTGCTGGGCATCTCGGTCGTGCTGCTGTACCTGGACGTGCCGCTCGCGCTCGTCGTGCTCTCCGGGTTCCTGCCGCTGATCCTGCTCACCCAGTGGTTCCGCCGCCGTTCCGGGCGGGCCTACCGGCACACCCGCGGCGCGATCGCGAAGATCATCGTGCAGTTCGTGGAGACCATGAACGGCATCCGCGCCGTGCAGGCGTTCCGGCGCGAGCGGCGCAACGTGAAGATCATGGCCGAGCTGAACGGCCGGTTCCGCGACGCCAACACCGACGCGATGGGCGTGATGGCGGCGTTCACCTCGCTGGTGCGGGTGATCGGCAACCTGTCGCTCGCGGTGGTCCTCGCGTGGGGCGCGCTGCGGGTGGCGGACGGGCAGCTCGAACTCGGTGTGCTGGCCGCGGTCACGCTGTACGTGCGGCGGTTCTACGACCCGTTCGACCAGTTGGCGATGTTCGCCAACGCCTACGCGTCCGCGACCGCGGCGCTGGAGAAGATCTCCGGTCTGCTCGAAGAGCAACCGCAGGTCCGCGAGCCGGAGGAGCCGACGCCGCTGGGTGACGTGCGGGGCGCGGTGCGGTTCGAGGGGGTCGAGTTCCGCTACTCCGACTCGACGCCGGTGGTGCTGCCGCCGTTCGACCTGACCGTGCCCGCCGGGCAGACCGTGGCGCTGGTCGGCGCGACCGGCGCGGGCAAGTCGACGCTGGCCAAGCTGGTGGCCCGGTTCTACGACCCGACCGCGGGCTCGGTCCGGCTGGACGGGGTCGACCTGCGGTCGGTGGCCGACGTCGAGCTGCGGCGCGCGGTGGTCATGGTGACGCAGGAGAACTTCCTGTTCGACGGGTCCGTGCTGGACAACATCGCGCTGGGCCGCCCGTCCGCGACCCGCGAGGAGGTCGAGGCGGCGGCACGGGCGGTCGGCGCGGAGGCGTTCATCCGGGCGCTGCCCGAGGGCTACGACACGGACGTGCGCAAGCGCGGCGGGCGGCTCTCGGCCGGGCAGCGGCAGATGGTGGCGTTCGCGCGGGCGTTCCTGGCCGACCCGGCGGTGCTGGTGCTCGACGAGGCCACGTCCAGCCTGGACGTGCCGACCGAGCGCGCGGTGCAGCGCGCGCTGGAGACGGTGCTCGCCGAGCGGACGGCGTTCATCATCGCCCACCGGCTGTCGACCGTGCTGATCGCCGACCGGGTGCTGGTGCTCGACGGCGGCCGGGTGGTGGAGGACGGCACGCCGGAGGAGCTGATCGGCGGACGCGGCCGGTTCGCCGCGCTGCACACGGCGTGGCGGGACTCCCTGGCCTGACCGAGGGCTCTCGCCGGGGGTTCCGACCGGGGTCTTCGCCGGGGTTCCGGCCGGGCTTCCGGCCGAGGGCTCTCGCCGGGGTTGTGGCCGGGACTCTCGCCGGGATCCCGGCCGAAGGCTCTGGCCGGGGGTTCGCGCCGGCCAGGACGCCGGTCGGGGCCCCCGGCCGGAGCCACCGGTCAGACGGGCGCGAGGACGGTCGTCAGGAGCAGGGAGAGCCAGGCGGCGAGGACGCCCGCGACCACGCCGTAGGCGACCCACCGCCACACCGGCACCTTCCGGGCGAGCCACACCGACGGGGCGATGCCGCCGACCACCAGGACGTTCGCCAGCAGGGCGAGCCACTGGCTGGTCTCGCCCAGGCCGACCGACAGCGTGTAGACGGTGAACGTCACCACCGCGGCGACGATGAAGCTGACCGTCAGGCCGGTGCCCCAGGGGGTCTCCTCCCGGGGCTCCGGCTCTTCGGCACCCGGCTCGCCATCGAGCCCGATCCCGTCGACCCCGGCCCCGCCGGCCCCGTCGACTTCGGTCCCGTCGACCCCGGTCCCCTCGACCGCGTCGACCTCCTCGGCGCTCGGGACGTCCACGACGACCTGCTCACCGGTCACCGGGTCGGTGTACTCGACGGGGGTGTTCATGTCCGCGGCCAACCGACCGGCCAGCTGACGCCCCCTCCTGGTCACCAGGGCGCTCGCGGCGCCGTCGGAGGGTGCTTCGGCACGCGCCACCGCGTCGGCCACCTTCGCCCACTCGTGCAGCGCGTCGGCGAGACCGGCGCCGAGCGGGAGGGTGTGCGGATCGACTTCCCGCTCGCCCGCGTCGTCGCGGCCCGCGAGCACGGCCCGACCGTCCTGGACCCGCAGTTCCACCTACGTCCTCCTCTGCTCGGGGTGAAACGTAGCGCGTTCAGGCGATCGCGTAGAAGGCGATCGCGCCCGCCGTCGCCACGTTCAGGGAGTCGACGCCCTCCGCCATGGGTATCCGGACGGCCAGGTCGGCCGCCGCGATGGCCTCGTCGGTCAGACCCGGGCCCTCCGACCCGAGCAGCACGGCGACCTTGCGGCCGCGCAGGCCGGCGTCCGCCAGGTTCCGCGAGTCGGCACGCGGGGTGAGGGCGGCGACCGTGAAGCCGTTGCGCCGCAGCAGGTCGAAGCCCTCGGCGAGGTCCGGCACCGACGCGAACGGCACGCGCAGCACGTGGCCCATCGAGACGCGGACGCTGCGCCGGTACAGCGGGTCGCTGCACCCCGGGCCGAGCAGCACGCCGTCGATGCCGAGCGCGGCGGCGTTGCGGAACAACGAACCCAGGTTCTCGTGGTCGCCGACGCCTTCGAGCACGGCCAGCCGCCGTGCCGACGCGACGAGGTCGGCCACGTCCGGCTGCGGCGCCCGGTCCGCGGCGGCCAGCACGCCCCGGTTGAGGTGGAACCCGACCACCTCGGCCATGACCTCGGCGGACGTGACGTACGCGGGTGCCGGCAGGTCGCCGAGGGCCTCCACCCGGCGGCGCACGCCGAGCAGCCCGCGCACCGGGTAGGGCGAGGCCAGGAGTCGTTCGACGACCACCACGCCCTCGGCGATGACCAGCCCGCGCCCGCCGGGGCGGTCCGGTCGGCGGTCGGCCGTCGACAGGTCCCGGAAGTCGTCCAGCCGGGGGTCCGCCGGGTCGTCGATCTCGATCACCCCAGCAGTGTCCCACCTCCACACAGGTGAACGGTCCTCGCAGATGGAGGCGCGCGAGCGCAAGCCCGCCACCAGCGAGTTCTCGCTGATTGTTACCAGCATGTGACAGAGAGCACCGATTTGGGCGCTGGCGGGCAAGTGCTTGCTGTGTCACGGTTGGCCTCCGCTAAGCCCGCCGGAGCAGCCCTACCGATTGGGAGGCGGCATGGGTACGGATGTGTCCAGTCGGACGTTCACCAGAGAGGACCGCCGGCGCTATCGCGAGCGCATGCAGCGGTGCATGGACGCGCTGGGAACCATGCTGGTGGAGGACAGCTTCTCCTTCCCGAGGCAGCAGATGGGGCTGGAGATCGAGCTGAACCTGGTCGACGGGGCCTGCCGGCCCGCGATGGCCAACTCCGAGGTGCTGGAGAAGATCGACGACCCGTCGTTCACGCTGGAACTGGGCCAGCACAACCTGGAGGTCAACGTCCCGCCGCGCGAGCTGGCCGGCGACGAGACGTTGGACCTGGAGAGGGAGCTGGTCTCCACGCTGGCGTCGGCCGACGTCAAGGCGCACGACGCGGGCACGTCGATCGTGATGATCGGGGTGCTGCCGACGTTGCGGCACGAGCACTTCGACCGGCGGTGGCTGTCGCAGCAGCCGCGGTACACGACGTTGAACGACCAGATCCTCGCGGCGCGCGGCGAGGCGGTCGTGCTGTCGATGGAGGGTTCCCCGCTGCCGGGGCGGGCGGGCGAGCGGTTGTCCAGCTACGCCGAGTCGATCATGCCGGAGGCGGCTTGCACGTCCGTGCAGCTGCACCTCCAGGTCGCGCCGGACGACTTCGCGGCGCACTGGAACGCGGCGCAGGCGTTGGCCGGGGTGCAGGTGGCGATCGCGGCGAACTCGCCGTTCCTGCTCGGGCGGGCGCTGTGGCACGAGACCCGGATACCGCTGTTCCTCCAGGCCACGGACACCCGGTCGCAGGAGCTGAAGAACCAGGGCGTCCGGCCGCGGGTGTGGTTCGGCGAGCGGTGGATCACGTCGATCTTCGACCTGTTCGAGGAGAACGTGCGGTACTTCCCGGCGTTGCTGCCGGAGACCGGCGACGAGGACCCGTTGGACGTGCTCGGGTCGGGCGGCACGCCGTCGTTGACGGAGTTGCGGTTGCACAACGGGACCGTGTGGCGGTGGAACCGGCCGGTGTACGACGTGGTCGACGGCGTGCCGCACCTGCGCGTGGAGAACCGCGTGCTGCCGGCCGGGCCGACGGTGCTGGACACCATGGCCAACGCCGCGTTCTTCTACGGCGCGCAACGGGCACTGACCACGCTGGAGCGTCCGTTGTGGACACAGATGTCGTTCCACGCGGCGGAGGAGAACCTGTACGCCGGTTCGCGGCACGGGATGGGCGCGCAGCTGTACTGGCCGGGCATCGGCTGGGTGCCGCCGGACGAGCTGGTCCTGCGCCGCCTCCTGCCGCTGGCGCACGAGGGGCTGCGCGCGTGCGGCGTGTCCGACGAGGCGCGCGAGCGGTACCTCGGCGTGATCGAGGCGAGGTGCCTGGCGCGGCGCACGGGGTCGCAGTGGCAGCGCGAGACGGTGGCGCTGCTGGAGGAGCGGGGCGCGGACCGGGACACCGCGCTGAGCGCCATGCTCGGGCGGTACGTCGAGCTGTCGCACGCGGGCGAGCCGGTGCACACCTGGCCCGTGGGCGGGTAGCCCACGACCGACGACCTGTCCGCCGCGCGTCGGGGCACGGCGGGCAGGTCGTGCGGCCGGTGCGCGTGCGGCTGCGCTGCGGCTCAGGCCTCGGTCGTTCGGCTGGTGCGTTTGCGGCTGCGCCGCGGTTCAGGCCTCGGGCGCGCTGCCGCGTGCCGGGGTGCCGGTCAGCGGCGGCGGCCGGCTTTCAGGGGTGCGACGTCGGCGCCGTCGTGGGAGCTGCGGCACTCGTCGGGCGTCACCGCCTCCACGGCCAGGGTCAGCATGCCCTTCACGCCCGTGTAGATGCTCTCGCCCGCCGACGCCAGCGACGTGTGCACCCGGTTCGAGTCCGAGAAGTCGCGCTCGTCCTTCGTGCGCTTCTTCCCGGCCTCCTCCGGCTTCGTCGCGCTGCGCAGGTTGACCTCCAACCACGCGGCGACCTCGGTCGGTGTGGTCAAGACCTCTTCCGGCGTGCGCTCCAGGCGCTCCTGGCGCGGGGAGGCGTGGTCGAGGGACGTGTGCTCCACATAAGCGTGCCAATGCGTGTTGCGCAGTGACCACGTCTGCTCGACCGGCCAGTCCTCCTCGGTGCCCATGCGCCTATCTTGCCAGGGTCCGCACGTCCAAGGTGTGGTCAACCCCCACTGCCGCGGCCAAACGGCGGTCGTGGGTGACGAGCAGGAGGGTGCCCTCGTACCCCTCCAACGCCTGTTCGAGTTGTTCGATGGCCGCCACGTCGAGGTGGTTGGTCGGCTCGTCCAGCACCAGGCACGTGGTGCCCCTGGCCTGCAGCACGGCCAACCCGGCCCTGGTCCGCTCGCCGGGCGACAGCGAACGGGCCGGCCGCAGCACGGCGTCGGCGCCCACCCGGAACTTCGCCAGCAACGTCCGCGCCTCCACCACCGGCAGCCCGGTCAGCGCGGTCACCACGTCCAGCACCGGCTCGTCCACCGCGAAGTCGGCCCGCACCTGGTCGACCTCGCCCACCACGACAGCGGGCCCCTGACCCCGGTCACCCGAGTCGAGCGGCAGCCGGCCGAGCAGCGCGCCGAGCAACGTCGACTTGCCCGACCCGTTGGGCCCGGCGATGCGCCAGCGCTCCCCCGCGCCGATGGTGAGGTCGATCGGGCCGAGCGTGACCTCGCCCCGGCTGACCACCGCGCCGCGCAGGGCGAACGCGACCTGGCTGCCCCGCCCGGCGCTGGGCAGCGTCAACCGCAGCTCCCACGGCTCGCGCGGCTCCTCGACCTCCTCCAGCCGGTCCAGCGCGCGGTCCACGGCGGACGCCTTCGCGGTGAGGTTCTCCGCGCCCTGC
This sequence comes from Actinosynnema sp. NPDC050801, assembly GCF_040673975.1. NCBI lineage: Bacteria > Bacillati > Actinomycetota > Actinomycetes > Pseudonocardiales > Pseudonocardiaceae > Actinosynnema > Actinosynnema sp. NPDC050801. Next base: position 798,132 of record NZ_JBFAQZ010000001.1, on the reverse strand, counting down.
TTGGCGAAGAACTTGACGAACTTGTCGCTCTCGTCGGACTTCGCGTTGCGCCGCAAGCCCTGCCGCGACCACTCGCGGGTCTGCCGGGACCGCTGCGTCAACGAGTCGCGCTTGGCCGCGTACGCCTCGTACTCCTCCCGCGCCCGCTGCCGGGCACGGGCCTGCTCCTGCACGTAGGCGTCCCACCCGCCGCCGAACACGGTCACGCCGTGGCTGAACTCGTCCAGTTCGGCGATCGCGGTCGTGGTGCGGGCCAGGAACTCGCGGTCGTGGCTGACCAGGACCATCCCGGCCCGGCTGCGCAGCACGTGCGACTCCAGGACGTCCAACCCGGCCAGGTCGAGGTCGTTGGTCGGCTCGTCGAGCAGCAGCACGTCGGCCGTGGTCAGCAGCACGGCCGCGAGCCGCAGCCGCGCCGCCTGCCCGCCGGACAGCTCGCCCGACCCGCGCTCGTCGAGCAGCGTCGCGGGCAGGCCGAGCCGTTCGCACACCTCGTCGGCGCGCTCGGCGAAGTCGGCCGCGCCGGACGCGGTCCACACGTCGAACGCCCGCGCGTAGGCGTCGTCGGCACCCGGTTCGCCTTCGCTCAAGGCCCGCGTGGCGGCCTCGAACGCGCGCTCGGCCGACGCCACGCCCGTGCGGCGGGCGAGGTGGTCACGCAGCGACTCGCCGGGCCGGACCTCGGTCTCCTGGGTCAGGTGCGCGACCACGCCGGAGGCGGTGACGGTGCCCGAGTCGGGGGTCAGCTCACCGGCCAGCACGCGCAGCAGGGTGGACTTGCCCACGCCGTTCGGCGCGAGCAGGCCTATGCGCTCACCTGCGGGAACATCGAGGTCGACCTCCGAGAGCACGGTCCGCGGACCGAACGACAGCGTCACGTTCCTGGCTGTCAACACCATCCGATCGTGGCACGTCGACCCGCGCTCGGCACGTGAGTTTCCCCCGGTGTCCGGAGACGACCAGGCCCCGCCACCCGGCGGTACGACCGGGAGGCGGGGCCTCGTCTGTTCCCGAACTGACTGCCGCTCCCACCACGAAGCGACGCGACTTAGGTTAGCCTAAGCTCGCCCGTGGCACCAGTCCTGCGCACCAGACCCCTCGCGACGAGTTCCACGACCACCGCGATCGCCACCGCCTCCACCGCCAGCAACCCCAGCAGCACGACGAGCTGCAACGCGCCCGCCTGCCACACCGGCGCGCCGCCCAGCAGCATCCCGACGAACGCGCCGGGCAGCGTGACCAGGCCGACCGTGCGGGTCTGGTCGAGCGCGGGGATCAGGGCCTCGGCGGCAGGCGTGCGCACCAACTCGCGCACCGCGACCGGCTCGGTGAACCCGAGCGCCAGCGCCGCCTCGTACTCGCCGTGCCGGTCCCGCAGCGTGTCGAGCGCCCGTCGCACGGACAACGTGGTCGCGGTCATCGCGCCGCCGATGAGGATGCCGCCGACCGGCACCAGCGCGATGCCGCGCAACGGCACGAGGCCACTCGCCACCAGGCCGGCGATCGCGGGCACGGTCCCGCCGAGGATCGCCGCGGCCACCCACACCCCGCGCCTGCCGGTCTTCGTGCGCGCCGCCGACGTGCCCGTGGCCACGCCCGCCATCAGCACCAGGAACGCCGCGGTCAGCGGCAGCGACGCGAGCACCACCGTGATCACCGCCGACACCGCGGCCAGCTGCGCGGTCGCCCGCACGGCCGCCCGGACCACCGGTTTCGGCGAGGCCAGCCGTGCCCACCACACCACCGCGCCCGCGACCGCGGTGAAGATCAGGCAGACGACGAGCAGCCGGACCCAGTCCGTCGCGATGACCACCCGGACATCTTGACGTGCCGCCCGGCCGGCCGCCGGGGGTTCCCGGGCGTCAGACGCGGGCGCGGCGGCGCAGGCCGAGGCGGTGCGCCGGCAGCCGGAGCCCGCCGCGCCGGGCCAGCACGAGCCCGCCGACCACGGCCGCCAGGATCGACACCACCCCGCCGACGACCAGCGGCGCACGCGCGGTGAAGTGCTCGGCCAGCCACCCCATCACCGGGCCGCCCACCGGGTTGCCGCCCAGGAAGACCAGCATGTACAGGCCCATGACCCGGCCGCGCATCGCGGGCGGCACGCCCAGCTGCACGGTCGCGTTGGCGGTCGTGGTGAACGTCATCATGGCGATGCCGACGGGGATCAGCGCGGCGCCGGTCAGCCACATCGTGGGCATCAGCCCGACCACGACCTCCAGCACGCCGAACGCCAGCGCGCCCAGGATCAGCAGCCTCAGCCGCGGCTTGCCGCGGGCGCTGCGCCGTGCGGCCAGCGTCGCGCCGGCCAGCGTGCCGACCGCGAGCAACGTGGACAGCAGGCCGTACGCGGAGGCGTCACCGCCGAAGGTGTTGCGCGCGAGCACGGCCAACGTGACGTAGAAGTTCAGCCCGAACGTGCTGATGAAGAACACCAGGCACAGCAGGATCACCAGGTCGGGGCGCTTGCGCACGTACCGCAGGCCTTCCCGCAGCTGCCCCTTCTCCCGCGGCACGGGGTCGCCGCGGTGCAGCTCGGCGGCACGCATCAGCAGCAGCCCGGCCAGCACACCGAGGAAGCTGACCGCGTTGATCAGGAACACCCAGCCGGTGCCCACGAAGATGATCATCACCCCGGCCACGGCCGGGCCGACCATGCGGGCCAGGTTGAACGTCATGGCGTTCAACGCCACCGCGTTGGTGAGCTGGTCGCGGCCCACCATCTCGACCACGAAGCTCTGCCGCACCGGCGTCTCCACCGCCGACACCGCACCCAGCAGGAGGCACAGCAGGTAGACGTGCCACAGCTGCACCACGCCGGTGACGTCGAGCAGGCCCAGGGTCAGCGCGCAGAGCCCGAGACCGGTCTCCAGCACCAGCAGCAGCTTGCGCTTGTCCATCCGGTCGGCGAGCACGCCCGCCCACAGCGACAGGAACAACGTGGGCGCGAACTGGAGCGCGGCGGCGATGCCCAGCGCGACCGGTGAGCCGTCGGACAGCTCCAGCACCAGCCAGTCCTGGGCGACGCGCTGCATCCACAGCCCGACCAGGGAGACGACCTGACCGGAGGCGTAGAGGCGGTAGTTGCGCACGCGGAGCGATCCGAACGTGCGCCGGCGCGGCGGGGGTGCGGCTGGGTTGCGTTCGACCTGGTCCGTCTCTGCCCCACCCGCGTACGCCGGCACTTCGTTACTGCCCCGCCATCCTGTCGATGATCTCGGCGGCGCGCGAGAGCACGCCCCGTTCCTCGGGTGTCAGCTCGGCCAGCCGCTTGTCCAGCCAGGCCTCGCGGGCGGACACCTCTTCGTTGATGTAGTTCAGACCCGTCTCGCTCAGCTCCACGATGGCCTGCCGGCCGTCGGTGGGGTGCGGACGGCGCGTGGCGAACCCGTACTCCTCCAGGGCGGCTATCACCCTGGTCATCGACGGTGGCTGGACGCCTTCCTTGGCGGCCAGCTCGCCCGGCGTGAGGGGCCCGCACTTGTGCAACGTGGACAGCGCGGACACCTGGGTGAGCGAGATCGCGGAGTTCACCCGCTGCGCGCGGAGCCTGCGGTTGAGCCGGACCACGGCCAGTCGCAACCGACTCGCCAGTCCTGCTTCAGCCTCGTACTCCGCCACGTAGTTAGCATACCTCACGATCTCTGCGCCCATCGTGTGAACTTGCCCATTCAGCCGGCGAGGGCTGCCTGGATGGGGCCGATCGCGAAGTAGACGACGAACGCCGCCGCCACGATCCACATGAGCGGGTGCACGCTGCGCGCCCGACCGGTGAGCGCGCGCAGCACCACGTAGCTGACGAAGCCCGCGCCGATGCCGTTCGCGATCGAGTAGGTGAACGGCATGATCACGATCGTGAGGAACGCGGGCAGACCGACGGAGAAGTCGGTGAAGTCGATCTCCTTGATCTGCATGATCATCAGCGCGCCGACGATCACCAGCGCTGGCGCGGCCGCCTCGATGGGCACCACGGCGTACAGCGGGGTGAGGAACATGGCGGCCAGGAACAGCAGCCCGGTGACGATGTTGGCCAGCCCCGTCCGCGCGCCCTCCGCGATGCCGGACGCCGACTCGATGTAGACGGTGTTGGACGACGAGGACGCCGCACCGCCCGCGACCGCGCCGACACCGTCCACGAACAGGGCCTTCGACACCCCGGGCAGCTGACCGTCCTTGCCGATGACACCGGCCTCCTTGCCCAGGCCGGTCATCGTGCCAACGGTGTCGAAGAAGTCCGTGAGCACCAGCGTGAACACCAGCAGCGCCGCGGTCAGCGCGGGCACCCGCGTCCACGCGCCGAACGACACGTCACCCAGCAGGGAGAGGTCGGGCAGGCCGAACACCTGCTCCGGCAGCCCGGGGTAGCCGAGGTTCCACCCGGCCGGGTTGGTGCCCTTCGACGGGCCCGCCTTGACGATCGCCTCGATCACGATGGACAGCACGGTCGCCGCCAGCACGCCGATCAGGATCGCGCCCTTGACCTTGCGCGCGACCAGGATGCCGGTGACCACCAGGCCGACCACGAACACGAACGTCGGCCACGACGCGATGGAGCCGTTGATGCCGAGTCCGACCGGGACGGTGGTGCCCGCGGCGTCCGGCAGCCGGCGCACGAACCCGGCGTCGACCAGGCCGATGAAGCAGATGAACAGGCCGATGCCGACCGCGATGGCCGCCTTCAGCTCCGCAGGCACCGCGTTGAACACGGCCGTGCGGACGCCCGTGACGACCAGCAGCAGCACCACCAGGCCGTTGACCACGACCAGGCCCATCGCCTCGGGCCACGACATCTGCGGCACGATCGTGACGGCCACGAACGAGTTGATGCCCAGGCCCGTGGCCAGCGCGAACGGGTAGTTCGCGACGAGTCCGAACAGGATCGTCATCACGCCCGCGACCAGCGCCGTCACCGCCGCCACCTGCGGGATGGTGAGGATGTTGCCCAGCACGTCGACCTTGGCGCCCGGGTCGTCGGCCGCGAAGCTGCCCAGGATCAGCGGGTTCAGCACGACGATGTAGGCCATCGTCACGAACGTGACGAGCCCGCCGCGCACCTCCCGCCCGACCGACGAGCCGCGTTCGGAGATCTTGAAGAACCCGTCCAGCTTGGAACGGGCCGGCCCGCCCGGCGGCGTCTCGGCGGCGGGTGTCTCGGCGGTGGCCATCTCATCTCCTCGGTCGGCGGTGTGCTTGAGCAGGCAGAGCGTGCCCTACTCGTGTTTCGGGCGAGTAGCCTGCCCGACGTGGCCCAACCGGACGCAGCACCCCTCCCGCCCCCGCCGCCGCTACCGCCGAAGCTGGCCGACCCCGTGCCCGCGATCGTGGCCGGGACGGCGCTGTGGTGGCTGGCGCTGGCCGGCGCGCTGCTGTTCGGGGACGGCTTCGGGGTCCTGGCGTGGACGTGCCTGTCCGGCGGCCTGCTGGGGTTCATCGGCTACGGCATCTTCGCCTGGCAGCGCTCCGCCGCCCGCCGGGGCAGCCGGACCGCCCAAGGGGGCCGGGGTCTGAGCGACTAGCCGCGGGGACGCGCGACTAGCCGAGCAGCACCGACGGCGTCGGGTCGGCGATCAACGCCGCGAACGTGTGCCGGTCGTCCCAACGGCCCGTCGTCCACGCCAGGGCGCGCGCCAGCCCCTCGGGTGTGTCGGCGGCGTGCAGGACCGTGTCGTCCACCCACCACGACACCGGGTGCTCGGCGCCCTCGGCGGCCACCACCAGGTCGTCGTGCACGATCAGCGAACCGCCCGGCAGCTCCACGCCGAGCAGGTCGCACGCCAGCCGCACCGCGCCCAGCTCCGACCAGATCACCTCGTCGCCCTCGCCGACGACCGTCCCGGACACCTCTTCCGACGCCAGCGGCAGGGCCAGGAGCTCGGCCAGCTCGGCCGCCGAACCGGCCGAGGCCAGCACCTGGTCGGGCGGCAGCACGCCGAGCAGCCACGGCAGGTCCGGCACCAGCACGTCGTCGGCCGACTCGGCCGCGCCGGTCAGCACGCGCACCCGGTCCGGCGGCTCGACGCTCACCGAGTCCGCCACCTCGGCCAGCATCGCGTGCACGCGCAGCACCAGGGCGTCGGACAGCTTGCGCGCCGGGTCGCCCAGCCGGGCGATCAGGTCGGTCACGTCGTCGGAGTCCACCACGCTCAACGACGTGCGCACGCCCGCGGCGGCCAGCACGTGCGGCGGCAGGTCGATCGACGGCACCACGTCGTACAGGCCCTCCAGCCCCTCGGCGTCGGGCAGCCGCCACGACCCGAGCGGCACGCCGTCGATCGTCGCGTACCGGGCCAGCCACCAGCTCGTGTAGCCGTCCGGCTCGCTCACCGCGCGCCACGCCACCGGGTCGGCGGCCATCATCGCCAGCGCCCGCGGCCACTTGTCGCGCGCCACCAGGTCCAGGTCGCGGATGCCGAGCACCCGCGTGGGCGGCACGTCGAACGCGTCCCACCAGTAGCCCTCGTCGGCCAGGTCGTGGTCGGGCTCGGTGGGCGAGTCGTCCTCGACCACGGTGAACCCGTCGATCACGCCGACGTCCGTCAGCACCGACCGCGGCCACTCCGCCGCCACCGACGCGTCCAGCACGCCGAACGGCGCGTCGGACTCCAGCACCTCCAGCAGCGCCGAGTCCGGCAGCACGAGCTCGTCCGCGCGCCGCCACTCGCCGTCCACCGACGGCAGCGCCAGCTCCGACAGCCACGGCCGCCCACCGGCCCGCGACACCAGCCGCAGCACCGTCCGCACCAGCTCCGGCCCGTCCAGCGCGGGGTCGTCCAGGCTGCGGTGCACGGCCTCGCGCACCGCGTCGGAGTCCAGCAGCTCCGCCGGGCCCGCCTCGGTGGCGCCCAGCCGCAGCAGCAGCGGGTGCGCCGCCTCGGGGTGCGCGATCCGCAGCCCGGACACCGAGAACAGCTCGGAGTCCGTGCCCACCAGCACCCCGCGCGGGCTGCTCACCAGGCGGCCGTCCACCAGCGGCACGGGCAGGCTTCCCATGGCCTCGCGCGCGGTCGAGTCGACGTCCGCGACCGGCGACAGCGCGTCGTACACCTGGTGCCACCACGACGGGTCGCCGCCGACCCCGGCCAGCGCAGTGACCACTTCGGACACACCGAGCCGCGGCACTTCCAGCGCCGCCAACGCCTTCGCGTGCGGCGGCAACGTCAGCTCGTAGTCGAGCAGCCCGGGGATCACGTCCTCCAGCAGCTCGACCAGCTCGAACGACGCCAGGTCCAGCACCTTCGCGGCCGACGGCGCGGCCCACTCGCCGTCCGCCAACGGCAACCACGAGGCGGTCCTCAACGCCGCCAGCACACCGGTCCGCAGTCGATCGTCCACTTCGGACAGGGGGAACCCGGGCAGCGGCACCAACGACGTCCGCTCGACCGCCGGCAGCTTCGCCACCAGCTCCGGGTACGCCGAGGCGGCCCGGTCCAGCACGAACGTCGCCGCCGCGCCCGCCAGCACCCGCCGCCGGGACGGCTCCACCGGCAGCGTCGCGATCAGCCGCGCGGGCAGCGACAGCTTCTCGTCCGTCGGCGTCGGCGCGTGCAGCACGTCACCGGACAGCGGCTCGTCCATCGGCCACGCCCAGCACACCGACCACTGCGGCCGCGACTCCACGCCCGTGACCAGCGACGCGGGCAACTCGCCACCGACCCGGTGCACCAGCCACCGCTGCGCCCCACCGGACCCGGTCAGCACCACCACACCGTCGGCCTCGGACCGCTCCCAGGCGTCCGCCCCGACCTCGACCCGCCGCAACCCCGGCAACGCCAGCAGCAGGTCCGGCACCTGCAACGCGAACTCCGCGAGCAGGGAACCACCGACCTCTGCCCGATCATCGGCTCCGCCGACGGCCTTCAACGGCAGCCGCACCTCGGTGTCGAACCCGTCCGGCAGGTCCGCCTCGTCCGACGGCCACACCAACCGCAGCACCGGCACGTCACCGCCGCGCGCGGACGCCAGCGACGGCACCGCCTCGCGCGTGCGGGCGGCCGAGAACGCCACCGAACCGGACCTCGACACCACCCGCGGCTCGTCGCTCACCGCCAGCACGGCGGCGAAACCCACGCCGAACTGGCCGACCGTGTCCGAGGCCTTCGACGACGCCCGCAACGACGCCAGCGCCGCCACACCCGCCGCGTCCAGCGGCGCTCCGGTGTTCGCGGCGCGCAACTCGCCGTCCACGACGGACAGCCGCAGCACGCCGGGCGTGCCGCGGGCGGCGTCGGACGCGTTCTGCGCGAGCTCCACCAGCAGCCGGTCCCGGTACCCTCCGAGCCGCAGGTCCTCCTCGGCGTTGGCGTCCTCCCGGAACCGCGTCGGCGAGCCGCGCCACGCCGCCAGCACCGACTCGCGCAGCGCCTCGGTGCCGAACGGGTCCGCGCTCACTTCCCGCTCTCGTCGGCAGCGGGGTTGACCTCCACGTCCAGCACCGCGTCGTCGTACACGACCTCGGCGACCGGCACCAGCGGACCGCCCTCGACCTCGACCTCGGAGTGCCCGCCGCACCCGTACTCCACGTGCACCACGTGACCGTCGGCCGGCGTCAGCTCGTTCGCGCACACCCCGAAGGCGGCGCCGAGCGAACCGGTGATCCGCGTGTAGAACCCGCACGTGCCGCAGGTGGCGGGCGCGCTGCGGGCCATCTCGCTGCGTGGCCCGAAGTCACCGGTGTGCCAGCGCTGGGCGGCGTCGAGCACGCCCTCGCGGGACAGCACCCGCACGCGGCCGAGCCCGACCTCCAGGGCGACGTCCTCGACCGCCGGGTCGTCCGAGCCGACGTAGCCGGGCGCCAGGCGCGGGTCGTCCTCGGGCGTGGGCAGCAGGTCGCCGACACCGAGGTCGCCCGCGCGGACCCGCTCGTGCCACGGCACCCACTCGGGCGCGACCAGCGCGTCGTCGCCGGGCAGCAGCACGACCTCGCTCACCGACAGCGGCGTGCCGGGCCCGGCGAACGCCACCGTGACGGCCCAGTTCCAGCCGCGGTAGCCCGCGTGCTCGGCCTCGAACAGGTGGGTGGCCGACACCTCGTCCTCGGCCACCGCGCCCACGTGGTCGCCGACGCGTTCCGCGCCCGCCTCATCTTGTGCGGCGGCTCGGGCGAGCCGGACTGCCGCTGGGTCGGCGAGCGCTGGAACGGGCTGGCGGGTCGGCGTGGCGGTCACAGGTGAATTGTGCCGCACGTCTTCGCAGCGCCGTGCACACGTGCCACCCTTTCGGACGTGCGGTGGCTCCTGATGGCGACGGTGTTGGTCCTGTCGGCGGCGTGCACCACCCCGCCGAGCGGTCCAACGGGCACGCCGACCGGGGTCGAGGTGCTGGGCACGCTGCCCCACGACCCCGGCGCGTTCACCCAGGGGTTGGAGCTGGCCGACGGCGTCCTCTACGAGGGCACGGGCCTGGCAGGCCAGTCGTCGCTGCGCCGGATCGACCCCGGCACCGGCGAGGTGGAGCAGCGCGTCGACCTGCCCGAACCGCTCTTCGGCGAGGGCATCACCGTGGTCGACGACCGGATCTGGCAGATCACCTGGCAGGACGGCGTGGCCATCGAGCGGGACCGGAACACGCTCGAAGAAGTGAGGCGCGTCACCTACGAGGGTGAGGGCTGGGGCCTGTGCCGCGACGGCGGCCGGCTGGTGATGAGCGACGGCAGCGACGAGCTCGCGTTCCGCGACCCCACCTCGTTCGCCGAGACCGGGACGGTCGCCGTCCGCCGGGACGGGCAGCCGGTCACCCGCCTCAACGAGCTGGAGTGCGTCGGCGGCCAGGTGTGGGCCAACGTGTGGCAGACCGACGAGGTGGTGCGCATCGACCCGGCGAACGGCCAGGTCACCGCCACCGTCGACCTGAGCGGCCTGCGACCGCCGGACGTGCCGGCCGGTGACGTGCTCAACGGCATCGCGGCCGTGCCGGGCACCGACGAGTTCCTGGTCACCGGCAAGAACTGGCCGACGATCTTCCGGGTCCGGTTCACCACCGGGTGATTTACCGTCTCGCACGTGGACATCGACCTCGACAACATCGCCCGTGCCGCCGAGACCATCGACCCCGTGTTCCGCGGCACCCCGCAGTACGTGGACGAGCAGCTCTGCGCCGCGCTGGACCGCCGCGTGCTGATCAAGGTCGAGACCGTCAACCCGCTGCGCAGCTTCAAGGGCCGCGGCGCGGACTTCATGGGCACGTCCCTGCCGCCGGGGCGTCCGGTCGTGTGCGCGTCAGCCGGCAACTTCGGCCAGGCCGTGGCCTACGTCGGCCGCACCCGCGGCTTCCCGGTCGAGGTGTTCGTGTCCTCCTCCGCCGTGCGCGACAAGGTCCGCAGGATGAAGGCGCTCGGCGCGTCCGTCACCGAGGTCCCGGTCGACTTCACCGGCGCCAAGGACGCCGCCCGCGACCACGCCCAGCGCGTCGGCGCGATCTTCGTCGAGGACGGCCGCGACGTCGCCATCACCGAGGGCGCGGGCAGCATCGCCGTCGAACTCCTCCGTGCCGGCACCCCCATCGACGCCGTCGTCATCCCCGTCGGTGACGGCGCCCTGATCACCGGCATGGCCCGCTGGCTCAAGGAGCACTCACCGCACACCCGGGTCGTCGGCGTCTGCGCGGAGGGCGCCCCGGCCGTCGCCCGCGCGTGGGCCGGCCGGCCGCCGGCCGACACGCCGACGGACACCATCGCCGACGGGATCGCCGTCCGGGTGCCCGTGCCCGCCGCCGTCCCGCGGCTGCGCGCCCTCGTCGACGACATGCTCCTCGTGCCCGACGACGCCATCCGAGACGCGATGTCGCTGGCCCGGACCACGCTGGGCCTGGTCCTCGAACCGGCGGGCGCGATCGGCCTGGCCGCGATCGCCGTCGCCGACGTGCCGGGCGAGACGATCGCCACCGTGCTCACCGGCGGCAATGTGTGAGACAGCCCGCACCGGGTGAGGCAGGATTGAAGGGTGACACCCCCTCGGCCGGACGACCAGCCGCGGCGGTACCCGTGGGAAGACGACGAGTACAAGCCGCGCACCCGGCCCTACCCGACGCCGGGCCCGCCGCCACGCGAGTCCGCCCAGTTCACCCCGCCCCCGGACAGCGACGCGCCGACCGAGCCGACGCTGCCGAGGAAGCTCACCGTCACCCGCGTCGCGTGGTTCCGCACCAAGCAGCTCAGCGGCAAGGCGCTGGCCACGTTCCGCCGGGCCGCCCACGCCGACGGCGCCAAGCAGTCCGGCCTGTCGTCGCTGACCTACGCGGTGATGCTCAACTACGCCGCCGACGCCGCCATGGCGGTGGCCCTGGCCAACACCCTCTTCTTCTCCGCCGCGTCGGGTGAGAGCCGCGGCAAGGTCGCGCTCTACCTGTTGATCACCGTCGCGCCGTTCGCCCTGGTCGCCCCCGTCATCGGCCCGGCCCTGGACCGCATCCAGCACGGCAGGCGGATCGCGCTGGCGGCGTCCTGCGTGCTCCGGGTCTTCCTGTCCATCGCGATGGCGCTGAACTTCGACAACTGGGGCCTCTACCCGGCCGCCCTGGGCAGCATGGTGCTGTCGAAGTCCTTCACGGTCCTCAAGGCCGCGATAACCCCCCGCGTCCTCCCGCGCGAGATCACCCTGTCGAAGACCAACGCCCGCATGACCATCTTCGGCCTGGCCGCCGGCGGCGTGTTCGGCGCGGTGGCGACGGGCTTCGCCAACCTCTTCGGCTCACCGGGCGCCCTCTGGTTCACCGCCGCGCTGTGCCTGGCCAACGCCTTCTACTGCCTGCGCATCCCGAGCTGGGTCGAGGTCACTGAAGGCGAGGTGCCCACCTCGCTGCGGGCCAAGCCGCAGAAGCCCAAGCGACAACCGCTGGGCCGCACGGTCGTGGTCGCCCTGTGGGGCAACGGCGCGATCCGCATGCTCACCGGCTTCCTCATGCTCTTCGCCGCCTTCGTCGTACGAGCCCAGACCGAGGGCGACGCCTTGATGCAGGTGCTCCTGCTGGGCGTCATCGCCGCCGCCGCGGGCATCGGCAGCTTCCTGGGCAACGCCGTGGGCGCACGACTGCACTTCGGCGCACCCGACCAGGTCGTCATCGGCTGCCTGGTCGCGGCGCTGACCACGGTCGTCCTGGCCGCCGTCCTCCCCGGCCTGATCACCGCCGCGGCCGTCGGCCTCATCGGCGCGACCGCCAGCTCACTGGCCAAGGTCTCCCTGGACGCGGTCATCCAGGACGACGTCCCGGACGAGTCGAGGGCCTCCGCCTTCGGCCGCTCGGAGACCATCCTCCAACTCGGCTGGGTCTTCGGCGGCGCGCTCGGCGTCCTGCTGCCCACCGAGTACTGGATCGGCTTCACCGTCCTGGCCGTCCTGCTGGCGATCGGTCTGGCGCAGACCGTCCAGACCAGGCGCGGCGCCACGCTCATCCCGGGCCTGGGCGGCGACCGCCCACTGCGGCCCGCGGCCGTCGTGCCCAGGCCCGGCACGTAGGCTCGACCGCCGTGCGCCGACTCCCGATCCTGCTGTCGCTGCTGGTCCTGACCGGTTGCGCGGCGGCACCCACCGACCCCGAGGTGACGTTCTACGCCGACGGCGAGGCGATCAACGTCCGCCCGTCCCAGTACTGCGACCTGCGGTCGGAGAACTGCGACGTCGACCCCGACGCGGTCGGCGTCCTGCGCGTGCGCCCGGGCTACCCGGTCCAGATCTCCGTGCCCGGCGACCTGGCCGACACCGCCTGGTCGGTCAAGTTCACCTACCGCAACGCCCAGGGCCAACCACAAGAGCCGCTGCGCAGCAAACTCTTCACCGAACGCGACCCGAAGTACGCCTACACCCTCGTGCTGCCCAACCCCGACGACCAACTGGAAAGCGTCGAGGTCCAGCAATACGGCGCCCGAATCGAAGCCAGCACCACCGGCGCCTTCGACTTCGTCGCCCGCGGCACCTGGATCCTCTCCATCGACGACCGAACCCCCTAATCCACGCTTACCACCGAGGCCGCCGGCCGACCACCACGGCCCCAGCACACCCACCGAGGCCCCGCTCCACAGCCGACCACAACGGCCCCGGCACACCCCCACCGAGGCCCGATTTGACATGGGTTCGGGTGCCTTAGGCTGGACGAAGCCGGGCAGGCAGGGCGGGACGCTTTTCCCCGCCGTGCCTGCCCGGCTTTGGCCTGCCTGGGGTGCCCGTAAGGGCCCCATGTCAAATCGAGCCGGCCCTGGGAGCAGACACCCCACCCCCCAGACCGACGGACCTACGGATCGAGCTCCCGCGCCACCGCCCGAACCACCTCAGCGATCAACTTCGTGTTCTTCCGATCCGGGTACCGCCCCCGCCGCAGGTCGGGCTGCACCTTCAGCTCCAACAACTTGATCATGTCCTCGATCAGGCCGTGCAGCTCCTCCGCGGGCCGGCGGCGCGCCTCCGCCACCGAGGGCGCCGGGTCGATCAGCCGAACCGACAGCGCCTGTGGACCGCGCCTGCCCTCGGCCATCCCGAACTCGATCCGCTGACCGGCCTTCAAGCCCTCGACACCCGGAGGCAGCGCGGATTTCCGCACGTATACGTCTTCGCCACCGTCCTGTGTGACGAAGCCGAAGCCCTTCTCCGAGTCGTACCACTTGACCTTGCCGGTCGGCACCGTTCTCACCAATCCTTAAGCGTTCACACGACGAACGCGCCCGGGGCGTGCCCAGGGCGCGTCCCACCAGACTATCCAGAACACCACAGCGGGGGCACCTCCGATCGCGCGACTACGCTTCACCTCATGTCCACCCGGAAGGCCTCGAAGCCCTCGAAGCCCTCGAAGGCACCGAAGCCCTCGAAGCCCTCGCTGCTGATGCCGTCAGCCGTGGCGTTGTTCGCGCTGGGCGTCGCCGCCATCGTCGCGATGTTCATCGTCGGTGAACGCGGCCTGCCCGCCTGGGTGTTCGCCGCGGGCTGGCTGCTCGCGCCCGCCGGTCTCGCGCTGGGCGTGTTCGGCGCCGTCAGGGACGCCCGGCCCCGCCGCTGAGCCGCTCCGCGTTCGCCCGCAACCACCCCGGGAACTCCGTCAGGTCCGGCAGCACCACGTCCGCGCCCTCGGCCGCCAACTCCTCGGCGTCGCACGGCCCGCTCACCACGGCGACCGACACCGCGCCGGCCGCCTTGGCCCCACGCACGTCACCCACGTGGTCGCCGACGTACACCGCCGCGTCGTGCGCCTTCAGCGCCTCCGCCTTGCCTGTCGACCACAGCTCGCCGAACAGGTGGTCGACCTCCCAGTCGAACGCGGCCAGGTGCAGCGCCGCGTTGGCCCGGTACTTGCCGGTGACCACGATCGTCGTCCCGCCCAGCTCACGCACCACCGCAAGCGCTTGCGCCGCACCCGGCAGGGCGACCGTGGCGGGGATGACCACGTCCGGGTACAGCGCGCGGAACCGGGCGATCAACACCGGGATGTCGGCCTCCGGCACGCCGAAGTCGCGGTAGATCATGTCCAGGGGCGGGCCGAGGTTGGCCGCGAAGTGCGCGCCGTCCAGCGGGTAGCCGCTCTCCGCCGCCACCGCGTCCATCACCGCCGCCATGCCGGGCCTGGGGTCGATCAACGTCATGTCCAGGTCGAAGCCCACGGTCAGCGGCACGGATCGCACCCTATGCGCTGTGCCAAGCTTTGCGCCGTGACGGAACTCACCCGGGCGCTGCTCGACGAGGCTGCGGAGCTGATCGCGGCGCACGGCTCACGGGGCCTGCGCATGGCGGAGGTGGCCGCCAAGGCGGGCGTCAGCAGACAGACCGTGTACAACGAGTTCGGCAACAAGGAACGGCTCGTGCAGGCCGTGGCGCTGCACAAGACGGCCGAGTTCGTGCACGGCATCCGCGAACGGCTGGTCGGCACGCCCGATCCCCTGGACGGTCTGCGGCAGGGCATCACGTTCGCGTTCGACCTGGCCGCCCGGGACGCCCTCGCGAAATCCGTCCTCGACGGGGCGAACGCCGAGGACATGCTCCCGCTGCTGACCACCAGGGGGAAACCGGTGCTCACGCTGGCCACCTCGGTGTTCGCCCAGCACATCCGCAGGCACTGGCCCGCGCTGCCCGACGCGCGCGTGCACCTGATCGCGGACACGATCGTGCGGGTGGCGTTGAGCCACCTGCTCACGCCGGGCAACCGCCGCGTCGACGCCGTGGTGCACGTGACGGAAGCGCTGCTCAGGAACCAGGCCCCAACCACCCCGGACCCCTCACCCCTGACCCCCCACTAGGGCTTGACGTCCTCGTAGGTCAACCCGACCTCCTCCGCCGCCCTGAGCAGCGTGCGCAGGATCGCCAACGACTCCTCGTGCCGCATCGACGGGCTCTCCGTCTCACCCGCCAGCACCCGCTTCACCACCTCGCGCAACTGCGGCACGTACCCGGCGCCCTCCTGCTCGTGCCGGTGCTCCACCCCGTTCACCACGATCTGGCTCGGGTTGAACAACGCCTCCGGCAGCTCCACCAGGCCACTCGTGCCGTACACGACCGCCCCCGACTTCAGCGGGCTGACCAGCGACGACCCCAGCAGCGCGTGCGCGCCGCCCGGGTAGCCGAGCAGCATGCCGACCTCGGCGTCCACGCCGTCGACCATCCGGCCGTGCGCCTGGACCGTCTCCGGCTCGCCCAGCACCAGGTGCGCGAACGACACCGGGTAGATGCCCAGGTCGAACAGCGACCCGCCGCCCAGCGCCTTGTTCCACAGCCGGTGCGCGGGGTCGTGCTCCAGGGTGAAGCCGAAGTCGGCCCGAACCGACCGGACCTCCCCGATCGCGCCCTCGCCGATCAGCTCGGACATCAGCACGATGAGCGGGTTGAACCGGGTCCAGATGGCCTCCATGAAGAACAGCCCGCGCTCGCGCGCGAGGTCCACCACGTCCTGCAGGTCCGGCAGCGTCAGCGTCGCGGGCTTCTCGCACAGCACGTGCTTGCCCGCCTCCAACGCCGCACGCGTCACCGCGTGGTGCTGGACGTGCGGCGTCGCCACGTAGACGACGTCCACGTCCGGGTCGGCCAGCAGGTCGGCGTAGTCGCCGTAGGCACGCGGGATCCCGTGCTTTGCCGCGAAGTCCTCGGCCTTGGGCAGCGCGCGCGACGACACCGCGAGCACCTCGACATCGGGCAGCAGGCGGAGGTCGCCGGTGACGACGTCGGCGATGCCGCCGGTCGCCACGACACCCCAACGGAGTTTGTTCGACACGGGACGGCAGCTTAATCGGGCAAGATGGCCTCGTGAGGCTCATCCTGAACCTGATCTGGCTGGTCCTGAGCGGCTTCTGGCTGGCCGTCGCGTACGTGGTCGCCGGCGTGATCTGCTGCGTGCTGATCATCACCATCCCGTGGGGGCTGGCGTCGTTCCGCATCGCGAACTACGCGCTGTGGCCGTTCGGGCGCACGGTCGTGGACCGGCCGGGAGCCGGCGCTCCGTCGCTGCTGGGCAACGTCGTGTGGATCATCGTCGCGGGGATCTGGCTGGCCATCGGCCACGTCGTCACCGGCGTGCTGCTGTGCGTGACCATCATCGGCATCCCGCTGGGCGTGGCGAACTTCAAGATGGTCCCGGTGTCCCTGATGCCGCTGGGCAAGGAGATCGTGGCGCTCCCCTGACCCGTCGACTCCTCAGGTCAGCCGGTCACCTCGTGCAGGCAGAGCACGTTCCCCTCGCTGTCGTGGAACCAAGCCGCCTTCTCCGTGCCGAACACGGCCACGTGGTCGACCGTCTTCAGGTCGGGCAGGTCGTAGTCCTCGAACCGGATGCCCCGCCGTTCGAGTTCACCCATCTCGGCGCCGAGGTCGTCGACCTCGAAGCTGAGCACGGTGTGACCGGACTGCGCGCCCTCCTCGGCGGGCATCAGGCCCAGCGCGTCGCCGCGCCCGAGCTCGAACAGGCGGGTGCCGTCGTCACTGCCGCCGAGCGGGGTCAGGCCCAGCATGTCGGCGTAGAAGTGCGAGGCCCGGTCCGGGTCGGACACGGGCAGGATCGTCGTGGTCCGGGTGGCTGTGAGCATGGCGTTCCTCCTTGCGGGTGAAGCCATGCTGCGCCTACTCCGAATGGTCCGCAACCAGTTGGACGACCAGGCACGGGCCGCCGCTGTACAAGCCGGCGTCGATCGCCAGCACCTTGCCGTCGGCGTACCGCAGCGGGCCGTCGATCTCCTCCGGCGCCACGCCGAGCTGGTCGGCGATGACGCTGTGCCCGTGCACCACCTCGTGGCCGCCGAGCACGTCGAGCAGCTCGTCCGCCACCGCCGCGCCGTCCGGGCCGCGGAAGGCGTAACGGGTCGTCATCTTGCGCCAGCACTCCCACCAGTGCTCCAGGTCGTCGCCGTGGAGCACCTCGCGGACCGCCTGGTTGACCGCGTCGATCGTGGTGCCCCACTCCAGGTAGGCGAGCGTGTCGGAGTGCATCAGCAGGTGGCCGTCGACCTCGGTGAGCGCCGGGCGGGTGGTCAGCCACTCGATGTGGGCGTCGGTGAGGCGGTCCTGGTCGCTGCGCAGGCCGCCGTTGAGCAGCCAGCTGCGGGCGAAGCTGCGCGGTGTCGGCGCGCCGGGCACGTTGCGGTCGCCGAACCGGTGCATGCCCAGGAGCAGCACCTCGTGGTTGCCGATGAGGGCGTCGACCTGGCCGCCGCTCTGCTCGCCCAGCCGCATCACGAACTCGATCACCCCGACGCCGTCGGGGCCGCGGTCGACGAAGTCGCCGAGGAACCACAGCTCCGCGTCACCGCCGGACCAGTCACCGTCGGCGTCGACCAGGCCCGAGGCGTGCAGGGCGCGGGTCAGCTCGGCGAGGTGCCCGTGCACGTCGCCAACCACGAAGAGCGGTCTTTCCACACCTGCGACGATAAGCGACGCGGGGGTGTGGTGCGCAAAAGTCGATCAGCCACCGCCCGGTCGCTTCGGCCGCAGCTCCCCCGCAAGGGTGAGACAGGGCGGCCCGCCGCCCTGCCGACCCACTGCTCGCGCGCCGACGGTCAGTTCAGGTTCGGCCAACCCAGCAGTGCGACAACCGCGGCGTCATCACCCGTCACGGTCACCTCGGCCAGGTCCAGTCGCCGCCACAGCAGCAGGTACAACTGCTCGGCCGTCCCCGTCACCCGCGCATCCGCCGTCCCCGTCACCCGCGCATCCGCCGTCCCCGTCACCCGCGCATCCGCCGTCCCCTCCGCCTCCGGCAGCCGCCGGGGCTTCACCGTCCCGTCCGTGCCCAACCACCACCGTGCGCCGGTGTCGGTCGCCGCCAGCTCCAGCACCGCCGGACCGCCCTCCCACGCCGCACCGTGCAGGAAGCGCTCCAGGAACTCCTCGACCCCGTCCGCCGCCAACTCGGCCGGGATCGACTTCACCGCGCCCGCGGCCCGCTGCGCGTCCCAGCAGTGCACGACCGCCTCGTGGGCCTGCCGGGACGCCAGGGCCGCCGCCGTGTCCCGCTCCTGGTCGTTCCACCACACCCACACCGGCGCGTCCGGCCCCGCGGCACGCAGGTACTCGCGCTGCACGGCGGCGTAGCGGGCGCTGATCTCCCGCCAGCCCTCGACCCGGTCCGGCCCGGTGTCGGCGGCCCGCCGCGCCGCCTCCTCGTCCGGGTACGCGCCCTTCGCCAGCACGACCGCGGTCCACCACGCCTGCACCTCGGCCAGGTGCGCCACCAGGTCGTCCACCGTCCAGCCCGGGCAGCTGGGCACCGGCGCGCCCAGGTTGCCCCCCACCGCCTCGGTGAACGCCTCGCTGTACTCCTCGACGACCGCCACGTGATCGATTCCCATGGCCGGGCACGCTATCCCCGCCCACCGACAATCCCAGCGACTCGGCAGGTCAGCGCAGGTCAACGCAGCTCTCAGCCCAGGTCAGCGCCGCTCAGCGCAGGTCAGCCCAGGCCAATGCAGCTCAGCCCAGGTCGCCGCAGGTCAGCCCTGGTCGGGCACCTCGTCGGGGAACGGGTTGGCCGAGTTGCCGACCAGGTCCGCGATCGACTTGACCACCCGCGTCGGCCGGTACGGGTACAGCTCGGCCGTCGACTCCGCCGAGATGCCGGTGAGCACCAGGATCGTGCGCAACCCGGCCTCCAGGCCGGACCGCACGTCGGTGTCCATCCGGTCCCCGATCATCAGCGTGTGCTCGGAGTGCGCACCCAACGCGCGCAGCGCCGACCGCATCATCAACGGGTTGGGCTTGCCCACGTAGTAGGGAGCGCGCCCGGAGGCCCGCTCGATCAGGGCGGCGATCGAACCGGTGGCCGGCAGCGAGCCCTCGCGGGACGGGCCGGTGGCGTCCGGGTTGGTCGCGATGAACTTCGCGCCCTCCTCCACCAGCCGGATCGCCTTGGTGATCGCGGTGAAGCTGTAGGTGCGGGTCTCGCCGAGCACCACGTAGTCCGGGTCGCGGTCGGTCAGCACGTACCCGATCTCGTGCAGCGCCGTGGTCAGGCCGGCCTCCCCGATCACGTACGCCGAACCGCCCGGCCGCTGCGAGTCGAGGAACTTCGCGGTGGCCAGCGCGGACGTCCAGATCGCGGCCTCCGGCACCTCCAGGCCCGTGCGGGACAGGCGGGCCCGCAGGTCGCGCTGGGTGTAGATGGAGTTGTTCGTGAGCACCATGAACGGGATGTCGTTCGCGGTCAGCTCGGCGACGAACTCGCTCGACCCCGGGATCGGGTGCTCCTCGTGCACGAGCACGCCGTCCATGTCCATCAGGTAGTTCCACTGAGCGGCCATGGGCGACATGCTGCCGGCTCAGGCCTCGATCACGCGCCGGCGGAACGTCTCGATCAACGCCTGGTTGTACCTCTCCAGCACGTCCCGCTCCTGCGGGGTGAACCGCCCCAGCACCTCGCGCAGCGTCTCCTGGGCACCGCTGAACAGGCCGGCGAGCTTGTCCTCGTCCGGCAGGGTCACCTCGACCAGCACCTTGCGCCGGTCGTGCGGGTCGCGGACCCGCCGCACGTACCCGGCGCGCTCCAGCCGGTCGATCACGCCGGTCACCGCGCCGGTGGAGAGCCCGGACAGCTCGGCGATCCGACCCGCGGTGATCGGGCCCTCCGCGCGCATGGCCAGGTCGAGGCACTTCTCGTCGGTGGGCGACAGGCCCATCTGCTCGGCCACCCTGGTGTGGAACAGGACGGTGAGCGCGGTGGTCTCCCGCGCGTAGGCGCTGAACCGCTCCAGCACGTCGGCGGGCACCTCGTGCTCACTGGTCATGACAGGCAATTTAGCGTTCCGCCCAACGTGTCAGGCACCGTCGTCCAGCTCACGGGCCGCCGCCACCCGTTTCCGACAGCACCCACAAGTGTCGGCCGATTACCCTGGTAGGGGTGACAGCTGTCGAGTTGGGGCTACCCGTCGTGCGCGGCAACCCGGACACCACCGAGCGGCCGGACTCACCGCTGCTGGTGGACCGGTTCGGCCGGGTCGCCAACGACCTGCGCGTGTCCTTGACGGACCGCTGCAACCTGCGCTGCACCTACTGCATGCCCGCCGAGGGCCTGGACTGGCTGCCGAAGCCGGACCTGCTGTCCGACCAGGAGCTCACCCGGCTCATCGGCATCGCGGTGACCCGCCTCGGCGTGACCGACATCCGGTTCACCGGCGGGGAGCCGCTGCTGCGGCCCGGGCTGGACGAGGTGATCGCGGCGACCGCGGCGCTCGACCCCAGGCCGCGCATCTCGATGACCACGAACGGGTTGACCTTGGCGCGGCGCGCCGCCGGGCTCGTGGCCGCGGGCCTCGACCGGGTGAACGTGTCGCTCGACACCCTCGACCCTGCCCGGTTCCTCGCGCTGACCAGGCGGAACCGGCTGTCGGACGTGTTCGAGGGCCTGGCCGCGGCGCGCGATGCGGGGTTGACGCCGGTCAAGGTGAACACGGTGCTGATGCGCGGCGTGAACGAGGACGAGGCCGTGCCGCTGCTGCGCCACTGCCTGGACCACGGCTACCAGCTGCGGTTCATCGAGCAGATGCCGCTGGACCCGCAGCACGGCTGGAACCGCGACGACATGGTGACCGCCGAGGAGATCCTGGCCGCCCTGCGCGCCGAGTTCACGCTCACGCCCGAGCCGGGCGAGCGCGGCGGCGCGCCGGCCGAGCGGTGGCTGGTGGACGGCGGCCCGGCCGTGGTGGGCGTGATCGCGTCGGTGACGCGGCCGTTCTGCGCGGCGTGCGACCGGACCAGGCTCACCGCGGACGGCCAGGTGCGCAACTGCCTGTTCAGCCAGTCGGAGACGGACCTGAGGGCGTTGCTGCGCGGTGGCGCGTCGGACGAGGACGTCGCGCGGGCGTGGCGGGGCAACTCGTGGGCCAAGGCGGCCGGGCACGGCATCAACGACGCCGGTTTCAGCCAGCCGGACCGGCCCATGAGCGCGATCGGAGGGTGAGTTGCGGCTGACGGTGAGGTACTTCGCGGGCGCGCGTGCCGCGGCGGGGGTGTCCGACGAGAGCTTCGAGCTGTCCGGCGAGGCGGCCACGGTGGAGGTCGCGATCGACGCGGTGCGCCACCGACACGGTGAGAAGTTGGCCCGCGTGCTGTCCGCGTGCAGCTTCCTCCTCGATGGTGTGGCCGTTCGTGATCATGACACGCCCGTGTTGTCCGGATCACAACTGGACGTGTTGCCACCCTTCGCGGGCGGATGATCCTTCTCCACTCTTGCGGATTAACACGTGAGCTAGACCTCACTCACGGTGATTGATCTCGGTGAATCTCGGAACGGAAACAGACCGATAACGGTGCCCTGAACAGGCTAAACGCACCGCTCGGGGTGTCACCCTCCCGCGTTACAGTGACGTGCATCACATGCTCGATCATTTGGCGCGACGCCCCCGGTTACGTACCGTCGCTTCTCGGTTGGCCCCGACCAATCAGAGCTAGACCGGGACGCCTCGCACCGAACCTGTCCAACGGTGTCCCGGAACACCCCCCGAGCGAGAGACAACCACCGGACAGGGATCAAGCCGAGCGGCGTACCGGGCCCGAACCCGAGCCGGTCGTGCAGGTGCGGGTGGCCAGAGAGGGAAATGGCTTCTTACCGAGGCAAGCACCGTCCGACCACCAGTTCCACCGCCCGGAGCATCGCGAAGGTCGCCGTCGCCGGCGTCATCGTGGGCGCTCCGCTGGCCATGGCCGCCGGCACCGCGAACGCGCAGGGTTCCGGCGTCAACTGGGACACGGTCGCCGCGTGTGAGAGTGGCGGCAACTGGAGCATCAACACCGGCAACGGCTACTACGGCGGCTTGCAGTTCCTGCCGTCCACGTGGACCGCCCACGGTGGTTCCGGCATGCCCCACCAGGCTTCCCGCGAGGAGCAGATCCGCGTGGCCGAGAACGTGATGCAGACCCAGGGCATCAACGCCTGGCCCGTGTGCGGCCCCAAGGGCCTCGGCGGCGCCCCCGCGCCCGCGAAGGCCAAGCCGGCCCCCGTGCAGCAGGCCGCCCCGAAGCAGACCGCGCCGGTCCAGCAGTCCGCGCCGGTCCAGCAGGCGCCCGCCCCGGTGACCGTGGCGCTGCCGTCCTCCAACCCGAACGGCGACTACGAGGTCAAGGCGGGCGACAGCCTGTCGAAGATCGCGGAGGAGCTGAAGGTCGAGGGTGGTTGGGCCAAGCTCCACGAGCTCAACAAGCAGTTCATCCCGAACGCCGACTTGATCCTGCCGGGTCACAAGATCGCCACCAAGTGACCCCCGTGAGCCGGCGCGAGCCGGCTCACGATGGCGAAGGGACCTCGGACCACCCCCCTCGGTGGGCCGAGGTCCCCAACCCGTTTCAGGGGGTCTGGTCGTCCGGGCCCGTCCCCGACGGCCGGCCGGGCCTCCCCTCGCAGCCGTCCGGGCTCCCCAGCCACCCGCAGCCGTCCGGGGGCTCCCCAGCCACCCGCAGCCGTCCCGGCTTCACGGCATGTTGACCCACTCGTCGGTGCCGTCGGTGAAGACCTGCCGCTTCCACACCGGCAGCCGCCGCTTCACCTCGTCGACGAGCTCCGAGCACACCGCGAACGCCTCACCCCGGTGCTCGGCGGACACGGCGCAGGCCAGCGCCACGTCACCGATCGCCAGCGGACCGACCCGGTGGGACACGGCGACGGCGCGCACGCCGTCGAACCGGCTCACCACGTCCGCCACCACCTCGGCCACCACCGCCACGGCCGTCGGGTGCCCGACGTACTCCAGTTCGCGCACCGAACGCCCGTGGTCGTGGTCGCGCACCACCCCGGCGAACGTCACCACCGCGCCCGCCGCCGCGTGCTCCACGAGCTTGGCGTGCTCGTCCACCGACAGCGGCTGATCGCTGACGGTCGCGCGCAGGACCTCGGTCATGCGTGGTCACCTCCGGACACCTGGTCGACGGCGTGCTCCAGCACGGTCGCGAGCACGTCCAGCCCGTCGCGCACCCCACCGGTCGAGCCGGGCAGGTTCACCACGAGCGTGCGGCCGGCGACGCCCACCACCCCGCGCGACAGCAGGGCCGTCGGCACGCGTGGCCAGCCTGACACGCGGATGGCGTCGGCCACACCCGGCACCTCGAAGTCGAGCACCGACCGGGTCGCCTCGGGGGTGCGGTCGGTGGGGCTGATGCCCGTGCCGCCGGTCGTGATGACGACCGCGACGCCGTCCGCCACGGCCGCCCGCAGCGCTTCGGCCACCGGCTCGCCGTCGGGCACCACCACCGGGTCGGGCACGTCGTAGGACCGCTCGCGCAGCCACTGCACGACGACGGGCCCGCCGCGGTCGGCGTACACGCCCGCGGACGCCCGGTTCGACGCCGTGATCACCCGCGCGGTCCTGCGTGCCGCCGTCACGGGCGCTCCCACAGGCCGGTCTTGCCGCCTTCCTTGCGCTCGACCCGCACCGCGTCCAGCGTCGCCGCCGGGTCGACCGCCTTCACCATGTCGTGCAGCGTCAGCCCGGCCACCGACACGGCCGTCAACGCCTCCATCTCCACGCCCGTGCGGTCCGTGGTGCGGACGGTCGCGGTGATGCGCACCTCGGCCTCGCCCAGCGCCAGGTCCACCTTGACCCCCGACAGCGAGATCGGGTGGCACAGCGGCACCAGCTCCCAGGTCCGCTTGGCCGCCATGATCCCGGCGATCCTGGCGGTGGCCAGCGCGTCACCCTTGGGCAGGCCGTCGCTGCCCAGCAGCGCCACCACCTCGTCCGTCGTGCGCAACACCCCGGACGCCACGGCCGTGCGCGCGGTCGGCTCCTTCTCGGACACGTCGACCATCCGCGCCGCACCGGCGGCGTCCAAGTGGGTGAACTGGTTGCTCATGCACCGATGCTAGGGGGATCCGGGGTCAGGCGTTCTCGGTGGCCGCCTTGCGCACGGCTTCCGCGACGGCGGGCGCGACCGAGGTGTCGAAGACGCTCGGCACGATGAACGACGCGTTGAGCCGTTCGCCGTCCACCACGTCCGCGATCGCGTTGGCGGCGGCGATCAGCATCGAGTCGGTGATCGTGCGGGCGTGCGCGTCGAGCAGCCCCCGGAACACGCCCGGGAACGCCAGCACGTTGTTGATCTGGTTCGGGAAGTCGCTGCGCCCGGTGGCCACCACGGCGGCGTGCTTCTGCGCCTCCATCGGGTCGATCTCCGGGTCCGGGTTGGCCAGGGCGAACACGATCGCGTCGGGGTTCATCGTGGCGACCTGCTCGGCGCCGAACAGGTTCGGCGCGGACACGCCGATGAAGACGTCCGCGCCGACCAGCGCGTCGTGCAGCCTGCCGCTGACGTTCTCCTTGTTGGTGGCCGCCGCGATGGACCTCAGGTTGTCGTCCAACCCCGGCCGGTCGCGGTGCACGATGCCGTCGACGTCGACCGCGACCACGTCACCGGGCTCCTGCTTGAGCAGCAGCCGGATGATCGCGCTGCCCGCCGCGCCCACGCCGCACACCACGAGCTTGCAGTCGGAGATCTTCTTGCCGACCACGCGCAGGGCGTTGCGCAGCGCGCCGACCACGACGATCGCGGTGCCGTGCTGGTCGTCGTGGAACACCGGGATGTCGAGCTTCTCCCGCAGCCGCGCCTCGATCTCGAAGCAGCGCGGCGCGGCGATGTCCTCCAGGTTGATGCCGCCGTAGACCGGCGCGATCAGCTCGACCGCGCGGATGATCTCCTCGGTGTCCTGGGTGTCCAGGCAGACCGGCCAGGCGTCGACGCCCGCGAACTTCTTGAACAGCGCGGCCTTGCCCTCCATCACCGGCAGGGCGGCGGCGGGGCCGATGTTGCCCAGGCCGAGCACGGCGGAGCCGTCGGTGACCACGGCGACCGTGTTGCGCTTGATGGTGAGCCGGCGGGCGTCGTCCGGGTTCTCCGCGATGGCCATGCAGACCCGGGCGACGCCGGGGGTGTAGGCGCGGGAGAGGTCGTCGCGGTTGCGCAGCGGCACCTTGGACGCGATCTCGATCTTGCCGCCGAGGTGGACCAGGAACGTCCGGTCGGACACCTTGCGGACCACGATCCCGGGCAGCAACTCCAGGGTGTCGGTGATGTCCTTGGCGTGGTTGGCCGACAGCGCGTTGCAGGTGAGGTCGATGATCACCCGGTCGGTGTGCGACTCGACCACGTCGAACGCGGTGATCACGCCACCGGCTCGACCCACGGCCGAGGTCAGGTCGCCGGCGGCCGACGCCGACGGCGGGGCCTCCAGCCGAACGGTGATCGAGTACCCAGGGCCGGGGACCGGCATCGAACCTCCCAGAACAGCACAGCTCAAGAGGGGGTCGAGCCTAGTCCGCGCGGGAATACGGAACGCGCGCGACTCGACGGTCGCGCGCATCCGGCCTAGCGGTTGATCTCGGTCACGGGGTGGTGGTAGCCCAGCTCCTCGACCGGCAGCGGGAAGGTGACCGTGCCGAACGGGGACAACGCGCCCTGCACGTCGCTGGCCAGCTCGGACACCGCGTACTTGCCGTCGGCCGGCGGCTCCGGCCAGTGCGGGTCGATGCGCTCGGGGCGGGCCTTGGCCACGGTTCCTCCTCGGTGGTGCCTTCGTCGGGACAAGTGTGCCTCATCGGCGCTGGTGGCGGCTCGGGGTGCCCGGCGGCGAAAACCGAGAGCCAGGTCACGACGTGATCCCTACCCTCGTGCGGGTGGAACTGGTGAACGTGGTCGACGTCGAGGCGACCTGCTGGGAGGGCAACCCGCCGCCCGGTCAGGTGAGCGAGATCATCGAGATCGGGCTCACCTCGGTCGACCTGGCCGCGGGCGAGCGGGTCGGCAGGCACCGGGTCCTGGTCCGGCCGCGGCGGTCGTCGGTCAGCCCGTTCTGCACGGAGCTGACGGGGTTGACGCAGGCCGAGGTGGACACCGGGGTGGACTTCGCCGAGGCGTGCCGGCTGCTGGCGGTCGAGCACGAGGCGGGCACGCGGCCGTGGGCGAGCTGGGGCGACTACGACCGCAAGCAGTTCACCCGGCAGTGCCGGGCGGCCGGCGTGCGCTACCCGTTCGGGCGGCGGCACTGGAACGCGAAGCTCGTCTTCACGGGCGCGCACGGCCTGCGCAAGCGGCCGGGCATGGCGCAGGCGCTGGCCGTCGCCGGGCTGCCGCTGGAGGGCAGGCACCACCGGGGCGAGGACGACGCCTGGAACATCGCCGCGCTGGTCCTGCACCTGGCCCGACGCGACGCCTGGCCGGCCGAGCCGACCACCTCCGCCCACGAGTGAGGGCGACGGGGGTTTCGGGGGCTGGTCAGCCCGGTGCCGGGGGTCGGCATATACCGTGGTGAGGATGTCCGGCACGACCCTCGCCGAGTGGCTGCGGGCGCAGGACGACACCGCGCTCGTGGCACTGCTGCGCGCCCGGCCGGACCTGGCCACGCCCCCACCGGCCGATACGACCGTGCTCGCGACCCGCATCGGGTCGCGGGCCTCCGTGGCGCGGGCCTGCGAAGACCTCGACACGCTGACGTTGACCGCGCTGGAAGCGCTGCTCGTGCTGGACGCCGACCTCGCCCCGGTCAGCCGGACCGCCGTACAGCGGCTGTTCGGCCCGACCGACGTCGGCCCGTCCCTCGACGCGCTGCGCGCCCGCGCGCTGCTGTGGGGCGGCGACCACGCGATCAGCACCCCGCCCGCCACCAGGGACGCCGTCAACCCGTTCCCCTGCGGTTTGGGCCGCTCGGTGCCGCGGCTGGCCGACGCCGACCTGTCCGAGCTGGGCCCCGACGAGCACCGCGTCCTGCAGACCCTCGCCGCGGGCCCGCCGGTCGGGCAGACCAAGGACGCCGCGCACGTCGTCTCGCTGGCCAACGCCAAGACGCCGATCCAGCAGCTGCTGGCCCGCGGCCTGCTGGTGCGGCGGGACGCGCAGACCGTCGAGCTGCCCCGCGAGATCGGCCTGAAGGTCCGGGGTGACCGGCCGCTCGGCGCGATCCAGACCGCCGAACCGCCGCTGACCACGTTCCGCCGCGACCCCTCCGACGTCGACCACACCGGCGGCGGTGAGGCGCTGGAGCTGTCCCGGCACGTGGAAGCGCTGCTCAAGAGCTGGTCGGAGGAGCCGCCCGCGGTGCTGCGGTCGGGTGGTGTCGGCGTGCGCGAGCTGCGCAAGCTCGCCAAGGACCTCGACGTGGACGAGCGCCGGGCCGCGCTGCTGGTGGAGCTGGTGGTGAACGCGGGCCTGGTCGCCGACACCGAGGGCGTCGAACCCGAGTGGGTGCCGACCACGCAGACCGACGCGTGGCTGCTCGCCGCGCCCGAGCACCGGTGGGCGACGCTGGCCCAGGCGTGGCTGGACCTGCCCCGGTTGCCCGGTCTGATCGGGCAGCGCGGCAGCCAAATCCAACTTCGCGGCGACCGGTTGCTCAACCCGCTCGCGCCCGAGCTGAACCGGCCGGGCGCGCCCCGTGACCGCAAGCGCATCCTCGAAGCCCTGGCCGCGCTGGAGCCGGGCACCGCCGTGACCGACCCGGACGAGCTGGCCGCCGTGCTGGCGTGGCGGGCGCCCCGGCGTGGCGGGCGGCTGCGGGACGAGCTGGTGCGCTGGACCGTGGTGGAGGGCACGCAGGTCGGCGTCCTCGCGCACAACGCGATCACCGCCCAGGGCCGCACGCTGCTCACCGAGGGGCCGGGCGCGGCGGCGAAGCGGCTCGGCGACGCGTTGCCCGCGCCGGTCGACCACGTGCTGGTGCAGGCCGACCTGACCGTCGTCGCCCCCGGTCGGCTCGACCCCGAGCTGGCCGACGAGATCGCGCTGGTGGCCGACGTCGAGTCGGCGGGCAGCGCCACGGTCTACCGGGTGCGCGAGGGCTCGGTGCGGCGCGCGTTCGACGCCGGTCGCAGTGCCGCCGACCTGCACGAGCTGTTCAGGGCACGGTCGCGCACGCCGGTGCCCCAGTCGTTGACCTACCTGATCGACGACGCGGCGCGCAGGCACGGCCGGCTGCGCGGTGGTGCGGCCGGGTCGTTCCTGCGCTGCGACGACCCGGTGCTGATCACCGAGGTGATGGTGCACGCGGCGGCGGAGCGGCTGGGTCTGCGCAAGATCGCGCCGACCGTGCTGGTCAGCCCGCTGCCGCTGGCGGAGGTGCTGGACGGGCTGCGCGCGGCCGGGTTCGCGCCCGCCGCCGAGGGGCCGGACGGCCACGTGCTCGACCTGCGTGCCGGTGGCCGGCGGATCGCGGGCAAGGGGCGGCGCAGGCCGGCGCAGTCGAGCACGCCGTCGGACGAGCAGCTGGGCGAGCTGGTGCGGCTGGTCCGGGCGGGCGACCGGGCGGCGACGACCACCGGTGGTGCGCGGGTGTCCGTGCCGGGTCACCTGGGCGCGGGGCCGTCGGCGACGCTGGCGCTGCTGCAACGGGCCGCGCGGGAGGGCCGCAGCGTCCTGGTCGACTTCGTGGACGGCCACGGCACCGCCGCCCGCCGCGTGATCACGCCCCAGGTCGTGGGCGGCGGCGTGCTGGAGGGCGTCGACGTCAGCTACGGCGAGGTCCGCCGCTTCCCCCTGCACCGCATCACCTCCGCCGCCCTGGTCGAAGGCGACGGCGAGTGACCACCCGTCCGCACCGTTGATCACCTGATCGGTGCCCCTGTCACGCCTTACGGTCAAGGCGCGGCGCCCCACCGCCGCACCGCACCACACGCGGGCGTCGAACGGCCGGGTCAACCCCGCCCGCTCGGGCACGCCGAAGGCGGCCTCCTACGAGGAGACCGCCTTTGGCGCGAAAGCCGTCGGCAACATCCGATATCCACCCGCGCCCGACACGATCACGCAACACAGACGTCGACGTGTGGTTCTCGCAACTGTGCAGGGAGGATCCGCAGAGCGCCGACTTGGTGGAGGAAGCGATCGACTACCTCGCCCGGGAAGGGCCTCGACTGGGTCGGCCGCTGGTCGACCGGATCCGGGGTTCACGCCACCACCACATGAAAGAACTCAGGCCCGCATCGGCTGGGTCGAGCGAGGTGCGGATCCTTTTCGCATTCGATCCGCAGAGGCAGGCGATCCTCCTGGTCGCAGGAGACAAGTCGGGCGACTGGCAGGGCTGGTACGAGCGCAACGTCCCGGTGGCCGACCGACGGTTCGACGAGCACCTCGCCGGGCTGGGCATGCACACGAGGAGGGACTGACCGATGACTCGTTCGTGGAAGGACGTCAAGGCGGACAAGGCTCGCCATGACGTCGAAGCAGGCCGCGACGTGGCACAGGCCCGGGAAGACGCGCGCACCCGCACGCAGGCCTTCATCCTCGGGTTTCGCCTGGCCCGACTTCGTGAGCAGCGAGGGCTCTCACAGAGCCAGGTCGCCGCACGGATGGGCATCAGCCAGCCGCGGGTGAGCCAGTTGGAACGTGGCGAGGTCGACCAGTTGGTGGTCGAGACGCTGCACCGGTACGTCGCCGCACTGGGCGGGCACCTGCGGGTGGTGGCCGATTTCGACGACCACGACGTGACGGTGTCGACCAACGAGGTCGACCGCAGTGACGACCGGAGCACGGCCACGGCTTGATCGACCGCACGCCGAAGGGCGGCCTCCTACGAGGAGACCGCCCTTCGGCGCGAAAGCCGTCGCGTCAGCGCACGTACCGGTCGACCGGGAGGTCGATCAGCCCGCGCGGACCGACATCCATTGGCGCATGGCGTGCTCGACCAGCGTGATGAGCGTCTGCTTGGTCGACTGCCGGTTGCGCGCGTCGCAAGTCACTATCGGCACGGACTGGTCGATCGTGAGCGCCTCGCGAACGTCCTCGATGCGGTGGTGCAGCAGGCCGTCGAAGCAGTTGACCCCGACCACGTACGGCAGCTGCCGGTCGTCGAAGAAGTCGATCGAGGCGAACGCGTCCGCCAACCGCCGGGTGTCGACCAGCACGATCGCGCCGATGGCGCCGCGCACCAGGTCGTCCCACATGAACCAGAACCTGTGCTGACCCGGGGTGCCGAACAGGTACAGGATCAGGTCCTGGTCCAGCGACACCCGGCCGAAGTCCATGGCCACCGTCGTGGTGACCTTGTTCGGCGTCGCCGAGAGGTCGTCGACCCCGGCGCTCGCCTCGGTCATGACCGCTTCGGTGGTCAGCGGAACGATCTCCGACACGGAACCGACGAACGTCGTCTTGCCCACGCCGAAGCCACCGGCCACCACGATCTTCGCGGAGGTCGTCGGCTTCTTGGCGCCTTCGGCCGCGTTGGGGCTAGAGCCTGCGAAGCCCACTGAGCACCCTCTCAAGGAAATCAATGGACGGCCGGTCCCCCACGACCAAGCCACCCTGGTGAATCAAAACCAAACCCATGCTCGCCATGTCGCCGATCAACACCCGGGCCACGCCCAGCGGGAGTCGGAGGTGAGCGGCGACTTCGGCCACCGACCTGGTGTCGGTGCACAACCCGCAGATCGAACGGTGCTCGGGGAGCACCGCCGCGTCGCGGTCCATGCCCTTCTCGCTGGTGGAGATCAGTGCCTCGATCGCGAGGTCGTAGTCGGGTCGAGTACGTCCGCCGGTCCGGGTGTACGGGCGGACCAGTGAACCCGACTCGGCCGCGGGGTTCTCCTCGCGCCGCACGACCGGCTGCGGGCCGGTCGTGTAGGGCACCTGCTCCGGCACGCTGTCGGGCAGCCCGTGGCTACCGAAGAGATCGGCGCCCGGACCTCCGAACAGGCCGCTGCCGTACCCGTCGATGTCGAACCGGTTGGGAACGTCGTCGTAGTCGTACGACGAGTCGTCAACCTCACGCTGAGACATATCGCCTTGCCCCTGCCCTGTGCCTTCGACCCGCGGTCCCGGCGCCTGTTCCGCCCGGCGGCCCGGCCACGAGTTGGGTGCGTCCTCGGCTTCCTCGTCCTGTGCGGGGTCGGCATCCGGCTCAGCGAATTGGAAGCCCCCGACCGCCCACTCCTGGTAGTTGAAGTTCCTACCGAAGCGTCGACCGCCGGCGCCAGATCGTTCAGCCATTTACCTTCACCCCCACGATCTCATGAGGATCTACCGCCGAACCACGCCCTGGAGCTGCGCGCGCAGCTCCGGGGTGAGCTGCTGGCCCACGCGCTCGACCAGGAGCGTCATCTCGTACGCGACGAGGCCGATGTCGCAGTTCGGGGCCGCGAGCACCGCGAGGCACGACCCGTCGCTGATCGACATCAGGAACAGGTATCCCCGCTCCATCTCGACCACGGTCTGGTTGACCGTGCCCGCCTCGAAGCACCGCGCCGCGCCCGCCGTGAGGCTGACGAGCCCGGATGCCACTGCGGAAAGCTGTTCGGCGCGGTCGCGGGGCAGGCCCTGGGAGCCGGCGAGCAGCAGCCCGTCCGCCGACACGACCACGGAATGTGCCACACCGGGAACCCGGCGCACGAAGTCGGTGATAAGCCAACCAAAGCTGCCTGGCTGAGCTGCGGTCGTCACTCCTGCTCCTCGTCTTGCCGGCTCGACATGTCACCAGCGTAAGCGTCGATCAAAGCGTGTCGCCCTCGACGGACGCCCTGCTGAAGACTCGACATGCGTCCACGGATCGCGTCAGCCGATCGTGGTGGCAGCGGGGGCCGCTGCGGTTGCCGCTCCGTCGCCGTCGGCTTCGGTGCGGCGGATCCCGGCACAAGCTGAGCCTTGGGCACCCGCTTGGGCAACCCCGCCTGTGTCGTGGTCTCTGGTTCCTTGCTGAGCAAGGCCTGTGCCGCCTGCCACCCGGCGTCGGCGGGTGACTCCCACACCGACTCGGCGGGCTCGGCCTGCTCGGGTTCGGCGACCGGTTCGGGCTCGGTCACGCGGGGCACCTCCGCGGCGCGCTTGGGCAGGTTGTTGGGCGAACCGGGCTGCCGCTTGGGCAGCCCGCCCTCGGTCAGACTAGTGCCCTCGGCGCGCGTGGACGTCGCCTCGCCCCGCTGGGGCAGCGAAACACCCTCAGGCTCGCGCTTGGGCAGGGCGTTCGGGCCCGAGTCGAGCAGCCCGCGCTGCGGCAGCGGGTCGTCGGACGTGGTGGGCGCGATCGGCGGGATCGGGCGCGGCCTGCGGGTCGGCAACCCGCGCTCCACCGGCACGGACTCCGCCGGCGCGGACGCGACGGGCTCCGGCGCGGGCGGCACCGCCTGGGCGGTCGCCGCCGACGTCTCGCTGCCCACGGCCTGGAACCACTGCGAGAGGACCGCCTCGTAGATCGGCAGCCGCTCGGTCGGGGCGTCCAAGTCGCGATCGACCTCCCTGGCCGCGGACGCGGTGTGCGTGACCGAGCCGTTGCGGTGCGCGGGCTCCGGCTCCGGGTCGACGACGAAGCCGTTGTCGAGCGCGGGCGCGAACTGGGTCGTCTCGAAGCCGTGCTCGTGGTCGTTGTCGTGCTCGGGGCGGTCCTCGTAGGCGGTGAACAGGGTCGGCTCGCCGAACGAGCCCTCCGGCTCGCGCTCGACGTCGCGCTCGTCCTCGGCCCGCATCCACGGCTGCGACACCTCGGCGGGCGTCTCCGCGGGCGGCTGCCCGAACGTCGGCGTCTCGCCGAACGCGGGCACCCTGGCCGGGTCCTGCTCGCCCTGGCCCTGCACGAAGCTCACCGGGAACGCCGGCTCGTCCTCGATGCGGGGCATGCTCGGGAAGCCGGTGTCCTCTTCCAGGCGGGACATGGTGCCGGTGCCGAACGCGCCGGCGATGCCGGACGCCCGCTGCGCCGTCGTCCCGAAGCCCGAGTCACCGAAGCCGGAGTCGCCGAACCCGGAGTCACCGAAGCCCGAGTCGCCGAACCCGGAGTCACCGAACGCGGTGGCGGGCTCGCCGCCCGTCGGGGACCCCATCGAGCCGGGCGAGGCGACCAGCGTGTCGGGCACCAGCACGAGCGCGGTGGTGCCGCCCTCGATGTCCTCGTTCGACCGCAGCCGCACCTTGATGTCGTGCCGCTTGGCCAGCCGCGCGACCACGTACAGGCCCATCCGGCGGGACACCGCGACGTCCACGTCCGGCGGGTCGGCCAACCGCTGGTTGGCGTCGTTGATCTCCTGCTCGCCCATGCCGACGCCGCGGTCCTGGATCTCGATCGCCAGCTCGCCCTTGCGGGTGCGGGCGGTGCGCACGGTGACCTTGGTCACCGGGTCCGAGAACGCGGTCGCGTTGTCCAGCAGCTCCGCGATCAGGTGCACGAGGTCGTTGACCGCGCGGCCCTGGACGGTGAGCTCCGGGGTCTGGCCGACCTGCACGCGGGCGTACTGCTCGACCTCGGACACCGCGGCGCCGAGCACCTCGGCGGCCGGGACCGGGCGGGTCAGCCGCCGGGACAGGTCCGTGCCGGACAGCACCAGCAGGTTCTCGCTGTTGCGCCGCATCCGGGTGGCGAGGTGGTCGAGCTCGAACAGGCTGGCCAGCTGGTCGGGGTCCTGCTCGTCCTGCTCCAGCCGGTCGATCAGGTTCAGCTGGCGCTCGACCAGGGCCTGCGAGCGGCGGGACAGGTTGACGAACATCGAGTTGACGTTGTCGCGCAGCAGCGCCTGCTCGGCGGCCAGCCGCACGGCCTCGCCGTGCACCGCGTCGAACGCCCGCGCCACCTGGCCGACCTCTTCACGCGTGGTGATCGGCACCGGCGCGATGGCGGTCTTGGCCGCTTCCTGCGGGTTCGGGTCGGCGAGGATCCGGTTGACCGCCTCGGGCAGGCCGCGGTCGGCGACCTCCAGGGCGGCGCGGCGCAGCGTGCGCAGCGGGTTGAGGATCGAGCGGGCCACGAACAGCGCCATCAGCATGGCCAGCAGCAACGCGCCCAGCACGATGCCGGAGTCGCGGAACGCGGCGGCACGGGCCACGCCGGTCAGCTCGTCGGTCCGGTTCTGCAGCTGCTCCAGCAGCAGGTTCTCCACGTCACGGGTGAGGTTCACCGTCAGCGTGGACGCGATGTCCCACTTCTCCGGGCGCAACGAGGTCAGCGGCGCACCGGCCGCGGCCAGGTTCAGCGCCGTCTCCTGCATGTCGTTCGCGGTGTCGACGATCAGGCCGGTGACGGTGTCGTCGTAGATCTTGGACTGGTCGGCGGTCGCGGACTTGCGGAAGTCGTTGCGGGCCGCGTCCAGCTCGGCGTTCGCGGCCAGCAGCTGGCGCTCCTGGCCCGGTCCGAAGCCGCCGCCCTGGAAGACGTCGAGCATGATGCCGCGCTTGCGCGACTCCTGCTCCTTGATGCGGGCGATCGCGTTGGTGGCCAGGTGCAGCCGCACCAGCTCGGGCTCGTTGATGCCGGCGATGGCCTGCTCACCGAGGTCGAGGAGGCTCTCCACCGACTCGGAGTAGGTGCGCATCACCGCGTCGGACGGGTACTGCGTCTCGCGGACCGCGTTGCGCAGGCTGTTGAGCCGGTCGAGCTGGCTGGACGCCCGGCGGAACCGGGTGACCACCTCGTCGTCCAGGTCGGCGCTGAGGTCGGCGATCTTGGCGTTGAGCGCCTGCACGGTGTCCTCGACGCGGCGCAGCTGGCGGTCCAGCACCACGCGGTCGAGCTGCTTGCCGGACGCCACGTGGCTCGCGCTCAGGTCGCGCTCGCGCTGCAACTGCTGCACCAGGTCGGCGACCGCCGACTCCAGCTGGATCTGGTTCGCCAGGCGGTTGAGGTCGGCCGCTTCGGCCAGGTCCGAGTTGACCCGCAGGCCGCCGAGGGCGACCGCGGCGATGGTGGGGATCAGCAGGACGGCGGTCAGCTTGGTGGGCAGCCGCCAGTTGCGCAGCCGCCAGCCGGCCGTGCGGGTCTGCTGGACCCGTCCGGTCGCGGTCGATCCGGCCTTGGTCGGCCCCGTTGACTCGGTCACAGTTCCATCACTCAGCGCAGCCAATCCGTCACCCGTTCCGGGCCTTTCGGAGCGCGGTGGAATCCCCACGCCTGACTGGCTGGGACCTCTCTCTCGACGGGCCACCCTGGGCTTCCTCTTCCGGCAGCAGTGTTCCCCGGCCTCTCCCCCGCGGACCGAAGCATGGACACGAAATCGGGCCGAATTGCAGCACAGGAGCAGTGGTGCCGGCTAGTCACCCCACCCCGCGCAGGGACACGACGGTCTGCGACGACCTGTGCCACCAGGCGGGGAGCGTAGTGCTCGACACCAGCCCCGGGGAAGACTCCGGAAGCACTCACCGTATCGGAGCAGGGCTGTCGTTTCATACCTCTGGGTGGTTACCATCCCCCGCATCGACAACTGCGTCGAAAAATTCGTTGATCAAAAAGACCCCGCTCTCGAGGTCATCCCGGCGAGAGGTGCCATGCCTACCCCAGCGCGTGTTCTGCGACGTGCGGCAGCGTTGTTCGCGTGCGCCGCGACCTTGACGGCGTGCGGACTGATCCCCGGAACGGACGGGAACACCCGCCCTCAAGTGGAACGCAACACACTGCGCATCGGTGTGCTGCCCGTCGTGGACGTGGCACCGCTCCGCCTCGCGTTCAACAACAAGCTGTTCGAGAAGGCGGGCCTGCAGGTGCAGCTCGTCCCGCTGAACAACGAGACCGAGGGCGTCAAGCAGCTCGACACCACGCTGGACCTGACCTGGGCGACGCACGTCACGCTGTTCCGCAGCTACGCCGAGGGCACGCAGCTCCAGCTGCAGGGCGAGGCGTACCAGGCGGGCGCGAACACGATGGCGTTGGTCACGCTCGACCAGAACTACGACAGCCCCGGCAAGATCAAGAACCCGCGCATCGCCGTGCCCTCCACCGGCGACGTCGGCGCGCTGACCACGAAGGCCGTGCTCAAGACCGCCGGCGTGGAGAAGCAGCTGATCCGGCCGGTCGAGATGCCGTTCGAGCAGATGGTGACCGCGATGCAGGCCAAGCAGGTCGACGCGGCGTGGATGACCGAGCCGTACATCACCCAGGCGCAGAGCGGCACCGGCGCCCGCATCCTCACCGACACCGCGGTCGGCCCGACCAAGGACTTCCCCATGTCCGGGTACGCGTCGAGCAAGAAGTTCGCCGACGGCAACCCGCGCACGCTGGCCCTGTTCCGGCAGGTCCTGCGGGACGCGCAGGAGGCGGCGTCGAACGACAAGCTGTCCGTGCAGAACGCGCTGACCGGTTACATGGACGTGGACCAGCAGACCGCCGCGCTGGTGTCGGTCGGCACGTTCCCGCTGTCGCTCAACCCGGTCCGGTTGCAACGGGTCGCGGACATGATGGACACCGAAGAGGTGCTTCCCGAGCGGTTGGACGTCGGCGGGTTGTTGCCGCCTGGAACCACGAACTGACTCACCGTCAGCGCTGACTCACCGTTAGCGAGAAGTCACTCGACTTCGGGGGGCCTTCCCATTGCGGAAGGCCCCCTATTTTTTTGATCAGAGCTCGCTCAAGCAGATCGTGGTAGCGGGCTGTGAGTAAACGGACACGGTGTCGCCGCTCTCGCACCCGTTCTCGTCCGAACGACCCGTGATGACCTTCGCCACCTTGTAGGTCGCACTCGAATCGCAGGTCACCTTGGTGGTTTTGCCCGCGACAATCGAGCCCTCCTGCTTGAAGCACTCGCCTTCGGCGGCGTTGAGCATCAGGCACAGCTTGAAGCCGTCACTGCGCCGTCCGCCACTGTCGGAGTACTCGGCGTAGTCGCCGTCCGGGCAGGCGTCGGTGCTGCTGTCGAGGTTGGCGGCCACCTTGAAGGCCGCTTCCGGCGACGAGCACTCGACCTTCTCCACGTCGGCGTCGGCGACGCTCGCCGAGATGACCTTGATGCAGTCGCCCGCCTCGGCGCCCGAGGGGCCGGTGGCGTTGGCGATGATGCCCGCGATGACGACGCCCACGATGCCCAGCGCGACCACCGCGACCAGCGCTTTCGCGCCGCGGGACGTGCCCTTGGCCGGCGGCGGTGGGAACTGCTGCGGGTACCCGGGCTGGCCGGTGGGGTATCCGGGCTGCTGGAAACCCGGCTGCTGGAAGCCGGGCTGCGGGTAACCGGGCTGACCGAGGCCGGGCTGAGGGAAGCCGGGCTGCGGGTAACCGGGCTGACCGAGGCCAGGCTGCTGGTACTGGGGCTGCGCGTACTGGGGCGGTTGGCCCTGGTGGCCGGGCATCGGCTGGTAGCCGGGGTCCTGCGGCACGGCGCCGGGCTGCTGGTAGCCGGGCTGCTGCTGACCGGGCTGCTGGGGGTAGGGCTGCTGGGGGTAGCCGGGCTGCGGGTAGGGCTGCTGCTGCGGGTGGGGCTGGCCGGGTGGCGGGGCCGGGAACCCCTGCGGCGACGACGGCGGCCCCCAGCCCGGCTGCTGGGGCGGCGGAGGGTCTTGCGGCGGCTGGTTGGGGGGCGTGGTCACCTGGCGTTCCTCTCGACTTCGGCGAGCGGAACCTACCCCCGGGCGTCGGGCGTGCGCAGCGATTTCGGGGCGCGGCGATTCCACGGCGCGGAGGTGCCGGGGCTGCGCGGAGGTGTCGGGGCGCGGGGGTGTGGGCAACGCGACAGTGCCCGGGACGCGGCGGTGTCAGCGCATGTCGGCGGGGACCAAGCAGAACGTGACCGCGGGCTCGGGATAGGTCACCTTGCGGCCGTTCGCGCACTCGGCGGGTTCACGAGCGGCGCTGGCGACGCGGACCGCCTGGGCGGTGGTGCAGTCGACCCGGCGCATCCCCGCCGTGCGGTCGCCCTGGTAGCAGGCGCCCTCGACGAAGTTGGGGATCAGGCACAGCGTGGCCGAGCGGGTGAAGATGGTGTACGGCGCGCCGCCCTTGGGGCACTGCGAACCGTCCTCGACCACCTTGGCGACCCGCACGTTGGCGTGCTCGGAGCCGCAGTCCAACGCCCGGTACCGGGCACCCTCGTCGACCCGTTCGATGTGCGCGCAGACACCTGGCTCGGGGCTGGTGGGACCGCCGCCGATCAGCGTGAACGCGAACGCGCCGGCCACCACGACCGCGACCGCACCGACGCCCAACCCGATCTTCCGCATG
This sequence comes from Actinosynnema sp. NPDC050801, assembly GCF_040673975.1. Classification (NCBI taxonomy): domain Bacteria; kingdom Bacillati; phylum Actinomycetota; class Actinomycetes; order Pseudonocardiales; family Pseudonocardiaceae; genus Actinosynnema; species Actinosynnema sp. NPDC050801. The sequence goes on along the minus strand of NZ_JBFAQZ010000001.1, from coordinate 759,870 downwards.
GATCAGGGCATCGGCACGGCCGCGCGCCGGGTTGAGCGGGTTCACCCGCACGGGTTCACATCTCGGCGGGCGCCAGGCAGTACGTGACGGGCGGTTCCGGGTAGGCCATGCCCGCGCCGTCCGGGCAGGCCTCCAGGTCGGTGGAGTTCTGGATGACCTTGGTGACCTTGATGGTCTCCGGGCCGGCGCACTCGGTCTTGACGAACCCGGTGCCCTCGTCGGGCTTGTAGCAGGCGGCCTCGACCATGTTCGGCAGCAGGCACAGCTTGTAGCCGTCGCCGACCGTGGGCGCGATCTCGGTGTACAGGCCTTCCTCGGGGCAGGTGGCGTCGCTCGCGTCGAGCACCTTGCCGACCTTGTACGAGGCCTGGTCGGCGTCGCAGTCGACGGTGTCGACCTGCGCGCGGTTCTGGTCGGGGTCGTCGTTCTCGGCGGTGACGCTGACGCAGTCGCCGACCTCGGCGTTGCCGGGACCGCCGGCGAGCCGCCAGAGGCCGTAGACGACGACGCCGACCAGCAGCAGCACCAGCACGACGATGAGGACCAGCCGGCCGCTCGACCTGCTCCCGCGGCTCGCGGCGGTCGTCCCGTCCTCGGCCGGCGCCTGGGAGGCCGGTTCGGCGGCGGCGGGGTCGTCCGCGGGCACCGGACGGGCGCCGGGCACGGCGGTGGGGCCGGCGGGCGTGGTGGGCTCGTTGCCCGCGACCGGTTGGTCCCGGGCGCCCGCGCCGGGGTCGGGGGTGGCGTCGGGCTCGGTGGCGCCGGAGCCGAGGCCGGACGACGCCGGCGCGGAGAGGTCCTGGTCACCGGCGGACGCGGCGGCGTCCCGGGCCGCCGCGATGCGGTCGGCGTCGGCGGGCGGCACGACGGGGCGGGCGGGATCGCCTGCGGCGCCGGTCGGCGCCTCGTCCCCGGGTCGACTCGGCTCGTTGCTCATGATCATCCTCGCTGGACGGGTGCGCGTGACCGCCCTGGGAATGTAGCGCCAGGGCAAGGTAGCGCCACGCGCACCCGCGAGGCCGATCAGGCGTTCTCGCCCGGCGCGAAGCAGAGGGTCATCTTCGGCTCGGGGAAGGTCAGCGGCGCACCGTCGGTGCAGGCGCTCTCGTCCTCGCTGCCCTTCACCTGCTTGACCAGCTTGAAGGCGCCGGACTTGCCGCAGTCCACGACCGGGTAGCCCATCTGGTTGCCTTCGAGCTCGTAGCAGCTGCCCTCGACCATGTTGGGCACCAGGCAGACCTTCGTGTCCGGGCCGCGGCGGGCGGTCTCGGTGTACTCGTCGTAGTAGCCGCCGCAGGACTCGCTGGTGGAGCCGAGCACCTTGCCGATGGTGTAGTTCGCCTCGGTCGAGCCGCAGTCGACGGTCTTGAAGTCGGGCTTGGTGGTGGTGCCGGTCAGGCTGGCGCACTCGCCGGCCTTGGACTGGGCCGCGTCACTGGTGAAGTAGTTGATGCCGTAGATCACGACGCCCGCCACCGCGATGCCGACGATCGCGGTGAGGATGCGCACCACCACGCTCTTCTTCTTCGGCGCCGGCGGAACCTGCTGGGGCTGCGGGGCGTTCTGGTACTGCGGGGCACCCTGGTACTGCGGGCCGTTCTGGTACTGCGGTGCGGACGCGGGCATGTCCGTGCTCATCATGGACCTTCTTCATCCGGGGAGCCCCTGTACGTCCGCGCGTAGGGTCGCGTGGTGGGGCGCAGGGACGCTATCGACTGCGCAACACCGGCGTACGCGGCTTTACCGAACCGAGTCCGTAAGCGTTGCGTGTGCCGCCGCGCACCGTCCGCGACCGATTTGCCCGCGGTGTGCACACTTGAAGGACACCAAGCGACAGGAGCGCGCACCCGTGACCGACGGCCCTTTGATCGTCCAGTCGGACAAGACCCTGCTGCTGGAGGTCGAGCACCCGCTGTCGGACGACGCGCGCACCGCCATCGCGCCGTTCGCCGAGCTCGAACGCGCCCCCGAGCACGTCCACACCTACCGGATCACGCCGCTGGCGCTGTGGAACGCGCGTGCCGCGGGCCACGACGCCGAGCAGGTGGTCGACGCGCTGGTCCGGTTCTCCCGCTACCCCGTGCCGCAGCCGCTGCTGGTGGACGTGGTGGACACGATGGGCCGGTTCGGCCGGCTCCAGCTGGCCAACCACCCGGTGCACGGCCTGGTGCTGAACTCGCTGGACCGCGCGGTGCTGGAGGAGGTCCTCCGGCACAAGAAGATCAAGCCGATGATGGGCGCGCGGATCGACGACGACACCGTGGTCGTGCACCCGAGCGAGCGCGGTCGGCTCAAGCAGATGCTGCTCAAGATCGGGTGGCCGGCGGAGGACCTGGCCGGGTACGTCGACGGCGAGGCGCACCCGATCGACCTGGTCGAGGACGGCTGGCAGCTGCGCGACTACCAGCGGCTGGCCGCGCGGGCGTTCTGGGCGGGCGGCTCGGGCGTGGTGGTGCTGCCGTGCGGCGCGGGCAAGACGCTGGTCGGCGCGGCGGCGATGGCCGAGGCGGGCGCGACCACGTTGATCCTGGTCACGAACACCGTGGCGGGCAGGCAGTGGAAGCGGGAGCTCGTCGCGCGGACCACGTTGACCGAGGACGAGATCGGCGAGTACTCCGGCGAGCGCAAGGAGATCAGGCCGGTCACGATCGCGACCTACCAGGTGATCACCCGCAAGTCGAAGGGCGAGTACAAGCACCTGGAGCTGTTCGACTCGCGCGACTGGGGCCTGATCGTCTACGACGAGGTGCACCTGCTGCCCGCGCCGGTGTTCCGGATGACCGCGGACCTGCAGTCGCGGCGTCGGCTCGGCCTGACCGCCACGCTGGTGCGCGAGGACGGCCAGGAGGGCGACGTGTTCTCGCTGATCGGGCCGAAGCGGTACGACGTGCCGTGGCGCGACATCGAGGCGCAGGGCTGGATCGCGCCGGCCGAGTGCACCGAGGTGCGGGTGACGCTGACCGACAACGAGCGGCTGGAGTACGCGACCGCCGAGCCGGAGGAGCGGTACAAGCTGTGCTCCACGGCGCGGACGAAGCTGCCGGTGGTGAAGGCGATCCTGGACCGGCACCCGGACGAGCCGACGTTGGTGATCGGGGCGTACCTGGACCAGCTGGAGTCGCTGGGCGAGGCGCTGGACGCGCCGATCATCCAGGGTTCGACGAAGAACAGGGAGCGCGAGGAGCTGTTCGACCGGTTCCGGCGCGGTGAGCTGCGCACGCTGGTGGTGTCGAAGGTGGCGAACTTCTCCATCGACCTGCCCGAGGCGTCGGTGGCCGTGCAGGTGTCGGGCACGTTCGGGTCGCGGCAGGAGGAGGCGCAGCGGCTGGGCAGGCTGTTGCGGCCCAAGGGCGACGGGCGGCAGGCGCACTTCTACTCGGTCGTGTCGCGGGACACGTTGGACACCGACTACGCGGCGCACCGGCAGCGCTTCCTCGCGGAGCAGGGTTACGCGTACAAGATCGTGGACGCCGACGACCTGCTCGGCCCGAAGCTGCCCGACGTCGGCTGAGCCGCTCGCCGTGCGCTGCCGGCGGACGCGTCTGTGGATGGGCGCGGCTGCCGGCGGGCGCGTCTGCGGGTGGGTGCTGCTATCGGTGGGTGCTGTCGGTGAGCGCGGCTGTCGGTGAGCGCGGCTGTCGGTGAGCGCGGCTGTCGGTGAGCGCGGCTGTCGGTGAGCGCGGCTGTCGGTGGGCGCCGATAGGTTGGCGGCCTCTGCGGTTGTCGACGATCGGGTGGACATGAACCGGGTGGTGCCGTTATCCCGCTGGTGGCTGTGGCGTCCGGAGTTCGACGTGGGCGCGGTCCGGCGCGCCGCCGTGGGGCGGGCCAGGCGGGAGCGGCTGCGGCCGGTCGCGGTGGTGGCCGCGGTCCTGGCGGCGGCGTTGGCGGTGCTGGCGCCGACGCCGTGGTGGTCGGCCGGCCTGGCCTGCGTCCCGCTGCTGGTGGTGGTGCTGATCGCGGTGCTGCCGGTGCGGTTGGCGGAGTGGGACGTGGTGGCGGCGGCCGGCGAGCGTGACGTCGTGCACGGCGGGCAGTTCACCGATCCCGTGCAGCGGCGGCGCGCCGGGCGGTTGTGCGCGCACTTCGACGCCGTGCGCGACCTCGACGCACGGCGGGTCGCGCAGGTGGAACGGCTGCTGTGGCGGGCGTTGCTGGCGTTGCGGCACAGCCAGCCCATGCGGGAGGCGTTGACGCGGACCGAGAACCGCCCGGGCCTGGCCGCCGCGATCGCCGAGCCGGCCCGTGAGCTGGCCGAACTGGATCGCCGGCTCGACCAGTTCGAGTCGGCGTTGCGGATCGTCGTGGAGGAGCTGGACCCGGAGTTCACGGGCGCCGCACTGCGCCGGGTCGCCGCGCTGGACCCGCTCTAAGCTCGTCCGGTGCTGGTCTACTCGATCCCGATGCGCAACCGGTTCCGCGGCATCACGGTGCGCGAGGGCGTGCTGCTGGAAGGGCCCGCCGGGTGGGGCGAGTTCTGCGCGTTCCTCGACTACTCCGACGACGAGTGCGCGCCCTGGTTGGCGTGCGCGCTGGAGGCCGCCGAGCAGGGTTGGCCCGCGCCGGTCCGGGACACGATCCCGGTCAACTGCACGGTGCCCGTGGTGTCGCCGGAACGCGCGCACGACATCGTCGCCCGGTCCGGCTGCGCCACGGCGAAGGTGAAGGTGGCCGACCCGGGCACGCCGGCGGCCGACGACCTGGCGCGGGTCGAGGCGGTGCGGGACGCGTTGGGGCCGTCCGGGGCGATCCGGGTCGACGCGAACATGGCGTGGGACGTCGACACGGCGGTCAAGGCGATCCGCGAGCTGGAGCGGGCGGCGGGCGGGTTGGAGTACGTGGAGCAGCCGTGCCCGTCGATCGAGGAGCTGGCGGCGGTGCGGCGGCGGGTCGACGTGCGGATCGCGGCGGACGAGTCGATCCGGCGGGCCGAGGACCCGATGAAGGTGGCCGTGGCCGGCGCCGCGGACGTGGCGGTGATCAAGGTCGCGCCGCTGGGCGGTGTGCGGCGGGCGTTGGCGGTGGCGCAGGCGTGCGGGTTGCCGTGCGTGGTGTCCTCGGCGGTGGAGACGTCCGTCGGGATGGCCGCGGGGCTGGCGTTGGCGGGCGCGTTGCCCGAGCTGGACTTCGCGTGCGGGCTGGGCACCCTGCCGCTGCTGGACGGCGACGTGGCCGCCGACTCCCTGCGCCCGGTGGACGGCAGGCTCCCCGTGCTCGCGCACGCCCCGGTACCCGGTCGGTTCGCCGACTTCGCCGCCGACGAGGCGACGACGAGCCGGTGGCTCGCCCGTCTCGACCGGGTCCGGGGTGTGCTGGAGCTGTCCGGCTCAAGGCGCTGAGCGCGACCTAGCCGAAGAAGCCCTGGCCGGGCGTGAGCACGTTGTCCGGGTCGTAGCGGCGCTTGGCCGCGACCAGGCGGTCCCAGTCGGAGCCGAAGTGGCGGCGCCAGTCCTCCACGGTCATGCCCGGGATGGCGCCCATGATGTAGCGCTTGCCGCCCAGGGAAACGGCGAGGTCGTAGATCCTCCGGTTCTGGGCCATCATCGAGGGCACGTTCGGGTCGTTCGGGAACGGCATCCGCAGCAGGTCGAACAGGTACACCACCGGCTCGTTCGGCAGCTTGTACAGCGGCCGGGTCAGCTTCGCCGACGAGAACGGGTACATCAGCGAGAACCCGATGCCCATGTCGGCGGCGGTGGTCTGGCCGAGCACCGTCCGGGCGAACTCGACGATCTTCGAGCCGGGGATCAGCAGCGACAGCCACGGGTGCGGCTGGTACCAGAACCCGCCCTCCTTCGCCGACACCTCGAACGCGTCGAGGCGGAACGACCAGTCGCGGAACGGCAGGTCGCCGAACTCCCGCGACGCCTGGTCGTCGTGCAGCCCGGCGAGCAGCGCGGCCCGGTCCGGCGGGCTGCCGGGGTTGTAGAAGGCCACGCCGTCGATGCGGTAGTACCACCCGGTGCCGTCGGCCTTGAGCCGCGGACCGCTGTCCTGGGCGTCGAACCGGCCGTCGCGCATGAGCATCTCGCTGTCGGCCACGAAGGTCGCCAGGTCCTGGTAGACCAGGGTGAACACGGCCACCCGCGCGGGCGCCGGCACCAGCTTCACCCTGGCCTTGGTGATGATGCCGACCTGGCCGCCGCCGCCGAGCGCGGCGTTGAACAGGTCGGGCCGCTCGGTGGCCGAGGCGCGGACCACGTAGCCCTCGCCGGTGACGATCTCGATCTCGGTGATCGTGTCGATCTGCAGGCCCTGCTTCTGCACCATGCCGCCGATGCCGCCGATGCTGGCCGTGCCGCCGACCGACAGGTGCTGGTAGCCGGTGTGCGCCGCGGGTGTCCTGCCCCTGGCCAGCGTCGCGTCGACCAGCTGCGCCCACGTCACGCCGGCGTCGACCCACGCGCTGGTCGTGCCGATGCTGTGGATCGTGGACAGTCCCTTCGAGTCGATCGCGATACCGCCCGGCACCAGGGCCTGGCCGTAGTTCGAGTGCGACTCGTGGTCGGCCGCGGGGCCGCTGCCCCCGTGGCCGTTCATGGCTATCTTCAACTTGTTGGCCCGCGCGTACCGGACCATCGCGACGATGTCGCGCACGGAACCGGGGCGCAGCACGGCCTTGGGCGCGCCGGACTTCAGGTTGCCCCAGTCCTTGCCGAACTTGGCCAGCACCTCCGGCGCGATCGTGATCGTGCCGTCCAGCCGGGGCAGCGCGGCCACCCCGGCGGTGTCGGCGCCGGCGGGCGCCCACGACCCGCTCGCGGCGCTCCAGCCGACCACCGCGGCGCCGACCGTGATCTGCTTCAGGATCGTGCGTCTGGTCGGGGCGCCGTTCGTCAGGTCCGTCATCCGTCATCAGCTCCGTCTCAGAGGAACCCGGCCGGCGTCCACGACGCCGCACAGCTCAACCGGGAGTGGATTTCGCGGACCGAGGCGGAGATCCGGGGCAGAGCCGTCCTTTCGCGCGATGTCGGCCCGAACCACAGCGCGGTTTCCCGGCACCCCCGTACCGGTTTTCCTCCGGCGGAACCACCGCCGCTGCGGGCACGTCTCTCCCCTACCGCTTCGGACTCACCCGCAGGCTTCAGCAAACGGAGGGCCCGCGCTTCTCCACGATTGCTCTGAAGATCGAGAGGGCTGCTCTGCTACGAGCCGAGCAGTCGGGACACGGCCAGCGTCCCGCCGTGGTGGCCACCACGGCGGTGTGCTGGTGGTCGTGGAAGCGCTGCCACGGGTCGTCGGCGACGGGATCGGCGTCGCGGGGCACGAGCCCGTCGGCGTGCTGGGCCTGCGCGAACGGCTCCCACGCCGCCCGGTCGCACCACGGCTCGGGCAGGCAGGCGCCCACGATCAGCAGCTCACCGAGCAGGTCCCACTGGCCGGCCTCCGCCCACACGTCCGCCCACACGTCCGCCCACGCGGGCAACCAGTTCCCCAGGTACTCGGCCACGTCGGGTGGCAGCTCCGCCGGCGCCGCGGCCCAGTCGGTGGCGTGGAAGGCGGTGTGGGTCAGGCAGTAGGCCGTCATCCAGTCCAGCGCCCACGGCTGCGGTGTGCGGCCCAGCCACGTCTGCCGGAGCATGGCCGGCGGTCGTCGTCCCGGCGGACGCCCACGACGCGGTGGGCGTTGGCCACGGCGAGCCGCCGGTTGGGCAGCACCTCGGTCAGCGCGTCCGCCGCCGAGCACTGGTCGATGAGCTGCTCCAGCGCCTCGTGGCGCAAGCCGCCGCGGCAGAAGGGCGCGTAGGTCTCCAGCGGGTCGGTGAACACGGCGTGCCGCAGTTGGCGCTCGTAGAGCAGGTCGCCCCCGCGCAACTGCCGCCAGGAGAAGTCCAGCAGGTCCCGCGCCGCGCTCAACTCCGCCGTGCCGGCCACGCCCTCGCGCAACACCAGCGACGCTGCCAGCGCCGACTCGACCAACGGCTTGTACGCGCTGTCCGGGTCGGACAGGTCGGCGGTGGCGTCGTCCTCGAACCCGCCCAGCTCACGATGGGCGTGCAACCAGCCCAGGGCTCCCGCGGTGACGTCGTGGGCCAGGCGGACCACGGTGTTCACGCCACACCCACCAGATGGCGGGCCACGGCCAGGTCCAGCAGCCGGCGGGGTTCCGCGCCGACCCGCGCGCCGACGTGCTCGACCAGCGGCACCGGGTCGAGCGGCAGCCGGACGCCGGTGGCGTGCGCGAAGGCCACCCAGCGGGCCAGGCGGCTCGCGGTGCCGAAGTCGCGGCGCAGCACGGTCCGGACGGTGCCGCGGCACAGCGCCAACGGCTGCGCCGTGACCGCGTCCACCACCGGGCCGGTCGCGCCGGGGTGCGCCGCCGACGACAGCTGGGCCACCGCGACCGACCAGCGCGACCACTCCCGCGCCGGGCCGAGCACGGCGTCCGGGTCGGCCGGCGTGGTGACCGGCGGTTCGCCGGTGAGGCGGGCCGGCAGCCGGGCGGTGGACCAGTCGTGCCAGGCCATCACCCGCTGTCGCGCCGAGACCGGCTCGGTGACCGGCGGGAAGGCGTCGAAGGACGGGACGACCACCTCGGCGTCACGGGCGGCCAGCGGGCTGTCCAGCACCACGTGCGGCAGGAGGACGTCCGCGCCCACCAGCCGGACCGCGCCCAGGACCGCGCCCAGGGCCGCGGTCGGGTCGGCGCACGAGTCGAGGAAGTCGGCCAGGCCGACACCACCGCTTCCCCGCAGGGCGGCGAGCACCCGACCGGCCAGGTCCGCGGCGTCACGCGCACAGGACGACACGTCCACGGATCCTCCTTCCCACCGACATGTCGTCCGGGCGGGCGGGCCTACTTCCCGGGCTCCTTCGGCGTCGACGGCGAGAGGACCACGAGCAGGACGAGTGAGGCGGGCGGCACGGGCAGCGGCGGGTCCGCCACCGCGGACTCCGGCTCCGCCACCAGGGTGCCGAGCTGCTCCAGGTCCGCCGGTGCGGCGACCGGCCGGGCCAGGATGTGAACGGACATCGGGGCCTCCCTTCGCTGCGGGCGTCACGACGTTCGTCGTGGTGGCCGCCTGGGTGTTCACCCTTCGAGTGCAGCACAGCCGGAACGCGTCCGTCCGGCCCCGGATGTCGTTCCCGGCCGGTAACAACTGTGTGGGTGACAAGCGGCTTTTCTTCTGCCACAACGGTTCCGGAGCGTCACGGCTCGGGGAACACGGTCAGGCGCGAGACGCCGGTGGTGGTCGCGGTCAGCACGGCCACGCCGAACGGAGCGCCGTAGTGGTGGGCGAGGACGGCCGGTTGGTTGTTGGCGACGATGGGTGTCATCCGCCAGTCCCCCGGTGAGCCGATGACGGTGGCCAGGAACGCCAGGCACGTCTCGCGGCCGTCGAACCACGTCGGTGAGCCGGCCACCTCCAGGGCCGCGTCGGCGCGCAACGCCCGTTCCAGCGCGGCGAGGTCCGAGTTCTCGAACCCCGCGATGTACTCCGACAGCAGCGCTCGCGCCTGCGGTGAGGTCGGCTCGACCACGTCGTCCGCGGTCGGCGCGACCTCGGCCAGGCGGGCTCGCGCGCGTTGCAGGGCGCTCTTCACCGACGCCACCGTGGTGTCGAGCATGTGCGCGACCTCGGCGGCCGGGATGTCCAGCACCTCGCGCAGGATCAGCACGGCCCGCTGCCGCGGCGGCAGGTGTTGCAGGCCCGCGATCAACGCCAGGCGCAGGTCGTGGCGGGAGGCGACCACGGACGCCGGGTCCGCGGACTCCGCGGTGACCAGCGCGTCGGGCATCGGCTCCAGCCACGCCTCGCCCGGCAGTTCGGGGTCCAGCGGCGTGGACGGCAGGGCGCGGCGACGGCGGCCCTCCAGGGCGTTCAGGCAGGCGTTGGTGGCGATCCGGTACAGCCACACGCGCACCGACGAGCGTCCCTCGAAGCGGTCGAACGACCGCCACGCCCGCAGGTACGTCTCCTGCACGAGGTCCTCGGCGTCGTGCCGCGACCCGAGCATCCGGTAGCAGTGCGCCAGCAGCTCCTGCCGGAACGGCTCGGCGGTCCAGGTGAAGTCGATCACGCCAGCCCCAGCAGCGGTCGTGCCCACGCACCGAACCGGGCGATGGCGTCGTCGGCCTCCGGTGACCTCCCGGCGGCCATCTGGAACGTGTGCACCTGCTCGTCGAACACGTCCAACCGCACGTCGACCCCTGCCTCCTTCGCCCGCTCGGCCAGCGCCCGACCCTCGTCCAGCAGCGTCTCGTGGGCTCCGACCTGCACGAACAGCGGCGCGAGACCGGTCAGGTCGGCGTGCAGGGGGTTGGCCAGCGGGTCGCGGCGGGAGCCGTCCGGCCCGAGGAAGCCGGCCGCGAGCCCGTCGACGAAGTCCCGGTAGAAGAAGCCGTCGGTCAGCGCGTTGGTGCGGAACGACTCACCGGTCACCTCCATGTCGACCCACGGCGAGAGCGCCATCACCGCCGCCGGCAGCGGCAGGCCGGCCGCGCGGGCGTTGAGCTGCGTGGTGATGGTGAGGCCGCCGCCGGCCGAGTCGCCGGCGAACGCGATGTGCTCCGGCGCGAACGACCCCAGCAGCCACCGGTGCACGGCGGTGGCCGCGTCGACCTGCGCCGGGTGGGTGTGCTCGGGCGCGAACGGGTACCGGAACAGCAGCGCCCGCGCGCCCACGGCCTTGGCCAGGTGCCCGTACAGCTTGCGGTGCGTGTAGGTCGACCCGGCCACGAACCCGCCGCCGTGCATGCACAGCAGCACGCGGTCGGGCGCGGCGCCGTGCGGCAGCAGCCACATCGCGGGCGTGCCCGGCTCGGTGGTCTCGACGTAGTCGACGTCGCGCGGTTCGGCGGTCAGGTCGCCCCAGCTCTCGGGGTCCCCCGGCCGCCCGTTGAGCCGGTCCGCCGTCCACCGCTCGTACATCGCGCGCACCGCCGCCGACTGCTCGCTCGCCATCGCCCTGCCTCCTCGATCAGTGGTGTCGGGAGTTCAGACCGGTGCTCGACCGGAAAGGAATCGCTCAGGGGTGCGCGATGGTCGCGCCGAGGCTGCGCACGATGCCGTCGGTGCGGTTGAGGGCTTCGGTGCGGCGGGGGTTGGCGGGCACCCGGGTCAGGTCGACCACGCGGATCGGCGGGCCGAGCTCGACCAGGGTCGGCACGTAGGACGCCTCCTGCACGGCCCACCCGGACGGTCCCTTCACGAACTTGAACCGGGTGACGATGCCCTCCTCGGTGATGCCGCGCGGCTCGGAGTGGCGGGCCACCTCGTTGCCCATGCCGTAGACGACCCACTTGCCGCCGACCTGCTCGATCGGCTGCACGGCGTGCACGTGCGTGCCGATGATCAGGTCGACCGCCGGGTCGGCCAGCACGGCGCGCGCCATCTCGCGCTGCTGCGGCGTGGCCTCGTGCTGGTACTCGTTGCCCCAGTGCAGGCTGGCCACCACGACCTCGGCGCCGGCCGCCTTCGCCGCGCGCGCCGCCGCCAGCACGCCCTCGGTGGTCAGCTGGTTCGCCATCCACGGCTGCGGCAGCGGGATGCCGTTGAACCCGTAGGTGAACGCGATGTGCCCGACCTTCACCCCGCGCACGTCCAGCAGCAGCGGTGTGGCGGACTCCTCGGGCGAGCGGAACGAGCCGGTGTGCTTCAGCCCGGCCGCGTCCAGCACGTCCAGCGTCGTCCTGATCGCCGGCGCGCCCCGGTCGAGGGTGTGGTTGGACGAGGTGGAGCAGCTGTCGTAGCCGATCTCCCGCAACGCCGACGCGACCTCGGGCGGCGCGCTGAACGCCGGGTAGCCGTAGGTCGGTGCGCCGGGCGCGGACAGCGGCGTCTCCAGGTGGCAGATCGACACGTCGGCGGCGATCGCCTCGCGCAGGCCTTCCAGCAGCGGCACGAAGTTGCGCGCGCCGTCGGCGTCGGCCTGCTCGGTCAACGCCGGGTGGATCAGGATGTCGCCGCCCGCGGCCAACGTGAACGACGGCGGCTCGGGCGCCGCCGACGTGGTCGTGGTGGCCGGCTGCCGGGAGCTGGTGATCACCACCGGCGACCCGGTGCACGCCACCAGCAGGCAGAGGCAGGCGGCCAGCCCGAGGACCGGCCGCCCGCCGCGCGCGTTCAGCGGTGCCGCCCGCGGAGCCCGCGCACCAGCAGCGCCACCGCCAGCAGCCCGGCGACGACCGGCAGCACCCGCTTGAGCACGGGCACGCCCGCGGTGTCGATCAGGTCGATCGGCTCGTCCGGCACGGCGCGCAGGTGCGGCCTGGCGGTGGTCTCCGTGGAAGTCACCTCCTCAGCTTCCGCCGGCGCGAGCCGCGTCGCCAGGCATTCCGCGAACTCGCCGACCACCCGGCCGCCGACCTCGGCGATCAACCCCCGGCCGAACTGGGCGGGACGGCCGGTGACGGCCAGGTCGGTGACCACGGACACCTCGGTGCCGGCCGGGCCGCCTGCCGCGGCGTCGTCGGCCGCGGCGGTCAGGGCCACCGACACGGTCGCGGAGGCGGTGCCGTTGCCCCTGGCGTCCTTGCCCGACGCCTTGAGCACGGCCGCGTGCACCCGTTCGTCCACGGACGTGAACTCGCCGCTGCCCTTGTAGAGCAGCGTGACGGGGCCGAGCTTGACCTTGACCGTGCCGGTGAACTTCCGCCCCTCGACCCCGGTGAGGGTGGCGCCCGGCATGCAGGGCGCCACCTGCCGCGGGTCGAGCAGCGCCGCCCACACGTCCGGCGCGGGCGCGGGCACGGTGAACCGGTGTTCCAGCTTCATGCGCGCACCGCGGCCGTCACCGCGCGCTCGGTGAGCACGCGGGCCAGGTGTGACCGGTACTCGACGTCGGCGTTGCCGTCCGTCGGCGGGTCGGTGCCCTCCGCGGCACGGGTGGCCGCGGTGGTGATCGCCTCGGCCGTCGCGGGTTGCCCGACCAGCGCCTCCTCCACGCCGCGCGCCCGCACCGGCGTGGGTCCCATGTTGGTCAGGGCGACCCGGGCGTCGGTGATGCGGCCGTCGGAGACGCGCACCGCGGCCGCGACCGCCACGATCGCCCAGGCCTGGGCGACCCGGTTGAACTTCTCGTAGTGCGCGCCCCAGTCGGTCAGCTTGGGCACCTTGACGTGGGTGAGCAGCTCGTCGGGCGCCAACGCGGTGGTGAAGTAGTCGACGAAGAACTCCGCCGCGGCGATCTCCCGCGTGCCGCCCGGCCCCGTGCACACCATCACCGCGTCCAGCGCCAACGCGGACGCGAGCAGGTCGCCCGCCGGGTCGGCGTGGGCGAGGGCGCCGCCGAACGTGCCCCGGTGCCGCACCTGCGGGTCGGCGACGGTGTCGGTGGCCAGGCGCAGCAGCCGGGCGTGCTCGCGCACCAGCGGGTCGCGCTGCACCTCGTGGTGCGTGGACATGGCCCCGATGCGGAGCGAGTCGCCGTCGTCGTGCACGCCGGTCAGCTCGGTCAGCCCGGACAGGTCGACCACCAGGGTCGGCACGGCCAGCCGCATCCGCAGCACCGGGATGAGGCTCTGCCCGCCGGCCATCACCTTGGCGTCCTCGCCGCCCGCGGCCAGGGCGCGCACCGCCTCGTCCACGGAGGTGGGTGCGACGTAGTCGAACGCGGCGGGGATCACTCGCCACCTTCCCGCGGGTCGAGGGAGCCGAGACCGCCACCGGCCCCCGGCGTGGTCGGCACGTCCGCTGTCGTCCGATCGCCGGCTCCGCCCGCGGTCGTCCGATTGCCGGCTCCGCCTGCTGTCGTCCGATTGCCGGCTCCGCCTGCTGTCGTCCGATTGCCGGCTCCGCCTGCTGTCGTCCGATTGCCGGCTCCGCCTGCGGTCGTCCCGCGGTTGATGGCCCTCCACACCCGCATCGGCGTGCACGGCATCTCCACGTCGGAGACGCCCATGTGCCGCACGGCGTCCACGACCGAGTTGACCACGGCGGGTGTGGAGGCGATCGTGCCCGCCTCGCCGACGCCCTTCACGCCGAGCGGGTTGCTGGTGGCGGGTGTCTCGGTGCGGTCGGTGGTGAAGTGCGGCAGGTCGACCGCCGACGGCAGCAGGTAGTCGGCGAGGGTGGCGGTGGTGAGCGTGCCGCTCTCGTCGTGCACGGCCTCCTCGTACAGGGCCTGCGCGATGCCCTGCGCCAGGCCGCCGTGCACCTGACCCTCCACGATCAGGGGGTTGACCACCGTGCCGACGTCGTCGACGCAGACGTACGAGCGGATCTTCACCGCGCCGGTGCGCGTGTCGACCTCGGTCGCGCACAGGTGCGTGCCGTGCGGGTAGGAGAAGTTCTCCGGGTCGAAGGTGGCCTCGGCGTCCAGGCCGGGTTCCACGCCGTCGGGCAGGTTGTGCGCGACGTGCGCGGCGACCACGACGTCGCCGAGCGCCATGGTGGTGGAGGTGCCGCGCACGGTGAACGTGCCGGCGGTGAACTCGACGTCGTCCTCGGCGACCTCCATGAGGTGCGCGGCGACCGTGCGGGCCTTGGCGAGCACCTTGTCGGCCGCCACCACCACGGCCACGCCGCCCACGGCCAGCGACCGGGAGCCGTAACTGTCCATGCCGCGGTGCGAGACGCGCGTGTCGCCGTGCAGCACTTCGACGTCCTCGAACGGCACGCCGAGCCGGTCGGCCACGATCTGGCTCCACGCCGTCACGTGGCCCTGGCCGTGCGGCGAGGTGCCGGTGATCAGCTCGACCTTGCCGGTGGGCAGCATCCGGATCGCCGCGTGCTCCCAGCCGCCGGCCGCGTACCGCAGCGCGCCGAGCACGCGTGACGGCGCGAGCCCGCACATCTCGGTGTAGGTGGAGATGCCGATGCCCAGCTGCACCGCGTCGCCGTTGGCGCGGCGTTCGGCCTGCTCACGCCGCAGTTCCTGGTAGCCGAACAGCTCGGTGGCACGGGCGGTGGCGGCCTCGTAGTGGCCGGAGTCGTAGGTGAGGCCCGCGACCGTGGTGAACGGGAACTCCTCGTGCCTGATCCAGTTCCGCTCGCGCAGCTCCAGCGGGTCGACGCCCAGTTCGGCGGCCAGCTCGTCCATGATCCGCTCGATGGCGAACGTGGCCTCGGGCCGCCCGGCGCCCCGGTAGGCGTCGGTCGGCACCTTGTTGGTGAACACGTTCGTGCAGGTGAACCGGTAGGCCTGGAACTTGTAGATCCCGTTGTACATGAACGCGCCCAGGATCGGCACGCCCGGCGTGATCAGGCGCAGGTAGGCGCCCATGTCGGCGAGCAGGTCCACCTTGAGGCCGGTGACCGTGCCGTCACGGCGGGCCGCGATGGTGATCCGCTGCACCTGGTCGCGGCCGTGGTGGCCGGACAGCATCGACTCGGTGCGGGTCTCGGTCCACTTGACCGGCTTGCCGAGCCGGCGCGCGGCCAGCAGGGTCAGCACCTCCTCGGGCGTGACCTGGAGCTTGCCGCCGAAGCCGCCGCCGACGTCCGGCGCGATGACCCGGATCCGCTGCTCGGGGATGCCGAGCACGGCCGCCAGCATCCACCGCAGGATGTGCGGCACCTGCGTGGACGACCACATGGTCACCGAGTCCGGCGACGCGTCGACCACGACCGAGCGCGGCTCCATGAACGCCGGGATCAGCCGCTGCTGGCGGAACGTGCGCTCGACCACCACGTCCGCCTCGGCGATCGCGCGGTCCACATCGGACCCGCTGCCCGCCTCGGCGGAGTCGTACACCCAGGTGGCGCTCTTGTTCGTGCCCAGGTCGGGGTGCACGAGGTCGGCGCCGTCCTCGATCGCGCGCGCCATGTCGAGCACGACCGGCAGGTCCTCGTAGTCGACGTCGATCAGGGGCAGCGCGTCGTGCGCCTCGGCCGCGGTGCGGGCCACCACCAGGGCGACCGCCTCGCCGGCGAAGTTCACCCGGTCCACGGCCAGCGACGGCGCGGTCGGCGCCACCATGTCCTCGGTGATCGGCCACGCGCACGGCAGGCTGCCCTGCTCGGCGGCCAGGTCCCGGCCGGTGAGCACGAGCAGCACGCCGGGCATCCGCGCGGCTCCGGTGACGTCGATCGAGGTGATCCGGGCGTGCGCCGCGGGACTGCGCAGCAACGCCATGTGCAGCATCCCGGTGAGCTGCATGTTGTCGGTCCAGCGGGTCGCGCCGGTGATCAGCCGGGCGTCCTCCTTGCGCCTCCGTGCCCGGCCGATCTCCCTGGTGCCGGCCTCGGGGTCGACGGCTCCGGGGTCGGCGGTGGCGGCTGCGGGGTCGGCGGTGGCGGTCATCCCGCACCCCCGCGGGCGGCGTCACGGACGGCGCGCACGATGTTCTGGTAGCCGGTGCAGCGGCAGAGGTTGCCCTCCAGGCCGTGCCGCACCTCGTCCTCGTCGGGGTCGGGGTTCTCCGCGAGCAGGTCGATGGTCTGCATGATCATGCCGGGGGTGCAGAACCCGCACTGCAACGCGTGGTTGGCGTGGAACGCCTGCTGCACCGGGTGCAATCGCCCGTTCCGGGCCAGTCCTTCGACGGTGGTGACCTCGCGGCCGTCGGCCTGCACCGCGAGCACGGCGCAGGACTTCACGCTGCGGCCGTCGAGGTGGACCGTGCACGCGCCGCAGTTGCTGGTGTCGCAGCCCACGACCGTGCCGGTCTTCCCGAGCCGTTCGCGCAGGTGGTGCACCAAGAGCGTGCGCGGTTCCACTTCGTCGCTGTAGTCCACCCCGTCGACGGTGACCGTTATCCGCATGAACCCTCCAGAAGTGGTGGTGATGGGGGTCACACCGAGCCTGCTCTTGGTTGTCCTGGTGGACAACCCCCTCACTTGTGGATGGCGCCCTCCGTGCCGGCCAGGCGCCTGCCCTGCCCGCCCCACCGCAGGGCGATGATCTCGGCGGCGATCGACACCGCCGTCTCCTCGGGGGTGCGGGCGCCGAGGTCCAGGCCGATCGGGGACGCGAGCTTCGCCAGCTCGTCCTCGGTCACGCCCGCTTCGCGCAGCCTGCGCAGCCGGTCGTCGTGCGTGCGGCGGGAGCCCATGGCGCCGACGTAGCCGACCTTGAGCCGCAGCGCGACCTCCAGCAGCGGCACGTCGAACTTGGGGTCGTGGGTGAGCACGGCGACCACCGTCCGCTCGTCCACCCGGCCCTCGTCGGCCTGCGCGGCGAGGTAGCGGTGCGGCCAGTCCACGACCACCTCGTCGGCTTCGGGGAACCGACTGCCGGTGGCGAACACCGGGCGCGCGTCGCACACCGTGACGCGGTAGCCGAGGAACGCGCCGAGCCTCGCCAAGGCCGCCGCGAAGTCGATCGCGCCGAACACCAGCATCCGGGGCGGCGGCTCGAACGAGTTCACGAACACCGCCATGCCCTCGCCGCGCCGCTGGCCGTCGGGCCCGTAGTGCAGGGTGCCGCTGCGCCCGGCGGCGAGCAGGCCGCGCGCGTCGTCGGTGATCGCGTCCACGGCCCGGGCGGACGGGATGTCGCCGGTGGCGCGGTCGGGCCGGACGATCACCCGCCGGCCGACCCACTCGGGGTGTTCCACGACCGTGGCGATGGCCACCGGCTCCTGCGCCCGGACCGCCTCCAGGACCTCGGGCAGCTCGGGGAAGCGGGCCTTGTCGACCGGCTCCACGTAGACGTCGATGATCCCGCCGCAGGTCAGGCCCACCGCGAACGCGTCGTCGTCGCTCACGCCGTACCGCTGGAGCACCGGTTGGCCGCTGCGCACCACTTCCTGCGCCAGCTCGTAGACCGCGCCCTCCACGCAGCCGCCGGACACGCTGCCCACGACGGCGCCGTCCGCGCCGACCAGCATCGCCGCGCCGGGCGGTCGGGGCGCGGAGCTGAACGTGGCGACCACCGTGCCGACACCGACGGTTTCCCCCCGGTCGACGCGGTGGGCCAGGTCGGCGAGAACGTCACGCAAGTCGTACCTCCTCCAGCAGGGCGTGCAGGGTGGCGAGGCTGTGCCCGGCGAGCAGCCGGTCCAGGTGCGGCAGGGCGGCGACGATCCCGGACTGCACCGGCCGGTACCCGTCGTGGCCCGCGTGCGGGTTGACCCAGACGACCTTGTGCGCGAGTCGGCTCAGGCGCCGGGTCTGCTCGGCGAGCAGGGCCGGGTCGCCGCGTTCCCAGCCGTCGGAGCAGATGACCACCACGGCCCCGCGCGCGGCACCGCGTCGTCCCCAGCGGTCCAGGAAGACCTTGAGCGTCTCGCCCAGCCGCGTGCCGCCCTCGTAGTCGGGCACGGCGCGCGCGGCGGCGGCCAAGGCCTGCACGGGGTCGCGGTGGCGGAGTTCGCGGGTGACGCGGGTCAGCCGGGTGCCGAGCGTGCAGACCTCGACCGGCATGTGGCGGGTGAGGACGTGCGCGAACCGGAGGAGCGCGTCGGCGTAGGGCTTCATCGAGCCGGAGACGTCGACCAGCAGCACGACCTTGCGCGGGCGGGTGGTGCGGCGGCGGCGGCGTGGCCGCACCGGTTCACCGGTGGCGAGCATGTCCTTGAGCGTGGCGCGCGGGTCGATCGCGCCTCTGCGCGCGGGTGCCCGGCGCCGGGTGCGCCGCAGGGGCGGCACCGGCCGGAGCACGGCCAGCAGGTCGTCCAGGTGCCGCTTCTCGGCCGGGCTGAGCGTGGCGATGTCCTTGCGCCGCAGCACCTCCACGTCGCTGGCGGCGACCTTGAGCGTCGACGCCCGCCCGTCGCGCCCCGGCCCGCCGTCGCCGAGCGCGGCCAGGTGACTGGTCTGCCGGGCGCGCCTGCCGGGCGGCGTCGGCGGCACCCCGCCGAACCAGGCCGCGAACGCCGCGTCGTAGCGGGGCAGGTCGTCCGGCTCCCCGCACAACGTCAACCGCCCGGCCCAGTACACGTCCTCGCGCCGCCCCGGGCCCAGCCGGTCGACCGCCGCGACGAACGCGTGCACCCGCTCGGGCCCGCACGCGACGCCGCCGTGCCGCAGCGCGCGGGCGAACCCCACGAGCCCGGTCGACGCGCCGGCTGCGGTCATCCCCCGATTGTGCTCTCGGGCAGCCCCGTCAGCACACCGGCAGAAAGGGCGCGCTGGGCGTCCTCGTGGTACTTGAGGACGGCACCGAGCGTGATCGCCGCCGTGTCCGCGTCCAGTTCGGTGCGCCCCAGGGTGAGCAGGGCTTCGGCCCAGTCGAGCGACTCCGCCACGCCCGGCGGTTTGATCAGGTCCAGGTCGCGCAACCGCCGCACGGCTGACGCGACCTGGTGGGCGAGGCGTTCGGTGACGCCGGGCAGCCTGCGGCGGAGGATGGCGACCTCGCGGGCCAGGTCGGGGTGTTCCAGCCAGTGGTAGAGGCAGCGGCGCTTGAGGGCGTCGTGCACCTCGCGGGTGCGGTTGGAGGTGAGCACGACCAGCGGCGGGGTCTTCGCGGTGATGCGGCCCAGTTCGGGGATCGTCACCGAGTTCTCGCCCAGCACTTCGAGCAGGAACGCCTCGAACTCGTCGTCCGCCCGGTCCACCTCGTCGACCAGCAGGACGCACGGCGCGTTCTCCAGGGCTTGCAGCAACGGGCGGGCGAGCAGGAAGCGGCGGGTGTAGAGGGAGGCCTCGGCCTGCTCGGCGTCGACCGGGCCCGCGGCTTCGAGCGCGCGCAGGTGCAGCAGCTGGCGGGGGAAGTCCCAGTCGTAGAGGGCCTGGGTGACGTCGATGCCCTCGTGGCACTGGAGCCGGATCAGGGGCAGGTCGAGGGCTTGGGCGAGCGCCACGGCCAGGGACGTCTTGCCGGTGCCGGGCTCACCCTCGCAGAACAGCGGGCGGCGCATGTGCAGGGCCAGGTAGGCGGCCGTCGCGATACCCCGGTCGGGCAGGTAGCCGACCCGGTCCAAGCCGGCGGCGAGCTCTTCGATCACTGGGTTAGTTTGCCGCTGCTCCGCAGGCGGCGGCTCGATCGCCGGGAAGTCGGTCGTTCGTGACTCATTTCCCGCCGATCGAAAAGCGTGATCGGCGGGAAATGAGTCACGAACGACCGACGCGATCTCGCGGGGTCGGCGCCGGCGGATCAGGCGCGGGTGGTCGGTGCGGGGTTGCGGAGGGTGCGGCGGTAGTGGCCGGGGGCGGTGTGGTGGGTGCGCTTGAAGGCGGCGGCGAAGGCGAATTCCGAGGTGTAGCCGACCCGGGTGGCGATGGTGGCCAGTGGCGCGTCGGTGTCGCGCAGGAGGCGGGCGGCGGTGGTCATCCGCCACCAGGTCAGGTAGGTCAGCGGTGGGCGGCCGACCAGGGCGGTGAAGCGCTTGGCGAACGGCGCGCGGGACAGGCCGGTGGTCGTGGCCAGGCTCGCCACCGTCCACGGGTGCGCGGGGTCGCGGTGCATGTGGTGCAGGGCGGTGGCCGTGACCGGGTCGTTGAGCGCGGCGGACCAGCCCGCGGCGCGATCGGACCCGGTGAACCAGGTGCGCAGCAGGTACAGCAGGAGCGTGTCGAGCAGGGCGGGCACGAGGGCGTCGGAGCCGAGGCGCGGGTGTTCGAGTTCGCCTGCCAGGAGGGTGACGGCGGAGCGCAGTTCCGGGCCGGAGGCGAGCACGACGTCCGGCAGGTCGCGCAGCAGCGGGTGGACGTGCTCCAGCTCGTAGGCGCCGCACAGCGTGACGGTGGTCGGGTGCTCGGGCGCGGGGTGGTCGGCGGCGAAGGCCGGGTCGTTCGGGTCGCACGCCTGGCTCGTCAACGGGGTGGTGGGGCTGTCGGCCAGCGCGTGGCCCCGGCCGTCGGGCAGGAACACGACGTCGCCCTCGCGCAGCTCGACCGGGTCGGCGTGGTCGCGGATGAACCAGCACGTGCCCTCCAGCACCACCTGGAACCCGGACGCGCCCGGCACCGGTGCGAACCGCTGACCCCAGGGCTCCTGCCACGCCACCCGTGCGGCGACGGGCCGTCCGGTGCGCATCGCCGCGACCACGTCGCTCAGCAAGTCCACGAGACGATTAAACATGTATGCAGGATCCACACGCATGGATCGTCTTTTGCACACTGCATACATTCGCCAGGTGAGAGCCGCGCGGATTTTTGTATACGGTCGACCGTCTGTCATCGAGATCGCGGACGACGTCCCGATCCCGGTACCCGGACCGGGCGAGGTGCTGGTCGAGGTGGCGGCCACGTCGTTCAACCCGACGGAGGTGGCGGTGCGGTCGGGCCTGTTCGACCTGCCCCTGCCGCACACGTTGGGCTGGGACGTGGCCGGCACGGTCGACGGTGACCCGGTGGTCGGCTGGATCGACGGCGCGGCGGCCGAGTACGCCGTCGCACCGGCCGGACGGCTGGTCCCGGCGCCCCGGCGGATCCCGTTGGCCGACGCCGCCGCCCTGCCCCTGGCCGGTCTCAGCGCGTGGCAGATGGTGTTCGAGCACGGCCAGGTCCGACCGGGCCACCGGGTCCTGGTCAACGGCGCGGGCGGCGGCATCGGCGGGTTCGCCGTGCAACTGGCCAAGCACGCGGGCGCCCACGTCACCGCCACCGCGTCCCCCCGCAGCGCCGGCGCGGTCCGGGCGCTGGGCGCGGACGACGTCGTCGGCTACGACCCCACCGGGCGGTTCGACGTCGTGCTCAACCTCGTCCCGGACGCCCCGGTGGCACGGCTCGGCGGCGTCGTCGTCTCGGCCACCCTGAGCGACGCACCCGCCGCCCACTTCGTCACCCGCTTCGACGCCGCCCGGCTCACCGCGCTGGTCGACCTGGTGGACCGGGGCGTGGTCGTGGTCGACGTGTCCGAGCGGCACGACCTCGCCGCCCTGCCGGAGCTCCACCGCCGCGCCGAGGCCGGGGACCTCAGGGGCAAGGTCCTCGTGGTGCCGTGAAACCCTGAGAACGGCGCTCCGGGGGAAGTCAGGGTGCGTCCCCGATGTCCCGAAAGCCCTGGCGGAGCACTCTTGAGGCATGACGAACGACGTGCTCAACCAAGCCACCGACAAGGTCAAGAAGCTCCGTCGCAGCCGGACCGACAAGATGGTCGCGGGTGTGTGCGGCGGCGTCGCCAAGCTGCTCGGCGTGGACGCGGCGCTGGTCCGCATCCTGCTGGTCGCCGCCACCCTCTTCGGGTTCGGCGCCGGCGCGATCCTCTACCTGGCCTGCTGGATCCTCATGCCCGAAGAGGCCTGATGCCCGAGCGGGCCTGACGACCTACCGGGGGAAGCCGGGCACGCCCGGCAACAGCTGCCACGGCCGGGGACCGTCGAGGGGGCGGTACTCGACGCCGAGCGCGTCGAGCCGCGGCAGGTGGTGCTCGGCCAGCCGGGTCAGGAACTCCGCCTCGTCGCGTTCGGCGGGGCTCCACACGACCTCGGCGAACGCGCTCAACCTGGGGAAGGCGGCGTAGTCGAGCCGCCTGGGCGAGTCGAGGTGTTCGGTCCACAGGTTCGCCTGCGCGCCGAGCACCCGGTCCGCCGCCGCGGGCTCGTACCGGTACACGTCCGCCAGCGTCGTGACCGTCCCGACCGGGATCGGCTCGTCGGGGTGGTCGGACTGCCGGTAGTCCAGGTACACGTGCTCCTCCGGGCACATCACCACGTCGTGGCCGCGGTCCAGCGCGGTCAGGCCGGCGTCCTCGCCGCGCCACGACGCGACGATCGTGCGGGTCGGCAGCGGTCCGACGCCGAGCACCTCGTCCCACCCGAACGGCCGCCGCCCGCGTCGGTGCAGGTGTTGGGCGATGCGGCGGACGAACCGGCCGTCGCCGCCCTCCGCCTCGTCACCGCCCAGCCCGATCACCTCGGACGGGAACACGTCCAGCAGCTCGTCGAACACCTGCCGGTAGAAGTCCACGGTGGACTCGTCGGCCCGCAGCACGTTCGGGTTGATCCCCCAGTCCGTCCACACGCCGCCGCCGGACGCACCGAGTTCCGGGTACGCCGCGATGGCCGCCTGGCTGTGCCCCGGCACGTCGATCTCCGGCACCACCGTGATGTGCCGCCCGGCCGCGTACGCCACGACTTCCCGCAGGTCGTCCTGGGTGTAGTAGCCGCCGTGCGGTCGGCCGGCCATACCGCCGGAACGCCGGTCGCCGAACCGCGAGTCGGGCCGCCACCCGCCGACCTCGTGCAGCCGGGGGAACGTGCGGGACTCGAACCGCCAGCCCTGGTCGTCGGTCAGGTGCAGGTGCAGCACGTTCAGCTTGTGCACGGCCAGCAGGTCGACGTACCGCAGCAGGTCGTGCTTGGGCAGGAAGTGCCGCGCCACGTCGATCATCACGCCGCGCCACGCGAACCGCGGGTGGTCCTCGACCGTGCACACCGGCAGCGTCACCGCCCCCGGCGGCACCGCCCGGAACGCCGCGGGCCCGCTCAACTGCCGCAACGTCTGCCGCGCGTAGAACTCACCCGCGTCGTCGGACGCCTGGACCCGCACGCCGTCGGCCGACACCGACAGCCGGTAGCCCTCGGCGGGCCCGGCCACGCGCTCGACCTGGAACGTGCCGTCGAACGGCACCTCGCCGTCACCTCGGGTGAACGACACCGGACGGGGCAGGATCACGACTTCACCGCCCCGGCCAGGCCCGCGACCAGTCGCCGCTGCACCAGGATGAAGAAGATCAGCACCGGGATCGTCATCAACGTCGATCCTGCCATGATCGCGCCCCAGTCGTTCTGGTCGGGTTTCACGAACACCTGCAACGCCAGCGGCAGCGTCTGGTTCTCCGCCGCGGAGATGATGAACGTCTTGGCGAACAGGAAGTCGTTCCAGGCGTGGATGAACGACAGCACGCTCGTCGCCACCAGACCGGGCGCCACCAGCGGGAACAGCACCTGCCACAGGAACCGGAAGCGGGACGCGCCGTCCAGCGTCGCCGCCTCCTCCAGCTCCACCGGCACGGCCGCGACGAAACCGCGCAGCATCCAGATCGCGAACGGCAGGCTGAACGCGAGGTGCACCAGCACCAGCGAGCCGAGGTGGTTGAGCCCGAACACCGGCGCCACGTCCCGCACCGACTGCATGAGGAAGAACAGCGGGATGGTCAACGCCTCGACCGGCACCATCTGCACCACGAGCAGCATGACCAGCAGCGTGGTGCGGCTGCGGAACCGGAACCGGGTCAGCGCGGTGGCCGCCAGGAACGAGATGAGCAGGCTCAGCGCCACCACCGCGACCGCCACCACCACGCTGTTGAGCAGGTAGCGGCCGAAGCTCTGCACGGTCAGCGCGCGCACGAAGCTGTCGACCGTCGGCGCGAGCGTCCACGGCCGCGGGTCGGCCGAGATGACCTCCGCCTGCGGCTTCACCGCCGTCAGCACCATCCAGTACAGGGGGAACGCCACCACGGCCGCGATGCCGACCGTGACCGCTTCGGCGACACCCCGCGACACCCGCCGGTTCACAGCGCCTCCCCGCCCCGCCGCAACGCCCGCAGGTAGCCGGCGGTGACGAGCAGCAGCAACACGGTCATCACCACGCCGATGGTCGCGCCGAGCCCGTACTCGGAGGCGGCGAACGCCTGCTGGTAGGCGTAGACGTTGAGCACCAGGTTGCGGCCGGCGATGCCGCCGCCGTTGGTCATGATGTAGACCTGGGTGAACACCTTGAAGTCCCAGATGATCGACTGGATCGTCACCACGACCAGCAACGGCCGCAGCAGCGGCAGGATCACGCTGGTCGCGGTCCTCGTCGTGCTCGCGCCGTCCAGCGCGGCGGCCTCCAGCACCTCGCCCGGGATCGACTTGATCCCCGCGTACAGGGTGACCATGACGAACGGGAACGAGCACCAGACCACCTGCGCCGCGACCAGCCCGAACGCCACCCACTTGTCGTAGGTCCAGGAGAACCCGGTGGTGCCCAGCACCTCGTTGACGAACCCGAAGTTGGCGTCGAACAGGAACAGCCAGATGGTCGACCCGGCCACCGCGGGCGTCGCCCACGCGCCCAGCGCGGCCAGGAACAACGTCATCCGCGCCCACGTGCGCACCCTGGTGGCCAGCACCGCCAGCGCGGCGCCGACCAGCAGGGTGCCCACCACGCAGACCGCGGCGAACCCGACCGTCTGGCCGAGCACGGCCCAGAACCGCGCGTCGGCCAGCAGCGTCGTGTAGTTCCCCAGGCCCAGGAACGTCAGCGGCGCGCCACCGCTGACCTGCTCCTGGCCGTAGTCGAACAGGGAGATCAGCACGAGCTGGTAGATCGGGTAGCCCATCAACCCGACCAGCACCAGCAGCGCGGGGGCGAGGTAGGCGAACGCGATCCGCCCGTCGCCCTTGGACGTCCGCATCGTCATGAGCCGAAGGCGGCGTTCATCTGGTCGGCGGCGTCCTTGGCGGCCTTGTCGAGGTCCTCACCACCGGCGGCGACCTGCTGCAACAACGTCGGCAGCACCGCCTGGGCGTCGATCTTGGCCCAGTTCGGGGTGACCGGCACGAACCGCGTGCCCGCCTCCAGCGTCTCGATGAACGGCTCCAGCACCGGGTTGGCCTTCGCCACCTCGTCCTGCACGTCGCCGAACGTCGGCAGGTTGCCCATCGCGTCGAACATCTTGCGCTGGTACTCCTTGCCGCCCAGCAGCTGCACGAATTGGTTGGCCAGCGTCTTGCGCTCGCTGCCCTTCAGCACCCCGAGCAGGTTGCCGCCCGCGAACGCCGGCGCGATCTCGCCGGCCTTCTTGCCGGGCAGCGGCACGACCGCGTACTTGCCCGCGGCGGTGGAGGCGTCGACCGACTTGCGGTTGAAGTCACCGCCCACGACCATCGCCGCCTTGCCCGCGCGGAACGCCTCGACGCTGGCGTCGCCGCCGTTGCCCGCGCACTGGGCGGGCGGGCAGATGTCGTCCGCGATCAGCTCGGTGTACTGGCGCAGGCCCGCCTTGGACTCGGCGCTGTCGATCGTGGACACGTACGCGCCGCCGTCCTCGCGGGCGATGTCGCCGCCGTTGGCCCACACGAACGGCATCGCGCCGTAGGTGTACTTGCCGCCCGCGGAGATGCCGAGCAGGTCCGGCCTGGCGGCGCGGATCCGGCGGGCGAGCGGCGCGATCTCGTCCAACGTGGCCGGTGGCTTGATGTTCAGCTCCTGGAAGATGTCGGTGCGGTAGTAGAGCGCGCGCACGCCGACGTACCAGGGCACGCCGTAGACCTTGCCGTCCACCTTGCCGGTGTCGAGGACGGCGGGCAGCAGGTCCTTCGCCTCCGACCAGCCGCCGAGGTCGAGTTCGGCGAACCCGCCGCCCGCGACGTAGCCGGCCAGGTCGGTGTTGCCGAACTCGGCCACGTCGGGGGCGCTCTGGGGATCGCTGAACGCGGCCTTGAACCGCTCGGCGCGGGTCTGCACCTGGATGTACTGGACGTCGACCGTGACGCCCTGGTGTGCCTGCTCGAACTCGGCGACCGCCTCCTCGACGACCGCCTCCTTCGGGCCCCGGTTGACCTCGTCGAACAGCCAGACCCGGAGTTGCCCGGTCTGCTCGTCACCACCGACGGGCGCCGAGCCGGACTGGACCGGGGCGCACCCGGCCAGCACGACGGCGCCGACGACCGCTGCTGCTGCGAACCGCATCTCGCCCACCCTTCAGGTGTGTCACACCCCTGGGGCCGTTGCGTCATACGCAACGGCTATTTCACGGGAAGCAACGGCGATGCTAATGTCCGCATCGGCGAGCGGTCTAGACCAAATTCGCCCAGGTCCGGACCGCGTCGGCGGAGAGCGGGGCGTCCCACCCGCCTGGCCGCACCGCGCTCCCGACGTGGAACCCGGTGACGCCGACGGCCCGCAACGGCGCCACCTGCCCGACCTCGAGCCCGCCGCCGACCAGCAGCCGCACCGCGCCCTGGCGCGCGGCCAGCCGCTCCAGCACGCCGATCCCGTCGGCGACACCGCGCGGGCTGCCGGCCGCGAGCACCGTGTCGCAGCCGAGCCCGCCGACCACCGTCCACGCCGCCTCGGGGTCCGCCGAGTTGTCCAGCGCGCGGTGGAACGTCCACGCGCACCCGTCCAACTCCGCGATCAGCGCCGCGCACGCCACCTCGTCCACCCACCCGTGGGCGTCGAGGAAGCCGAACACGAACTCCGACGCCCCCGCCTCGCGCAGCGCCGCGGCGTCGCGCCGCAGGCCGTCGAGGTCGCCGGGCGCGAAGCCGCGCGCGTCGCGCAGCATGACCCGGACCGGCAGGTCGGTCGCGGACAGCACGTCGCGCAGCACGGTGACCGGCGGCGTCAGCCCGTCCGCGGCCATGTCGACGGTGAGTTCCAGCCGGTCCGCGCCGCCGGCCTGCGCGGCCTCGGCGTCGGTGGCGTCCAGTGCGATGACCTCAAGCATGGTCTAGACCATACCCACGCTCGGTGAGCCCCCGCGCCTCAACCGTGAACTGTTAAAACGGCGGCACGTATCCACCGTAGAACTACTCACTCCTTACCTAGTGACCGATCCTCAACCCCGACTGAGGAGGCCACATGAGCGCCACTCCGCCCGGCGTCGAAGAGCTGGACCCCGCCGACCTCGACACCGACGAGCTGGAGAAGCGGTTCGCCGCCGTCGAGGGGGCGACCGTCGAGTCCGACCAGGAGGACGACCCGCAGGACCCGCCACCGGCCACGCCGGAGGGTCACCACCAGACGCACGGCGCCCCGGTGGGCACCGACAGCACGTCCGTGACCGGCAACTGAACCTCTGGGGGGAGGGAGGTGGCGGTCGGTCGGCTTCGAGGGGTGCCGACCGGGTGTCATCGAGGTTGGGGGAGGCGGTCCGCGGTGCGAGGGGGGCATCGCGGACCGCCGCCGCGCCGATGACGGCAGCGGTGTGTGACGATCAGCTCCGGCTGGGGGATGTCGAGGAGGAGGTGACGACGTGGGAGAACTGCGCACGGCCGGTGAGCGCCCACCGTGGGAGGGGCTCGACGGGACGGACCGGCACGCGGCTTGCGTCGTCGCCGCACGCGACGGCGACCGGCGCGCACTGGACGTGCTGGTCGCCGACTTGACGCCACTGGTGTGGCACGTGGCGCGCGGGCACGGACTGGACCGCAGCACCGCCGAGGACGTGGTGCAGACGGTCTGGCTCGCGCTGCTGCGGCACCTCGACCGGCTGGTCGAACCCCGCGCCCTGGCCGCGTGGCTCGTCGTCGCGACGCGCCGCGAGGCCCAACGGACCTGGACACCGGCCCGTCGCGAAGCGGCGCTGAGCGACGAGCTGGCGGACCAACTGGAGAGCGAGTACGGCCTGCCCGAGGACGCCGCCCTGGTCGACGACCGGGACCACCGGCTGTGGCGGGCCTTCGGCCGCTTGTCGCAGAAGTGCCAGGAACTCCTGCGACTCACCGTGCTGGCCGGCCGGGCGGAGTACCGCGCGGTCGCCGAAGCACTGTCCATGCCGCGCGGCAGCATCGGCCCCACCCGGGGTCGGTGCCTGACCACGTTGCGCACACATCTCGACGCGGAAGGAGGATCGCGGTGAACGACATCGACCCGCGCGATGACCGCAGAGGCCAAGAGGACACCGCTGTCCTCACGGAACTGAACCGCCTGGTGTACGAGTTGGACGCGCCCCCGGCGGGGCTCGTCGAACGCATCCAGTTCGCGGTGGCTTTGGAGAACCTGGACGTCGAGGTGGCCCGCTGGGAACGCGCGGGCTCGTTCGCGGGGGTGCGGGGTGGCAGCCCCGGCACCATCACGTTCACGGTGGACAACCTGACGTTGATGGTGAACTTCACGTCGACCGGCGCACGGCACCGCATCGACGGCTGGCTCGTACCCGCGGGTGAGCACACCGTCGAGGTGAGGGTGGCCGAGCACGAGTCGAGCACCACCAAGGCCGACGACGGCGGCCGGTTCGTGCTGTCCGACGTGCCCGCGGGCACCACGCAGATCGTGGTGCACCTGGTGAACTCACGGGGTGAGCCGGGGCGGACGGTCGTGACACCGACGATCATGTTGTAGCCGCACGGCGTCACCGTGGGTCGACCGACCACACACTCACGGAGAGTAACCCGTTCGGCGCACACATAGCATCCACAAGACGGCTCCTCGGACACGTTCTGTGTGCTGGCATTAAGGGTGTGTCCGCGCCTCGTGCCGCCTTGCCGGTCTCCCCGCCAGCTCCCCGTGAACTCGACGTGGCCGTCGACCTGCACAAAAAGGCGTTCCGGGCGGCGTCGGGCGGCCGTCCGGCGGATGCGGTGACCCTGCTGCGGCGGGCGTTGCGGGTACTGCCGGTGACACCGCCGAGCGTCGAATCGACCACTGTCCGCATTCGTATCCTGATCACCCTGTCGTACGGCGAGGCGGAGACCGAGTCGGTCGAGGACGGCCTGGCGCGGCTGCTGACGGCGGGCGAGCTGATCACCACGCTGCCCGACGGGCCGGACGCGGTGGGGCTGAGGGCCATCGTGAAGGACCAGCAGGCCCTCATCCTGCACCGGGCCGGGCGGACCGCCGAGGCCATCGCCCTGTACGACGAGTCGGTGCGCCAGTTGGAGGCCGGGCGGGCGGCCGGGGTGGTCGGCG
The DNA here is from genome assembly GCF_040673975.1 of Actinosynnema sp. NPDC050801. Lineage (NCBI taxonomy): Bacteria > Bacillati > Actinomycetota > Actinomycetes > Pseudonocardiales > Pseudonocardiaceae > Actinosynnema > Actinosynnema sp. NPDC050801. The sequence continues at coordinate 730,534 of NZ_JBFAQZ010000001.1, read as the reverse complement.
CGGCCACGCTGGCGACCGCGCTGATGAACCGCGGCCTGACCACCATCGCGTTCGGCCTGCCCGAGGCGGCGGAGCGGGACGTGCGGCGCGCGATCGACCTGGCCGAGGCCGAGGACCTGCCGCTGCTGAAGGCGAAGGCGCTGGGGAACCTCGGCGACATCGCCCACCTGACCGGTGACGTGCCCCGGTCGTTGGCCTTCCACGAGCAGGCGGAACGGGCGTTCCGGGTGCTCGCGCCGGACCTGGTGGCGCGCACCCGCATCGACCGGGCGCGGGTGATGCTGGCCGGCGGGTTGGCGGACGAGGCGGCCAAGCACCTGGACGAGGCGCTGGTCGTGCTGCGGCGGCGCCGGGTGGGGCAGGACTTGGCGGAGGCGGAGCTGGCGCGCGCCGCGGCGGCGTTGCTGCAGGGCGACCCGACCACCGCGCGACAGCTGTCCACCCAGGCCCAACGCCGCTTCCGGCGGCGGGGCAGCAAGTCGTGGGCCGAACTGGCGGCGTTGATGCGCATGAGAGCCGAATTCGCCATCGCCACCGCCACCACCCCGCCTCCTGCTACCCCGCTTCCTGCCGTCTCCCCCACTGCCGCTTCGCCCGCTGCCGTCTCCCCCACTGCCGCTTCGCCGTCGCCCGACGTCGTGCCCGTTCCTGCCGTCAGCGTGGAGTCCGGTGCTGCGACCGTCGGAGGGCTGTTCGTCCCCGCCCAATCGCGCTCGGACGTCGCCTTGGTGGCCGTTGCGAGGCATGCGCCGACCCGGATCACCCCTGCTCGCGCGACCAGGCTGGCCGAGCGGTTGACCGACGTGGGGTTGACCGACGAGGCCGCCGTCGCGCGGCTGCTCGCCGTGCGGATGGCGGTCCGCCGCGGCCACCTGACGGCCGCCCGCGCGCTGCTGGAGCAGGTCCCGGCGCCCGGTCCGATCACGCCGATCGACCACCGGATGCTGCGGCGGCTGTGCCGTGCCGAGCTGGCGGTGGCGGTCGGCGACCCGGCTGCGGCGTTGCGCGAGGCCGAGGAGGGGCTCACCGAGCTGGGTCGCGTCCGCGACCGGATGGGTGGCCTCGACCTGCTGTGCGGCACCGCCGTGCACGGCCGTGAGCTGGGCGAACTCGCCATCGGCCTGGTGCTGGACCACGGCGGTGACGCGGAGGCGGCGTTCGACTGGCTGGAGCGGACGCGGGCGCAGGTGTACCGGTACGAGCCGTTGCCCGCGATCGACGACCCGGTGCTGGCGCGGCGGGTGGCGCAGGCGCGGTCGTTGGCGCGGGCGGTGCAGCAGGCGCGGTTGGACGGTCGGCCGGTGTCCGAGCTGGAGGATCGGCTGGACGCGTTGCAGCGCGAGGTGGCGCGGCTCGGTTGGCACACGAGCGTGTGGGGCCGGCCGCGACCGGTGTGCCGGGTCGCCGACGTGCGGACCGCATTGGGTGATCGCGCGATGGTGAGCTTCGTGACGCACGGTGGCGTGCTGTCGGCCGTGGTGCTGGTGGCGGGTGACGCGGCTCTGGTGCGGCTGGGCGCGACCGGGACCGTGTTCGAGTCGGCCCGGCAGTTGCACGCCGACGTGGACGTGCTCGCGCCCGACCACCTGTCACCGCTGTCCGCCGCGGCCGTGGCGGCGTCGGCCGGGCGGCGGGCGGAGCGGTTGGACGAGGCGTTGATCGGGCCGTTGGCCGGGCTGGTCGGCGAGCGCGAGCTGGTCGTCGTGCCGACCGGTGACCTGTACGCGGTGCCGTGGAACGCCCTGCCGTCGCTCCGCGGCCGTCCGATCGTGGTCACCCCGTCGGCGACGGCGTGGCTGAACGCGATGTCGGGCCGGACTGCGGCGTCGCGGGTCGTGCTGGTGGGTGGGCCGAACCTGCCGGAGGTCGTCGGCGAGGTGAGCGACCTGCGCGGCACCTACCCCGACGCGGTGATGGCGGAGACGGTGGGCGACGTGCTGGCCGCACTGGACGGCGCCCGGTTGGCGCACATCGCGGCGCACGGCCGGCACGTGGCCGACAACGCCTTGTTCTCACGCCTGGAGCTGATCGACGGCCCGCTGTTCGCCCACGACACGGCCCGCCTCCACACCGCACCTGAACAGGTGATCCTCGCCGCCTGTTCCTTGGCGTTGAGCCACATCAGACCGGGTGACGAGGCACTGGGCTTCGCGGGCGCGCTGCTGGCCGGCGGTTCGCGCACGGTCGTCGCCGCCGTCAACCAGGTGGGCGACCGCGCCGCCGCGATGACCATGGGGACGTTCCACAAACTCCTGGCCGACGGCAAACCGCTGTCCCACGCCCTGGCCGAAGCGACCGCCGCCGACCCCCTGCGCCGCCCGTTCGTGTGCTTCGGCGCCTGACCCGTTCGCGGGCGCTCGGCAGCTCGGGGGCTCTAGGCAATTTCGTGGGCACTGGGCAATTTCGTGGGCACTGGGGCAATGCGCCGGCACTCGGCGACTCGTGGGCACTGGGCGATCAGAACGCGCCGATCAACCCACCCGCGTCACTGACCGGCACGGTGTGCGTGGCGAACCCGGACCCGGTGGCGACGTGCAGCAGGAACCCCGTCGGCTCGGCGAGGTACCCGACCTGCCGGTCGGCGCGCAGCGTCAGCGAGGTCTGCCGGTAGGTGCTGGGCGCGACGGACACCGCCGTGCCCGCGAACGGCACGCTGATCGCCCGGTGCACGTGCCCGGCCAGGACGCGGGCGACGTTGCCGTGGCGGGCGAGGACGTCGCCCAACGCCGGGCCGTCCTCCAGTCGCATGCCGTCGAGGTACGGGATGCCGACGGCGACCGGCGGGTGGTGCAGGCACACGAAGGTCGGCACGTCAGGCCGCTGGGCGAGCACGTCGTCCAGCCACGACAACTGCTCGTCCCCCAGGCGCCCGGCCGGCCCGTCCGGCCGCCACGAGTCCAGCGCGACGATGGTGAACCCGGGGTGGGCAACGGCGTAGTGCGCCGACACCCCGCCGCCGAGGAACGGCGTCCCACCGAACACTTCCAGCAACGCCGCCGGGTCGTCGTGGTTACCGGTGGTCAAGTGCAGGGGCACCGGAAAATCCCCGATCAGGTCACGCAACTGCACGTAGGCGTCAACCTGCCCGAATTCCGTGAGGTCACCGGTGATCACCACGCAATCCGGCCGAGGATCCACCGCCAGCACCCGCCCCAACGCACGGCTCAGCGAGGCGGCGGGCTCACCGGCCAGGACATCGGTCCGCAGGTGCGGGTCACTCAGGTGCGCGATGAGCACGTGGTCAACTCCAGGTTTTCGGCGACCGGGCAAGCCGGGTCGGGCAACGCCAGGATCAGGCAAATCACGGGTTCAGGCCAAGCCCAGGACAACAGTCCGGCGTCGGCAGCGCGGATCCGGCCAATTCCACCCGACCGCCGGCCGGCTCAGGCGAATTCGCGCGGTTCGGGCGCCCGGACCGGCCGTCCACGCAAAATCTCCAGGTTCCGGCAGGTCGTTCAGTCGGACCTGCGCGATTCCGGCAGGCCGTCCACGCGGATTCGCGCGGCCCAGGGCGGATCGGACGGAGCGGGACGCTGGACGAGCGGAGCAGGCGGGTCTGCCTGGGCGTGTCAGGCGAGCTGGTCGGGCACGCCCGATCCGATCGGGCCGGCGTGTCGGATCAGCGGTGTCCAACCGGCGGTGTCGGATCCGCGGGGTCAGGCCAGCGGGGTCAGGCGTGGTGGGGCGTAGCGCGTTGGACGCGGCAGGCAAGGCCGGGCACGGATGGCGAGGCGGACAGGGCCGGGTATGGGCTGAGAGGGCTGGCTGAGGCGGGCGGGGCTGGGCGAGGCGCGCGGGCCGAGGCGGGCGGAGCGGGTGGGCTGCGGTGGGTGGGCGGTGGCAGTGGTGAGGGGTGGATGGCCGGGGCGGGGGCTGGGGTTGGGCAGGTGGGGTGGTCGGGGTTCCGTCTCGATTTAACCGAGGGGTGGTAACAGTGTTTCCGTACATTTCCGGGCCGATCTCACCCGATCGTGTGGCCCGTGGTCCCGTCCACCGCAGGTGGCGGATGGCGAAGGGCCCGGTTCGCTGGGAGCGAACCGGGCCCTTCGAGACTTCATCCGATCGAACCGCGGTCAAGTGACCTGGTCGATCAGAAGTCCATGCCGCCGCCCTCGGGCATGGCCGGGGCAGCGCCCGCCTTCTCCGGCTTGTCCGCCACCACGGCCTCCGTGGTGAGGAACAGCGCGGCGATCGACGCGGCGTTCTGCAGCGCCGAACGGGTGACCTTCGTCGGGTCCGGCACGCCGGCCGCGAGCAGGTCCTCGTACACACCGGTCGCGGCGTTGAGGCCGTGGCCGACGGGCAGGCCCTTGACCTTCTCCACGACGACACCGCCCTCAAGGCCGGCGTTGATGGCGATCTGCTTCAGCGGCGCCTCGACGGCGACCCGAACGATGTTCGCACCGGTCGCCTCGTCACCTTCGAGGTTCAGGCCCTTGAACGCGATCTCGGCGGCCTGCAGCAGCGCGACGCCACCACCGGCGACGATGCCCTCCTCGACGGCGGCCTTCGCGTTGCGAACGGCGTCCTCGATGCGGTGCTTGCGCTCCTTCAGCTCCACCTCGGTGGCGGCGCCGGCCTTGATCACCGCGACACCGCCGGCCAGCTTCGCCAGGCGCTCCTGCAGCTTCTCGCGGTCGTAGTCGGAGTCCGACTTCTCGATCTCCGCGCGGATCTGGTTGACGCGACCCTGGATCTGCTCGGGGTCACCCGCACCCTCGACGACCGTGGTCTCGTCCTTGGTCACGACGACCTTGCGGGCCTTGCCCAGCAGCGACAGGTCGGCGTTCTCCAGCTTGAGGCCGACGTCCTCGGTGATGACCTGGCCACCGGTGAGGATCGCGATGTCCTGCAGGATCGCCTTGCGGCGGTCGCCGAAGCCGGGCGCCTTGACGGCGACGGACTTGAACGTGCCGCGGATCTTGTTGACGACCAGCGTGGCCAGGGCCTCGCCCTCGACGTCCTCGGAGATGATCAGCAGCGGCTTGCCGCCCTGCATGACCTTCTCCAGCAACGGGAGCAGGTCCTTCACGGACGCGATCTTCGAGCCGTACAGGAGGATGTACGGGTCTTCCAGGATCGCTTCCTGGCGCTCGGGGTCGGTCACGAAGTAACCGGAGATGTAACCCTTGTCGAAGCGCATGCCCTCGGTGAGCTCGAGCTCGAGCCCGAGAGCGTTGCTCTCCTCGACGGTGATGACGCCTTCCTTGCCGACCTTGTCCATCGCCTCGGCGATGAGCTCGCCGATGGTCGAGTCGCCCGCGGAGATGGACGCCGTGGCGGCGATCTGCTCCTTGGTCTCGACCTCGCGCGCGGTCTTCAGCAGCTGCTCGGTCACGGCCTCGACGGCCTTCTCGATGCCGCGCTTGAGGCCCAGCGGGTTGGCGCCCGCGGCCACGTTGCGCAGTCCCTCGCGGACCAGGGCCTGGGCGAGCACGGTGGCGGTCGTGGTGCCGTCACCCGCGACGTCGTCGGTCTTCTTCGCCACTTCCTTGACGAGCTCGGCCCCGATCTTCTCCCACGGGTCTTCGAGCTCGATCTCCTTGGCGATGGAGACGCCGTCGTTGGTGATGGTCGGCGCGCCCCACTTCTTCTCGAGCACGACGTTGCGACCCTTGGGGCCGAGCGTCACCTTGACGGCGTCGGCGAGAATGTTCATCCCACGCTCGAGACCGCGGCGGGCATCCTCGTCGAACGCGATCATCTTGGCCATTGCGGTGTGTTCCTCCGCCTGATTACGAATGGGGCCACTGCGGACGCTCGCCCGCAGCGGAACACGGTGCTTCGGCCAGGCTCGGTGCCCGCGACGGACGACCAGCCCCCTGGAGGGGACGGGCCTCACCGTCCCAGCCTGCGTGTTGGCACTCAGGTGTTCCGAGTGCCAATTACGTGTTTAGCACTCGACGGAGGAGAGTGCAAGAAGACGTGGTCAGCGGGACGAGCGGACGGGCACGCTGGTGGGCAGCGGTTTGCTGCTGGTCGTGCCCCCGACCTCGATGGATTGGCTGGTGCCGGTGTTGCCGCCCTGGCGCGGAGGTTCATCCTTCGGCGTGAGGATCACCACGAGGATGACGACGAGCACGATCGCGATCGCACCCACGAGCACGGGCGCGACCCACGCCGGCCGCGTCTTGGCGGTGGTGGTGAACGCGCTGGCGCCGACCTGCGCGGGCGGCCGCAGCCGCACCGGCTCCTGGAGGAACCCCGGCTGCTGCTGGTAGGGGGTGCGGTACTGGCCCTGCTGCGCCACGGGCACGCCGCCGGTCTGCGGACCCATCGGCACCGCGCCGGAGTCGGTCCGGCGGTGGGGCGGCGCACCCTGCGGCGCGGCGGACAACGCGGCCCGCGCGGCCGCGACCAGCTCGGCGCACGAGCCGTAGCGCTTCGACGGGTCCTTGGCGGTGCCCTTGCGCAGCACGTCGTCGATGGCGGGCGGCAGGGAGACCACGGCGCTCAACGACGGGATCTCCGCGCCGAGGTGACCTTGGATGACGTCCTGCACACCGCCCTGGAACGGCGGCCGACCGGACAGGCACGCGAACACCATGCACGCGAGCGCGTACTGGTCGGTGCGGCCGTCGAGGGGTTCGCCGCGCAGGTGCTCGGGCGCGGCGTAGGTGGGTGAGCCGAGGAAGTCGCCGGTGCGGGTCCGGTGCCCGGTGGCGCCGCGCCTGGTGAGGCCGAAGTCGGCCAGGTAGACGTGCTCGCCCGCGGCTTCCTTGGTGGTGACCAGCACGTTGGCCGGTTTCACGTCCAGGTGGACCAGGCCCTTGCCGTGCAGCATGTCGAGCGCCTCGGCGACCTGGCCGAGCAGCGACAGGGTGCGCGCGGGCGAGAGCGGGCCGTCCTTGATGTGCGACGCGAGGTCCTGGCCGTCGACCAGCCGCATGGCGATGTAGAGCAGGCCGTCGACCTCGTCGAAGTCGTAGAGCGGCACGATGTTGGCGTGGTCGATCGCCGAGGTGTTGCGCGCCTCGTCGACGAACCGCTCCCGGAACTCGGCGTCCGCGGTGAGGTGTTCGCCGATGACCTTCAGGGCGACCTTGCGACCGAGCCTGACGTCCGTGGCCTTGTAGGTCACGCTCATGCCACCGCGGCCGAGCACCCCGTCGATCCGGTAGTGGCCCAACCGTCGCCCGCTCAGGTCCTCCGACACGCACGGAGCCTAACGTCCGCGTACAGGGCCTTGCGCGGGGTTCCGGCAAACGGACGCCGGGCGTGCGGCCCGACCCGCCGCGACGGCGGGTCGGGCGGAGGTCACGGCGCCTTGCGCACATCCGATGCCTGGCTGCGGCCGTCGCGCCCCGCTTGGATCTCGAACTCCACGCGGTCGCCCTCGGCCAGCGTCCGGAAGCCTTCCATCTGGATCGCCGAGTAGTGCACGAAGACATCGGGGCCGCCGTCCGCCGCGATGAATCCGTAGCCCTTCTCCGAGTTGAACCACTTGACCGTGCCGACAGCCAAGACGTCCTCCTTCGAGAAATACCTTGAGCAAACCGTCACGCTAGAGGCACGAGGGGGTTCGCCGATACCTCCTTATGGAGTCATGACCGCGCGCTGAATCCGTTGTCGCGCAACCAACTGACGAGTCCGCGCGGGCTGCGGGTCCGGGTGAGCACGAGTCCGGGACCGGCGAAGTCGAGGACCAGTCCTTCGCCATTCCGCACGGATTGGGGCGCACCGGGGGAAACGGCGCGCAGCCGGCACTGCACGGTGTCGGTGAACGCGACCACGTGACCGCCGGCGACGGTGACCAGTTCGCCGGGTTCGAGGGTGACCACGTCGAGCGTGCCGTAGCAGCTGAGCACGACGGGTCCGGTGCCGAAGGCGTAGGTGAGGAACCCGTGGTCGGTGCCGTGGAGGGCGCGCACGGGCGGCGCGGTGGGGTCGAGGTGGGCGGTGGCGGCGCAGGCGAGCCAGCTGTCGCGGGCCACGCACCAGCCGGTCGTGCCCTCCAGTTCGAGCACGTGCAGGTCGCCGGGCAGGGGCGGGGCGACGTCGACCCAGCCGCCCTCGGGGCCCGCGGTGCACAGCGCGGCGCTGACGCCGGGTGACTTGGTCCGGGCGTCGACGACGATGCCGTAGCTGGTCGCGAGCACGGAGGAGCGCTCGACCACCACCGGTTCACCGGGTGCCAGGACGAGTCGGGCGACCCCGAAGGTGGGAGTGTGGCGGGTCCGGACCTGCAACTTTCCCCCTGTCGTGATCAGCCGGTTGGAGCAGTCTGCCACGGGCGCGGCAGGATGGGGCGCGTGTCGAACACGCTGACCCGAGTCGCTGATCACAAGGCCCGTGTCGCCGGGCTCGTCGGGCGGATGCCGGTGGTGGCGTTGCCGGTCGCCGACTGCCTGGGCCTGGTGCTCGCCGAGGACGTGGTCGCGTCGGTGCCGCTGCCGCCGTTCGACAACTCGGCGATGGACGGTTACGCGGTGCGGGCGGCCGACGTGGCGTCGGTCCCGGTGGAGCTGCCGGTGGCGGAGGACATCCCGGCGGGCCGGACGTCGTCGGCGCCGCTGGCGGCGGGCACCGCGCACCGGATCATGACGGGCGCGCCGATGCCGCCCGGTGCGGACGCCGTGGTGCAGGTGGAGTGGACCGACGGCGGCACGTCGGTGGTGCGGGTCGACCGCGGGGTGGCGGTCGGCGCGAACGTGCGGCGGATGGCGGACGACGTGGCCGCGGGCACGACGGTGCTGCGCGCGGGCGTCACGCTCGGTCCGGCGCAGCTGGGGTTGGTGGCGGCGCTGGGGTTCGGCGCGCTGCCGGTGCGCCGGCGGCCGCGGGTGCTGGTGCTGTCGACCGGGTCGGAGCTGGTGGGGCCCGGTGTGGCGTTGGCGCCGGGGCAGATCTACGAGTCGAACGGCGTGATGCTGGCCGCGGCGGTGCGCGAGGCGGGCGGCGAGGCGGAGCTGCTGCGGTTCGTGCCGGACGACGTGGCGCGGTTCCACGCGGCGATCGGGCCGAGGTTGGCGTCGTTCGACCTGCTGCTCACGTCGGGCGGGGTGAGCGCGGGGGCGTACGAGGTGGTGAAGGACGCGTTCACGGGGCGCGGCGTGGAGTTCACGAAGGTCGCGATGCAGCCGGGCGGGCCGCAGGGCGCGGGGCGCTACCAGGGTGTGGCGGTGGCGACGCTGCCCGGGAACCCGGTGAGCGCGCAGGTGTCGTTCGAGGTGTTCATCCGGCCGGCGCTGCGGGCCGCGATGGGGTTCTCGCGCGTGGAGCGACCGGGCGCGGTGGCCCGGTTGAGCGCGCCGGTCACCTCGCCGGCGGGGCGCACCCAGTTCCGGCGCGGCGCGTACGACCCGGAGTCGGGACGCGTGGTGACACCCGTCGGCGGGCCGGGGTCGCACCTGCTGTCGGCGTTGGCGATCAGCAACTGCCTGATCGAGGTGCCGGAGGACGTCACGGAGCTGGCGGCGGGAGCCGAGGTCACCGTCCGCCTCCTGCACGGAGAGTGACGTCGACCTGACCGTCCGGCGTTGATCATCGGTGTGACGCGGCTTACACTCGTGGTGATCGGAGTTCCGGTCGGTCCGTGCGTTCGTCGGGGGACGCACGGGCGGGCCGGACGAGGGCCGGCGAAGCCGCGTAGCGTGTGGCGGGCCCGGAAGCACCGCCCTGACACGGAAGAGCCATGACCGTCGATCGCGACAAGCACAGTGGTGCCGTCTCCCACTTCCTCCAGCTCGCCCGGGGGATCGTCCCCCCGATGCACCCCGCGGGCCGCCCCTTCGTAGCGGGCGCCGCCGTCGTCACGCTGCTGCTGCGCCGGTACTCCAAGCGCGCCGGCGTCGTCGGCGCGCTGCTGACCGCGTGGGTCGCCTGGTTCTTCCGCGAGCCCAAGCGCACCACGCCCACCCGGCCCGACGTCGCGGTCGCACCGGCCGACGGCACGGTGTCGCACGTCGTCGAGGCCGTGCCGCCCGCCGAACTCGGGCTCGGCTCCGCGCCGATGACCCGGATCAGCGTGTTCCTGTCGGTGTTCGACGTGCACGTGCAGCGCGTGCCCGTGGCGGGCCTCGTGCGGCAGGTGTCGTACCGGCCCGGCAAGTTCCTGTCCGCGGACCTGGACAAGGCCAGCGACGACAACGAGCGCAACACCGTGTGGCTGAGCACCCCGGCCGGTCAGGACGTGGTGGTCGTGCAGATCGCGGGCCTGGTGGCGCGGCGGATCGTGTGCGAGGTCGCCGAGGGCGACAAGGTGGCGGTCGGGCAGACCTACGGCCTGATCCGGTTCGGCTCGCGGGTCGACCTGTACGTGCCGACCGGCAGCCGCGTGCTGGTGGAGGCCGGGCAGCGCACCATCGGCGGCGAGACCGTGCTCGCCGAACTCCCCTCGGAGGGCTGAGCGGATGGCTCCCAGCGGGCCGGGGATCAGGCTGCTGCCCAACGCCATCACCGTCCTCGCGATGTGCGCCGGGTTGTCGGCCGTGCACTTCGCGATCACCGGCATGTACGGGGCGGCGATCGGCTCGATCGCCGCGGCGGCCGTGTTCGACGGGTTGGACGGGCGGATCGCCCGGCTGCTCGACGCGACCAGCAAGATGGGCGCGGAGCTGGACTCGTTGGCCGACGCCATCTCGTTCGGCGTGGCGCCCGCGTTGGTGATCTACGTGTGGAAGTTCGACCTGAGCCGCGAGGGCTGGGTCGTGGCGTTGATCTTCGCGGTGTGCATGGTGCTGCGGTTGGCGCGGTTCAACACGCTGCTGGAGGTCGAGCAGCCGCCGTTCGCGAAGGAGTTCTTCGTCGGCGTGCCCGCGCCGGCCGGCGGGTTGTTGCTGCTGCTGCCGCTGATCCTGGACGAGCAGCTGGGGCGGTCCGGGTGGTGGTCCGGGCCCGTGGTCGTCGCGGTGTGGACGGTCGCGGTCGCGTTGCTGCTGGTCAGCCGCATCCCGACGCTGTCGGTGAAGACGATCAAGGTGTCACCGCGGTACGTCGCACCGCTGCTGGTGCTGGTCGGGTTGCTGGCGGCGGCGGTCATCACGTTCCCGCTGGCGGCGTTGAGCGCGGCGATGCTGGTGTACCTCGGGCACCTGCCGTACTCGGTGCGGCGGTACCGGTGGTTGGCCAAGCACCCGGAGGCGTGGTCGGTGCCGGCGGCCGATCGGCGGGCGATCAAGCGGGCGCACGGGGTCGCGGCGCGGAGGTTGGGCTTGCGGCAGCCGTTGGGCGGTCGGGTGGCGGGTGCGGCGATGCGTGCCGTGCGGCGGCCCCGGCGGATGGCCGATCCGACGCAGGTGGCGGCGGAGACCAACGGCCAGGCGCGGCCGGGCAAGCGGCGGGGTTGGCGACAGATCGGCTTGCGCCGGCATGATCGGCCGTAGGTCGATATACTGCGTCTGACCTGCTGTTTCAGGCGGTTTCGGCGGTGCCCGATCGAGTGAACCTCGATCGGGTCATGCACCAAAACGCCGTTATTGAGAACCTGAAACGTCGGTTGAAACAACGAGGCCGGCAACCAACCCGTGCCTCGCGACAGCCGGACTCGGACCGTCGGCCCTGGCCCCCTCGGCCCCGAGCCACTCGGGCCGAACGGATGGAGACGGACCGGACGGCCCCGACTCGCGCCGGACGGGCTCGCGCCAGATGGGCCCGGGCAGACGGGCTGCGGCAGACGCGCACGGGCCGGACAGGCTAGGGCCAGACGGGCTCGCGCCGGACGGGCCTGGGAAGACGGGCTGCGGCAGACAGGCTCGGGCCGGACAGGCTCGGGCAGACGGCCCGGACGGGCGCAGACGGAGCGGCGCCCTCACCGGATGGGCCCAGGCAGAGCGGCCCAGGCAGAGCGGCTCAGGCGGAGTGGCTCGGCGGACGGGCTCCGGTCGGCGCGACTCTGTCGATCGCGGCCGAGCGGGCCCGAGCGGGGCAGGTTCGGCTGCGGCCAACCATCCGACCCGGACGACCGGGCCCAACTACGCTCATCCTCGTGATCACGCTGACCGCCCGCCTGTCCCCCTCGGCCCTGGACACCCGCCGCGGGGTGGTTCGTCTGCACCCGGAGGTGATGGACGCGCTGGGTCTGCGCGCGTGGGACGCGGTGCGCCTGACCGGCGCACGGGTGAGCGCCGCGCTCGCCGCGGCGACCGCGGGCGACGGGCCGCCCGGTGTGGTGCTGGTGGATGACGTGACGCTGTCGAACCTCGGCGTGGTGGAAGGCGCGGAGGTGGTGGTGGCGCCCGTGGACGTCGCCGCCGCCCGGTCGGTCACCGTGGCCGGGTCGAGGTTGGCTGGGACGTCGCTCACGCCCGAGACGCTGCGCATGGCGCTGACCGGCAAGGTGCTGACCGTCGGGGACGCGGTCTCGCTGCTGCCGCAGGACTTGGCGCCGCCGCCCGGGGCGGATGTGAGCGCCACGCGGCGCAAGTTGTCCAACGCCATCGGGATGACGTGGACCAACGAGCTGTTGACCATCACGTCCGCGGACCCCGCCGGTGGGCCGGTGGCCGTGCAGCCGTCGACGGTGGTCGGGTGGCGGGATGGGGCGCGGACGGGTGATGCGCCGGCGGTCGTGTCGGGAGCCGGTCGGGGTGGGTCGGCCGGGGGTGGGTCGGCCGGGGTGGGAGTGGCTGGAACGGGGTCGGCTGGGGGCGGCGTGGCCGGGACAGCCGGGGTCGGGGCGGCTGGTGTGGTGGCGGCCGGTGGGGTCGGATCGCACGTGGGGGCGGGTGTTGCGGGGGGCGTCGACGGTGCGGTCGAAGCTGTGGTCGCGGCGGTGCCGGTGGCGGACCTGGTGGGGCAGCAGGAGGCGGCCAAGCGGTTGGCGGAGTGGTTCGACCTGACGTTCAGCCACCCTGAGCTGTTGGCTCGGCTGGGTGCGACGACCCGGTTGGCGGCGTTGGTGAGCGGGCCCGAGGGGGTCGGCAAGGCGACGTTCGTGCGGGCCGTGGCGCAGGGCGCCGAGGCGGCCGTGGTGGAGGTGGCCGCCCCGAGCATCGCGGTGTTGGAGGCGAACGCGGCGGCGCAGCGGGTCGCCGACGCGGTGAACCGGGCACGGGGGCAGGCGCCCGCGGTGTTGTTGTTGACCGACGTGGAAGCGCTGTTGCCGGCCGCCTCGGCGCCGCCGGTGGCGACGGTGGTGCTGGACGCGTTGCGGGAACGGCCCGACGGGGTCGCTCTGGTGGTGACCAGCGCGCACCCGGAGGCGATCGACCCGCGGCTGCGCGTGCCCGAGCTGGTGGACCGGGAGCTCGTCCTGCCGCTGCCCGACGGGCCGGTGCGGACCGAGTTGCTGAGGGTGCTGCTGCGCGACGTCCCGGTCGAGTCCGATGTGGACCTCGGCGTGATCGCGGACCGGACGCCCGGGTTCGTCGCGGCGGACCTGGTGGCGTTGCGCCGGGAGGCGGCGTTGCGGGCCGCCCTGCGCCAGCTGGACGTGGACGAGCCGCGGGTGGCGCAGGCCGACCTGCTGGGTGCGTTGGAGAGCGTCCGTCCGATCTCGATGTCCACTTCGGACACGTTGCGGACCGGCGGCCTGACGTTGGCCGACGTCGGTGACATGACCGAGGTGAAGCAGGCGTTGACCGAGGCGGCGCTGTGGCCGTTGCAGTACCCGGATTCCTTCGCCCGCCTCGGCATCGACCCGCCGCGCGGTCTTCTGCTGTACGGGCCGCCGGGGTGCGGGAAGACGTTCCTGGTGCGCGCGTTGGCGGGCACCGGGCGGCTGAACGTGCTGTCGGTCAAGGGCGCGGAGCTGATGGACAAGTTCGTCGGCGAGTCCGAGCGGGCGGTCCGCGAGCTGTTCCGGCGGGCGGCCGAGGCGGCGCCGGCGATGGTGTTCCTGGACGAGGTCGACGCGTTGGCGCCCCGGCGCGGCCAGTCGTCGGACTCGGGCGTGGCGGACCGGGTGGTCGCGGCGCTGCTGACGGAGTTGGACGGGGTCGAGCCGTTGCGGGACGTCATCGTGCTGGGTGCGACGAACCGGCCCGAGCTGGTGGACCCGGCGTTGTTGCGGCCCGGCCGGTTGGAGCGGTTGGTGTACGTGCCGCCGCCGGACGCCGAGGCGCGGGCGGAGATCCTGCGGGCGTCGTCGCGGAACACGCCGTTGGCGTCGGACGTGGACCTGGACGCGGTCGCGGAGGAGTTGGACGGGTACTCGGCGGCGGACTGCGCGGCGTTGATCCGGGAGGCCGCGTTGACCGCGATGCGCGAGTCGTTGTCGGCGGCGGAGGTGACGGGTGCTCACCTGGCGTCGGCGCGCGAGCGGGTGCGGCCGTCGTTGGACCCGGCGCAGCTCGCCGCCCTGGCGGCCTACGCCGAGTCGCGCGAGCGGTGAGCCGGACGGGTCCGGTGGGTCCGACAAGCCGGGCAGGCCGGACGGGTCCGGTGGATCCGACAGGTCGGGCGGGGCGGGCTAGGAGACCTTGCCCGACGGGCCCTTGTAGTCGTTGGTGACGATCACGATGATGCCCGCGTGGGCGCTCTGGATGCCGTCGAACCGGGGTTCCACGCGGGCGTTGAGGATCCGGGCCAGGTCGCGGGCCGAGGTCTCCTCGTCGGTGCCGGGTCGGAAGTAGACCGTGGTGGTGGGGATGTTGCCGGACGAGTAGTTGCCCTTCTCGGCGACCTGCCACCCGGCTCGTTCGACGTCGGCCTGGGCACGGGAGGCCAGGCCCTGGGTGGTGCTGTTGTTGTAGACGCGCACCGGCGGCTTGGGTGTCGTGCTCACGGGCGGCGGCGGTGGCTGGGCGGCGGTGGTCCCGCCGGGGTTCGCGGACGTCGCGGGCGCGGTCGTGGTGGCGGCGGGCGGTGACGTGTCCGAGGGCGGGGTGGTCGTCGGCTCCGCGGGCGCGGGCGTGGTGTTCGAGCCCGAGCCGTCCGGCGTGTCCGAGGTGACCGAGGGCGGGGTCGACTGGGCGGCGGGCGGGTTGTCGTCCGGGCCGCCGGTGAACAGGCTGACCAGGCCGATGACCAGGGCGATGACGGCGACGCCGAGCAGCGCGTAGCCCGCGGCGCGTGCCGGGTGCGCGGGGCCCGCCGGCTGTTCCGGGTTCGTCATCGGCGTTCGACACCCAGCCGCTTCGCCACGCGGACGCGTTGCCTGCCGGAGCGGGACCGGCGCAGTCTCTTGATCAACATCGGATCGGCGGCCAACGCCTCTTCCTTCTCGATCAACGCGTTGAGCAGCTGGTAGTAGCGCGTCGCGGACATGTCGAACAGCTCCTTGACGGCCTGTTCCTTCGCACCCGCGTACTTCCACCACTGGCGTTCGAACGCCAGGATCTCGCGCTCCCGGTCGTTCAAACCGTCGGCCGGCCCCTCCGCCGGCGCCAGTGCCTCTGCGGCGTCCATCTGGCTCCTCAGCCGTGTCCCGTGCGTGGGTGCCATTACATCACGTGATCTTCGCGCGGGGCGGTTCATCGGTCGGCGCGTCCGATCCGACGCGCCGTTAGGCTGCACGCCATGGCAGTTCACCCCATCCGGATCGCCGGAGATCCCGTGCTCCACAACCCGACCCGCCCGGTCGAGGTGTTCGACGAGACGCTGCGCACGCTGGTCGACGACATGTACGAGACGATGGCGGCGGCGCACGGTGTCGGCCTCGCGGCCAACCAGATCGGGGTCGACCTGCGGTTGTTCGTCTACGACTGCCCGGACGACGAGGGTGTGCGGCACCGGGGGCTGGTGGTGAACCCGACGCTGGTGACGTCCGAGGTGCCGCTGGGGATGCCGGACCCGGACGACGATTTCGAGGGCTGCCTGTCGGCGCCGGGCGAGTCGTACCCGACGGGTCGGGCGTCGTGGGCGAAGGTGACCGGGTTCGACGGTGACGGCAAGCCAGTGGAGGTCGAGGGCACCGGGTTCTTCGCGCGCTGCCTGCAGCACGAGACCGATCACCTGGACGGGTTCATCTACCTGGACCGGCTGGTGGGGCGGCACAAGCGGGCGGCGCGGAAGATGCTCAAAGCCAACGGTTGGGGTGTGCCGGGTCTGTCGTGGGACCCGGCGACCTCGGAGGACCCGTTCGCGGACGACGAGGACGACTGACCGCCGACCGACGACGTGAGGAAGGCGCCGGCCGTGGTCCATGACCGACTCGTGCGCATCCACAGCCCTGAGTTCCGGGCGATGTCCGAGCGGGTCCTGCGGGCCACCGAGCTCACCTCCCGCCTCAACGTCCTGCCCTTCGAGGACGAGGTGGGCAAGGCGGAGCTGTGGGAGCGGATCCTCGGCCGGCCGTTGCCGCCGAAGGTGACGATCTACCCGCCCTTCTACACCGACCACGGGCTGCGCCTGGACCTGGCGGACCGCGTGTTCGTCAACCAGAACTGCACGTTCCTGGACTACGCGGGCATCCGGCTCGGTGAGCGCGTGATGGTCGGGCCGAAGGTCACGTTCATCACCGTCGGCCACCCGGTCGATCCCGAGGAGCGGCGGGGGTGGTTGACCGGTGGGCCCATCGACGTGGCGGAGAACGTGTGGATCGGCGCCGGTGCCACGATCCTGCCGGGTGTCACGATCGGGCGCGACGCGGTGATCGCGGCGGGCGCGGTCGTGGCGGACGACGTTCCGCCGGCGAGCCTGGTGACCGGGGTCAAGGCCGCCGTCCGCCGCCAGTGGTGACGGCGGCGTGGCGCGGTGCCCGGGGCCGGTCGGTGTCCTAGACCGGGTCGGCGGCCGGTTCGCCCGGGCCGGGGTGCGCCGCGCTCTGGAGCGGTTCCGCGGTGGTGCGCTGGTCGCGTGAGGGCTTCGGGTGGTGGTCGGCGCGGGGTGGGCGCTCGGGCCGCCGCCAGGGCAGTTCGGGGTAGGTCACCAGTTCGACGTGGGTGGTGCAGCGGGCGAGTTCGCCGTAGGCGCCGGCGAGCACGGCGGCTCGGACGCGCCGCACCTCGCCGACCGTCGGCAGCTCCCCCACCAGCAGGAACGGCAGCAGCAGCCGCCACGCGCCGACGGTGGCGGCACGGCCGCGGTGCGGTGCCCGCAGCGTCGCCCGGGCCACGCGCAGCGCGTGCTCGCTCGCGGTGATCGACGACGGGTGCCCGGCGTGGTCCCAGGACCAGCGCAGGCCGTCGGCCATGGCGCACCGGACGCAGTCGACGGGCCCGGTGGCGGGTTCCTCGCCGCACTGGGAGCACGCGAGGAGGGTCATCGCCCAGTCGGTGCAGGTCCAGGGGTGTCGTCCCACCTCGTCGGCGAGCACGAGCTCGGCCAGTTCGCGTTCGCCCGCGCCGCCCTCGGCGAGCTGTTCGGCGGCGAGCAGCTCCTGCCAGTCGAGCAGCCAGTACTGGTCCACGAGTTCGGCGCAGTACCGGCACGCGGGGTAGCCGCGGCCGGCCAGGTCGCCGCACGACGGGCACGGCGAGACGACGGCGGGGCGGGCCACGCGCCGGGCGCCGGGCGGGAACGGCTGGTGATCAGCCACGCGGAGAAAGGTACGCGCAAAAGGTGGCGCTTGGCATCCGCACCTTGGCATCGGCACCGGGCCGTGGCTATGGTCAGCTCGGTAGCTCGACACGTACCGACAACTCAACACGCGGGAGCTCGCGCCACAGCGGGCTGAGAGGGCGGCTGGGACTTCGAGGTCCCGGTGCCGCCGACCGCCGGAACCTGACCGGGTAATGCCGGCGTAGGGAGGAATGCAGTGACGGCACTCGACGACCGTTCGGTCAAGCCCAGTGTCACCACCGGGCCCATCTCGGGTTCGCACAAGGTCTACCGCGAGGTGGACGAGGGTGTGCGGGTTCCGTTCCGCAGGGTGGAGCTGACCAACGGCGAGCACGTCGACCTGTACGACACCTCCGGTCCGTACACCGACGACAACGCGACGATCGACGTCCACAGTGGACTTCCGGCGTTGCGCGCGGGCTGGGTGGCGGGGCGCGAGCCGGTCGACGGGGCGGTGACCCAGCTGGCGTACGCCAAGGCCGGGATCATCACGCCGGAGATGCGGTTCGTGGCGGCCCGCGAGAACATGAGCCCGGAGTTCGTCCGCGACGAGGTGGCCATCGGCCGGGCGGTCATCCCGCTCAACCGCAACCACCCCGAGGCCGAGCCGATGATCATCGGCAAGAAGTTCCTGGTCAAGATCAACGCGAACATCGGCAACTCGGCCGTGTCGTCCTCGATCGAGGACGAGGTGGAGAAGATGGTGTGGGCGTCGCGGTGGGGCGCCGACACGATCATGGACCTGTCCACGGGCAAGCGGATCCACGAGACGCGCGAGTGGATCATGCGCAACTCGCCGGTGCCGATCGGCACGGTGCCGATCTACCAGGCGCTGGAGAAGGTGGACGGCGATCCGGCGAAGCTGTCGTGGGAGGTCTACCGCGACACCGTGGTCGAGCAGGCCGAGCAGGGCGTCGACTACATGACGGTGCACGCGGGCGTGCTGCTGCGGTACGTGCCGCTGACCGCGCGCCGGGTGACCGGCATCGTGTCCCGCGGCGGGTCGATCATGGCGGCGTGGTGCCTGGCGCACCACCAGGAGAGCTTCCTCTACACGCACTTCGAGGAGCTGTGCGAGATCCTGCGCGAGTACGACGTCACGTTCTCGCTGGGTGACGGGCTGCGGCCGGGTTCGATCGCGGACGCCAACGACGAGGCCCAGTTCGCCGAGCTGCGCACGTTGGGCGAGCTGACCCACATCGCCCGGGCGCACGACGTGCAGGTGATGATCGAGGGCCCGGGTCACGTGCCGATGCACAAGATCGCGGAGAACGTGCGGTTGGAGGAGGAGTGGTGCGGCGAGGCGCCGTTCTACACCCTCGGGCCGCTGGCCACGGACATCGCGCCCGCGTACGACCACATCACGTCGGCGATCGGGGCGGCGCAGATCGGCTGGTTGGGCACCGCGATGCTCTGCTACGTCACGCCCAAGGAGCACCTGGGCCTGCCCAACCGGGATGACGTGAAGACGGGCGTGATCACGTACAAGATCGCGGCGCACTCGGCCGACCTGGCCAAGGGCCACCCGGGCGTGCAGGACTGGGACGACGCGCTGTCGAAGGCGCGGTTCGAGTTCCGGTGGGAGGACCAGTTCAACCTGTCGCTGGACCCGGACACGGCGCGGTCCTACCACGACGAGACGTTGCCCGCGGCGCCGGCGAAGACGGCGCACTTCTGCTCGATGTGCGGGCCGAAGTTCTGCTCGATGAAGATCACCCAGGACGTGCGGCGGTACGCGGAGGAGCGCGGTCTGTCCACTGTGGAGGCGATCGAGGCGGGGATGTCGGAGAAGTCGCACGAGTTCACCGACCACGGCAACAAGGTCTACCTGCCGGTGGTGGACTGACCGATGGCGTCCACGCCACCGAGGGTCCTCACCATCGCCGGGTCCGATTCCGGCGGTGGTGCGGGCCTGCAGGCCGACCTGCGCACGTTGTTCGCGTGCGGTGTGCACGGGATGACGGCGGTCACGGCGGTGACCGTGCAGAACTCGTTGGGCGTGACCGGGTACACCGAGGTGCCGCCGGACGTGGTGGCGGCGCAGATCGAGGCGGTGGCCGGCGACATCGGGGTGGACGCGGCCAAGACCGGGATGCTGGCGTCGGCGGCGATCATCGAGGCGGTCGCGTCGGCGCTGGACCGGGTGTACGTCGGGCCGTTCGTGGTGGACCCGGTGGCGGCGTCGATGCACGGGCACCAGCTGCTGGCCGACGACGCGCTGGACGCGTTGCGGGCGTTGCTGTTCCCGCGGGCGACGCTGGTGACGCCGAACCTGGACGAGGTACGGCTGCTCACCGGCATCGAGGTGCGCAGCCGTGCCGACCAGCGCAAGGCCGCCGAGGCGCTGCACGCGATGGGCCCGCGGTGGGTGCTGGTGAAGGGCGGGCACCTGTGGGACGACCCGGAGTGCCTGGACGTGCTGTTCGACGGTGCGGAGTTCATCGAGCTGCTCGGGCCGCGTTACGACGTCAAGCACACCCACGGCAGCGGTGACACGTTGGCGTCGGCGATCGCGTCGCAGCTGGCGCGGGGTGCGGACGTGCCGACGGCGGTGCGGTTCGGCAAGGACTTCATCGTCCGCTCGGTCGCGGCCGCGTACCCGTTGGGTGGCGGTGTCGGTCCGGTGTCGCCGTTGTGGCGGTTGGAGGGGTAGCGGCGGGACGTCGGCCGGGTGCCGCGTCACCGGTTCTCAGGTTGCTTTAAGGCACCCGCGTGGAACTCGTGCGTCTTGTAAGGCATGAGCGCACGGCAGGACGCGTACGTCGCCGAGTTGGTGTTGAGCCAACCTGAGGCGGTGGCGGTGTTGTTCGGCGGTTCGGTGCTGCTGGGCGCGATCGGGTTGGTGGTGGCGCGGCGGCGCGGTTGGGCGGTGGCGCCCGCCGTGCTGGCCGGGTGCGGCTTGGCGCTGGCGCTGGCGGTGACCCTGGCCAGACCCGGCGGGTCGCTGTCGATCGCCACGACCGATCCGATCGGCATGTGCGTCGGCAACGAGTTCTCGCTCACCGGGTCGCTGGAGCGGCTGAACCTGGTGATGCTGGCGCCGTTCGCGTTCTTCGCCACCCTGGCCACCCGGCGTCCGTTCGCGGTGTTCGCCGTGTCGGGGCTGTTCAGCGGGGCGGTGGAGTTCGTGCAGGCGGTGACCGCGATCGGGGTGTGCGAGGCGCAGGACTTCTACAACAACACCGTCGGCGCGCTCGGGGCCGTCGTGGTGGCCGCGCTGCTGACCTCGCTCGCGCCGCGCAGGCCGAGCACGCCGCTGGCGGAGCAGACGACCGCACCGCCGGCACGCCCGGTCCACGCCGGTTACGCCCGACCGCCGGAACCGCAGGACCAGCCGTCGCCTGCCTCCGACCTGCGATAGTCGTCGCATGTCCGAGGTTGATCAAGCCGTCGTGCTGCCGCCGCGAATTCGTCCCGGGGATCGTGTCCGGCTGGTTTCGCCGGCCAGTTTTCCCAGTGACGAGATGCTCGCGGAAGCCGTGCGGACGCTGGTCGGCTGGGGGCTGACCGCGGAAGTCGGGGAGCACGCGCTCGACCGTCACGGTTACATGGCCGGCCGGGACGAGGACCGCCTGGCCGATCTCAACGACGCCTACCGTGATCCCGGGGTGCGCGCGGTGATCGCCACGCGTGGTGGCGCGGGCGCGTACCGCATCGCCGACGGCATCGACTTCGCCGCCGTGCGGGCCGACCCGAAGCCGCTGGTCGGGTTCAGCGACATCACCAACCTGCACCTCGCCCTGTGGCGGCACTGCCGGATCGCCGGGATCCACGGGTGGCTGGTCGGGCCCCGCTCCGCGGAGGCGACGCGGAGGCTCTTGCTGAGCGGTGAACCCACCGTCCTGCACCGGGATCCGGGAGCGCTCACGGCGGCCGTCGAGGTCTCCGGCACGGCCGCGGGACACCTCGTCGGCGGGCACCTCGGCTCTGTCGTCGGGTTCATCGGCGCCGGACTGCCCAGCCTGGACGGCGCGATCCTGTTCCTCGAAACGCCGCGCACCATCGGACTGGGGCAGGTCGATCGGCACCTGACGCACCTCATGCGGTCCGGCTCGCTGCGCGGCCTTCGCGGGGTCGCGCTCGGCCGGTTCCCCGGCTTCGAGGACTACACCGACCGGGGCTGGAACGTGATCGACGTGCTGCGGGACCGCCTGGGTGCGCTGGGCGTCCCGGTGCTCGGCGGCGTCGACGTCGGCCACGGCGACGATCCGCTGTCCGTGCCACTGGGACCGGTCGCGGAACTGGACGTGGACGCGGGCACGCTCACCGTCGGGCCCGCGGTCCACTGACGTCGCCGTCAGCTGGTCTCGCCGACCAGTTCCTCCAACGCGGGCAGGGCGTTGACCAGGGCGTCGCGGTGCTCCGGGGTCAGCTGCTCGATGCGCCGCTGCAACTCCCGCACCCGCGCCGACCGCACACCCGACACCATCGTCACGCCCTCCGGCGTGGGCGTCGCCAACCAGGCCCGCCCGTCCTGCGGGTCCGGCTCCCGCCGCACGTACCGGGCCTCCACGAGGGCCGCCACGATCCGCGACAGCGTCGGCGGTGCGACACCCTCCTTCGCCGCGAGGTCACCCAGCCGCATCGGGCCGCACTGCGCCAACGTCGCCAACGCCGACACCGCACCCGGGCCGAGGCCGGGTGACCCGGTGCGGCGCAGCAGCCGGGACAGCCTGCCGATCGCGAGGTACAGCCGGGCGGTGGCGTCCTCGACCTGGTCGGCCATCACGGCACTCCTCCTCGGGGCAGACGGACACAACGAAGCATCCATCATGCCGTGCCACGCAATCACCTCATTGCCGGACTCGACGCGTGCGCCCAGAATCGCTTCGGGATCCGACCCGCCAACCGCGCCAACCGACCGGCCTCCACGCCCGCGCGCATCGCCGCCGCCATCCGTTCGGGGTCCTGCGCCCTGGTCACCGCGGTCGCCAACAGCACGGCCGAACAGCCCAACTCCATCGCCAACGCCGCATCCGACGCCGTGCCGACGCCCGCGTCCAGCACTACGGGCACCGACGCGCGGGACACGATCAGCTCGATGTTGTGCGGGTTGCGGATGCCCAGCCCCGTCCCGATGGGAGACCCCAGCGGCATCACGGCGGCGCAGCCGACCTGCTCCAACCGCAACGCCAGCACCGGGTCGTCCGACGTGTACGGCAGCACCACGAACCCGTCGTCGACCAGCTTCTCCGCCGCGTCCAACAACTCCACCGGGTCGGGCAGCAGCGTCTGGTCGTCGGCGACGACCTCCAGCTTCACCCAGTTCGTCTCCAACGCCTCCCGCGCCAGCCGCGCGGTGAGCACGGCTTCGGCGGCGGTGCGGCAACCGGCGGTGTTGGGCAGGGCGGCGATGCCCAGCCGGGCCAACAGGTCCAGCACGCCGCCGCCGGAGGTGTCCAGCCGGCGCATCGCGACGGTCGTCAACTCCGTGCCGGACGCCACCAGGGCGCGTTCGAGCACCGACAGGTTCGCCGCGCCACCGGTGCCCATCACCAGGCGCGAGCCGAACTCCCGGCCCGCGATCACCAACGGGTCGTCCACGTCACCCTCCCTGCACGGCGGTCAGCACCTCGACCGCGGACCCGTCGGGCACGAACGTCGTACCCCACGCCGCCCGCGGCACGACTTCGCCGTCCAGCGCGACCGCGACACCGCTGGGCGGCGCGTCGAGCAGCGCCAGCACGGTGGCGACGGTCGACCCGTCGGCCAGTTCCCGCTCCAGACCGTTGACCTTCGCCTTCACCGACTGTTTCCTCCTTCGCGGAGCAGGGCGAGCACCCGCCGCGCCGTGACGGGCGCGAGCAGCAGACCGTTGCGGTGGTGGCCGGTGGCGGCCAGCACGCCGGGTTCGAGCCACCGGATGACCGGTGCGTTGTCGGGGCTGCCCGCGCGGAACCCGGCGGCGGCCTCGACCAGCGCGTACTCGGCGATGCCCGGCCACACCACCTCGGCGTCGCGCAGCAGGTCCCGCACGCCGCCGACGGTCACGTCACCGTCGAAACCGGCCTCGTACTGGGTCGCGCCGAGCACGAACCCGCCGTCGCGCGGCACCAGGTAGACGGGCCGGCCGGACACCTGGGCGCGGATCGTGTGCCGGGGCGGCGGCAACGCGCCGGGTCGTGCCGACAGCCGCAGGATCTCCCCCTTCACGGGCCGGATCACGCCGCGCAGCAACGGGTGCAGGTCACGGCTCCACGCGCCGGCCGCGATCACCGTCACGTCGGAGCCCGCGCTCGGCTCGGCGGCGAACGCCACACCCTCGGCCGCACAAGCGTCCCGCAGCGCGCTCAGCAACGCGCGGTTGTCCACGGCGACGTCACCCGGCACCGACAGTCCACTGCGGACCGAGCCGAGACCGGGTTCCAGGGCGCGCAGCTCACGTCCCGTCAACCGGGTCGCGGACCGTCCCATCCGGCCCAGGTAGGCGCACAACTGGTCCAGCACCTCGACATCGGCCCGGTCGACGGCCACCGCCAACGTCCCCGCCGGGCTGAGCTCCACGCCGAGCGAGCGCGCGAACTCCGGCCACAGCTCCAACGACTCGACGCCCAGGGCGAGCACGTCCTCGTCGCCCGGCCACGCCTCGGTGATCGGCGCGAGCATCCCGCCCGCGACCCGGGAACCGCCGTGCGGCGAACCGTGGTCGACCACTTCGACCGCGTACCCGGCACGGGCGGCGTACCAGGCCGCGGACAGGCCGATGACACCACCGCCGAGGACGGTCACTCGCACTGCCAAGGCACTCACGCTCCCTGCGCCGGCATGACCCGGATCAGGTTCGACGGTCGGAGCGAACCACGCTCCCTCTCAGCCCGGTGTT
Source organism: Actinosynnema sp. NPDC050801 (assembly GCF_040673975.1). Taxonomy (NCBI): domain Bacteria; kingdom Bacillati; phylum Actinomycetota; class Actinomycetes; order Pseudonocardiales; family Pseudonocardiaceae; genus Actinosynnema; species Actinosynnema sp. NPDC050801. The sequence continues at coordinate 706,329 of NZ_JBFAQZ010000001.1, read as the reverse complement.
CTCCAGGCTCCCGTGCGGACCGGTTCCACCGTAGCGCACGGATCGGGCCGGCGGTTACCGTGCGGCCCGTGCCAGGACTCGACGGAACGCGGATCAGGCGGCGGCTCGCCGACGCACGGCTCTACCTCTGCACACCGGCGCGCCCGGACCTCGCGGAGTTCGCGGACGCCGCGCTCGCCGGTGGCGTGGACGTGGTGCAGTTGCGGGACAAGGGCCTCGAAGCCAAGCAGGAGATCGCCGCGCTGGAGGTGCTCGCCGAGGCGTGCGCGCGGCACGGCGCGCTGCTCTCGGTCAACGACCGGGCGGACGTGGCGCTCGCCGTGGACGCCGACGTGCTGCACCTGGGCCAGGACGACCTGCCCGTGCCGCACGCCCGGCGGATCGTCGGCGACGACGTGGTGATCGGCCGGTCGACGCACGACGTCGACCAGGCGCGCGCGGCGGCGGTGGAGCCGGGTGTCGACTACTTCTGCACCGGCCCGTGCTGGCCGACGCCGACCAAGCCGGGTCGTCCCGCGCCGGGCCTGGACCTGGTGCGGGCGACGGCGGGCACGACCGACCGGCCGTGGTTCGCCATCGGCGGGATCGACGCCGACCGGCTGCCCGAGGTGCTGGCCGCGGGCGCGGAGCGGGTCGTGGTGGTGCGCGCCATCACCGAGGCCGACGACCCCCGTGCCACCGCGGCCTGGTTGAAACTTCAACTAAAGGGCGTACAGTCGTCGGGGTGATGCCTGTGCTGTACCTGGGCCACGGGGCACCCCCGCTGGCCGACGACGAACGCTGGACCGGCGAGCTGAGGTCGTGGTCGGCGACGCTGCCGCGCCCGGCGTCGATCCTGGTCGTCTCCGCGCACTGGGAGAACGACCCGCTCACGCTGGGCGCGACCACCACCGTGCCGCTCACGTACGACTTCCGGGGCTTCCCCCGGCGGTACTACGAGGTCACCTACGACGCGCCGGGCGCGCCGGACCTGGCCCGCGAGGTCGCCCGGCTGGTGGACCGGCCGGTGGCGCGCGACGAGGGGCGCGGGCTGGACCACGGCGCGTACGTGCCGCTGAAGGAGATGTTCCCCGAGGCGGACGTGCCGGTGCTGCAGATGTCCATGCCCAGCCTCGACCCGCGCGAGCTGTTCGACGTGGGCCGCCGGCTCGCCCCGCTGCGCGAGCAGGGCGTGCTGATCGTCGGCAGCGGGTTCATGACGCACAACCTGAGCTGCGTGGACATGTCCGCCGGGCCCGACTACCGGCCACCGTCGTGGTCGGCGGAGTTCGACGACTGGGCGGGCCGGGCGCTGGCCGACGGCGACGTGGACGCGTTGCTGGACTTCCAGCTCAAGGCGCCCGCCGCCGGCGTCGCGCACCCGCGCACCGAGCACTTCGCCCCGCTGTTCGTGTCGCTGGGCGCGAGCGCCGCACCGGAGGCGACGACCACCGTGGACGGTTTCTGGTACGGGCTGTCCAAGCGTTCCGTGCAGTTCGCCTGACCACTGCCCGCACACGCGGAACGCCCCCGGGCCGGAGCCCGGGGGCGTTCTGCGAGCGGTGCGCGGTCCGGAGGGAGGACCACGCGGTAGGTCCCGGTCAGCCGATCGCGAGCCTCAGGCCGTAGACGCTGAGGATCTCGTTGACCGGCTGGAAGAAGGTCGTGCCGCCGGAGGAGCAGTTGCCCGAACCGCCGGAGGTCACGCCCTGGGCCTGGCCGTAGCCGGAGCCCGCCACCCACGAACCGCCGGAGTCACCGGGCTCGGCGCACGCGTTGGTCCGCGTCATGCCGTAGACCGCGCCCTGCGAGTAGTTGACCGTCTGGTTCTTGGCCTGGACCGTGCCGCAGCGCCAGCCGGTGGTGGAGCCGGAACGGCAGATCGCCGCACCGATGGCGGCCTCCGAGGAGCCCTTCACCACGACGTTGGTGCCGTTGTAGCGGTTGACCCACGGACGCGAGGTCCAGCTGGAGTTCGTGCGCACCCAGGCGTAGTCGTTGCCGGGGAACGACGAGCCCGCGAACGAGCCCGAGGTGACGCGGTTGTAGCCCTGGGTCGCGGTGCCGGTGCGGCCGCAGTGGCCCGCCGTCACGTAGCCACCCGCGGTGACCGAGAAGCCGACCGAGCAACGCCCGCCGCCCATGTAGTAGGCGTCGCCGCCGCGGGTGTCGTACAGGGTGGTCGGGCTCTGGTCGACCTCGACCACCCGGACCGCCGGGCTGACCGACCTGGCCGTGGCCAGGAACGACTCCGCCGCCGCGTCCCGCTGGAAGCGGTTGACCTCGACGACGACCGAGTTCGTCTGCTCGTCGACCCGCCAGCCGGTGATCGACGCCGGTGCGGACAGGCCGTCGATCGCCGACTTCGCACCGGTCAGCTGCCGGTGCGAGAAGGCGACGTACTTGGCGTCGGCGCCCGCGGCACGCGCCGCGCCCGCCTTCGCCGAGTCGGTCACCGCGACGACCAGCTTGCCGGTCGCGGCGTTGATCCACGAACCCGCGTAGGCGCTGCCGACCGCGGACCGCGCCGCGGACTCGACCTCACCCGCCCGGGTGTCACTCGCCAAACGGGCGGTGACCTGTTCGGCGTTCAGGCCCAGGTCGCGTTGCGCCGCTTGGAGCAACTCGGCGGGGTAGCTCTCCGTATCGGCCTGGCTTGCGCCATAGGGCGCTGCCGTGTCCGCGATGGCCGGTACGCTGAGAGCTGAAGCCGTGCCGGTGGCCAGCAGGACGGCCGTGGCAAGGCGGACCGCACTCGTGCGGTTCATTAGGCGTCTCCCTCATCTTCGGGTGCAGGGAACCCGAGAGCCTGGTTGCAGGGACCGCTCTCGGGGGCTCTAGGGGGACGGGTGGTGGGGCGGCGGCAGGGGTCGCCCCACCCCTTTACTTCTCGCCCGTGTCGTCGTCCGGGTGTCCCAGGTCGCGGTCGCACAGGGTGAGGCGCACGACGACGACGCCGTTCTCGCGTCTCGCATGACCCTCCTCCCCGGTCGCTACCGACCAGTACTCGCCCGTTCGAGCGACGTTATGACCCTGTTACCTATTACGGTTCGGGCCATCTGAGGGCGAAGTGTGTCACAGGACACGCCGATCCGACTGCGGTGTGTAGCGTTTGACAGTTAACTCTCACTCAAGGTAGTGAGACGATCACCGATTCGGGCGGATTTGCCAGATGTAAGTGATCCGGCAGAGCAAGCCACGTACGTGTGAATGCTGTTGGACCGGGCAGGTGACACAGGAGGAGTTCCGGTAACGGCCCGTGTAGTCACCACGCCGCCGCAGGGGTGAGGATCGACCCCATGGCACTCGTCACCATCTCCGACATCCAGGCCGCCGCCGACCGCATCGGTGGCGCGGCGGTCCGCACACCCCTGCTGCGGTTCGACGACGCGCTGTGGCTCAAGCCGGAGAGCCTGCAGCCCGTCGGTGCGTTCAAGATCCGCGGCGCGTACAACGCCCTGGCGCGGCTGCCCGAGGACGTGCGGGCACGCGGCGTCGTCGCCTACTCCAGCGGCAACCACGCGCAGGCCGTCGCGTACGCGGCGAAGCTGTTCGGCGTGCCGGCGGTCATCGTCGTGCCGGAGGACACGCCGCGGGTGAAGGTCGACGCGACCCGCTCCCACGGCGCCGAGGTGGTCCAGGTGCCGATGGCCGAGCGCGAGTCGCGGGCCGCCGAACTCGTGGCCGAGCGGGGCGCCACGCTGATCCCGCCGTTCGACCACCCCGACGTCATCGCCGGCCAGGGCACCATCGGGCTGGAGGTGGTGGCCGACCTGCCGGACGTGGCCGCGGTGCTGGTGCCCGTCAGCGGCGGCGGGTTGATCTCCGGGGTGGCCGCCGCGGTGAAGGCGCTCAGCCCGTCCACCAGGGTGATCGGGGTCGAGCCGGAGCTCGCGGGCGACGCGGCCGAGTCGTTGCGGGCCGGCACGCTCGTCCGGTGGTCCGCCGCCGACCGGGCCCGGACGATCGCCGACGGGCTGCGCGCCGAGCCGTCCGAGCTGACGTTCGAGCACATGCGCGCCTACGTGGACGACATCGTGACCGTGTCGGAGGAGCAGATCGGCGCGGCGGTCGGCCTGCTGGCCCGCAGGGCGCGGCTGGTCGTGGAGCCCAGCGGCGCCGTCACCGTCGCCGCCCACCTCGCGCGCCCGGCGGAACGCACCGTGGCCGTGCTGTCCGGCGGGAACCTCGACCCCGAGGTGTTCGCCCGGTACCTCTGACGCGCTCAGTCGCGCACGCGCGCGGGCGGCCCGTCGACGCCGCAGCTGCGGCACTCGGGGACCTCCGGGGTCGCCTTGAACACGCGGTTGTCCGTGCCGACGGCCAGCAACCCGCCGACGATCGACGCGACCGCGCACACCAGCAGGGCCGTCTGCCAGCCCTCGGTGAGCGCCGTCGGGTCGGCGTACTGGGCGCCGGTCAGGCCCGCCACGGCGGGCAGCACGGCCACCGCGACCAGGCTGCCGGTGCGGGCGACCGCGTTGTTCACGCCCGAGGCGACCCCCGCGTACCGGTCCGGCGCGGCGGCCAGCACGGTCGCCGTCACCGGCGCCACCACCGCCGCCAGACCCACGCCGAACACCAGCAGACCGGGCAGCACGCCCGTCCAGTAGCCCGCGCCCGGCTCGACCCACCGCAGCATCAGCATGCCGACCCCGATCAGGATCGGACCTCCGACGAGTTGGGCCCTCGGCCCGAGCCGCTGGGCGATGTTCCCGGACCGCGCGGACAGCACCAGCATCAGGATCGTGATCGGCACACTGGCCAGCCCGGCGGCCGTCGGCGAGTAGTGCAACGACACCTGCAGTTGCAGCACCATGAGCACCATCACCCCGCCCAGGGCCGCGTAGACCAGGAACGTCAGGGCGTTGGCCAGCACGAACGTCCGGTTCGCGAACAGCTGGGGCGGCACGAGCGGGTCGCGGCCGCGGCGTTGCAGCACGACGAACGCCACCAGGCAGCCGACACCGACCACCGCCGCCGTCACCACCAGCACGTCGGCGCCCCGGACCGGCGCCTCGACCAGCGCGGCGGTGATGCCCGCCAGCCCCAGTGCGCCGAGGACCGACTCGCCGATGTTGGGGCGGCCGGTGAGGGCCTCGTCGCGGGACTCCGGCACGTGGCGGCGGGCCAGCCACACGCAGACCGCCGCGACCGGCAGGTTGACCAGGAACGCCAGCCGCCACGACCAGGCCTGCACCAGCAGGCCCCCGAGCAGCGGTCCGACCGCCGTGGCGACACCGGACAGGCCGGACCACGCGCCGATCGCCCGACCCCGGTCGGCGCGGACGAACACCGATTGCAGGATGGCCAGCGACCCGGGCGTGAGCAGCGCGCCGCCGACGCCCTGGAGCACGCGGGCGAGGACGAGCAGCTCGGTCGTCGGCGCCAACCCGCACAACAACGAGGCGCCGCCGAACCAGAGCACCCCGAAGGTGAACACCCGGCGGCGGCCGTAGCGGTCACCCAACGAGCCCGCGACCAGGATCAGCGAGGCCAGCGCCAACAGGTAGCCGTCGAGGATCCACTGCAGGCCCGCGACGGACGCCTCCAGCTCCGCGCCGATGCTGGGCAGGGCGACGTTGATGATGGTGCTGTCCAACATCGCCATGCCCGAGCCGAGGATGGTCGTGGCCAACACGGCCCTCGCGCGCCCGGTGCCCCACACCACTGTCTCCGTCACCGGCCCATTCTCCGCCCGGAGTTGTCCACAGGCTTGCGCTGGAGTGCGCAAAGCGTCGGTGCCTGCCGGCAGTATCAAGAACAGGGGTCCCCCTGGCCGGGGGACGCCTGCGAAGTCGTCGCACCGCCGAGGTCCACCACCGCCGCCCTTCCCGAGCCCACCGCCGCCCTTCCCGAGCCCACCGCCGCCCTTCCCGAGCCCACCGCCGGCCTTCCCAAGTCCACCACCGCCCTTCCCAAAAGGGAGGGCTTCGTGTCATCCCGCCGACCTGGCTTTGCCCTACCGCGCGTGTCAAGGGGGCGGGGTTGACCACTGCCTCACCAGTGAGTCCTTTGCCGCCCCCTTGACGCGTGTGGTAGCCCGGAGGGAGGTCGGTGGGATGACACGGAGTCCGGACGCCGCTGGTACGGGAGTTGACCGCGAGGCCCGGTCATCCTGCTGATCTGCCCGTCCGGCGAGGACGCTTTTGCTTTTGCTCTTGCTTTTCGATCTTGCTCTTGCTTTTCGATCTTGATCTTCACATCAAGAGCTCAAGAACATGTCCTCGCCGGACGGGCAGATCAGCAGGATGACGGGGTTGGGCGGTCCACCCTCGTTGCGTCGTGGGTCCGGACTTCGTGCCATCCCGCCGACCTCCCCATGGGCAACCACACGTGTCAAGGGGGCGGCAAGGGACGCACGAACGGGCAAACCTGAACACCGCCCCCTTGACACGCGCGGTAGGGCAGAGCCAGGTCGGCGGGATGACACGAAGCCCTCCCTTTTAGGGAAGGGCGGCGGTGGACAAGTGCCGGGTGGTGCGGCTCGCGGGCTGTCCGTGGGGGACGTTCGTGTCGGGCCGTTCCTGTTGGGCCGTTCCTGTCGGGTCTGTGTCGGGCCGTCCGTGTGGGGACGTTCGTGCGGGGCTGTTGTGGCGGGTCGGTCAGCCAGTCAGCCAACCAGTCAGTCGGTGGGGCGGTTGAGGGTGGCGACGAACTTGTAGCGGTCGCCCCGGTACACCGAGCGCACCCACTCCACGGGGTTGCCCTCCGTGTCGAACGAGTGCCTCGACAGCAGCAGCATCGGCAGGCCGATGTCCGCGCCCAGCAGCTCGGCCTCCTCCGGCGAGGCGAGCGCCGTCTCGATGGTCTCCTCGGCGTGCCCCATCTCGACGCCGAACCGCTCGCGCAGCACCTGGTACAGCGAGGCGCCGGGCGCGAGGTAGCGGCGCAGGCCGCGGAACCGGCCCAGTGCCAGGTGCGTGGTCTCGATCGCCATCGGCTCGCCGTCGGCCAGGCGCAGCCGGTGCAGTCGGAGCACCTTGGCACCCGCGCGCACGCCCAGCAGCCTGGCCAGCTCGGCCTCGGCCGGCATCTCCGACGCCTCGATCAGCCGTGACGACGGCTGCCGCCCCTGGGCCTTCATGTCCTCTGTGTACGAGGACAGCTGGAGCCGTTGTGCCACCTTGGGTTCCGCGGCGAAGGTGCCCTTGCCCTGCACGCGCAGCAACCGACCCTCCACGGTCAATTCGGCAAGCGCTTGCCTCACCGTGGTGCGCGACACGTCGAACTCCGCCGCCAGCGAGCGCTCCGTCGGGATCGGCGATCCGGGCGGCAGCGCGCGCAGCAGGTCGAGCAGGTGCCGCTTGAGTCCCCAGTACTTCGGCTCGCGCTGCGCGCGAGTCCTGGCGTCCACGCCAGTCGCAGGGCTCGTCTCGAGCATGCCTTCCTCCTCGCCCCTTGCCAGCCGACATTGCCAGCGCTCCCAGACACAGGATGCCTTGTCCTCGTCCGATCGTGCGCCCGAACCCCCGACAACGGTCGAGAAATTGGTCGGATGACTTTGCAACGGTCCAGCAACGGCCTTGACATGCCCTGTGGCGAGGCACACTCTAGGCCGCATTGGTCTACACCACTTTGGCGTTCCGGTCGTTGGGATCGGGGCATGGGGAAAGGGCGCACAACGTGAAGGGCTGGAGAGGACTGGCCGTAGGTGCCGCCGCACTCGCGGTGGCCGTGGCCGGATGTGGCACGAGCTCCGACGGCGGCAGCGGCAACTCCGGAGAACCGAAGACGCTGACGGTGTGGTTGATGGACGGCTCGGCGCCGACCACCCTGACCGACGCGTTGAACAAGGAGTTCCAGGACGCGCACCCCGGCGTCACCGTCAAGTACGAGATCCAGAAGTGGAACGGCATCCAGGAGAAGCTGACCACCGCTCTGACCAGCAACAACCCGCCGGACGTCATCGAGCTCGGCAACACCCAGACGGCGAAGTTCGCCGCCGAGGAGACGCTGCTCGACCTGAGCGGCGACGTCTCCGGCCTCAACGGCGACCAGTGGCTCGGCGGCCTGGAGGACTCGCTGACCTGGGACGGCAAGCAGTACGGCCTGCCGTTCTACGCCGCGAACCGCACGGTCATCTACCGGACCGACCTGTTCGAGGCGGCGGGCATCACCGCCGCGCCGAAGTCGCGTGACGAGTGGGTCACCGCGATCGAGAAGCTGAAGGCCGCCAACGCCGCCGACCCCGACTTCCAGCCGCTCTACCTGCCTGGCCAGTCGTGGTACGTGCTGCTGTCGTTCATCTGGGACGAGGGCGGCGACGTGGCCAAGCCGCAGGGCTCCGCCTGGGCGGGCGCGCTGGACACCCCGCAGGCCAAGGCCGGCCTGGAGTTCTACAAGAAGCTGGTCGACACCTCCGGCACGAAGGCGCCCAAGGACGCCGACGAGGCCACCCCGCAGCAGATGGAGGTGTTCGGCACCGGCAAGGTCGGCATGATGATCGGTCTGCCGTGGGAGCTGGCGGGCGCGGTCAAGGCCAACCCGGACCTGAAGGCGAAGACCAGCGCGTTCCCGATCCCGTCGAAGACCTCGGGCAAGACGGCCCCGGTGTTCCTGGGCGGCTCCAACCTGGCCATCCCGGCCGGCAGCCAGAACCCCGACCTGGCCAAGGAGTACCTGAAGCTGCTGAGCTCGAAGAAGTACCAGGACATGCTGGCCGAGGGTGGCGCGGTGCCGGGCACCTCGACCGACACCGCCAAGCTCGCCACCACCCCGATCGGCAAGGCGCTGGCCGAGTCGGCCCCGAACGGCAAGGTCACCCCGACCACGCCGGCCTGGGCCGCGGTCGAGGCGGGTCAGAACCCGCTGAAGGACATGCTGACGGCGTACCTGACCGGCGCGAAGCCGCTGGACCAGGCCGCGGCCGACGCGAACACCGCCTTGTCGAAGACCCTGGGCGGATGACGATCGGATGACGGCCGTGCACACGACCGACGCCGCGGTGCCGACGAACTCCTCGTCGGCACCGCGGCGTGCCGCACCGGACGGCGCACCGCGCCGTCGGGGCAGCGCCTTGGACCGGGTGCTGCCCTACCTGCTGCTGGCCCCCGCCGTGGTGGCCATCCTCTGGCTGATCGGTTGGCCCGTCCTCTCCGTCCTGGTGACCAGCTTCCGCAAGCTGAACCTGCGCGAGCTGACCCGCGGCGAGGTCGTGTGGACCGGTCTGGACAACTACACCGAGATCCTGGGCGACCCGGCGTTCTGGGGCATCGCGGTGCGCACCGTGGTGTTCACCGCGCTCGTGGTCGTCGTGTCGGTCCTCGCGGGCCTGCTGATCGCGCTGCTGATGCGCCAGATCAGCCCAGTCGTGCGGATCGTGCTGCAGGTGGCGATGCTGCTGGCGTGGGCGATGCCGCTGCTCGCCGCCACCACCGTCTACCAGTGGATCTTCGACCAGCAGTACGGCATCCTGAACAAGACCCTGGTCAAGATCGGGTTCGACTCGTTCGCCGGGTTCTCGTGGTTCTCCACCGGCACGTCGACGCTGGCCGTGATCGGGCTGCTGATCACGTGGCAGGCGGTGCCGTTCCTGGCGTTCTCGCTGTACGCGGGCGCGATCGGGATCCCGAAGGACCAGTACGAGGCGGCGGGCATCGACGGCGCGACGGCGTGGCAGACGTTCCGCGCGGTGACGTGGCCGGAGCTGCGGCCGTTGCTGCTGATGGTGACGTTCCTGTCGCTGCTGTGGGACTTCAAGGTGTTCGCCCAGATCTGGGCCATGCGCAAGGGCGGCCCGGACGGCGGCAGCACCACGTTGGCCGTGTACCAGTACCTGGAGGGCATCTCCAAGAGCCACTTCGGCGTGGCCGCGGCGGTGTCCGTGGTGATGGTCGCGCTGCTGGGGCTGCTGACCTTCCAGTACCTGCGCAGGCTGGTCCGTTCCCAGGAGGGCGAGCTGTGACCGTGAACAAGGTGTCCTCGGCCAAGAAGGTCACGGGGAACGTCGTCGCGCTGGTCGTCGCGCTGTTCTTCGCGTTCCCGACCTACTGGATGGTCTCGACGGCGTTGAAGCCGCGCAAGGACCTGCTGTCCAACGACTACGACCTGATCCCGTTCTCCGTGACGGGCTCGAACTTCGCCACCGCGTGGGCCAAGCCGGGCTTCCTCGGCGCGCTGGGCAACAGCCTGCTGGTGTCGTTGAGCGCGGTGGTCGCGGCGATCGTGGTGGGTCTGCTGGCGGCGCTGGCGCTGTCCCGGATGCGGTTCCGGGGGCGCAAGGGCTTCGTGATGATGCTGCTGGTGGCGCAGATGGCGCCGTTCGAGGCGTTGCTGATCCCGATGTTCCTGATGATGCGCGACCTGGACCTGCTGGACCGGCTGCCCGCGTTGGCGCTGATCTACTTCGCGGTGACGCTGCCGTTCTGCGCGTGGACGCTGCGCGGGTTCGTCAACGGGATCCCGATCGAGCTCGAAGAGGCGGCGATGGTGGACGGCTGCGGCCGTTGGAGCGCGTTCCGGCGGGTCACGCTGCCGCTGCTCGGTCCGGGTCTGGTGGCCACGTCGGTGTTCGCGTTCGTGACCGCGTGGAACGAGTTCCTGTTCGCGTTGTCGCTGGTCAAGGACCAGGCCAAGGAGACCCTGCCGGTGTGGCTGTCGGGGTTCCAGACCGCGTTCGGCACGGACTGGGGTGGCGCGATGGCCGCTTCGGCGCTGTTCACCCTGCCGGTGCTGGTGTTCTTCCTGATCGTGCAGCGCAAGATGGTCACCGGTGTCACCGCCGGTGCGGTGAAGGGGTAGGACCGCATGTCGTTGCACCGGCTCGCGTCGGGTGTGCTGCTGCCGGGGTTCCACGGGACCACCGCCCCGGACTGGTTGCTGAAGCGGGTGGCCGACGGGCTCGGCGGTGTCGTGCTGTTCGGCCGCAACGTCGTGACCGTCGACGGAGACGACAATCCAGCCCGAGACGCCCAGGTCACCGCCCTGAACGCGCAGTTGCGCGATGCGCGGGCGGACGTGGTGATCGGCATCGACGAGGAGGGCGGCGACGTCACCCGGCTCGACGCCGGTCACGGGTCGGAGGTGCCGGGCAACCACGCGTTGGGCGCGGCGGACGACTTGGGGCTGACGCGGGCGGTGGCGGCGTCGATCGGGGCACGGCTGGCGGCGTGCGGGGTGAGCCTGAACCTCGCGCCGTCGGCGGACCTCGTGCTGACGTTGGACGACCCGGTGATCGGCGTGCGGTCGTTCGGGTCGGACCCGGTGGCGGCCGGCCCGCACGTGGCGGCGTTCGTGGAGGGGATGCAGGCGGTCGGGGTGGCCGCGTGCGCCAAGCACTTCCCCGGCCACGGCGCGTCCACCGTGGACTCGCACGCGGCGCTGCCGGTGCTGCCGCGGTCGGTGGCGGAGCTGTCGGCGGTCGAGTTCGTGCCGTTCCGGGCGGCCGTGCGGGCGGGGGTGCGGTCGATCATGACCGGGCACCTGGTGGTGCCGGAGTGGGGTTCCGCGCCCGCCACGCTGAACCCGCTGGCGGTGCGCGTGCTGCGGGAGGAGCTGGGGTTCACCGGGGCGGTCATCACCGACGGGCTGGACATGAAGGCCGTGGGCGGTGACCTCGCGGAGGGGTCCGTGCGGTCGCTGGCGGCCGGGGTGGACGCGTTGTGCCTGGGCGGCGAGCCGTTGGACGACGACGGGCTGCGGTGGCTGGTCGACAGCATCGTGGCGGCCGTGGAGTCGGGCGCGTTGCCGCTGGAGCGGTTGGAGGAGGCGGCACGGCGGACGGCCGCGCTGGGTGCTCCGGCGGCCTCGGTGCAGGCGCACGACCCGTCGTTGGGGCTGGTCGCGGCACGGCGGGCGTTGGAGGTGCGCGGCACGTTGCGGCTGTCCGGGCCGCCGGTGGTCGTGGACCTGGCGGTGGAGCCGTCGATCGCGGTCGGGGACGTGCCGTGGGGGCTCGGGCCGTACTTGGCGGAGCTCGTGCCGGGTACCTCCGTGGTGGCGTCGACGTCCGCTCGGGAGCTCGGGGCGCAGGAGATCGCCGCGCTGGCCGCCGGGCGTCCGGTCGTGGTGGTGACGCGTGAGGCACACCGCCACGCGTGGGCTCGCGAGTTGGTGTCGTCGCTCGCTACTATTGGTCTAGACCTCGTACACGTCGAGACCGGCGTGCCGGGGCCTGACCTGGGCGCCGGCGCCCGCGTGGACACCCACGGCGGTGCGCGGGTGTGCCTGCGGGCCGCGGCCGAGCGCATCGCCGCCGCACTCCAGACCCGAACCTGAACCGACAGGGGAACTCCCGATGACCGACCACCAGCCCGGCAGGCACATGGCGGCCGAGATCGACCAGCAGCCCGGGATCTTCGCGGACCTCGTCGCCCGGCGGGACGCCATCGCGTCGGTCGCCTCGGTGATCGCCGAGCGCCGGCCGCGGTTCGTGCTGCTGGCCGCCCGCGGGTCCAGCGACCACGCGGCGCTGTACGCGAAGTACCTGACCGAGGTGTTGCTGGAACTGCCCGCCGGGCTGGTGTCGCCGTCCACGACCACGCTGTACGGGGCCCAGCCGGACCTGCGTGACGTGCTGCTGGTCGCGGTGTCGCAGTCGGGCGGGTCGCCGGACCTGCTGGAGGTGACCGAGTCGGCGCGGGCGCGCGGGGCGTTGACGGTCGCGGTGACGAACACCGCCTCGTCGCCGCTGAACGGGGCGGCCGAGCTGTCGGTGGACGTCGGCGCGGGCGTGGAGCAGGCCGTGGCGGCGACGAAGACCTACTCGGCGACGTTGCTGGCGCTGTACCTGCTGGTGGACGCGATCCGGGGCGGTGACGGCGCAGCCGCCTCGAACCTGGGCGACCTGGCCCGGTCGACGCTGGACTCGTCGGCGGACGCGGTGGCCGAGGCCGTGCAGCGGTACCGGTTCGTGGACCGGGTGCTGACCACGGGGCGCGGGTACTCGCTGCCCACGGCGTTGGAGTCGGCGTTGAAGCTGGCCGAGACGTCGTACCTGGCGGCGCGGGCCTACAGCGGGGCCGACCTGCTGCACGGGCCGGTGGCGGCGGTGGATGCCGAGACGGCGGTCCTGGCGGTGACCAGCAGCGGCAAGGGCGGTGACGCGCTGCACGACGTGCTGGACGCCGTGCACGGGCGTGGCGCGGACGTGCTGGCGGTCGGTTCCGCCTCCGACAAGGTCTCCGCCGCCCTGCGGATCCCGGTCGCCGAGACGGCCGAGGAGGTCGCCCCGATCCTGGAGATCCTCCCGATCCAGCGCCTGGCCCACGGCCTGGCCCTGGCCCGCGGCGGCGACCCGGACAACCCCCGCGGCCTGAACAAGGTCACCCGCACCCGCTAACCCCCGCTCCCCCACCCCGCGCGTGTCCTACGTTCAGAACGCGCGTGTCCTACGTTCGCGTCGCGCGTGTCCTACGTTCAGGTCGCGCGTGTCCTACGTTCAGGACCCCCGAATTCAACGCTCAGAACACACGAGAGGCCCGGGGGAACCCATCCCCCCGGGCCTCTCGTCGTGCGCGGTTACTGGCCCGCGGCGGCCAGGCCTACCGGCGCGTTCGCGTACGCCACCGTGCTGTCGAACACGACCTCGCCGTCGACCCACACCTTGCGCGGCCGGAGGTCGTCGTCCCACCAGACCAGGTCGGCCACGGCGCCGGCCTCCAGGCGGCCCAGCGTGGGCTCGCCGATCGCGTCCGCCGGAACGATGGTCGCCGACGCCAGGGCGGCCGCCGGGTCCACGCCCACCGACACGATGTTGCGCACCGCCCGGTCCAGCGTGAGCGCGCTGCCCGCGATGGTGCCCTCCGGCGAACGCGGCACGCCGTCCTCGGTCAGCAGCACGTCCGCGCCGCCGAGCTGGTAGCGGCCGGGCGGCATGCCCGCCGCCGCCACGGCGTCGGTGACCAGGGCGACCCGGTGACCGGCGGCGTTGAAGACCAGCCGGCAGACGTCCGGGCCGACGTGCGCCAGGTCCGCGATCAGCCCCAACGTGAACCGGTCGTCCACCAGCGCCACCCCCGGCACGCCCGGCTCGCGGTGGCCGAGCGGGCGCTGGGCGTTGAACAGGTGCGTCACCATCCGCGCGCCCGCCTCGGCGGCGGCCCTGGTCTGCTCCCCCGTGGCGTCGCTGTGGCCGACCGCGACCAGCACGCCCGCCGCCGCCAGCCTGCGCACGGCGTCCAGACCGCCCGGCTGCTCGGGAGCGAGCGTCACCATGCGCAGCGCGCGGCGCAGCACCTCGTCGTCCAGGAGCATGCCGATCTCGGCCGGTCCGGGCGGCACCATCAGCGCCGGGTCGTGCACGCCCGCGCGTTTCGGCGACAGGAACGGCCCCTCCAGGTGCACGCCGAGCGGCTTGGCGCCCGCGTGCGGCGGCAGGGTCGCCGACGCCGCCAGCACGGCGTGCGCCTGGCGCACCGCGACCGGCACCGGTGCGGTGATCAGGGTCGGTAGGAAACGGGTCACCCCCGTCTGCGGGAGCGCTCTCGCCACTGCGGCCATGCCCGCGGGGTCCACCTCGGCGAAGTCGACCCCGACCGCCCCGTTGACCTGCACGTCCACCAGGCCCGGGGTGAGCAGGCCGTCGGTCAGCACCTCGGCGCCGTCGGGCGGCGAGCCCGCGACGACTTCCACGATCCGGCCCGCCCGCAACCTCAGGCTGACGGGACCGGTGATGGTCCGACCGAGCAGTGCTCGCGGAGCTGCGACAACCGTGTCCAAGGTCCCTCCTCAAATGGTCCAGACCATTATGGCCGGAAGTGGCGGACGTCGTCACGTGTGGTTATAAGATAACCGAATAGAGTGAGTATGGGTGAATGTTTCGCCGCACGGCGGGGTCGGCCGCGTGGCGCTTCGGCGTGGCCCATACTTGGCGCCAGACATCCGAGGTCTAGCTGACGAGTCGAGGGCCGCCGTGGCAGTGACCGACGACGCCATCCTGCGCGTCAAGGAGATGATCGTCTCGGGCGAGCTGAAGCCCGGCGACCGGCTGCCGCGCGAGGCGGACCTCGCCGAGCGGCTGGGCCTGTCGCGGAACTCGCTGCGCGAGGCGGTCAAGGCGTTGTCGCTGGTCAGGGTGCTGGACGTGCGGCAGGGCGACGGCACCTACGTGTCCAGCCTGCGTGCGGACGACCTGCTCGGCGCGTTGTCGTTCGTGCTGGACCTGCACCGCGGCGAGGACTCCGTGCTGGAGGTGCTGCAGGTGCGCCGGATCCTCGAACCGGCCGCCGCGGCGATGGCGGCGCAGCGGGTGGGGCCGGAAGAGGTCGCGGCGTTGCGCGCGTTGTGCGACGCCGCCGAGTCGGCCCGGTCGGTGGAGGAGCTGGTCGAGCACGACCTGGAGTTCCACCGCGCGGTCGCGCAGGGCTCCGGCAACGCCTACCTGGCCCAGCTGCTGGACACGCTCGCCGGGCCGACCGTCCGGGTCCGCATCTGGCGCGGCATCACGCAGGGCGGCGCGGTCGACCGGACCGTCGCCGAGCACCGTGCCATCGTCGACGCGCTGGCCGCCCACCAACCCGAACTGGCCCGCTCCTGGTCGACGGTGCACGTGGCCGGCGTCGAGCAGTGGCTGTCCGACCTGGCGTGACGCCCGCCGGCCGTGTTCCGGGCGTTGAACTCGGGTGTTCCGAACGTAGGACACGCGCGTTCTGAACGTAGGACACGCGCGGTCTGGAGGTAGGACACGCGAGGGGTGGGGATGTGGGCCGAGGTGCTGCCCGGAGGCGGTGAGGCCGTCCGGGCAGCGCCCTTGGGCTCCGGATCAGGGGGACTCGGGGGTCACCCGGTGGAAGTGGAACGGGCAGGTGGAGCCGCCCCGCGCGATCGTCGTCGGGCGGTGGAAGGCCACGTGGTGGCGGTCGGGGTCGATGGCGTCGATCCAGGCCGCGTCGAAGTCGCAGAACACCGTGCCCAGTTCGGGGACGCCGGCGACCGCGAGGACGTGCACGTAGAAGCAGCGGTGCACGTCCACGTGGTAGTGGGCGGGAGACTCGGTGCGGCTGAAGGAGAAGTCGTCGCCGAAGTAGTTCCGCTCGCGGTCCTTGGACATGTCGGTGATGACGGTGAACGGGTCGTCGGAGGCGTCCAAGGCGGCCTTGGTGCCCTCGTACACGTAAGGCCGGATCGGCTCGTGGAACGCGCGGGCCACCAGGCGCAGGGCCTCCGGCTGCGGCACGCGCGGCAGCAGGCACTGGTACGCGCCGGCGATCAAGGCGGTCACGGGAAGGTGCGGGCTGGAGCCGCCCACCGCCGCGACGATCCTGGACGCCGCGGCGTCCACCTCGGGCAGCGGCACGACAGCCGCGATGTGCTCGCGGAACAGGGAGATGAGCTCTTCGTTCATGTGTGGTTGTTCCTCACGGTGTCCGTACCCGCGCACGCGCGGGACGGCCAGCACGCTCCAACCACCAACCTGGCGCTGACCAGGGTTTGCTATTACCGCACCGAACCTACACCCGCGCCACCGCGCCGGAGAAGATCTCCGCGCGCCAGAGCACGATCAGAGCAGGGCCTCCGTGCGCAGGTCGTCCCACAACGCGTCCGGCACCGGCGCCTCGAACGACGCCGCGTTCGCCCGCACCTCCGCCGCCGAACGCACGCCCAGCAGCACCGACACCACCGCCGGGTGCCGCAACGGGAACCGCACCGCCGCCTGCGGCAACGTCACGCCGTGCCGCGCGCACACCGCGGCGAGCCGACGAGCGCGTTCCACCAACGACGGCGGCGCGGCCTGGTAGTCGTACGTGGCCCCGACCTCGGGCCGCGCCAGCAGCCCGGAGTTGAACACCCCGGCCGCCACCACCGCCACCCCACGTGACGCGCACAGGTCCAGCAGCGGAGCCCCCGTCTGCTCCAGCACGGTGTACCGCCCGGCCAGCAGCACCACGTCCAGGTCGGTCTCGCGGACGAACCGCGCGGGCATCTCCCACTGGTTCATCCCGATCCCGATGGCCCCGACGACACCCTCCGACCGCAACCGCGCCAACGCGGGCAAGGCCTCCGCGAACGCCTGCTCCTCGTGCTCGTCCGGGTCGTGCAGGTACACCACGTCCACCCGGTCGAGCCCGAGACGGTCCAAAGAGGACTCCAACGACCGCCGAACGCCGTCGGCGCTGAAGTCCCACCGCCGCCGCGCGGTGGCCGGCACCGCGAACCCGTTCGCCCGGTCGTCCCCGCCACCCGCGTGCGGCTCCAGCACGCGGCCGACCTTCGTGGAGACGACGAACGCGTCACGCGGCCGACCGGCCAGGAACGAACCGATCCGCCGCTCCGACAACCCGAGCCCGTAGTGCGGCGCGGTGTCGAAGTAGCGGACCCCGGCGTCCCAGGCGGCCTCCAACGCGCCGAATGCGTCCACATCGGACACCTCCGCGTACAGGTTGCCGATCGGACCGCCGCCGAATCCCGACCGGGACAGGGAGATCACGGGTTCCTCCTAGGGCTTCGGGCGCAGCCGCAGCCCGTGCATGCCTCCGTCGACCGCGAGGATGGTGCCCGCGGTGGAACCGGAGAGCGGACCGGCCAGGTAGGCGATGGCGCCCGCGACCTCGTCCGCCGAGACCAGCCGCCCGTGCGGCTGCCTGGCCTCCAACGCGGCCCGTTCGGCGGCCGGGTCCGGCGCCGAGTCGAGCAGGCGGCTCACCCAGGGGGTGTCCGCCGTGCCGGGCGCCACCGCGTTCACGCGGATGCCCTCACGCACGTAGTCCGCGGCCATGGCCAACGTCAACGCGTGCACCGCGCCCTTGCTCGCCGAGTACAGCGCGCGCTGCGGCAGACCGGCCCACGCCGCGATGGAGCCGGTGTTCACGATCGCCGCGGCGGGCGAGCGCCGCAGGTGCGGCAGCGCGGCGCGGGCGACCCGGGCCATGCCGAGCACGTTCACGTCCAGCACCCGGAGCCACTCGTCGTCCGGGTTCGCGGTCACGTCGCCCTGCGCGCCGACGCCCGCGTTGTTCACCACCACGTCGAGCCGGCCGAACCGCTCGACCACCTCGTCGATCGCGGCCCGCACCGACGCGTCGTCGGCCACGTCCACCCTGATCCCGTGCAGCGGCGGGTCCACCTGTGGGTTCAGGTCCAACGCCACCGCGGTCGCGCCCCGCTCGGCCAGCAGCCGCGCGGTGGCCAGGCCGATGCCCGACGCACCGCCGGTCACCACCGCGACCAGCCCCTCGAACTCGCTCACGTGCCATCCCTCCCGTCGATCGCCGACAGCTCCGTCCAGACCGGACCACCGGGATACCGGTAGTCGACCAGGGTCCGCTCGTGCAGCCGGGCCGAGAAGCCCGGCTCGGTGGGTGCGAGGTAACGGCCGTCGCGCACCACGGCCGGGTCGGTGAAGTGCTCGTGCAGGTGGTCGACCCACTCGATGACCCGGCCGTCCATGGTGCCGGACACCGCGACGAAGTCGACCATCGCCAGGTGCCGCACCAGCTCGCACAGGCCGACGCCGCCCGCGTGCGGGCACACCGGCACGCCGAACTTGGCCGCCAGCAGCAGGATCGCCACGTTCTCGTTGACACCGCCGACCCGGCAGGCGTCGAGCTGCACCACGTCCGCCGCGCCTGCTTGCAGCAGCTGCTTGAACACCACCCGGTTCTGCACGTGCTCGCCGGTGGCCACCTTGATCGGGCTCAACGCCCCGGCGATCGCGGCGTGCGCCAGCACGTCGTCGGGCGAGGTGGGCTCCTCGATCCAGTACGGGTCGAACGGCGCGAGCTCGCGCATCCACGCGATCGCCGTGCCGACGTCCCACCGCTGGTTGGCGTCCACCGCGATCCGCACGCCGTCGCCGACGACCTCGCGGGCCAGCCTCATCCGCCGCACGTCGTCGTCCAGGCTGCCGCCGACCTTCAGCTTGATCATGTCGAAGCCGTCGGCCAACGCCTGCCGGGCCAGGCCCGCCAGCTTGTCGTCGGTGTAGCCGAGCCAGCCCGGCGAGGTCGTGTAGGCGGGGTAGCCGTCGCGGACCAGGGCGGCGGCACGTTCGGCGCGTCCCGGCTCGGCGCGGCGCAGGATCTCCAACGCCTCGTCGGGCGTGAGCGCGTCGGACAGGTAACGGAAGTCGACCAGGCCGACGATCTCCTCCGGCGTCATCCCCGACAGGAACCGCCACAGCGGCAGATCCGCGCGCCGCGCCGCCAGGTCCCACGCGGCGTTGACCACCGCGCCCAGCGCCATGTGCGCGACGCCCTTCTCCGGGCCGAGCCACCGCAGCTGCGAGTCGTCGACCAGCTCCGCGGACAGCGCGGCCAGGTCGGCGGCGGTCTCCGGGACCGGCCGGCCGACGACGTGGTGCGCCAGCGACCGGATCGCGGCGGCCTGCACGTCGTTGCCGCGGCCGATGGTGAACGCCAACCCGTACCCGTCCGGCCCGGCCGACGTGCGCAGCACGACGTAGGCGGCGGAGTAGTCCGGGTCGGGGTTCATCGCGTCCGACCCGTCCAGCTCGCGCGAGGTCGGGAACCGGATGTCCAACACGTCCAGCGCGACGACCCGGTCCGTCCCCGGTGCCATCACGCCCACCCCGCCGTCACGCCCGCCCGACCCTCGTGCGCGCCCTCACGCCCGCCGCGCCGTCATGCCTGACCCAGCGTCTGCCGCTGGCGGCCGAGCCCGTCGATCTCCAGCTCCACCACGTCGCCCGCCCTCAGGTACGGCTTCGGCTCCGGTTGGCCGAGCGCCACGCCCGCGGGCGTGCCGGTGTTGATGACGTCCCCCGGTCGGAGGACGAGGAACCAGCTCAGGTAGCGGACCAGCTCGGCCACCGGGAAGATCATGTTCTTGGTGGAGGAGTCCTGCCGCGCAACGCCGTTGACCCACAGCCGCATGCCCAGCGCCTGCGGGTCGCCGACCTCGTCCGCGGGCAGGAGGAAGGGGCCGAGCGGGTTGAACGTCTCGCAGTTCTTGCCCTTGTCCCACTGCCCGCCGCGTTCGAGCTGGAACTCGCGCTCGCTCACGTCGTGGGACAGCGCGTACCCGGCGACGCAGGTCAGGGCCTCTTCGGCGGACTCCAGGTACCGGGCGGTGCGCCCGATGACCACGGCGAGCTCGACCTCCCAGTCGGTCTTGACCGAGCGGCGCGGCACGAGCACCTCGTCGTTCGGTCCGACGATCGTGTCCGGGGTCTTGAGGAACATGACCGGCTCGGCCGGGATCGGCAGCCCGGTCTCCTCGGCGTGGTCGCGGTAGTTGAGGCCGATGCAGACGATCTTGCCCACGCCCGCGACGGGCGGTCCGATCCGCGCGCCGTCGTCCACGATCGGGTGGAGTTCACCGGCGGCGAGCGCGGCCCTGGTGCGGGCGATGCCGTCGGCGGCGAGGAACGCGCCGGTCACGTCGTCGGTCAGCGGGCTCAGGTCGTACGTGACGCCGTCGTCGGCGCGGACGGCGGGCCGTTCCGAACCCGCGGGTCCCAGGCGCAACAACCGCACGGCAAGTCCTCCTCAACAGCCGGGTCGACAGATCGGATGTATAGCGCTCCCGATCCGCTCCGTCTAGAGGTTGTCCGGTTATTGGTCCGATGAATCTCGATCACGAAGGGTCGCGATGAAACACCACTGCCCGGTGTGGGCAGCCGCCGCCACCGCCGCGCTGCTCGGCTCGCTGATGGTCGGTTCCCTCCCGGGCGGCTCGCTCCCGGTCGGCAACGCGGCGGCCGGCCAGGACGCCCGACCGCTGCCCCCGAACCGCGCCGACCACGCGGGCAACGGGTCGTCCGAACGGGTCGGCCCGGCGCTCGCCAGGGCCGCCGGACCGGTCACGGCGTTCGTCGAGCTGACCACGACCCCGGCGGTGCGGGCCTACCGCGACGAGAAGGCGCGCGGCGCGGGCGACCCGGCGGCAGCGGCCCGGGACGCCCGGCGGCGGGCCGACGCGCAGGCCGACCGGGTCGTGCGGGCGCTGCGCGCCGAGGACGCCACCACCCGCGAGGTCGCCAAGACCCGCAACGCGGTGCCCGGCGTCGTGGTCACGGCCGACGCGGCGAGCCTGCGCCGCCTGGCCACGGTGCCCGAGGTCAAGGCCGTGCGGCTGACCGTGCCGAAGTCCGTGCGGAACGCGGGCGCGGTGGAGCTGACGCGCGCGGCGCAGGTGTGGCGGGACACCGGCCGCTACGGCGAAGGCCTGCGCATCGGCATCGTCGACACCGGCATCGACTACACCCACGCCGACTTCGGCGGCCCCGGCACCACCGCCGCCTACGACGCCGTCGACCGCACCGCGCCGTGGACCCCGACCGCGAAGGTCGTCGGCGGCCACGACTTCGCGGGCGACGACTACGACGCGTACGACCCGGCGAAGGCCGTGCCCGCCCCCGACCCCAACCCGCTCGACTGCCACAGCCACGGCACGCACGTCGCGGGCACGGCCGCCGGGTACGGCGAGAACGCCGACGGCACCCCGTTCACCGGCGACTACCGGACGTTGACGCCCGAGGCCGTGGCGGGCATGAGGATCGGCCCCGGCACCGCGCCGAAGGCGTCGCTGTACGCGTTGAAGGTGTTCGGCTGCACGGGCTCGACCGAGCTCGTCGGGCCCGCCCTCGACTGGTCGCTCGACCCGAACGGCGACGGCGACTTCGCCGACCGCCTCGACGTGGTCAACCTGTCCCTGGGCAGCGACTACGGCGGCCAGGACGACCCGGACAGCCTGTTCGTGCGCAAGGTCGTGGAGCACGGCGTGGTGGTGGTCGCGTCCGCCGGCAACGGCGGCGACCTCTACGACGTGGGCGGCTCGCCCGCGAACACGCCCGAGGCGCTGGCGGTGGCCAACACGCGGGACGCGTTCACCATGCTCGACGGCGTCGAGGTGGCGGGCGCGCGGCACGCCGGCCAGTACAGCAAGCAGTACGCCGGGTACGCGGGGCTGGACCTGGCGCTGCCCGTCGTGCCGGTGTCCGACGCCGCGAACCTCGACGGCTGCGCCCCCATCGGCGAGAACCTCGACGGCAGGTTCGTGTGGCTGGAGTGGGACGAGGACGACGCGAGCCGCGAGTGCGGCTCCGGCGCGCGGACCGACAACGCCGAGGCGGCGGGCGCCGAGGGCGTGCTGCTCACCACCACCAACGACCACTTCAAGGCGGCCATCGCGGGCAACGCGGGCATCCCCGCCTTCCAGTTCACCCGGGTCGCGACCGAGGCGCTGCGGCCGGCGCTGGCCGACGGGACGCTCCAGGTGCGGATGCTCGGCTCGCTGCGCAACGCCGCGCCGACGATGACGCCGACCCTCGCGGACACGATCACGCCGACGTCGGCACGGGGCGCGCGCAGCGCTTCGGCGGCCAAGCCCGACGTGGCCGCGCCCGGCGACACGATCCTGTCCGCGGCGGTCGGCACGGGCTCCGACGCGGTGAGCCAGGGCGGCACGTCGATGTCCGCGCCGCACGTGGCGGGCATCGCCGCGCTGGTCCGCGAGAGGCGTCCGGAGTGGACGGTCGAGGAGGTCAAGGCCGCGATCATGAACACGGCGCGCGGCGACGTGACCGACGGCGACGACCACACCACCGGCAAGCCCGAGGCGCCGATGCGGGTCGGCGCGGGACGGGTGGACGCGGTGGACGCCGTCGGCGCGGAACTGCTGGCCATGGTGCGGGACGACCCCGGCACGGTGGGCGTGACGTTCGGGCCGGTCGAGGCCGCGGCGGAGATGTCGGTGACCAAGACGGTGGAGGTGGTGAACAAGTCGTCCCGGCCGCGTGCGGTGACGGTCGCGTACGAGGCCGCCACCACCGTGCCCGGCACGCGGTTCGACGTGTGGCCGCGGACGTTCGTCGTACCGCCGGGCGGCACGGGCACGACCGAGGTGACGCTGACGGTCGTGCCCGACGAGCTGCGGAAGGTGGCCGACCCGACGGTGGAGAAGCGGCAGGCGGACGTGGCCAGGCAGTTCCTGGCCGAGGCGTCCGGGCGGCTGCTCGTGCGCAGCGGCGAGCGCACGCTGCGGGTGCCGGTGTACGCGGCGCCGAAACCGGTCGCGGACGTGGAGGCGGTGGACCGGGGCGACGGCGCGGTCGAGGTGACCGGGCGGACGGTGGAGCAGGGCGAGGGTGACGAGGCGTACCGGTCGCTGCTCAGCGCGTTCGAGTTGCAGGGCGCCAGCCCGGAGTTGCCCGACTGCGCGGACGGCGTGCAGGTCGACTGCGCGGTGACCGCGTCGGCCAGGGGCGGTGACCTGCGGTACGTCGGCGCGGCCTCGTCCGGCGGGATGCTCGCGTTCGGGGTCGTGACCTGGCGGAACTGGGTGACGTTGGGCGTCGCGACCAGCCCCGTGATCCGGATCGACACCACCGGCGACGGCGTGGACGACTACGCCGTGCAGGCGGTGAAGCCGACCTCGGGCGCCGTGGTGACGGCGGACGTGTGGCTGGCGCGGACCGTGCGGGTGGCGGACGGCGCGGTGGTGGACGAGCAGCCGCTCAACGGGCAGTACGGCGACGTGGACACCAACGTGATGGACAGCGACGTGGTGGTGCTGCCGGTGGCGTTGACGGCGCTGGGCATCGACCCGGCGGCGGGCAGCGCCCGGCTGACCTACACGGCAGGGACGACCGGGAACTACCCCGCGCCGGGCAACGCGGACGGGCTCGTGGACCGGATCGGCACGCCGATGTCGTTCGACCCGCTGC
Organism: Actinosynnema sp. NPDC050801; assembly: GCF_040673975.1. NCBI lineage: Bacteria > Bacillati > Actinomycetota > Actinomycetes > Pseudonocardiales > Pseudonocardiaceae > Actinosynnema > Actinosynnema sp. NPDC050801. The sequence goes on along the minus strand of NZ_JBFAQZ010000001.1, from coordinate 682,784 downwards.
GGCCGGGGCTCGGGGTGGAGGGCGGGGTGTTGTTCTTCGCCGAGCCGGGTGCGGTGCTGCGGGTGCGGCGCGATCCGGAGTCGGCGGCGGCGGACGGCGCCGACAGCCTGCTCCTGCTGCACCACCACAACGCGTCGGGCGACCGGGCCCAGGTGCTGACGCCACGCTGAACCCTGGGCCCGTCCCCTTCGGCACGTTCGCCTCCGGCAGGTCGTCACGCTGCGCCAGGTCCGGTCAACCCGGTTGGGCGTGCCGGCCCCCGGTGGTGCTGGGCATACTCGGGCCAATGGGCTTCGTGGTAGGTCTCGACGCGGGCGGCACGAGCACCCGGGCGTTGGTGCTCGACCTGGACGGCACCCGCCTGGGCGCGGGGGTGGCGGGCGGCGCGAACCCCAACTCCCACCCGCCGGAGACGGCCGCCGCGCACGTCCGCCAGGCGTTGACGGCGGCGTTGGACGGGCTGGACCCGGGGAAGGTCGAGTCGGGCGTGCTCGGCATGGCCGGGTCGAGCAAGCTGCTCAGCGATCCGGCGGTGGCGGCGTTGTTCGAGGCGGCGTGGAGCGGCGCGGGGCTGCGGTGCGCGATGCGGGTGATCACGGACTGCGAGGCGGCGTTCGCCACGGGTACGGCGTCGCCGGACGGCACCGTGCTGGTGGCGGGCACGGGTTCGATCGCGGCCCGGATCGAGAACCACGAGCTGGTGGCGACCGCAGGCGGGTACGGCTGGCTGCTGGGCGACGAGGGGTCGGCGTTCTGGCTGGGGCGCGAGGCGGTGCGGGCCACGTTGCTGGCGTTGGAGCAGGACGCCGTGGACGACCTGTCGACCGCCGTGCTGGCGCGTGCGGAGATCCCCGACCTGCCCCGCCGTGACCAGTGGCGACAGCTGATCACCGCGGCCAACAGCGCCCGGCCGATCGCTCTGGCGACCTACGCGCCCTTAGTGACCACTCACGCCACCGCGCCGTCCGCGGACCGCATCATCACCGCCGCCGTGCGCGTGCTGGCCGACCTGGCCGAAGCCGCCCGACCGGCCGACCACCGCACCCCGATCGTCCTGATGGGCAGCCTGGTCCACGCCCACCCCCTGGGCACCCGCCTGAAGCACGAACTGACCACCCGCACCTCAGCCCCGATCACCGTCGCCACCGAGGGCGCCGCCGGCGCCGCCTGGCTGGCCGCCGTCAAGATCCTGGGCAACACCGCCCCCCGCCCCACCTGACCCTCCGCGCGAGTCGAACCCTCAGGTCCCGCGAGTCGAACCTCCAGGACCCCCGAATTCACCGTTCAGGACAAGCCGGACCGGCCGCGCCGTGCCCTGAGTGGTGAACTCGGGGGGCCTGAGCGTTCGACTCGCGGGGCCTGAGCGTTCGACTCGCGCGGGGGTCAGGTGCGGGGGTGGCGGAGGCCGGGGTGGTCGGTGGGGAGGGTGCGGCGGAGGATCCACCAGCTCACGGCGATGCAGGCGACCTGGAGGGGCCAGGTCAGGGCGACGCGCATGATGCCCAGCAGCACGACCTCGCCGGCCAGCCAGAGGGCGCCGAAGACGAGCACCCGCAGGATGTACTGGCCCACCCACGGCCACGAGGCGTAGCGGTACGCGCGCAGCAGATCCGGGTCGCGGCGCCAACGGAACTTCTGCCCGGTGACCAGGCCGACGACCACGCCGAGCAGGGGCCACCGGACCGCGATCGACGCCGTCCAGACCAGCGCCGACGCCGCGTTCAGGAAGATCTGCACGAGGAAGAAGTCCTCGGCCCGCCCGGTCTGCAGCGCGACGTACGCGGCCAGCACCACCAGGGCGACGGACACCAGGAGCGCGCGGGGACGACCACCCCGGACGACCCGGACGACACCGACGACCACGCCACAACCGACGGCCGCCAGAGCACCGACGGCGATGGAACTTCCGCTCAGCAGCCACCCCAGCACGAACGCCAGCGGCGGCAACGAGGCGTCCAGCGCACCGCCCCGCCCGCCCAGCAGTGCGGCCAGCGACTCCTGACGCGTGTCGGTCATGCCTCCAGGGTGCCTTAGGCCAACCTAACCCAGGTAACGGACCCGTCTCGGGGCATTGACCCCCGTGAGCCTCGTCACTACCGTCACCCCGAAATCGTCTGGAAAGTTACCAGACAGGACCACCGAACAGGCAGGAGAGGCGATGCGAGCCGGGAGCCCGAGGCTGCTGCGCGAGATCAACGACCGCGCCGCGATCGAGGCGTTGCTCCGCAACGGCCCGCTGACCAGGGCGGAACTGGAAGGGATCATCGGCCTGTCCAAACCGGCGACCGCCCAGCTCCTAACCCGCCTCGAAGACGAGGGCACGGTCCTGCGCAGCGGCCTGCGCGGCGGCGGACGCGGCCCGCGGGCCCAGCTGTGGACGGTCAACGGCGCGCTGGCCCACGTCGCCGCCGTCGACCTCACCCCCGACGCGATCGACATCGCCATCGCCGACATCTCCGGCGCGACGCTGACCGAGCACCGCGCCCCGATGCCGAAGACCGGCGTGCTGGAGGCGTTCCACAGCGCGCTCACGAAGGCCGCGGCCCAGGCCGGCCTCACCCCCGACGCACTGCACCACGTGGTCGTCGGCAGCCCCGGCGCGGTGGACCCGGCGACCGGCCGCCTCAACTACGCGCCGCACATGCCGGGCTGGGAGAACAAGAACATCCCCGAGGAGCTGGCCACCCTCCTCGACACCCCGGTCACGGTCGAGAACGACGTCAACCTGGTCGCGCTGGAGGAGATGATCGCCGGCCGGGCCGTCGGGGTGAAGGACTTCGTGCTCCTCTGGCCCGCCGACGCGGTGGGCGCGGCCGTCGTCGTCAACGGCGTGCTGCTGCGCGGCGCGACCGGCGGCGCGGGCGAGATCGACGCCATGCAGGTCCCCGATCACGCGCACGCCGACACGGGCACCGAGCGCACCGGCAGCCGTTACGGCGAGCTGCTGGACAGCCCCGGCATCGCCCGCCTGGCCCGCGCGCACGGCGTGTCCGCCCGCACCGGTCAGGCCGCCGTGGAGAAGGCGTTGAGCGAGGGACCGGCCGGCCGCGAGTTCCTGGTGGACCTGGCCCGCCGCATCGCCACCGGCGTGGCGAACGTGATCGCCGTGCTCGACCCCGAACTGGTGCTGCTCTCCGGCGGGATCGCGCAGGCGGGCGGCACCGCGCTCGCCGACCTCGTCGCCGCCGAGCTGCGCCACCTGGTGGTGCCACGCACCCCCGTCCGACTCGCCCTGGTGACCGGGAAACCGGTGCGTTCCGGCGCACTGCACTCCGCGCTGTCGGTCGTCAGGGAACAGGTGTTCGGTCTGCCCGCCGCCACGACCGAGCCCTTCCGCGGTCCGAACCGGACCGCGCCGAGCACGTCGAGATGAAGGAGAGCACATGCGCAAGCTGCACCGCGCAGCGTTGCTGTGCGTGGCCGCGGCGGTGTCCCTCACCGCTTGCGCGGCGGGGTCCGGCCGCAACGCCGAGCAGTCCGGGCCGGCGGCGGCTCCCGGCAAGGAGGACAGGTTCTCCCTGACCGTCTGGAGCAACTACTCCGGGCGCGAGCAGGCCGAGGTGACCAAGGCCCTGGAGAGCTTCAAGGAGAAGTTCCCCAACGCCGAGATCAAGCACGAGGGCAGCCAGGACGACGACAAGATCACCGCGGGCATCCGCGGCGGCAACCCGCCGGACGTGGCCATGTCGTTCACCACCGACAACATCGGCCAGTTCTGCTCCAGCGGCTCGTTCCAGGAGCTCAAGCCCTACATCGAGCGCGACGGCGTCGACCTCGGCCAGATCCCGGACGCCGTGCACTCCTACACCGAGTACAAGGGCAACCGCTGTGCGATGCCCCTGCTCAGCGACGTGTACGGGTTGTACTACAACAAGGACATGCTCGCCGAGGCCGGCATCACCGCGCCGCCGAAGACCACGGCCGAGCTGCTGGACTTCGCCAAGCGCACCACCAGGAAGGCGCCGGACGGCTCGATCGAGGTCGCGGGCTTCCTGCCGACCATGCTGTTCTACGCCAACCGCCCGCCGATCTGGGCGCCGAACTTCGGCGCGAAGTGGGAGACCGCCGACGGCAAGTCGGGTCTGGCCAGTCCGGAGTGGGCGCGGATGTTGGAGTTCCAGAAGGAGCTCGTCGACTTCTACGGCTACGAGAACCTGGAGCGGTTCCGGGCGGGGTTGGGCCAGGAGTACTCCACCGACCACGCGTTCCACCAGCGCAAGATCGCGATGATGATGGACGGCGAGTACCGCACGGCGTTCCTGGAGGACCAGGCGCCGGACCTGCGGTTCGGCACCGCGCCGTTCCCGACCGTCGAGCCCGGGCTGTACGGCATCGGCTTCACCACCGGCACCATCATGGGCGTCCCGAAGGGCGCGAAGAACCCCGGCGCGGCGTGGGAGCTGATCAAGCACCTGTCGTTCGACACCGAGACGATCGTCGGCCTGGCCAACGGGATCAAGAACATCCCGAGCACGAAGGCCGCGCTGGCCGACCCGCGGCTCGAGGTGGACGAGAACTTCAGGACGTTCATCGACCTGGCCACGTCCGGGAAGCTCCAGGGTAACCCGGTGACGCCCATCGGTGACGCGCACATCAAGGCGATCGGCGACTTCGCCACGTCGTGGCAGGCGGGCAAGGTGCCCGACCTGATGGCGGGGCTGGAGGAAGTCGACCGGCAGATCGACGACCAGATCGCGAAGAGCGGCAAGTAGGCATGACGGCCACGCTGGAGCGCGTGGACGTGGTGCGGGCCGCCCCGGCCAAGGGGCGGTCCCGCGCCCGCGCCCGTCACCGCCTGACCGTGCTGGCGTTCATGGCGCCCGCGACCCTCGGGTTCGCCCTGTTCTTCGGCTACCCGCTGATCGCCACCATCGGGTTCTCGTTCACCAGGTACGACCTGATCAACCCGCCGGAGTGGGTCGGCTGGGAGAACTACGCCTACATGTTCTCCGACAAGCTGTTCCACACCGCCGTCCGGAACACGCTGTGGTTCGTGGTGGTGCTGACCGTCGCACGCGTGGTGTTCGCGTTGGGCGTGGCGTCGGTGATCGCCCGGCTGAAGTCGGGCGTGGGGTTGGTGCGCACGTTGTGCTACCTGCCCTCGTTGGCGCCGCCGGTCGCGGCGACGTTGGTGTTCTTCCTGGTCATGCGGCCGAATGAAGGGCCCCTGGACTCGCTGCTGGGGTGGTTCGGGATCGAGGGGCCGCTGTGGTTCGCCGATCCGGTGTGGGCCAAGCCCGGCATCGCGGCGGTGATGCTGTGGGTGTCCGGCGACTTGATGATCATCCTCCTGGCGGCGGTCCTGGACGTGCCGCAGGAGCAGTACGAGGCCGCCGCGCTGGACGGCGCGGGACCGGTGCGCCGGTGGTGGCACGTCACGCTGCCGACGATCTCGCCGGTGCTGGCGTTCGGGGTGGTGAACTCGATCATCCTGGCGTTGCAGCTGTTCACGCAGGCCGTGGTGGCGGGCTCGGCGGCGAGCGGGTCGGCGGACGTGACGGGGTCGACGAAGGTGCTCGGGTTCCCCGAGAACTCGACGTTGACGTTCCCGGTGTGGCTCTACACGCAGGGCTTCCGGTACTTCGACATGGGCTACGCGGCGGCGATGGCGACGGTGTTGTTCGTGGTCTCGTTCGCGGCGACGGCGTTGTTGGTGCAGCGGATGCGCAAGGCGTCGCACCAGGAGGAGTCATGACGGCGGCGGTCGGCGCGCGGAGGCCGTTCGCGTGGCGGAGGACGGTGGACTGGGTCGCGGTGCACAGCCTCGGCCTGGCGCTGGGGTTGATGTTCACGCTGCCCATCGCGTTCGTCTTCCTGACCGCGGTCATGTCGGACAGCCAGGCGTTCACCAAGGACCTGTGGCCCCGGGAGTGGCACTGGGGCAACTTCGTCGAGGTGTTCGAGCAGGCTCCGCTGCTGAAGTACCTGGGCAACAGCATGGTGTACTCGCTGCTGGCCACGGCGGGGATGCTGCTCAGCTCGATCCCGGCCGCGTACGCGTTGGCCAAGCTGCGGTGGCGTGGCCGGAACGTGGTGTTCCTGCTGGTGGTGGGCGCGATGATGCTGCCGCCGCAGGTCGTGGCGGTGCCGCTGTACGACACGTGGTCGAGCCTGGGGCTGACCGGGACGTTGTGGCCGCTGATCGCGCCCTACTTCCTGTTCGACGCGTTCAGCATCTTCCTGCTGCGGCAGTTCATCCTGACCATCCCGCAGTCCTATGTGGACGCGGCGCGGGTGGACGGTTGCACGGAGTTCCAGGCGCTGGTGCGGGTCGTCGTGCCGATGGCGCGGCCGGGCATCGCGGCGACCGCGTTGTTCTGCTTCCTCTACACGTGGAACGACTACTTCGGACCGCTGCTCTACACGAGCGAGAAGCCGGACCAGTGGACGCTGTCGTTGGCGCTGTCCTCGTTCAAGGGCATGCACCACGTGCAGTGGAACCTGGCGATGGCCGTCACGTTGCTGATCATGCTCCCGGCGGTGGTGCTGTTCGCGTTCGCGCAGCGCTCGTTCGTCCGGGGCATCACGTTCACGGGGGTCAAGGGGTGAAGCTCACCGTTGTCGGTGGCGGGTCGACCTACACGCCGGAGCTGGTCGACGGGATCGCGGGGCGGCGGACCAGCCTCGCCGTGGACGAGATCGCGCTGGTCGACCCGGACATGTCACGGCTGGAGGTGGTGGGCGGGTTCGCGCGGCGGCAGCTGGCGCACGCCGGGCACCCGGCCCGGGTGACGACCACCTCGGACCTGGAGGCCGGGGCGGACGGGGCGGACGCCGTGCTGCTGCAACTGCGGGTCGGTGGACAGGCGGCACGTGCGTCGGACGAGACGTTCCCGCTGGTCTGCGACTGCGTCGGGCAGGAGACGACCGGCGCGGGCGGGCTGGCCAAGGCGCTGCGCACGGTGCCGGTGGTGCTCGACATCGCCCGGCGGGTGCGGGAGGTGGCGGGCGGGGACGCCTGGATCGTGAACTTCACCAACCCGGTGGGGATCGTGACGCGGGCGTTGCTGGCCGAGGGGCACCGGGCGGTCGGGCTGTGCAACGTGGCGATCACGTTCCAGCGGTGGACGTCGGCGTTGCTCGGGGTCGACCCGGAGGCGGTGCGGCTGGAGCACGTCGGGCTCAACCACCTGAGCTGGGAGACCGGGGTGTTCGTCGACGGGGTCGACCGGCTGCCGGAGCTGCTGGAACGGCACGGTGACGCGCTGGGCGAGCACATCGGGTTGCCCGCGTCGTTGATGCGACGGTTGGGGATGGTGCCGTCGTACTACCTGAAGTACTTCTACGACCACGACGAGGTGGTGCGCGCGCAGAAGGTCGAACCGCCGCGCGCCGAGGTGGTGGCGGCGGTGGAGAAGGAGCTGCTCGGGTTGTACGGGGACGTGGGGGTCGTGACCAAGCCGGCGCAACTCTCGCAGCGCGGGGGCGCGTACTACTCGGAGGCGGCCGTGCAGCTGGTGCACGCGTTGACCGGTGGTGGGGGCGGCGGCGCGCAGCAGCACGTGGTGAACGTCCGCAACGGCGGCACGCTGCCGTTCCTGCCCGCCGACGCGGTGGTCGAGGTGCCCGCGGTGGTGGACGGCGGCGGTGCGGTGCCGTTGCCCGTGCCGCCCGTACCGGCGACGATCGCGGGGTTGATCTCGCACGTGACGAGCTACGAGCAGCTGGCGTTGGACGCGGCCCTGCGCGGCGGGCGCGACCGGGTGGCGGAAGCGTTGCTGGCGCACCCGTTGATCGGGCAGCACGCGGTCGCCGAGCGGCTGGCCGACGAGCTCGTGGCGCGCAACGCGGACTTCCTGCCGTGGGTGAAGGGGACGGTGTGACCGACCGGGTGCTCGCCATCGACGGCGGGAACAGCAAGACGGCCGTGGCGCTGGTGGACGTGGAGGGTCGGGTCCTCGCCAGGGTGCGCGGGCCGGGCGCGTCGCCGCAGAACGTGGGGTTGGAGCGGAGCCTGGAGGTGTTCGACGGGCTGGTGCGCGAGGCGGCACGGCGTGCCGGGCTGGGTTCCGGGGACTCGGGTGCCGGGGACTCGGGTGCCGGGGAGCTGATCGCCACCCACACGGCGGCGTACCTGGCGGGCGCGGACCTGCCCCAGGAGGAGGACGACCTGCGCGCGGCCGTCGAGGCACGCGGGTGGTCGACCACGACGGTGGTCGGGAACGACACGTTCGCGCTGCTCAGGGCGGGCACGGCGGACGGCATCGGGGTCGCCGTGGTGTGCGGGGCGGGCATCAACTGCGTGGCGGTCGCGCCGGACGGGCGGACGCACCGGTTCCCGGCCTTGGGGCGGATCTCGGGCGACTGGGGTGGCGGTGGTCACATCGGGTCGGAGGCGTTGTGGCTGGCGGTGCGGGCCGAGGACGGTCGTGGCGAGCCGACGGCGTTGCGGGAGGCGCTGATCGCGCACTACGGGACGGCGACGCTGGCCGAGGTGGTCCAGCGGCTGCACCTCGGCGAGGTCGAGTTCGACCCGCACCCGCTGTGCCCGCTGTTGTTCGAGGTCGCGGCGGGTGGTGACGCGGTGGCGCGGTCGGTGGTGGACCGGCTCGTGGAGGAGGTCGAGCTGCTGGCGCGGGTGTCGTTGACGCGGCTGGAGCTGCTGGCGGAGCCGGTGGACGTGGTGCTCGGCGGCGGGGTGCTGACCGGGACCGGCGGGGTCGTGGCGGACGCGGTCGCGGCGCGGCTGCGGACGTCGGCGCCGGCGGCCCGGGTGCGGGTGGTGGACGTGCCGCCGGTGGTGGGGGCGGCGTTGCTGGGGTTGGACGCGCTGGGCGCGTCACCGGCGGCGGAGCCGCGGCTGCGCGCGGCGTACGAGTCGGCGGACGCGGCTACCGGGTGAGGTGTCGGGGTGCGGAGTGATCTGCGACGCACCCGGGTGGTCGAAAGCTGCTGAATCACCCATTGCCGACACTGGTTCACACCACCGAGTGACACCTTGGTAACAGCGTTGCCAACCGACGGTGGCGTAGGGCGGTCTTGGCGTTGCATGCTGGTCTGCGCGGTGCTGGGGGTGCCGTGTGGAGTGGAGGGGTTGCATGGAGGGATTGGACAGCTTCGTCGCGGTCGGGGACAGCTTCACCGAGGGGATGGACGACCCGGCGCCGAACGGCACCTACGTGGGGTGGGCCGACCGGCTCGCGTCGATGATGTCGGCCAGGCAGCAGGGCTTCCGGTACGCCAACCTCGCGATCCGGGGCAAGATGCTCCAGGAGATCGTGGACGAGCAGGTGCCGCTGGCGGCGGCGCTCAAACCCAAGCTGGTGTCGCTGTGCGGCGGCGGCAACGACATCCTGGTGCCCGGCAGCGACGCGGACGCGTTGGCCGAGGTCTACGAGATCGCGGTGGCCGACCTGAAGGCGGCCGGCGCGGAAGTGTTGATCTTCATGGGGTTCGACCCGAAGCACACGCCGTTGCTGCGGTCGCTGCGGGGGAAGATCGCGATCTACAACAACCACCTGTGGTCGGTCGCCGAGCGCTACCACTGCAAGGTGGTCGACCTGTGGTCGATGTCCGTCCTGCACGACCGGCGCGCGTGGAGCGGCGACCGGTTGCACCTGTCGCCCGAGGGGCACCGGCGCGTGGCGCTGCGGGCGGCCCAGGTGCTGGGCGTCGAGACGGACGGTGAGTGGAACACCCCTTGGCCGCCGTCGGTCGACGAGGACTGGATGACGCAGCGGCGGCGTGACCTGAAGTGGGCGCGGGAGCACGTGGTGCCGTGGGTGGGGCGGCAGTTGCGGGGTGAGTCGATGGGTGACGGGTTGGCACCCAAGCGGCCGGAGTTGCTGCCCGTTCGCGAGTGATCCCCGCGGTCGGGGGTCCGGCTCGGTGGTGGTGGGTCCGTTGTGGGCGGTGGCCGCTCAGGTGACCACCACGCGAGGTCGCACCTTCCAGGCGACCGAGCCCGCCACCTGTGGAACAGCGGCAATGCGACACTGGGCCGGCGCTCTCCCCCGAACGCCGGCCCAGCGGTTGGGTGGCTTCCCCCCTGGTCCCCCTGCCAAGAGCCACCCTGCGCCGACCGCGACTCGCTTGATCAGCGCGCCTCCAAACTCCCACGACTTCGTGCTCTCTTGCTAAACAGCGGCTAAACCTCGGTGGTCAAGGCTTCAAGAGCCGTTCGGACCAACATGGCGCGGGGTGAGCCGAGGCGTTCGAACAACCGAAGCGATTCCGCCAGCTCCGCTTGTGCGGCAACGCGTTCACCCCGTCTGGCCAGCACCGATCCGAGCACCTGGCGGCCGAACGCCTCCTCGAACTGCATGGAGCCGCCGCGGGCCAGTTCCACTCCCTGCCGGGCGTGTTCCTCCGCTTCGGGTAACAGCCCGAGTTCGGCGTAGAGCTCGGCCAGGTTGTTCACCGCGACCGCGTACGCGCGCTCGTCACCGTGGCGGTGGTAGATCTCCATCGCCGCGAACTGGTGCTGGGCCGCGGATTGGCGTTGACCGAGGCGTTGCTCCACCTGGGCGAGGTTGTTGAGCACGGTGGCCTCGCCCAGCGCGTCACCGTCCCGGCGGGCCAGGTCGACGGCTTCGCGGTAGTGCCCCAGGGCTTCCTCGACCCGGCCTTCGGCCACCAGTGCCAGCGCGAGCTGGTCCAGCGTCATCACGAGGTAGCGGGCCTCGCCGAGTTCCACGGCTATCCGGTGGGCCGATCGTGCCTGGTCGAGGGTGCCGCGCAGGGTGCCGGCCCGGTTGTTGAGGTCGTGCATCGCGTGCAGGACGAGCATCTCGCCCCGGCGGTTGCCGCTGACGCGGGCGGAGGCCAGGCCGAACTCGGCGATGCCCCGCCACTCTCGGCCGACGAGTCTGGTCACGCAGTAGGTGTGCACGAGGCGGACGAGTTGCCAGACCTGTTCGTGCAGACCGGCTTCCGCGCCGGCGTGCACGAGGGCGATGAGGTTGGACCACTCCTTGTCGAACCAGGACAGCGCCTGCGAGGCGGTCGCGGGCCGGGGTGCGGCGGAGTCGCCGGTGAAGTCCAGACCGTCGGACACCGGGCGGATGAGGCGGCGGGCGTGGTCGCACGCGCACAGGTAGTGCTCCATCAGCCGGCGCAGGCCGCGTTCGCGGTCCTCCACCACGCCGCGGGCGTAGAGGCGGACCAGGTCGTGCAGGACGAACCCGCCGCGCCACTGCTCCACCAGCAGGTGGGCGTCGGCGAGGTCGGCGAGTCGGGCGGCGGCCGTGCCCAGGTCGATGTCGCAGACCGCGGCGATGGCGTGCGGGCTCACCCACCGACCCGGCACGAGACCCGCGGCGCGGAACGTCTCCGCCAGTTCCGGCGGGAGGTTGCGGTAGGACACCGCCAGCGCCCGCTCGACGCCCACGCCGGTGTCGGCCAGGTCCAGGGTGCGCAGCCGGGCCGCGTCGTCGGACAGCTGCGCGACCAGCGCCTCGACCGTCCACTCCGGACTGAAGACGAGCTTGGCGGCGGCGATCCGGAGCGCCAGCGGGAGGTTGCCGCACAGCTCGGCCAGCATCCGCACGGCGGCGGGTTCCTGGTCGGACAGCGGTTTGCCGACGACCTCGTCGACCAGGCGGATGGCCTCCTCCTCGGACAACGTGTCCAGCGTGAGCATCCGCGCGCCGTTGCTGACCACCAGGGACTCCAGGCGGCGACGGCTGGTCACCAGGACGACCGACCCCGCGCCGGGCGGCAACAGCAGTCGGACGTGCTCGGGGTCCCAGGCGTCGTCCAGCACGACCAGCACGCGCCGCTTGGCCAGCACCGACCGGTACAGGCCGACCCGGTCGTCGAGGTCGCGCGGCACGCCGTCGGCGGGCACGCCCAGCGCCAGCAGGAACCTGGCCAGCACCTCGGCGGGCTCGACCGGGTCGCGGCCGGGCGCGAAACCGTTGAGGGAGGCGAACAGCAAGCCGTCGGGGAACTGCTCGGTCCGGCGGTGCCCCCACGTGACGGCCAGCTCGCTCTTGCCGATGCCCGCCGCCCCGTTCACCACCGCGATGGTGGTGGCGGCCAGGTCACGCGCGTCGCACAGCCGGTCCAACCAGGCCAGTTCCTCGTCGCGACCGATGAAACCGCTGGCCGCGGCGGGCAACTGGGCCGGCACGACCACGCCGGGACGGGGCGGCACGAGGGCGGGTTCGGCGAAGCCGGGCGAGCTCAGCGCCGGGTCGTCGCGCAACACCTGTTCGTGCAGCACGCGCAGGCCGGGGCCGGGGTCGATGCCGAGCTCGTCCACGACGCGGCGGTGAAAGCGCTGGTAGGCCTCCAACGCGTCGGCCCGCTGACCCGACCGGTACAGCGCGCGCATCATGTGGCCGACGAGCCGTTCCCGGAACGGGTACTCGTTCACCAGCTGCCGCAGCTCGCCGACCAGTTCCAGGTGGCGGCCCAGTTCCAGCTCGGCCTCGATGCGCTCTTCCACTGCGGCAAGCCGAAGCTCCTCCAGGTCGGTCGTCACCGGGTCGCCCGGCACGTCCGCCAACACCTGACCGCGCCACAGGCCGAGCGATTCGCGCAGCAGCTGCGCCCGGATCGGCGCGGGCTTGCCGCGGGCGCTCGACACGAGCTGCCTGGCCCGGTGGAAGTCCAGCCGCCACGGGTCCACCGACAGCTGGTAGCCGGGCGGGGTGGTGAGGATCCGCGCGGAGCCCGCCGGGTCGGCCTGTTCCAGCATCCGGCGCAGGCGCGACACGTAGCCGTGCACGATCGTCCTGGCCGTGGCGGGCGGGTCGTCGGCCCAGAGGCTGTCCACGATCTCGTCGATCGGGACGACCCGGTTGGCCTCCAGCACCAGCATCGCGAGCAGGCCGCGCATCCCCTTGCGGCCGATCACGAGCTGGCGGCCGTCCGCGAGCACCTGCAACGGTCCGAGGATGCCGAACTCCAGCCCGCTCTTGCTCCGGTCAGCCATGCCCCTCCCCCGCCTCGTGCGCTACAGCCCTTCCGGGCCCGTCGACCTCACGGCTTGGTCACTGGATCAGGTGCGCCAACCGCGTCGTTAGATACCTGTGGGTAAATGTTGCTTCCTCAACTAGTCGTGCTCCCATGACCGGACGGGCGCGCGGCGGCTAGGGTTTTGGCCCCGGACGTCCCGGCCGAGTTCTGGGCGAGTGCAGGAGGGCAAGTGCCGCGCGAGCCGATGGACGTGGTCGACCGTGGCGCCGCCTGCCTGTTGGCGGGCGCGCTGGGCGATGCGCTCGGCGCGCCCATCCAGTACCTGGGGTGGGCGGACATCCAACGGGACCACGGCCCGGAAGGTGTGCTGGAACCGCCGCGTCCCGCGTTGGTCACCGACGACACGCAGCTCACGCTGTTCACCGCGGACGGCTACTTGCGGGCGTGGGTGCGCGGCCGGACCACCGGCGACTGGGACCCGGTCGAGGTCGTCTGGCAGAGCTACCGCCGGTGGTTGATCACCCAGCAGGTGGCCGCGCCCGAGGTGGGCGCCGTCGGCCTCGTGGGCGACGAGCGGCTGTACTCGAGCCGGTCGCCCGGCCTGACGTGCCTGCGCGCACTGGCCGCCGACACACCGCCCACACCGGAGGAACCGCACAACGAGTCGTCCGGCTGCAACGGCGTCACCCGCACCGCCCCCGCCGGCTTCGCGCCCAGCGCGGAGATCGCCTACGACCTCGGGTGCAGGTTCGCCGCGCTGACCCACGGCGGCACCGGCGGCTGGGTGTCCGGCGGCGCGTTCGCGCTGCTCATCCACCTGCTGGCGGTTCGAGGACGGCCCATCCGCGAAGCCGTCGACCAGGTGATCGGGCGGGTGCTGCGCGACGACCCGTACACGGCGAACACGCTGAACCGGGCCGTGGTGTTCGCCGACGAGCACCGGGCGCTCGGCTTCGACTCGGTGCGGGTCGACCGCCTGGGCAGCGGCTGGACCGGACCGGAGGCGCTGGCGATCGCCGTGCACACGGTCCTGGTGTTCCCGAAGCGGTCGCAGTTCGTGGACGCGCTGCGGGCGGCGGCCAACCACTCGGGCGGCAGCGACGCCACGGCCGCGTTGACCGGGAACGTGCTGGGCGCCCTGCACGGCACGGCCGCGTTGCCGAGGGACTGGCTGGCGGGCCTGGAACTGGTCGACCTGCTCACGCAGCTGGGCGCGGACCTGGGCCGCTCGGTGACGGGGCAGGAGTTCGATCACAGCCGGTACTCGTGAGCCGGCCGGCGGTCGTGGAACGGGTTGTAGCCGGCCTCGGCACGCACGTTCCCGAATGCGTGCGACCGAGGCCGGCTCTCCACGCGATCTGCGCAGGGACACGCCCCGAGCGCGGAACCCGGCTGACCTGACCGTGGAGCGGGAAACCCGTGGCCGAACCGTAGCAGAGCGCGTGTGCGCGATCACAGGCGGCCCACCTCTTTAACGTTGTGAACCACCACACCCGCGGCGGGGCGCGCCGCGGCTCGGCTGTCGCGATCCTGTCGCGATCCTGTCGACTCGCTGTCGACCGGTGCCCCACCGGGCCGATGCCCTCGCCCGCCGGGTGGGGGTGCCCCACCATGGGCGCGTGGACAAGGGCGCTTCGGTTCGACTGCTCGTGGTGGACGACGAGCCGCACATCGCGGACCTCGTGGCGACGGTGGCGCGGTACGAGGGCTGGCAGGCGGTGACGGCGGGCAGCGGCGAGGCCGCGCTGCGGACCGCCGCCGACTTCCACCCGGACATCGTCGTGCTCGACCTGATGCTGCCCGACCTGGACGGCTTCACCGTGCTGGACCGGCTGCGGTCGGCGGGCGCGATGGTGCCGGTGGTGTTCCTGACCGCCCGTGACGGCACCGCCGACCGGGTCGCGGGCCTGACCCGCGGCGGTGACGACTACCTGGTCAAGCCGTTCTCGGTGGAGGAGCTGATGGCCCGGCTGCGGGCCGTGCTGCGGCGGTCGACCGGGCCGACCTGGAAGCGGTCGGTGCTGGAGGTGTCCGACCTGGCGATGGACGAGGACACCCGCGAGGTGCGGCGGGGCGGCCGGTTGATCACGCTCACGCCGACCGAGTACGAGCTGCTGCGCTACCTGATGCGCCGATCACCGGCCGTGCTGACGAAGGCCCAGATCCTCGACCACGTGTGGGAGTACGACTTCGGGGGCCGGTCCAACGTGGTGGAGCTGGTCGTGTCGCACCTGCGGCGCAAGCTGGACGACGGCGGCGAGCCGCTCATCCACACCGTGCGCGGCGTGGGCTACGTGCTGCGTCGAGCCGCACGGTGACGCGCCGCCGCCTGCGGCTGGGCACGCGCCTCGCGCTCGGTCTCGGCGCGCTGGCCCTGGCGGTGTTCGCGGTCGTCGGCACGGTGATGGCGCGCAGCATGCAGGACTACCTGGAACACCGGCTGGACGCCCAGATGGAGACCACGCAGGCCTCGCTGAAGAAGGACTTCGCCAAGAACGGCGCACTCAAGGGAAAGGCGTACGGCTGGTACTCGGTCGTCTACGACGTGCGCGACGGGCGGGCGACGCCGCGCAACCCGGAGGACCTGCCCGCCGACGCCGACGAGCTGACCGCCGCGGCGCTGGACGTCGACGGCGTGGACCCGGTGTACCGGACCGAGTACCTGCACGGCGACGGCACGTACCGGCTGCGCGGCTGCCCGGTGTCCGACGGCGTGGTGCTGGTCAGCGCGGCGCCGATGAACGACATCACCACCACGGTGCGGCAGCTGGTGCTCGTGGAGGTGGCGACGTTCCTGCTCGCGCTGATCGCGTTCGTGGTGATCGGGCGGGCGGTGCTGCGGCGGGGGTTGCAGCCGTTGAGCGACATGGCCCGGACCGCGCACGACATCACGTCGCACGACCTGACCGACTCGGCCCGGCTGCCGGTGCGCGCGGAAGGCGGCAACGGCGGCGTGGAGGTCGAGGAGCTGCGCACGGCGTTCAACACGATGTTGGACCACATCGACGTGTCGCTGGCCGCCCGGACCGCCGCCGAGCAGCGGTTGCGGCGGTTCATCGCGGACGCCTCGCACGAGCTGCGCACGCCGTTGACCTCGATCCGGGGTTACGCGGACCTGTTCCGGTACGCGGCGGCGAACGCGCCGGAGGAGCGCGAGGCCCACCTGGAGAGGTTGCGGTCGGAGGCGGCGCGGATGAGCGTGCTGCTGGACGACCTGCTGCTGCTCGCCCGGCTGGACTCGGCGGAGGTGGAGGCACCGCTGCGGCCGGCCGACGGCGACCTGGCCGCGTTGGCGCGGGAGGCGGCGGACGCGTTCCGCGCGGCCCGCCCGACGCACCCGCTGACCCTGACCGTGCCGGACGAGCCGGTGCGGCTGGCGTTCGACCCGCTGCGGCTGCGGCAGGTGGTGGACAACCTGCTGGCCAACGCCGCCGTGCACACGCCGATGGGCACCGCGGTGTCGCTGTCGGTGTCCGCGGCGCCGGGATCGGCCGTGCTGCGGGTGAGCGACACGGGGCCGGGCATCGCGGCCGCCGACCAGCGCCGCATCTTCGACCGGTTCTACCGGGTGGACGATTCGCGCACGCGCGATCGCGGGGGCAGCGGGCTGGGACTGGCGGTGGTGCACTCCCTGGTCACCGCCCACGGCGGCACGGTCGAGCTGACCAGCCGCCCGGGCCGCACCGACTTCACGGTCACATTGCCGCGGCTCCGCCCCGGCGGCTCGGCTACCGACGCGGCCTCGCGGTGACATCGCCGCAGCAGGTCAGCCTCCAGGCCGTGACGCACGCCCGCTAGCCGGCGTTGGAGGACTCCGCCCACAGGTCGATGCCCGAGTCGACGGCGTGCACGTCGATCTGCTCGATCTCGTCGTCGGTCAGCGGTGGCCCGTCCAGCGCGGCCACGTTCGCCTCCAGCTGGCCCACGCTGCTCGCACCGATGAGCACCGACGTGACCCGCTCGTCCCGCAACGCCCAGGTCAGCGCGAGCTGCGCCAACGACTGCCCCCGGGACGCCGCGATCTCGTCCAACGCCCGCACGTGCGCCAGGTTGGCCTCGGTCAACAGGTCTTCGGACAGCGACTTGCCCTGCGTGGCGCGCGAGCCCGCGGGCACGCCGTCGAGGTACTTGTCGGTCAACATGCCCTGCGCGAGCGGCGAGAACGCGATGCAGCCGACGCCCAGCTCGCCCAGGGCGTCCAGCAGGTCGTTCTCGATCCAGCGGTTGAGCATCGAGTACGAGGGCTGGTGGATCAGCAGCGGCACGCCCGCCGTGCGCAGCAGCTCCGCCGCCTCGCGGGTCTTGGTCGCCGAGTAGGACGAGATGCCGACGTAGAGCGCCTTGCCCTGCTGCACGGCGCTGACCAGCGCACCGACCGTCTCCTCCAGCGGCGTGTCCGGGTCGAACCGGTGCGAGTAGAAGATGTCGACGTAATCCAGGCCGAGCCGGGACAGGGACTGGTCCAGCGAGGACAGCAGGTACTTGCGCGAGCCCCGGTCGCCGTACGGCCCCGGCCACATGTCGTAGCCGGCCTTGGTGGAGATCACCAGCTCGTCGCGGTGCGGCCGCAGGTCGTCGGCCACCACCCGGCCGAAGTTGACCTCCGCCGAGCCGTAGGGCGGGCCGTAGTTGTTGGCCAGGTCGAAGTGCGTCACGCCGAGGTCGAACGCCCGGCGCACGATCGCCCGGCCCGACTCGTACGGCCGGTCGTCGCCGAAGTTGTGCCAGAGGCCGAGCGACACGGCGGGCAGCATGAGCCCGCTGCGCCCGCACCGTCGGTAGGTCATCCGGTCGTACCGCGAGGCGTCTGGGAGGTAGGCCACCTCCCCACCCTGGCACGCCCGGCTGCCGTTTGCCGGGCAGGAAACCGGGACGGGGTTGCTCTTCTCGGACCGTATTCAGCCGGTCTCCCGATCATCCGCCAGGTGTGCCCGGACATCGGTGTCCGAGCTCCCGGACCCCTGCGTCCGGACGCGCGAGCGGAAAGAGATCAGATGAGTCCCTCACTCAGACGCGGCACGCTGTTGGCGGTCGCCGCCCTGGCCGCCTCGACCGTCCAGCTCACCTCACCCGCGGTCGCCGCCCCCGCTCCCGCGGCCTCGCCCTGCGGTCCCCTCGACGTCGCGTTCGTCCTCGACGACACCGGCAGCATGGGCGGCGCCATCGCCAACCTGAAGACCGGCATCAACTCCATCGTCGGCGACGTCGTCACCGCGTCGGGCGGCGACTACCGGCTCGGCCTGGTCACGTTCAAGGACGACGTCACCGTCCACAACACCCTCGCGCCCGGCAACGCGGCGGCGGTGACGAACTACGTCACCAACACCCTCGCCGCGGGCGCGGGTGGCAGCGAGCCCGAGGCGTCCGACGAAGCCCTCAACACGGTCGTGAACAACCTGCCCGCGGCCGGCCGCCCGCAGAACGTCGACTTCGGCGGCACGTGGCGGTCCAACGCGATGAAGTTCGTCGTGCTGGTGACCGACGCCCGTCCCGGCGGGTTCGACAACGTGCACGCGCCCGCGGACGTGGCCAACGCCGCCCAGCGGGCGAACGACGCGCTCGGCAAGGGCATCAAGATCTCGCCCGTGTACGTCCCGACGTCGTCCACCTACGCTTCGGTGATCACGCCGATCATGCAGAACTACGCCACCACGACCGGCGGCGTGTTCACGCAGACGACGTCCACGGGCGCGGGCACGGCCGACGCGATCCGCAAGCTGCTGTCGGACTGCCGGCAGACCGACGTGGTCATCCGCGACCAGGTGACCGACACGGGTGCCGAGCCCAACCCGAACGGCACGGTCTGGAACAGCCCGGACATCAAGGTCTGCCCGACCACCGCGGACTGCGCGGGCATCCAGCCCGTCGTCGGCGCGACGAACTACGTCCACGTGCGGATGCACAACGCCTCCGCCACGAGCACCGGCACGCTCAAGGTCTACCGCACGCCCGCCGGCGGCGGCACGACGTGGAACAACGCCACCAACGGCGACTGGGTGTTCATCGGCCAGCAGTCGCTCTCGGTGCCCGTGGGCGGCACCGTGGCGAAGATCCCGTGGACCGGCATCCCGGGACCGGGCCACTTCTGCCTGCTGGCGCGCTGGGTGTCGGCGACCGACCCGATGACGTTCGCCGAGGGCTCGAACACCGCGCTGAACACCAAGAACAACAACAACATCGCGTGGAAGAACCTCCAGACCGTCCGCGGCAAGGTGCTCCAGCCGGTGAAGTCCTGGTTCACCCTGGGCAACGCGACCGAGCGCGAGGTCAAGACCGACCTCGTGCTGACCGGTGAGAAGCCGGTGGCGGGCACCGTGGTGATCGACCTCGGGCCGCGCCTGTTCGAGCGCTGGCGCGCCGCCGGCGGCCAGGCCGAGGGCGTGAAGCAGGTCGGCGAGACCGCGTTCCAGTTGGACCCGGCGCGGTCCGCGCTGTTCGGCGTGCCGCTGCTGCCCGGTGAGCGCTTCACCACCGAGCTCACCTTCACGCCCGAGGCGCCGGGCGAGTACCTGACGAACCTCGTCCAGTTCGTCGAGGGCGAGGACCACGGCGGCGTGGCCTACCACGTCATCACCGACCGCGGATAACCAGCGGAAGTGATCGCGGCCCGTGCCCTTCGGCACGGGCCGCGACCGCACTCCACCTCATTGGCGCATCCACCTCCGCCGGCCGGGTGGTCGAATGATTCCAAACTACGCGCCAGACGTGATTGCCGACCCCGGAATTAGGAATATCACCCGCATCCGGGGAGGCGACTGCGCTGCTCAGGTGACCGAAGTAGGCACTCTGCACCAATTGGGTACCGCGCGGGCACGGATACCCGGTCGCTCCCCGCAGAGGAAGAAGTGTCGGAACCGGATGCTTCCCGTAGGGTCCAACTCGTTCGAACGATGATTGACGAATGGGGAGACATGAAATTCGGTTTACGGCCGATCGGTTCGTTACTCGGGGCCTTGGCCATTGTCGCGACGACCGCCTTCGCTGGCTCCGCGCCGGCGAACGCCGCGGTGGACTGCGGCGTTCGTCATTGGCAGCCCATCAGCGATGCGGAGAGGTACGTCGCCGACGGGCAGGCCGCCCGGGTCGGCATCTACGCGCATTGCGCAGTCGTCTTCCGGGGGCCCACGCTGGCCCAACTGCACTGCTGGAGGGAGAACGACTACAGGACCTTTTGGTGGTTCGTGAGTAGCCCACGGGGAGCGGGATGGGTCTTCGAGGGGAACTTCGGGTCGCCTCCGAACCGGACCTATCGGACCCAGTGCGTGCCCGCCTGAGCGCGACACCGACGGCTCGACCCACCCGCCCCATGCCGGCGTGACCGGCGACCGGCACCCGCTATGATCATGAAACTACCCCCTGACCAGGATTTTTCCCGGTCAGGGGGTAGTAGTCGTGGAGCCGGTGAGGGGACTTGAACCCCTAACCTTTCGCTTACAAGGCGTACCAGGCGCAGCGCTGTGCTTACCAGGACAAACACCAGCATAGCGGCGAGCGCAAATCGCCTAGTTGAAGGATGAGAGAACGATCTTGGTTCAAGTCCACAATGGACAGCTCAAGCCGCTAGCTGCACACCCCGTCGGCGGACATTCCGACGCCGCTCACCCAAGGAACCCGCGCGAAGTTTTCATTGCGCGAAAGCAAGCGCTTAGCTAATCTAAATAACAGGTAGTCCATTTGACGTGACCCTGCGAAACCTCCACCGGCACACCACAGGCGGTGGTCACCCGATCGGCCTAGTTGTCATGAGAGGTCAGGATTATTCCCGGAAGTGGGAATAATCACCCCGTACGCCGGAACTTTCACCATGCGACAACCCTTGGTGATCATTTGGTTACGACAGGCTTTGCGTGGGCGCAATACACGCTGCGTTACTGTCACACCTTGAGGCCGGACATTGCAGATAGCGGTCGACCACGTGTTCGAGTCCGCAATCTTACGGTCCCGTAACGGCGTTGTGCGCCGAAGGCACTGATAGGGCAACTGACGTGCGCGTCACTCTGCGCAACGATCTTGGTCGGTCGCGCGGCGCCGCATGTCCCGCCGGGCGGGCGCCATCCTTGCGCCCATGCACATAGTGCAGCCGGGGCGACCGGCTATTTACTCCGTGCTTGCGCATACGCAATCATTGAAGGCTCATCTACTCCCGTCGTAGTGTCCGATTCGTGGGGCGCGCTGCCGCCGCCGCACAGGTACTACGGGGGGTTTGATGTCTGTACGTGTTCACGCCCGCGTGGATGCTTTCGAGAGAATCAAGGCCGACCACGATCTGAGGTCTAACTACGCGCTTGCCAAGCGGCTTGGCGTGGCGCCGTCGACGGTCGGCCGTGTACTGAAGTGCGAGCAGCTTCCGGGTAACGAGTTCATCGCCGCCACCATTGCCACGCTCGGTGTCGGCTTTGACGACGTGTTCGCGGTCGAGAACTACGAGCACGATTCGGAGTGCGTCGACGTCAAGGCGGACGCATGACCGCCGCCGCCGCTCGGTTGGGCAGTTGGGAACCCGGTTCCGCTGAGTGGAACGCTGCGCGTTCGTCCGGGCTGGGGGGCTCGGAGATCGCCGCCGTACTTGGTCTGTCGCCCTGGGAGAGCCGTTTCTCGCTGTGGCACCGCAAGAAGGGAATCATCCCCGCGACGCGGGACAACGACGCCATGAGCCGGGGTCGTCGGCTGGAACCGGTGGTCGCGTCATGGTTCGCCGACGAGCACCCCGAGTACCGAGTGCGCCGTACCGGCACGTGGGCGAACCGCCGGCGACCGTGGCAGATCGCCACGCCCGACCGCGTGCTCTACGCCCGTACCGGTCGCGCGCTGTTGGAGATCAAGACGTCGACCGAGCCCGACGAGTGGGGTGCACCGGGCACCGACGAGGTGCCGATCTTCTACCGGTGTCAGGTGATGTGGCAGCTCGACACGATGGGCCTGTCGCGTGCCTACATCGCGGTGCTCACGAGTCGGCTCGACTTCCGCGAGTACGTCGTCGACTGGAACGCCGCCGAGGCCGAGGTGCTGCGCACCGAGGCGCGCGAGTTCCTCGACAGCCTCGACCGCGACGAGCGACCCGACCTCGACGAGCACGGGGCGACCTACCGGGCGGTGCGCGAGCTGCACCCGGATATCGACGACGTCGAGGTCGAGATCGACCCGGCGCTCGCCGAGCGGTACCGGGCTGCGGTCGCCGAGCACAAGGTCGCCGAGGCCGCCAAGCAGCGGGCGACGGTCGAGGTGCTCGACGCGCTCGGCACCGGGCGCCGGGCCGTGGTCGACGGTGAGTCGGTCGCGATCCGGGTGCCCGGTCGCGGTGACGCGCCGCCCTCCCTTCGCCCCTCCCCTGTCCGTTCGACGCCCCGGAAGGTGAGCGCCGCAGCATGAGCAACGCCCAGACCATCACCGGCGCCGTCGCCAAGCGGGAGACCTCCGCGCAAGCGCTGATCAAGCAGTACCGGGCCGACTTTGCGCAGGTCTTGCCCGACCACGTCAAGGCCGAGACGTTCGTGCGCCTGGCGCAGGGCTTGCTCAGGCGAAACGGCAAGCTCGCCGACGCCGCCGAGCGCAACTCGGCGTCGTTCCTGGCCGCCCTGCTGGAGTGCGCGCGGTTGGGCCACGAGCCCGGAACCGACGCCTACGCCCTGGTGCCGTTCAAGGACCGCAGGAACAACACCGTCGAGGTCGTCGGCATCGAGCAGTACCAGGGCGTCATTGAGCGGATGTACCGGGCGGGCGCGATCCGGTCGGTCAAGGCCGAGGTCGTCAAGGCCGCCGACCCGTTCGCCTACGAGCCCGACGTGATGGAGAGGCCGCGCCACCGGCCGAACTGGTTCGCCGAGCGCGGCGAGCTGGTCGGGGTCTACGCCTACGCCGTCATGCTCGACGGTGGCACCTCGCGCGTGGTGATGATGAACCGCGCCGACGTCATGAAGCGCAAGGCGGTCGCCCGAGGCGCTACCGGCGATGACTCGCCGTGGCAGACGTGGGAAGAGTCGATGTGGCTCAAGTCGGCTGTTCACGAGCTTGAGAAGTGGGTGCCGACGTCGTCGGAGTACCGGCGCGAGGCTCAGCGCGCCGCTCGTGACGTCGCCGCCGAGCAGCCCGTGCCGATCGGTTCACCCGATGGTGGCGGCGAGGACGTCGTCGACGCCGAGATCGTCGACGACCAGGCCCAGCGCGAGCAGGACCAGGCCCACACCTCGGCGGGTGGTGCGCAGTGACCGCGACCAGCGTCGACGGTGTGCGGGTGGTCGCCGACGAGCCGACCCCGGCGCCGATGCGCGACAACGCCGGTAGCCCCGTGCTGTGGCAGCAGACGCGCACGCTGCGCCTTGCCGACGGCCGGACGGTCTACGGGTGTGCGCACTGCGACTACACCTCGCCGAACATGCGGTCGGTCCGGCCGCACCTGAACAAGCACCGCGGCGAGCGCGGGCTCGGCGACCTCGGCAGCCTCGGCGGGCTCACCCTCGCCGAGGTCGTCGCCCGGCTCGCCGAGCGCGAGCAGCTC
This sequence comes from Actinosynnema sp. NPDC050801, assembly GCF_040673975.1. Taxonomy (NCBI): domain Bacteria; kingdom Bacillati; phylum Actinomycetota; class Actinomycetes; order Pseudonocardiales; family Pseudonocardiaceae; genus Actinosynnema; species Actinosynnema sp. NPDC050801. The sequence continues at coordinate 659,425 of NZ_JBFAQZ010000001.1, read as the reverse complement.
GTCGTCGACCGCGACCGGTGGAAGGGCCGCGCCGAGCGTGCCGGGCGGTCCCTGTCGACGCTGCGGAACGCCCTGCGGGGTGTCGCGTCGTGACGACCGCGCTTGTTCCCACCGGCCGCGTGCTCGTCTGCTGCGGCGAACACCTTCCGGGCGGCTGCTGCGACGCCGAGGACTGCGCGCCGTGCTGCCCGGAGTGCCCCGCCTGCCCCGTGGTGCAGGCACGCACACCCGACCAGCGCGCGGCCGACGCCGCCGCACATCGCGAGCTGCTGCTCGCGCTCACCGAGTGGGCGAACGACATCCGCTCGCACCCGATCCGAAGGGAGGCGCCGCCGTGCCCGATCAGCTCGCCCTAGCGTTCGCCGACCGCCACGCCGGCCAACAGGACAACCTCGCCGCAGCCTCGGCGGTGCACAAGCGCTACCGCGAGACCGTCGAGACCGTGCTCGCCGAGCTGGTGCGCCAGGGGCAGCCGTTCACCGCCGACGACGTGCGCAAGGCCATTCCCGACGAGGTCGCCGCCGAGGCGCACTCGCCGAACGTGCTGCCGTCCGTGCTCGGCACGTGGGCCGCGCGCCGGGTGATCGTGTCCTGCGGCGAGTACCGCAGCCGACGCCGCTCGCGCCGGGCCAGCCGTAACCGCGTCTGGATCGCCCGCAGCGCCGACTCGGCCGCCTAACCACCACACAGCACCACCTGACGAAGTTCGTCGCAGCTCTGCGGCGGGCGCGATGGCGCACGCCCGCGCCCGCAGCAGCCACCGGGGGAAATCGTGATCACCGATCCTTCACACCACGTCGACGCACGCCCGTCGACCAGTCGTCGGCTCGACGCGCTCGCCGTCGAGGCCGCCTTGCACGGGCGTCGCCCGTTCCGCGAGCTGCCCGCGCCCGAGGCCGTCGAGGTGCTGCGCATCCTGGCCCGTCGACGCGACCGGCTCGACCAGGTCGCCGAGCTGCTCGACGTCGACCCGGACGTCATCGCCGAGCAGTACGCCGCCGTGGGGGCGCGATGAGCGTGCACGCGCTGCGGTGGGCCGCCGAGCAGACCGCCGGCGGACCCATGCCGAAACTCGTGCTCTACGCGCTCGCCGAGCACGCCAACCGCGACGGGCGCACGACGACCTCGGTCGCCACCCTCGCCCGCGAAACCGAAGCGTCCGAGCGCACCGTGCGCCGTGCCCTCGACGCGCTCGCCGAGCGTCGTCTGATCGGCCGCGCCCGACGCCAGCGCGGCACCGGCGCCGACACGTCGAACGAGTACCGCCTCGCCCTCGACAGCCACCCGCGACCGGACACGGTGACACCCGCCCCCGGTGGTCACAGCGACAGTCCCCCGGTGTCACAGCGACACCCCCGGACTGTCACAGCGACAGCCCACGCGGGTGACACAGCGACACCCCAAGGTGAACCGGAACTACTGAACCGAACTACGGAACCAAGCCGCCTCGCGCACGCGGGTACGCGCTCCAGCGCACACGCGCGTACCGCGCGCACGCCCGCGCGAGGCTCGACCACGCTCGCCGACCTCTCGGCGAACGCCGTCCGGCCCGACGCCTACCGGCTGGTGTCCGCGTGGCGCACCGACACCGGCGCCGCCTACCGGCCGCAGACCGTGCGGGCACTCGCCCGCCACGTCGACGACGTGTTGCGCGACGGGGGCGACCCGACCGCAGTGCGCGCCGCCCTCGACGAGTGGCACCGGCGCCCCGACGCGCGGCCCGGTCTGCTGCCGCACCTGTACGACGACGCGGTCAAGGCCACCGCCCGCCCCCGACGACAGGCGGTGACTCCGACCGGTCGAGCCACTCGCGGCGACAAGGTACGTGGCTGGCTCGCGCTCGCCGACGACCAGGCCCACGCCGTCGAACCCGACCGGCTCGCCATCGAGGGGGCACGGTGAACCGCGCCCAGGTCGCGACGCTGCTCGGCGCCGCCTCGGCCGTCGACCCGCGCATCCCTGCGCCCGACGCCGACGTGCTCGACATGTGGGCCGCGGTGCTCGACGACGTGCCCGCCGAGGTCGCCGCCGACGCCATGCGCGAGCACTACCGGCGCCGAACCGAGACGATCATGCCCGCCGACATCGTCGAGCACTGGCGCACCGTTCGCCGCGACGCCGCCGAGCAGCGCCACCGCGCCGAGTTGACCGCCCGTACCCGCCGGCTCGACGACGCCGGGCTGCGCGCCATCCGATCCGGCGTCGCCCGCGTCACCGCCGCGCTCGCAGTCGCCCGTGGAGTCGACCCCGAGTACGCCGAGGCCGAAGCCGACGCCCGACGCGCCTACCTCGTCGTGCCGTGCCCGTACTGCCGCGCCTACCCCGGCAACCAGTGCACCGGACCAGGCGGGCGCCCGCTCACCAAGACCCCGGCACACCCCGCGCGCCTCGACGCCGCACTCGCCGCCACCAGCAACCAAGGGGACCAGTGACCAACCTCGACACCAGCGGTCGCGACCGGTCGGCAGCGTCGCCGCGCGTGCGCGCGGGCGACGCGCCGACCTCCTACCTGCTGCCGCTGCCCTACGACCGTCCGCCGCTCACCGCCAACCAGCGTCACGGTTGGCGCCGCCGGGCTCGGCTGACCGCCGGTGTACGCCGCACCACCGCCACGCTCGCCCGCTCGGTCGGCGTGCCCGCGCTCGGCCGCTGCTCGGTACGGCTGGTGTGGACCGTCACCGACCGGCGCCGCCGCGACGCCGACAACCTCGTGCCCACGTTGAAGGCGTGCGCCGACGGGTTGGTCGACGCCGGGGTCGTCGTCGACGACGTGCCCGCGCTCATGGTCAAGCACATGCCCGAGATCGTGCTCGGCGAGCGTGGCGCCCTGGTGCTCGTCGTCGAGCCGCTGCCCATCGGGGGTGAGGGGTGAGGGTCGGCTCGCTGTTCAGCGGGGTTGGTGGTCTCGACCTCGGGGTGCAGGCCGTACTCGGCGGTTCGCTCGCCTGGCACGCCGAGGTCGACCCGGACGCCTCTCGCGTGCTCGCCCACCACTGGCCCGACGTGCCCAACCTCGGTGACATCACGGGCGTGGACTGGTCGGAGGTCGAGCCGGTCGACGTGGTCACCGGTGGGTTTCCCTGCCAGGACGTCAGCAGCGCGGGCAGGCGGGCAGGCCTGCGCCCCGGCACCCGCTCGGGGTTGTGGTCACAGATGGCCTACGCCGTGAGCGTCCTACGTCCTCGGCTGGTCATCGCCGAGAACGTTCGGGGGTTGCTCAGTGCACCGGGCGCTAGCGACGTGGAACCGTGCCCGTGGTGTCTGGGAGACGACGCAGACCATGCTTTGCGGGCACTCGGCGCCGTACTCGGCGACCTGGCCGACCTCGGGTACGACACGGCGTGGTGTGGCCTACACGCTGCGGACGTGGGAGCCCCACACCTCCGGTTCCGCATCTTCATCGCTGCTACCCACGCCGACGGCGAGCAACCGACCGACCAGCGAGGGAGCGCTCGCGAACGGCAAGGGCGCCTCGCTGGAACAGACCGTCGACTTGCTGCCGACCCCGACCGCGTCGGACCGGTTCGGGCCGGGCAAGCACGGGACCGGGGGCGCGGACCTGCGGACGACGGTGCACCTACTGCCCACGCCGAGGGCGACCGACGGGCGCAGCGGCAGCGCGAACTACCGGGACAGCAGGGGTGGGGACACGCTCCCTTCGGCGGCGTTCTCCCTGCTGCCGACACCGCGCACGGGGCGCAAGCGCACAAGCGTGCGATGGGCACAGCGACCAGCCGAGCGGGGCGGGGCGTCCGGGGCGAGCTTGGAGCAGGCTCTCGAACTGGCGCAGGGGATTCTTCCGCACGAGTTCGACACGTGGCAGGACGTGCCGGCCGCGTGGATTTCGGCGGCTACGAGCCCGCAATCCAGCGATGGGAGCGAGTCCTCGACCGGCCAGCGCCCACCCCTACCATCGCTGGGTACCGGGGTGCACGAGTCCTGAACCCCTCCTTTGTCGAGTGGATGCAGGGACTACCCGAGGGTTGGGTCACAGGCGTCGACGGCATTTCACGCACCGCAGCGCTCAGGCTGTTGGGCAACGGGGTCGTGCCGCAGCAAGCGAGCGCCGCCGTGCCGTGGTTGCTCGACGCGCTCGCGCTTCCGATCGGTGATGCCGCGTGACCGCCGACCACCGCGGCGCCCTGGTGCTCGTCGTCGAGACCGTCGAGCGCGTGCTCGCACACCACCGCCGCCGCGACGAACACGACGCCGACCTCACCGGCTCCCCGCGCGTGACCTACTCCCCGATCACCCGCGCGCTCGACGAGGCGCTCGACACCCTGCGGAGGCTGCTCGATGACGCTGCGTCTGCCTGAGTGGCGAACACGGGCAGCCTGCCGAGGGCGGTTCGATCTGGACTTCATCGACCCGCCCGCCGAGCAGCTCGCCGAGTGCCGCGCGCTGTGCGCCGGCTGCCCAGTGGCCGAGCAGTGCCTCGCCGAGGCCCTCGACAACGGCGAGGCGTGGGGAATCTGGGGAGGACTCGACGCCGACCAACGCGAGCAGCTCGCCGAAGAGACCGGCCACCCCGCACCGGTGGTCAAGCCCGCCCACGGCACGAACAGCCGCTACGCCAAGCACGGGTGCCGCTGCGACCTCTGCCGGGAAGCGCACACCGCCTACGACCGGCAGCGCCGCGAGCGCAACCGGGCGCGGCAGGCGGACCCGTGGGCGCGGCCTCTCGCGCTCGCCAAGCCGCTACGTGTCGGACGTAGGTGGGCAGGCACAGGGCAGTACCTGCTTCCGCTCCCTGGGCTTCCTACCAGGGCGGATGTCGAACCAGCATCGGCTCTCCCTGCTGCGTGAACCTCGGCAACGGCAACAGCGCAGGAAGTTAGACACACAACACGGCGCAACATGTAACTACGACTAATCCAACGAGAAGAACTTAGGAACCTTGATCCGCAAATCTACAACGCGATGTTCAACATGATTAGAGACGCGGATCTAAGTTGCGGATTGCAGGAAGAGATTGAAGGTCGTATCTTGTAGTTGAGCCGACGCTATGTCGCTCAACGCAGACGGCGACCGAGTCACAGGTGCTGCAACACCCGACCCGGCCGCCGCCTTGGGCAACCTCCTAACGCATCATCTTCGCTGCTAGACGGAGTAGCCCGGCGAGCGGCCTGGTGAACCACGCCAGGCCGCTTGCACCCAGCTCACCAGCCAAAATGCCGAGCCAGTCGACCACCAAGGCAAGGCCCTCTAGCTGGTCGGCCAGCCTCGGAGGGGGCTCCCCCTTCGGTATACGACGACGGATCATGCGATAACCCTCCCTTCTCGGCGCCGCGCAGAGGCCCCGGACGCAAGGCATGACAGCGGAAATGCCGACCACGGACCACTTGGCCCACCTGGCTTGAATGACCTCATTGTTGCCGACGTCGAGCCGTGGCGCAATGTAACGCTATATAACACGCTAACTGAATGAAACCGATCAGCACGAGCAGCCGGACTTACGGGGTGCACCGGGGTGTAGGAGGGTGTACCGGGGTGCGTAGGGGAGTTGCACAACTCACCCTGAGTGACTATGACATGCGACACAGTGGCGGGCGAACCTGCCCGGTGACGCGGCTGTCAGACGCTCGGGTGTGTGATCACGTGCAGCGTTCCCTCGTGCGGCAACCCGACCTCTAGTGGTGAGGTCTGCGGGTTGTGCCTCGGCCGCCTGCTTGGCGACCTGGTCACGGTCGACGAGTTGGTCAACGAACTCGACGACACGGTCGCCCGGCTCACCCGGAGCGGTCAGCGGGTCGGCTCAGGTACGACCGAGATCGGCTTGCCGTTCAACGCCGGCGCGGCCGAGGTGCGCGACGACCTGCGCAACGTGTTGTCGACGTGGGTGCGTGAGCTGTGGGAGACGCACGGCTTGCGACGCGAGGTGCCCACCGGCGAGACCGCGTCGGACGGTTCGCCGATCGTGGTCGCGGAACTCGACCCGCTCGACGTCGACGACACCCTGCCGGACATGGCCGCGTGGCTACGCCGTCATCCTTCGTGGGTCGAGTACCACCCGGCGGGCGGCGAGCTGGTCGACGAGATCACCGACGCTGTCGAGCGCGCCCGCCGGGCCGTCGACCTTCCCCCGGCGCGGCTGTACTGCGGGCCTTGCCCGGACTGCGGCGCCGACCTGTACGCGCGCCCGGACCGGGTGACGGTCGGCTGCCGCGAGTGCGAGTCGCGGCATGATGTCGAAGGTCTTCGGGCCGCGCTGCTCGACGCCGCCCGCGCCCAGCTCGCCACCGCTGCCGAAGTCGCCCGCGCCCTGCCGAGGCTGCTCGGCCGCGACCTGTCCGCGAACACCGTCCGCACGTGGGCACGCGCGGGCAAGCTCACGCGCCGCACGCCCGACGAACGCGGTCGCCCCCGGTACCTGGTCGGCGAGGTGATCGACGTCGCGCTCGCCACCCCGACCCGCTCGCATGTCACCCGCGCCGGTGCCGCGTCTTCCTAAACTGCTCAATCGCAGCGGGTGAGCTGTACCCACACCGCCGAATCCGACAGCCCCGAGACCCCTCCCCCCTGGTCTCGGGGCTGTCGCACATCGCGCAGGGCGAGGTGGTCGACGTGCCTCGCAACCTGGTCACCGACGCCGACCGCGCCCGCGTGCGGGAGCTGCACGCCGAGGGCAAGACCCGCAACGACATCGCCCGCGCGATCGGCCGCTCGTCGTCGACGGTGACTGGCATCGCTCGTGATCTGGGGCTGTCGTTCGACCGCAGCAAGACCGCCGCCGCGACCGCTGCCCGACAGATCGACAACCGGGTGCGGCGCACCGAGATCGTCGGCCGGCTGTACGGCCGTGCCGAGCACCTGCTCGCCCGGTTGGAAGCCGACCGGTACGTGTTCACCGCGACGACGATCAACGGCATTGAGTCCAAGACGCTGGACCACGTTCCGGCGCCGGACGAGAAGGCGCTCGCGAGCGCGTTGTCGACGCACCTGTCGGCTGCCGGGCGGCTCGAAGCCGTCGACGCGGACAAGGGCAGCGAAGGCGCTAAGTCGATGCTCGGCGGGCTCGCCGTCGCGCTGGGGATTCAGACCAGTTTCGGCGATGGCTGATCTTCCGCTGTCGCCGAAACAGGTCGAGTCGCTGCGGGAGTCGTCGACGCGCGTATCGATCTGGTCGGGCGCGATCAGGTCGGGCAAGACGATCGCGAGCCTGCTCCGCTGGTTGATCTACGTCGCGTCGGCGCCGCGTGGCGGGCAGCTCGTCGTCGTCGGTCGCACCCGCGACAGTGTCGCGCGCAACGTGTTCGCGCCGCTGCAAGACCCGAGCCTGTTCGGGCCGCTCGCCGCGCAGGTGCACTACACCGCCGGGGCGCCGACCGCCCGGATTCTCGACCGCACCGTGTACGTGCTCGGCGCCTCAGATGCCAAGGCCGAGAAGGTGCTGCGCGGCATGACCGTCGCCGGCGCCTACGTCGACGAGCTGACCGTCGTGGCCGAGGACTTCTTTACGCAGTTGCTCGGCCGGATGAGCGTTCCGGGTGCGCAGTGCTTCGCGACGACAAACCCCGATTCGCCCGCCCACTGGCTCAAACGGCGCTACCTCGACCGGCTCGGCGAGCTGCCCGACTGGCGCTCGTTCTCCTTCGTACTCGACGACAACCCGGCGCTTGAACAGTCCTACAAGGACAGCATCCGGCGCGAGTACACCGGGTTGTGGTTCCGACGGTTCGTGCTCGGCGAGTGGGTCGCCGCCGAGGGCGCGGTGTTCGACATGTGGTCGCCCGACGAGCACGTGCTGCCCTGGGACCAACTCCCGGACATGGCGCGGCTGCTCGCCGTCGGGATTGACTACGGCACGACCAACGCGACCGCCGCCCTACTGCTCGGCGAGGGTGTCGACCACCGGCTGTACCTGGTCGACGAGTGGCGCCACGACCCCGCGCACGCGCAGGTGAGGCTCACCGACTCGCAGCTCTCGGCAGGGCTGCGCGACTGGCTCGGCACCGGACACCTTCCCAGCCCGACCGGACTGCGCCCGCAATGGGTCGTCGCCGACCCCTCGGCCGCATCGTTCCGGGTGCAGCTCCACAACGACGGCGTGACCACGCAAGCCGCCGACAACGACGTCGCGTACGGCATCCGTGTCGTGTCGTCGCTGCTGGCCGAGCGCCGGCTGTTCGTGGCCGATCGGTGCCGCGGCTTCATCGGCGAGGCGCCCGGCTACTCGTGGAACGACTCGGCGACCGCCAAGGGCACCGACGCCCCGGTCAAGGTCGCCGATCACAGCCTCGACGCCGCCCGCTACGCGATCACCACCACGGAAAACCTCTGGCGTTCCTCGCTGGCTCTTGCCGCCTGACCTGCGAAGGGGGCGAGCATGGGCGACCAGTGGCCCACGAAACCGTTCGACCAGGCCGCGACCAAGATGCGCGAGTGGGATGCCTGGTACACCGGCAGCCCCGAGCGGCTCGCCGCCCTGTACGGGTCCGGCCCGGTCGTTCACACCCGCCCCGGTCAGTACCGGGGTGGGCTGGTCGGCGCGGTGTCGCGGTTCTTCTGGGGGCGCCCGGTCTCCCCTCGGGGGCAGCAGCGGACCCGGTTGCACGTGCCGCTCGCCTCGGACATCGCGACCGCGAGCGCCGACCTGCTGTTCGCCGAGCCTCCCCGGATCACCGTCGAGAGCGACTCGGCGCAGGTCCGGCTCGATCAGGTCATCAACACCCCGGACGTGCACAGCTCGCTACTGGAGGCCGCCGAGGTCGCCGCCGCGCTCGGCGGGGTCTACCTGCGGGTGGTCTGGGATGCCGACGTGCGCTCGCACCCGATGCTCGACCCGGTCGACGCCGACGCCGCCGTGCCGGAATGGCGGTGGAAGCAACTCGCGGCGGTGACGTTCTGGCAGACCGTCGCCGCCGACGGGCCGACCGTGCTGCGTCACCTCGAACGCCACGAGTCCGGCCGCATCGTGCACACCCTGCACGAGGGCAGCGACGACGAACTCGGCCGCGCGATCCCGCTCACCGAGCACCCGTCGACCGCGTGGGCCGCCGAGTTGGTCGACGCCGACGGCGCGATCGGCACCGGCACCCGCCGGCTCACCGCCGCCTACGCCCCGAACATCCGACCGTCGCGGCAGTGGCGGCCGATTCCGGCGCTGCGCCCGCTCGGTCGCTCGGACTTCGACGGGGTCGAGCCGCTGCTCGACGCGCTCGACGAGACCTATTCGTCGTGGATGCGCGACGTCAGGCTCGCCAAGGCCCGACTACTCGTGCCGACCGGCTACCTGCAACCGAACGGCCCCGGACAGGGCGCGACATTCGACGACGATCAAGAGGTCTTCCACGAGCTGAACATGCTCACCGGCCGTGGGGACGGCTCGCCGCCTATCACCGCCTCGCAGTTCGCGATCCGAGTGCGCGAGCACCGCGAGACCGTCGAGCAGATCACGCACGACGTCTTGCGCGCCGCCGGGTACTCACCATCGAGCTTCGGCGAGACCGACGGCGCGGCGACCGGGGTCACCGCGACCGAGGTCGTCGACCGCCGGCTGTCCTCGGAGACCACCCGCGACAAGAAGTCGCGCTATTGGTCGGCCGCGCTCGCCTCGATCACCGGCGCCCTGCTCGACGTCGACGCGCACGTGTTCGGCACGCCGGGCGTACGCGGCACCGAACCGGCCGTGAACTTCGGCGACCAGGCCCAACCGGACCCGGCCGAGCTTGCCCGCACCGCGCAAGCACTGCTCGCAGCCGAGGCCGCCTCGACCGAGGTCCGGGTGCGCATGGTCCACCCCGAGTGGGACGACGATCAGGTCGACGCCGAGGTCGCCGCCATCCACGCCGAGACCGGCCGCAGCGTGCCCGAGCCAGCGAACTTTCGAAGCCGTTCCTTCAACAGTAACGATCAACCATAGTATCCGATCCTTCTAGGGAGGTATACGCGTGCAGTCGATCGGATACTGGGAAGCATGGACGCTTTGGTGGTCCGGACAGAAGGTTGACGGATTGCAAATGTGGGGCTTCCCAATGCTATGGTGGGGCCGAAGCGGAAAGATAATGCAATTTACAGGAGGTTTGATTGCAGTACTGGACATCATCGGAAGCGAGCGTTTAAAAAACGCCGAGAGAAAAGTGCGCCTGTTCTCCCGCATATTTGCCAAGCGACCTCGTACAATACTGCTTCTAGCTCGAAGGTACTCTTTTTGGCTACCTTTCGGAAATGCAACAGTAGCTGTGATCTACGCTATGTATCTAGCAGTCATTGGCGGCCTTCAGCTTGCACTTGTGCATAAATTCGACTTCACACGAGACTGGCTTTACAGCAACCCCCGTAACGTACGTTTCATCCTACCCGGGTTGATGCTCATCATAAGCATGTTTGTCGCATACCTGCTTCGCAGAGTGGCATACATGCCCTGGGCAGTATCGGCATGGTTATTCAAAGCAGACAGACCTGGACACCCAGCACGTTGGGCAGCATTTTTCTCTATCGCTATTGGGTTTCATATAGACCTTTTAGCGTCATAAACTAACCGTACACGGAGGTAACTCCGTGGGTTGGAGAACTTTTACTGACACTGCCGTTAACGGCGCCGTCGAGCAGCTTGCCCGCGACATCCTCGCCGTGTTCACCCAGGCCGAGGCGCGGCTGCTCGCCGACATCGCCCGCCGCGCCCGCGCCGGCGCCGAAATTCCCGAGTGGGCGGCGCAGAAGGCCGCCGCCGTGCGCGAGCTGCGGCTCGCCGTCGAGCGGATGCTCACCCAACTACGCGCCGAGGTCGACACCAGCGCGGCCGAGGCCGTGCTCGCCGCGTGGCAGGCGGGCAGCGGCGCCGCGCTCGCGCAGCTCGCCGACCTCGGCGCGCTCGACGAGTCGCAGCTCGTCGCGCTGCGCGACGTTATCCCCGGTTGGGGTGCCGCCGCGCTGCTCGCGGCCGACCTCACCAGTCGGCTCGACGCGCTGTACCTGCGCGTGTTGCGGTGGGCGCAGGATGCCTACCAAGTCGCGGTAGCCGCTGCCGCGCCCGCTCAACTGCTCGGCATCGGCACGACCCGCTCGGCGCAGCGTGCCGCGTGGGATCGGCTGGTGTCGGACGGGGTGACCGGGTTCGTCGACCGGTCCGGGCGCGCGTGGAACCTCTCGTCGTACGTCGAGATGGCGACCAGGACGGCGACCGCGCGAGCGTGGAACGAGGGGCACCTCGCCCGCCTCGACGAGTTGAACGTCGACCTGGTCACCGTGTCGAACACGGCCGACGGGTGCGAGCTGTGCTCGGTGTGGCAGGGGCGCATCCTCTCCCGCAGCGGCAGCGCGGGAGAGCGCACCGTCGAGAACGAACTCACCGGCGAGCCGATGCTCGTCGACGTCGCCGGCACCGTCGACGAGGCTCGCGCCGCCGGGCTCATGCACCCGAACTGTCGGCACACCTTCCTACCGTTCATCCCCGGCGTTACCCGGCTCGCCGAGCCGGTCGAGCACGACCAGGCTGCCGAGGACGAACGCGAGCACCTGCGCGAGCTGGAACGCAAGGTGCGCAAGGAGAAGCGCAAGGAAGCCGGCGCGCTCGACGCCGCCGGTCGTCGCCGGGCGGGGCAGCGCATCCGGGAACTACAAGCCGAGATCCGCGAGCACGTCGACGCGACCGGACTCAACCGCAAGAGCTACCGCGAGCAGCTCAACCTCGGGCACGGCACCCTCTCGGCCGCCCGGCGCCGCCGCGCCGCGCTCGCCGAGCAGGTCGCCGAAGGCACCGCCGAGCAGACCCGCCTCGACGCCGTCCCCGCCGAACAAGCCGCCCGACGCGAACGGGAACGGCTCGCCGCCGAGGCCGCGGTCGACCTCACCGCCTTGACCGACGAGGAACTCGACGAACGGCTCGCCGAGGTCGCCGACAACGACGACGCGGTCGAGGCGGTGCTCGCCGAGATGGATCGCCGCCACGCCGAGGCCCAGCAGGACACCGACGAGCAGGACACCGACGGCGTCGAGGGCGACGACCCAAACGCCGAGCAGTGGGCCGAGGTCGACCGGCTCGTCGCCGAGGGCTACGACTACGAACAGGCTTACGCCGAGGTGTTCGAGGTCGATCCGGAGCGGCTACGCCGCGACGACGCAATCGCCCGTCTGCGCGCCGATGGGTTCAAGGGCCGAGGGTTCGACGAGTTGGTCCGCGCCGCCTACGCGAAGGCCCTCGACGAACAGTATTTCGCCGCCGAGGCGGCGACGAACGGCTACATGGTCACCGCAGAGGGGCAGCGCAAGGGGATCGACCCCCGGAACCTGTGGAGGCAGAACGAGGCTTACGCCCGTCGGTGGGCGTCGGACGAACTCAAAGAGTGGTGGGACGCAAACGGTAGGCTCACCTTCGACGAGTTCCGCGCCGCGCTTCTCAGTGGCGGCAACGAACAGCGCTACCGCACAGGGGGTGAGACGTGGCTCCAGTGACCGCCGAGCAAGTGCGCGCGGTGCACGCCGAGGGCTACGCCGCCGGGCACGCGCTCGCCCCGTCGCAGCCCAACCCTTACGCACCTGCGCACGTGCCGGTGTGGCTGGACCGGCGCACACCCGCCGAGCAGCGCGCCGACGAACAACGCGACCGTCCCGCGCGCATCCTCGCCGGGGTGTGGCAGCGAGCCCACTCCGACGGGCTCGCCGCCTACGCCCGTGATCGTGGGCTCGAACTCGCCTCGCAGGTTGACTACTCGTCGGCGTGATCGTTGGAGCCGACCGGCTCATCGGGCTGTTCGACGAGGTGCGGGTCATCACCAGCGTAGAACCGAACGGGCTTGCTCCGAACTACTTTGCCGTTGCCGAAACGAACGGCAGCGCGCAACCGTAGTTCAGTCATCGCGGTTTTCCGTAGCACTTGGTGCACGTTCACGTTGACTTCGTTCAACGGCAAAGCAACCGTGTGCGAGGCGTGTACGTCCATGCGCGCGGGTGGCCCACCGCGCAGGAACCTTGTTGGCAGGTAGGAAACACCCGACCGGTCGACGAGCTTGACCCCGTCGACCGTCAACCCCTGGCGCCCCTTGCCGAAAATCTGGATGACGAGTACATGATCGACCGACGCATCGAGCGGGTTGTCGTAGACGTTGATTCCCGCTTTGGGGGTTGGCACGGTGAAAAGATCGGTGCCGCTGTAGAGGCCGATACCCATTTCAACCGACGCGCGACCGCCCGCCAGAAGGTATGACGAGACATTCCAAAGGAGCGACACACTGCCAGTGATCGCGCCGACGATCGCCAAGGCATCCGAAGTAGCCACGCGGTCAACCTAGACCGACTTGCGCGGGCGCCCCGTTCGACCCGGAAGGTTGTCGCGCCACGCCTCGACCTCGGGCAGACGCGCAGGCAACCAACCGGGCACGCCCCGGTCGTCATCGTCGACGACGGGCTCGCCGTCCGAGGCGACGTCATACGACCCGATAACGACGTCGGGTTCGGGGAACGGGTGATCGGAGCCCTTCGGGTACCGCTCGCGCCACTTCACGACCGCATGACGAGAGACCGGGCGCCGCAGCGCCCGGCCCAACCCCGCCATGTCGAGGTAGTGCTGCGTCACTCGCCGAGCCCTTCCTGAGCCGTGGTCGGTGCCATAAAGAGCGGCTCGCGCCACTCCACCGCTGGCCGCACGTGGTCCCCATCGGTCACGACCGGCACGTCGACCTCGACCAGTACATCACCCGCAGCGGGTGCCGCGATCTCGTCGAGCGCGTCCTCGATCGTGAGCTGCATCGGCAGGTCGTCGATCGAGAGCTGCACAGGCTGCTCGCCGAGCAGGTCAACCAAGCTGATCAGTTCCCCCACCTGACACCCCTTAAGTCGTCTCCGTTGGCGACAACTTTACGGCACCACGTCGGAAGTCGTCCAGAAGCGAGACGACTTTTTGTCGTGCGCTCGCGAGTCCGCCGAGCGCCTCCCGTGATCACCGGTCCTAGGAGGTCCGCCCATGTCCGCACCCGTACCCGCGCCGCCGCCAACGGGCGACCCGACCGGCACCCCACCGGCGCCGCCGAGCCCACAGGAGAACCTCGTACCGCCCGGCGAGCAGGGCGAGCAGGGCTCGGCGGACAGCTCACCCGACGTCGAGGCACTGCGCGCCGAGGTCGCCGAGTGGCGCACCCGGTTCGAGGGTGCGCAGCAGGGCATCGTCGAGAAGATCGCCGCTGCGCTCGGTCTCGGCAAGGCGGGTGAGGCGCCGACCGTCGAGCAGGTCACCGAGCAGCTCACCGCCGCGCAACGGGAGGCGCGCGAGCGCGCGGTCGACGTGGCCGTGTACCGCGCCGCTCCGACTGCGGGCGCCGACCCCGACGCGCTGCTCGACTCGGCGAGCTTCCGCACGCGCGTCGCCGACCTCGACCCCTCGGCCGCCGACTTCGCCGACAAGGTCGCCGCCGCCATCACCGCGACCGTGCAGGCAAACCCTCGGCTCGCCGCCGCGCCCTCGGCCGCTCCGCGCAGCGGCGGACAGATCACCGGTGGCTCGCCGACCGGTTCCGACGACCTCGGCTCGCTGTCGGTCGAGGACTACATCGCACGCACCCGAAAGCGGGGTAACTGATCATGCCCAACCAGCTCTTGACCGTCGACGTGATCGCCCGCGAGGCAATCGCCACCCTGTACGAACAGACCGTCATGGCCGCGCTCGTGCACCGGGACTACGAAGGCGACTTCACCGGCAACAGCGGCGACACGATCACCATTCGCAAGCCGGCGATTTTCCAGGTGAACGAGTTCAACCGGCAGACCGGGATCGTATTGCAGGAAGCGCGCGAGACCTCGGCCACGCTCACGCTGGACAAGATCCCCGACGTGTCGTTCGCGGTCACCTCCGAGGACTGGTCGTTGCGCATCTCGGACTTCGCCGAGCAGTTCCTACAGCCGGCAATGGAGGCCATCGCGCAGTATGCCGACCGGCTCGTGCTCGGCCTGCGCGCCGACATCACGCAGACCGTCGAGTACGACCCCGCCGCCGCGAACGTGTCCAACGTGCTGCTTGCCGCCGGCCGCGTGCTCAACGACGCCAACGTGCCGATGGCCGACCGGCGCGCGGTCGAGAGCACCGCGCTAACGGAGCTGCTTCAGGCCGACCCGCTGTTCAGCCAGGCCGACCAGGTCGGCGACGACGGAACGGCGCTGCGCGAGGCAAGCATCGGCCGCAAGCGCGGGTTCAACAACGTGATGTCGCAGAACATCAAGGACGACGTGTCGGTCGCGTTCCGGCGCGAGGCGTTCGCCCTGGCAACCCGGACGCTGCCGCTGCCCCGAGGCATCGGCGCAGGACAGGGCGCGATCGTGAACTACAAGGGCTTGGGCCTGCGGGTGATCTACGGCTACGACATGACCAAGAAGCAGGACATCGTGTCGATTGACTGCCTCATGGGCGTGAAGACCCTCGACCCCAAGCGCGCCGTGTTGATCAAGCGCAAGGCGGGCGCGTGATGGTGGCCTACCGCAACACCCGCACCGGCGAAGTGCACGAGCCCGAACCGGGCTCGTGGATGGCCGAGCGGCTCGCCGCGCTGCCGGACGTGTGGGAACCGTTCGAGTCCGCGCAGACCGTCACCCCGGCGCGACCGGCACGAGCGGCCCGCAAATCCGAGTGGGTCGAGTTCGCCGTAAGCCGCGGGCACTCCCGCGCCGACGCCGAGAGCCTCTCGCGTGACGACCTGGCGCGGCTGTTCGACGACGAGGACGCCGAGGCGTAGCCGCCGTGCGCAACTACGCCACCACGGCCGAGCTTGCCGCCTACGGCGGTGAACACCTGGTCGACGACGACTCGCCCCGACTGCTCGCCCGCGCGTCCGAGCTGGTCGACTCCCTGCTCGTCACCGCCGTCTACGACGTCGACGCGCAGGGCTACCCGCTCGACGAGCAGACCCGCGACGCACTGCGCCGGGCGACGTGCGCGGTGGTCGAGTGGTGGCACGAGACCGGCGACCCGACCGGCGCCGGCGGGCAGTTCACCGAGGCCGCGCTCGGCACGCTGCGGCTCAAACGAGCCGAGACCAGCTCGGCGCCGGACATCGCACCGACCGCCGTGCGCGTACTCGCCACCGCCGGATTGTTAGCGCACGCACCGCACGCCCCGGACCGCCAGGCACCCCGCTAGTAAGCGCCGGACCTATTTCCGCTGTTCAGGGCCGATTAGGTCACCGATTAGCCACCGATTACGCAGCCGACCAGTGAGCCGAGTGGACGGTCGAAGGGGGTGGCGAGTGCAGATACCCGCCGTGTTGCTGCCGCACACGATCACCGTGCGCCCCTACCTCGGCACCGGCCCCTACGACGACGTGTACGGCGACCCGGTCGTCATCCGGCGCACGTTCGTCGAGGACCGGCGCCGACTCGTGCGCTCGTCGACCGGCGAGGAAGTCATCAGCGAGACCACCGTGCGCGCCCGCCCACGCGAACACATCCCCGTCGGATCACTGGTCACCGTCTGGGCAGGCACACCCCACGAACGCACCGCCCACGTGATCACGGCCAATCTGTTCGACCACCCGTCGAGCTGGTCGCACATCGAGGTCTCGCTCACCTAGCGAGGGGATGCGACGTGGCGTTCGAGGTCAGCGGCAACGGTGGTGTCCGGATCGAGTGGAACGGGGACCAGATCGACGAGGCCGCTCGTCGGGGTGCGGCGCGCGGGCTCGGGTTGGGCGCCGAGCACGTGCGCGGGGTGTCGGTCGACCGGGCGCCACTGGACACCGCAGCACTGCGCGACAGCGCCACCGCAAGCCATGACGCCGACTCGCTGACCGCTGCCGTTTCCTACGACACCCCATACGCGGCACGGCAACACGAAGAACTGACCTGGCACCACCGGACCGGCGGGCCGAAGTTCCTTGAGTCCGCGCTCGCGTCCGAACGCGACGTCGTCGCCCGGCTCATACAGGCACAGATCAGGAAGGCGCTCGGCTCGTGAGCTGGACAACCCGGCTCGCGCACGGGCTCGCCGAGCTGCTCGCCGACGCCGGGGTCGCCGTCTACCGGCCGACCGGGGTCTATCGCGACGACGAGGTCGGCATCGTCGTCGGCATCGTGCCCACCGCGCCGCCGAGCGTGCTCGTGCTGACCCCGTATCCGCTCACCGACGACGTCGACCAGGCCGACAGCGTGCTCGGCCTACAGCTGCGAGCCCGCAGCGCCGGACCCGATCCCCGCCCGGCGCTCGACCTGCTCGACGCCGTGTTCGACGAGCTGCAAGGCGCGACGCACCTCAACCTCGGCGGCGCCCTGGTCCACCTCGCGCAGCGCACCGCGTCGGTGCCACTCAGCCGCGACCAGTCCGGCCGCTACGAACATGCAGACACCTACCAACTCATGACCCATCGTCCGACACGCCACCGGAGTTAGATGCATTAAGTTCTGGCTATGCAGAGCGGACAAGTGCCTATCTGGGTGCCGATCGTCGTGGGAGTTATCGGCCTTGCAGGCGTCATCGTAGGACAACTCATCAACGCAAGGCGCGAAGACATCCGGTGGAAGCGAGAAAGGGAACGGGAAGACCTTCGCTGGCAACGCGAAGTCGAGAAGGATCAAAAGGCGCGAGATCACGACTTCGACAAATACTGGCTAGACCGCAAGACGGACGTATACGCAGAGCTTTTGCAGGCATCAAGCGCTTGGCAAAAGGGTGCAGCTCTCGCCTCGCATCACACGGCCCAGGGCGACTGGGGACACGAAGGGTTCCTAGAGGCAGATACCTCCTTGAACAACGCCGTCACCCTCGTCGAGATATACGGCTCCGAAGAACTGGTCAATCTTGCGGGGCAGTTGCACGCCCTTCAGGTCGCCTGGTTCTTCGACCTCGTCAAAAAAGAGGTTATGCCGGTCGAAAAACGTCGTCTCATGGAGCGGCAAACCACTGAACTACATGAAAAGATCCTGAACCAGATTCGCAAAGAACTCCGACTTCAGTCGACCGCCGTTAACGAACCGGCCAAGCACGAATGAGAGGTAAAGGGTGGCACTCAGGTCACTTCTCGCAAAAGACTGGGCATTGGAGGTGGATACCCGCGCTGCGGGCGCCACCGTCCCCCAATGGACGCGCGTCAACGGGTTGACATCCTTCACCGAGACCACCGACGACAACACCGAGGACGACGGCGATTTCGACTCCGACGGCTGGGGTTCCACGGTCGTCACTCAGCGCACGTGGTCGATCGAGGCCGAGGGCAAGCGCAAGCGCACCGACGCGCAGGCGTTCACCCCGGACCCCGGACAAGAGGCCATCCGCAAGGCCGGACGCGTGGTCGGATTCGCAGCCAACATCCGCGTGCGCTGGTACCGGCGTGACGGTTCCCCGGACGCCTACGAAGGTGTGGCGACCGTGTCCGGGTTCACCAAGGGCGGCGCCGTGACCGCGTTGGAGCCGTTCAACTTCACGTTGAACGGGCAGGGCGCCCCGGTCGAGATCGCCAACCCCGTAAACGACGCCGGCGGCGCTGGCTCCGCTGCGGCTGAAACCATGAAGGCGGGTGCATGATGGCGTTCCGTGATTTGGGCGGGCTGCTCGACGCCGGGCTCGCGCTGCCGATCAACGGCAAGACGTACACCGTTCCACCAGTCGACGCCGAGACCGGGCTCAAGCTGCAACGGCTCGCCGAGGTCGCCGCACAGGTAGCCGACGCCACTGAGAACGGCGGGTCGCTCGACGGCATCGTGCTCGACGACGCTGCCGAGGTCGACCTCTACCGCGACGCGCTCGGCAGCGCGTACGACGAGATGATCGCCGACCGGGTGCCCTGGCCGGCGCTGAAGATCGCCGGGGTTACCGCGTGGCTCGACGCCGCGGTGTCGCGGGAGGCCGCCGAGGCGTATTGGAACGCGGCAGGCTCCCCGGAAGCGTTGGCCGGGAATCGGGCGAGCCGTCGGGCGGCCCGATCGACCCGGCAACCGGCATCCGCGAGTGGTACGACCCGCACCCGCAAGACAGCGCCGAAGACGGCGAAGGCCACACCTGGGCGCAAGTCCTAGAACGCTGGCAACTCGTCGAGGCCGACCTGCACGAGGTCTACGGCGTCGACGTCGAGTCGGGCATCCTGCGCGCCCGCTCGTGGCGCTGGCTGCGCACCCGCATCGTCGGGTTGCTGTCCTGCGAGTCCCGACTCGCCCGCGCGCTCGCCCCTCCCGAACAACACCGGCCGCGCCACTGATCGGCGCCTGACCAGCGCGCCGGGGGTGATCCCCCGTGGCACTCACCATCGGTGAACTGGTCGGGTTCTTGCGGCTCGACAGCGAGGGATGGCGCCGCGGGCTTACCCGAGGCCGCCGCGACCTCGACGAGTTCAGCCGTGACGCCAACGGCCGGTTGCGTGACCTCAATGGGCGGTTCGTCGCCGCTGGCGCGGCATCGGGCAAGGGGTTCGCCGCCGGGCTCGGCGACCTCGGCGGGTTCGCCGACCGGGTGACCTCGGCGGGCGACCGGGCGGGCGCGTCGTTCCTGCGCCTGGCGCTGTCGCTGACCAACGTCACGACCGCCGCGTCGACCGTGCAAGGCGTCGTGCCGATCGTCGCCGCGATGGGCGGCGCCCTGGCGCTGCTGCCCGCGATCGGCGCCGCCGTGGCGGTCGGCATGGTCGCCGCCAAGGTCGGCATGGCCGGGTTCGGCGACGCGCTCGCCGCGATCGACGACCCGGCGAAGTTCGCCGAGAGCCTCGAAAAGCTCTCCCCTGCGGCACGCGAGACCGCGCTCGCCGTGCGCGACCTGGCGCCCGCGTGGAAGGACGTCCAGCAGGCCACGCAAGACGCGCTGTTCGCCGGGGTCGCCGACGAGGTGCGCGAGCTGGGCGGCGCGTACCTGCCCGTGCTGAAAACCGGGCTGTCCGGCATCACGACGGAGTTCAACGGCGCCGCACGCGGTACCGCCGGGTTCCTGTCGCAGTCGCAGCAGGTGCAGACCGTCAGCGGCATTTTCGAGCAGGTCCGGGCGTCGATCGGCGCGACCACCTCGGCGGTTCCGGCGCTGGTGTCGATCCTGCTCGACCTGGTCGCCGTCGGCTCGGAGTTCCTGCCGAACCTGTCCGGTGGGTTCGGCGACGCCGCACAACGCGCGGCCGAATTCGTACGCGCGGCACGCGAGAGCGGGCAACTACGCGAGTGGATCTCGTCGGGGCTGTCGACGCTGGGCGACCTGGGCAAGGTGCTCGGCAACCTGTTCGCCATCGCGCGCAGCGTGTTCGGTGCGCTCGACACCGGCGGCGCCTCGCTGCTCGACACGCTGCTGCGGGTCACCGGAGGTGTGCGCGAGTTCCTCGATTCGTTCGAGGGGCAGCAGGCCCTAGCCGCGCTCGGCGAGCTGCTCGGCACCGTGTCGTCGGTCGTGACCTCGGTCCTGCTGGTCGCGCTGCGCCAACTCGCGCCCCTGGTCGTCACCCTGGCGCCCGCTTTTGCCCAACTGGCAACACAAGTCGGGTCCACTTTGGTCACTGCGCTGACCCTCGCCGGGCCGCTTCTTTTGGGGCTAGCCGATTTCCTGGCGCGCAACATCGGTTGGCTAGGGCCGCTGGGTATCGGGCTCTACGCCGCTGCGCAGGCGTTCGGCGTGGTGTCGACGGCCGTGCGCGTGCTGAACGTGATCAGTGCCTTGAACCCGTGGGTGTTGATCATCGCGGCCACGATTGCGCTGGTCACGCTGATCGTCACCAACTGGGACACCATCGTTGCGACGGTCGGCGCTGCCTGGCAGTGGCTCGTCGAGGCCGGGCGCGCGGCGTGGGGCTGGATCGTCGACGCGGTCCGGACAGCGGCCGAGTTCCTCGTCGACCTGTTCCTCAACTGGTCGCTGCCCGGCTTGATCATCAAGCATTGGGATTCGATCGTCGCCGGAGTGCGAACGGCCGTGCAGTGGGTGCTCGACGCCGTCGGGTGGCTCTCGCAGCTTCCGGGGCGCGTTGGAGCCTGGTTTGTGCAGGTCAAGGATGCCGTGGTGGCCCGCTGGTCCGAGGCCGTCGACTGGGTGCGAGGTGTGCCGGGGCGCATCCTCGATGCGCTCGGCGACCTCGGTCGGCTGCTCTACGACACCGGCGCGAACATCGTCCGAGGCTTGATCAACGGCTTTTCGTCGATGGCCGGCGCCATCCGTGACAAGCTGCTCGGCCTGGTCAAGAGCGCGTGGGACTCCGTGCTGTCGTTCCTGGGCATCCGCTCGCCGTCGAGGCTCGCCGCCGAAGCGGGCCGCTACGTCGGCGAGGGGCTCGTCGTCGGGCTCGGTCGCATGTCCGGCGCCGTCGACCGGGCGTTCCTCGACATGGCCGCGCTGCCACCCATCCCGAAGGTGGTCATTCCCGCGCCGCGACTGCTCGCACCGTCCGGAGGCGACGGGGCGGCGAGCCTCGCGCCGTTCGGCCCGACCCGCGCCGGCGGGCCGGTCGTGCACGTGACCAACCACTACCCGCAGGCCGAGCCGACCTCGACGACGGTCAACCGGTCGTTGCAGTACGCCGGGGCTCTGGGGGTGATCTAGTGGCGACCTACGCCGTCGACGGCGTGCCGCTCGACCACCCCGCCGGGTGCTGGAAGCTGCTCGCCGCGACTCAGGTCCGGCCGCTGCCGGGCGCGCGTGCCGCGTCGGTGGCCGTGCCCGGTCGGCCGGGCGAGCTGCCGCTCGTCGGCGCAGACGTCGAGGCGACCACCGTCGGGCTCACGCTCGGGATCACCGGCGTGAGCCCCGACGGGGTCGACCAGGGCGCCGCCGGGCTCGACGCCAACCTCGCCGCGCTCTACGGGTTGTTCGGGGTGCGGCACCGGTTGCTCGACGTCCGGTACTCCCCGGCGCCGGGCGCGGCCGAGGTTGCCGCCGAGGCCACTGTCACCGCGGCTTCCGAACCGCAGGTGTGGATCGGCGCCGCCCGCGCCCGCCTGGCCGTGGTGCTGCGCATCCCCGGCGCCTACTGGCGCGATCCGGCGCCGTCGACCTGGTCGACGACCACCCTCGGCGCACCCGTGCGCGTGAACATCCTCGACGGGTCCAGTGCGCCTGTGCTCGACGCCGTGCTGCGCATCACCGGACCCGTGACCGGGCTGCGGATCACCGACACCGTCACCGGCGGGTGGGTGTCCCATCCGGGCACGTTGCCCGCCGGGCGGGCGCTGCGCATCCACTGCGGCCGGATGGACGCGCACGAGGCCGCGTCGATCGCGTGGGACGGCACCAGCGCCAACGCAACCGGCCGCATCACCACCGGCGGACTCGGCTCCGGGTTCCGGTTCCTGGCGCTCACCCCTCGGGCGGTGACATCGGCCCACGACCGTGGGGTGCAGGTGCTCGTCGAGGGCACCGACACCACCGACGCGACGCTCGTCGAGCTGCGGGCAAGGAGGGCGTACCTGTGAGTTTCGACGTGCGGCTCGTCGCCCACGCCCCGAACGGCGACCGGCTCGGCATCCTGCCGACACCGCTGTCGGTCGAGGTCGGCGTGCCGCTCGACGATGTCGCGTCACTGCGGCTGTCCTACGCCTTGGGCGCTCTCGGCGCCGAGCTGCTCGCCGCACCGGTCGAGGTCGCCGTCGAGACCTACGACCCCGACAGCGGGCAGTGGGCCGAGGTCGACGGCGGGCGGTTCCTGCGCATCAAGCGCTCGGGCAACCTCACCGACCCCACCGGCGCCCGCGCGTTCGAGCTGCCCTCCTACTCGTGGTTGCTGCGCAAGGCCCGGTTGTGGCCCTCGGCGCACGACAACGCCGAGGGCAAGCGCCCGTTCCTATCGGCGACCGCCGGAACGATCCTGGCGACCCTGCTCGTCGAGGCACGCGGGCGCGGCGCCCTGCCGGGGTTGTCGATCGACTTCGGGCCGAGCGTCGATAGCGCGGGGCAGCCGTGGGCGAAGGTGCTCACGATCTTCTACGAGCCCGGTATCGACGTGCTCGCCGTGCTCGACAACCTTGCCGAGCAGGGCGTCGTCGACTGGACCATGCGCGGGCGCACGCTGCGGGTGTTCAATGCCGACGGCGCGCTCGCCCGCGATCTCGCCACAGGCGACAGTCCGGTCGACCTGCGCCTCGGCCGCGACGTGGTCGACGCGCCGGACACCGCCACGTTGGAAGACGTCGCCTCGGCGGTCTACGTCAAGGGCGAAGGACCGGCGCGGCTGGAACTGGTCAACCCCGACGCACCGGCGCCGTGGGGACGCTGGGAATCGTTCATCACCCAAGGCGGGGTGCGTGACGAGGGAACCATGCGGCTGTTGGCCGAGGCCGAACTCGACCGCACCGGCCGTGAGCGGGTGCAGGTCACCCGCGCGCTCGCGTTCACCGCTGCGAAGTGGTTGCCCTTCCTGCACTACCGGCCCGGCGACTACGTGCGCGCCCCCGGCGACGGCGGGGGCCTGGTGCCGCTGCGCGTCCGGCAGATCACCCTCACCCGCGACCAGGCGGGCACGCTCGGCGGCAACCTGGTCTTGAACGACCGGTTCCTCGAACGTGAGATCAGGCTCGCCAAGCGAACCGCCGGCATCGTCGGAGGGTCTACCGCCGACGGTGGTTCGGGTGCCCGCCCGGCACCAGACGGACCCGACCCGCGCTCGCCCGCCGCGCCGCAGGGGTTGATCGTCGCCACCGCGGCCTATCTGGACTCCGACGGCGCCGCACGCGGGCAGGTCACCGCCACGTGGGGCACGGTCGACAAGGCCACCGACGGCACCGCCATCGAGGTCAGTCGCTACGAGCTGTACCAGCGACCCAACGTCGTGGGGCTGCCGTGGTCGAAGCTCACCGAGACCACCCACCCGGACAACTCCGCGAGCAACTCGCCCTACGATGTCGGTACCGAATGGGCGTTCAAGGTCCGCGCGATCTCCCGCGCCGGGGTACTCGGCTCGTGGTCGGCGCCCTACGCGGTCACGATCGCCGCCGACGCCGACGCGCCCCCGACCCCGTCGACGCCGAACCTGTCGACCCGGCTCGGCACGATCCACGTCACGTGGGACGGGCGCGGCTCGGCGGGCGAGACCATGCCGAGCGACTTCTCGCACGTCGACGTGTGGATGCAGGCCACCGGGGCGACGCTGTGGTCGGAGACCTGGCCCGACGCCGCCCGGCTCGACCCGAACGTGTGGTCGGTGTTGCAGTCGGCCGTCAGTGGGTCGAGCGGCGCCCCTGCCTACACCGTGACCGGTGGGCGGTTGACCATCACCGGCGGTTCCGACCTGCTCGCCACCCGCGACACCGGCGCCAGCGACTACACCGTCACCGCGCGCAACCTGTCACCCGGAACGCAGTACCGCGCCGGTGTCTACGCCCGATACCTCCCCGGACTGTCGTCGACGTGGCCCTACAGCGAGCGCGCCGTGTACGTGCTCGCCCGCCGCAGTACCGGCGACCTCGGGCTCTACGTCGACGCCGCGACCAGCAAGCGCAACACGCCGATCCCGCTGCCCGCCGGGCGGACCGTCGACGGGCTCACCCTCGGCCTGTCCGTCCTCGGCCGCAGGGTGCAGGTGCTCGTCGACGACGCGGTCGTGCACACCGACACGCTCACCGAATCCGAGCACGCCGAACTCGTCGGCACCGCCGCCGGGGTCTACCTCGAATGGCCGTCCGCCACGGTCGGGCAGCTCACCGTCGACCCACCCGCAGCGGGCGCGGCGAGCCGGGTCGGACAGTTGGAAGGCGCCGGAACCCTCGTGGTCACCGATCAGCCGTACAACCAGGGCAGGCGGTTCCACTTCACCGCAGCCGACCGCAGCGGCAACACCTCGGCCGAATCGA
Organism: Actinosynnema sp. NPDC050801; assembly: GCF_040673975.1. NCBI lineage: Bacteria > Bacillati > Actinomycetota > Actinomycetes > Pseudonocardiales > Pseudonocardiaceae > Actinosynnema > Actinosynnema sp. NPDC050801. The sequence goes on along the minus strand of NZ_JBFAQZ010000001.1, from coordinate 634,765 downwards.
CCTCGGCCACGATCAGCACCCGCCCGCTCGTGCCGCCCGACCTGGTCGGACGCCCGATCTACGGCGACAAGATCGTCGCGAACTCGATCACGGCCGATCAGCTCGCGGTCGGCTCGGTCACCGCCTCGGCGATCCGGGCGAACGCCATCACCGCCGACAAACTCTCGGCGACCGCGATCGACGGCAAGACCATCACCGGCGCCACGATCCGCACGTCGGCGACCGACCCGCGCGTGCAATTCGACTCATCCGGGCTGCGCGCGTGGAACAGCGCCGGAACACGCACGGTCGACGTCTCGTCGAGCACCGGCACGGCCACGATCACCGGCACGTTCCAGACCGGCACCAGCGGGCGCCGGGTGGTGATCGACCCGAACATCGCCGTCGGACGCCCCGGAATCCTGTTCCACACCGGCAGCACCACCTACCCAAACCCACCGTCGATCTTCACCGACGACGACGGCGGACAGGTCGGCGCGCTGTGGCTCTCCAGCGCCGAGCGGGTGCTCAACAGCTCCGGCCGCGCCGAGATCCTGCTCTACCCCGGCGGCGCGTGGAAGATCGGCAAAGCGTTCGGCGACGTCAACACCTCGGTATCACTCAACGCGCCCGGTGACGGCAAGTTGTTCATCGACGGCATCCTGCCGCGAGGCATGTCGAACACCCGGATGCTCGGGTTCGGCATCACCCACATCAACCCCGGCGCCTACTCCGTGCGAATCGACCACGGCGCGACGGTGACCCTCGGCGCCCCTGTGCCGCACTGCACCCTCGTGACCGGCGCACCACAAGACGGCGTCACGTGGGCCGTCACCCGCTGGGACAACCGGGGATTCCAATTCAACTGGTCACGCGGCGCAGAGATCGACATTCACTGGCTGATCATCAGGAGCGCGTGACGTGGAAATCAGGATCATCGGCGCCGAGACCACCGACGAGCAGGGCCTCGGCCCCTGCTACCGGATCGTGCAGCGCTCACCGCAGGGCATCGAGCTTTACATCCTGCCGCGCTCGGCGGTCGCAGCCGACATGGAGATGTACGGCGTTGACGACCCGCTGCACGTGCTCGACTGGCGCCTGCACGGCTACCGCGGCGCCCGAGCTCCCGAACCCGAGGCGTCGCTGCGCCTGGTCGCCGAGGCACAGCAGGTGCAAGCCATCGCCGAGTACGGGCGGACACGGCTCACCGCCGAGGACACGCACAGCCTCGCCGACGACGTCGACCAGGTCGACGACCAAGCCCAGCGGCTCAAGGCCGAGGCGAGACGCCTACGCGACGCCGAGGTCACCGCGATCAAGACCGGTGTTCGCGTCGCCGACGACGACGGGCTCGCCGCGCTGCGCGCCCTGGTGCTCGCCGACGTCGACGACATCACCGCCGACCGGCAGCGCTATCGGCAGCAGCTCGCCGAATCCATGACCACCTGACCGACCACGCGCCGGCCGCTCGCCGGGTTCCGCGCCCCCGACACGCGACGCGCCCGCAGTTTTCAACGAATGAGAGGACCGCATGAGCACGCCCGAAAACCCTGACACCGGCGACGTCGTCGACCCGTCCGCGACCGACACGACGCGACCGGAGATCACCGATCCCACACACCCCGACTACGTCGAGCAGTTCCCAGACGCGACGCCGAGCAACCCGGAAGGCTGACCCGTGAGCATCTACACCGGATACGAGCCCGCGCGTTCCTGCACCGGCTCGGCGACGCCCGGCGCCCGCGCGCTCATGTCCTGGTTCCTCGGCGCCTACAGCGCGCAGGGCGGCCGGAACCTCGGGATCTACAACTGCGCCGTGATCCCCGGCAGCACTTCGACCAGCCTGCACGGCGAGGGACGCGCGACCGACCTCGGCGTGCCCGTCGGCGCCGGCTGGGCGCAGGTGCTCGCCGACCGGCTCGTCGCGCTCTCCGCCGAGTTGGGCGTGCAGTGCGTGATCTACGACCGCCGCATCTGGTCGGGCAGCTACCCCCACGCTGGGTGGCGCCCGTACAACGGCAGCCACCCGCACACCGACCACCTGCACGTAGAACTCTCGTGGAACTCGGCCCGGACGCTCACCGCCGAGCGGCTGCAGCAGGTGCTCGGCGGCAACGGCGGCGGGCAGCCCGCCCCGACGCCGACGCCGAATCCCGGCGGGCGCCCGACCATCCGCCGCGGTTCCACCGGCGACGCCGTGCGCGAGGTTCAGCGCATCCTCAACGCCTGGTACCCCGGATTGGCCCGGCTCGCCGTCGACGGCGATTTCGGCCCGGCCACCGAGGACCGCGTCAAGTACATGCAGCGCCGCGCCGGCCTGACCGTCGACGGCGTGGTCGGCCCGAACACGTGGCGCCGACTGCTCGGCGGGTGACCACCGTGCGCACCCTCACCGCCGGGCTCGCCCTGGCGCTCGTCGCGCTCGCCGCGCTCGCCGCCCGCGCGTGGGTCCAGCTCGGCCGCATCGAGGCCGAGCTGCGCGCCGCCGACCGCGAACTCGCCAACCGCGATTAACCCAATCGAACGAGTGTTCGAGTTATCCCCAAGCTTGTCCCCAACTGTGGAGGAACCTGTGTCCGATCGTCTCGTCGCCTGGCTGCGCACCGTGGTTCCGGTCGCGTGGTCGGCTCTCGTCGCCTGGCTGATCAGCCTCGGCGCACCCGCCTACCTCACCGACGCGCTCGACGGCGCGGCCGAGCTGCTCGTTGTGCCGATCGTGGTCGGCGTGGTCTACCCGCTGGCACGTTCCGCCGAGACGCACCTGCCCGCTTGGCTGACGCGCGTGCTGCTCGGCTCGGCGAAGTCACCGACCTACTCCGACACCCGACTGCCGTTGGACGGCTGAACCCATATCCGCACAGCGCCCCCGCACCCTGGCCGGGTGCGGGGGCGCTGTTGCGTTGTAGGAGGTTCAGGCGGGCGCGAGGTGCGCTCGGGACTCGTCGCCCTGGTGTTCGACCTCGATCACGATGCCGACGAGATCGGGCTGCCTCGCGGCCGGGCGTGCGAGCGACCACACCGTAATCTCGTCCGGCTTGCGCGGGTGGGGAACCGCGCGCACCACGCGCCATCCCTGCCGCCGGTAGTAGCGCACCAGCCCGAGGTTTCCCCCCTCGCTGTCGCTGAGTACGCCGCGACGCACCCACTGCCGACCTTGGCGGGCGGCGCGGTCGAGTGCCCAGAACGCAACGACCATCCCGAGGCCAGCGCCCGCCCGCGACGGGTGCGTAACCGTGGATTGCAGGAAGATCGCCGACTCGGCGCGTTCCTGCTCGGTCCACCCGAGCACCGGTGTCTCGTCGGTCGTGGTGATGCCGAGCAGAACACCGTCGTCGACGAGCGCCCACACCGGCCAGTCGGGTTCGGCGACCTGGTCGGCGAGGTGCTCGGCCGAACTCACCCACCCCCGCCACCGGCCGAGCCCTTGATCGCGCATCCACTCCGCACGGCAGCGCACCAGCTCGGCGACACCGTCGCGGTCTCTCGCCTCGGCCGGTCGAATCACGTACACAGGACGCCCTCCCGTTGGCTGGTACCGGTCGTCATCGCTCGTAGCGCGAGTTCGAGCGAGAGCACGGGGAAGACCTTCATGTCGATCGGTTCGCCTTGCTTCCACTGCTCCACCGCTGCGCGCAGCGCGTCCCCGTCGACGAACCCATGATCGACCGTGATCGCCTCGGCCAACAGCTCTGCGAGCAACGGCATACCGTACTCGCGCAGCCCCGCGCCCATGACATGCCGGAAGTTCTCCCGAAGGTGTGGATACCTGGCGTCGTGGGAGAACCCAATCCGGCGGAACCGCTCGCGACAGATGTGCTTGTCGACCCGCCACGACACCGGGAGCTGTTCGGCGAACCGGATCAACCGTGGTGAGCACAGCGGCGATACCGGCCAGATACCCGCGTCGAGGAACTGCGGCGAGCGCACCGCGAACCCGAGCAGCGTCGCCTCGTTGATCACCGTCGGCGGCGCGAGGTCGTCGTCAACGGCGTCGAGCTGGTCGACCGTGCGGCGGCCCAGCCACGCGGGCAACCGCTCGTGATCGGAGAACCGTCCGCGCACCTTGCCCACCGACGCCCACTCCTCACCGCGCAGGCTGAGCAGTTCGTCGCCCCCGTCTCCGGTGAACACCGTCCGCACCCCCTGCCGTCGAGCTGCGGCGAGAATGGCGCCGACCGCCTCGTGAAAAGGCTCGGCATCGGGCTCGACGAACACCCTGCGGGCTCGTGCACCGTCGGGGTTGAGTGGCGCGAGCGGTAGCGCGTCGACGGTTAGGTCGGGAAACCCGAGGTAGCGCAGCATCTCGGCGCGACGGCGTAGCTGCTGCCCGCCTGCCTCACCTCCGATCGCGAGGGCGTAGGCGAGCACCTCACCGCGATGTTCCTCGGCGAGGGTGACCGCCACCGACGCCGAGTCCATTCCACCGGACAACTCGACCGCCGTCGCCCTCGGGTCAAACGGACGCACGTACACCGCATCGGAGAGAACCTGTCGGTAGACGTCGACGACGTCGACACCCTCACGCACCTCACGGGGCGAGGCGTGCTCGGCGGGCGCCGGGTAGTGCATCGCGAGACCGTCGTGGCCGTAGGTGGCGTGCGCCCGCTCGGTCAGCATGTAGACCCCCTTAAACAGGGTCTCTCGTGCGTAGCGAGTGCGCTCGGTCAGCAGGCGGGCGACCGAGCGCTCGTCGAGTGCGTCGAGGCTGAGCTGTTGCCGAAGGTCGGGCAGGGACCACGACCCGCGCAGCCGTCCCCCGGCATCGGTCAGGTAGAGCGGTGCCGTGCCCCACGTACCGGACGTGATGCGGAACCCGTCCGCAGGCGTGCACTCGACGAGCACGAAGTCGAGCGGCCATGCCTTAATCTCGTCGAGCAGTCGCCGATAGGTCGGTGTGTCCGTGGTGGTGAACATCTGCGCCTGGCCGAATCCTGCGATCTCGCGAGCGCGCTCGCGCACGACGAGGAAAGTCGAAACGCCGTCTGTGACCGCTGCGTGTTCGAGCATCGGGTGCCCGTAGGGGCGTAGTGTGCTCAAACCGTCCGACCAGCGCTCACCGTTCCAGCGCCAGTCAATACCAGGGCGCATTCGTAAACAGAGTTCGAGCATGACAACTCCAGACAGGCACCGGGGGGCGAGCTAAACGCCCGCCCCCCGGAATGAGTCGGTCAGATTTCGTCGTACTTGGTACGGGTGTCGGACGAACCAGCCACCTTGTGGTACTCCGTCGCCTGCACCGAGATCGACGCCGGGCCTTCGAACACGTCGTCGAAGTTCTCGACAGCCTGAATGATCACGCCATTCTCCTTCCTGCACCCCGATGGGGTGCACCATTTCTCTTGCGCCCCAAGTGCCCTTAGGGCCGATCAGGACGACACACCGGAAATACCCGGTTGTCGATGAAGCCGGTCAAGCCGCCATCGGTTCAACCACCCCGCGCCGTCCTTCCGCGCGCTCGCTCTCCACCCGCAGCGCACGGGCGAGCGCCTCGCGTTGGACCTCGTTATGCTGCACGTACGGCCGCACGAGGAGTAACGGCTGGTCGTCTGCGACGAACACCTCGACCGGTCGAGGTGAGTGGAGGGTCGACGCTCGGAGCGCGCTCCGCTTGCGTGTGGCACCCTCCGTTTGATCGGTAGACGAAGCAGCCTTCTCATGCCTGGCGGTGTCGACCGTAAAAGCAGCACCCGCCGGATTGCCGTGCTGCCCCTTGGAAGGACGCAGGTAGTACCAAGCGAGAAATGCAAGAACCACAGCAGGGATACCTGCAATGATCAAAATAAGCACAAAGAGAGTCACCGGAACCTCACGAGAGGGAGAGACGAAGCAGGGAGGCAAGCGCGCAAATAAGGTCGGATCAGCGCTCGACGGAGAAACCGCCATCCACGTCAGGCGGATTCAAGGCGAGCAATTCGTCAATAGCTTCGGCCAGCGTGACACCGTCCGCACTGCTCCAGACGCGGTTCGCTTCGGCGAACAGATCGTTATTCGGGCCGTCGGCCCGTGCTCGGCGGACGACGAAGTCCTCTTCTCCGCGAACGTGCACAACGTCCGTGAACCGCACACCCCAGGGTCGGATGTAAAGCAGGGTGAAGGGAACTTCGTCGCCGTTCTTCTTGTAGGGCGGCCCTTGGATAACCTCGAACCGCGCCCTGATCAGAGCCCGCAGCGCGGCATCGGAGCCGTTCACCGGGCACCACCCTCGACCCCTGCGCGGTTGACGTCTACCTCACCGCTCGTGCCCGCACTGCGCGCAGGCCGCAATAACTCGTCGACCACGTCGGCGAACGGAGCGACCGCCGCAGGATGTGCGAGCGTGGACTCGAACGGCCTTGACCAGTCGCGCAACAGCGGCAGCCGAGCACCAAGTGCGTAGTCGTCGCTGTAGGCGCACACCACCGCCATGTGTCCTTGTCGCTGCTGCACGAACAGCAGTCCGGAGTCGAACCCGTTCCCGTCGAAGTTCGGCGCCACGAGGAAGCCTGCCGCTCGCAGGCGTGCGATAACCGGATGCTCGTTCATCGAGCACCCCGTGCTCGGCGTTCGATGACCTGCGAGCACTCCCACGACTCGAACAGGTTCAGGGCGAGGCGGCCGAGCACCACCAGCCCCGTCACGATCGCGGCCACGACTTCCATCGGTGACGTCTGCACTGAGACCTCCTGTCTACCTCCGGCGCGCTGGAGAGCGGGACCGGCGACCGGTCGGGGGCACGACCACCGGCCCCGCTCGTCTCACTGTCCCTAACCACCCGCGCACACACAAGCAATCTGAGCAATTCTTGCGCACACTTACGCCGATCGGCGTACATCTAGCTACCGACAGCTACCAAGTTGGCTGCGGTGTGACGTGCGGCAACGCGTCGTGTGCGAAAGTTGCTCCTAGGGTTGCTTGAACCACGCAACGTAGGAGGACAGATGAAGCTGACGTTCCTTGGCACGACCAGCAACAGCGGCTCGTGCCCCAACCTCTACGCGACCGACCGCGGTACGTACGTGGTGCAGGGCTCGAAGATCACCGACCCCGAGGCATTGGCGGCCCTCCACGAGCGCGGCTTGCCTGACCACGAGACTGCTGTCGAGATTCCCGCTGCGTTGTTGAGCTTCGCCCCCAAGGGCGCGTGATGCCGGATCTGGTTCGAGGAGAGGGGTTCGCCGACCTGTTCCGGAGGTTCTCCCGTTCGGCATGGCGATGGGAAGCTCAGGGCACCTACCGGCAGCCCGACGAGGCAGAGCCGTGGCAGCGGTGGCGGGAAGGCGTTCCGGCAACAGACGATCTTGAGTGGTTGAGTCCGTGGCTCGAAGACGTTCGTACCGCCACCCGCGCCGGCAGGAGGTTCGAGCGGGTGCGAGTGCTCACCGACCCCTTGACCGAGTACCTGCGTTGGCAGATGGAGGTAACACCGGCGAACATCGCGGCCGGCGAGGTCATCCGTGTACTCCCGGAGGCCGATGCGCGAGCGCTCGATCTGCCGGGTTATGACTTCTGGCTGTTCGATGACGAACGGGTCGCCGTGCTGCACTTCACCGCGAACGATCTGGACGGAGCCGAGATCATCACCGATCCCGCTACGGTGGCGCGACACCGGTCGTGGCGTGACGTCGCGTGGCGACACGCGGTCGCGTTCGAGGACTACGCACAGCCATAGCCATCAAGAGGAGCCCGTGAGCAGCACGCCAGACAAGCGCCGTCTTGAGTTCGCCGACGAGCTTCGACGCCTCCGTGTTGAGGCCGGTCTGTCCGGCAAGGAGCTTGCGGGCAAGGTGGGCTGGCACGCGTCCAAGGTGTCGAAGATCGAGAACGGCAAGCAGGACCCGACCGACTCCGACGTGTCGCAGTGGCTCACCGCCGTTGAAGCGTCGGAGTCGGTCGTGGCGCGTATGCGGGATGATCTACGAGGAATCCGAATCGCGTCCAACTCGTGGAAGCGACAGCTCCGAACCGGCCACAGTGGCCGACAGCAGTACAGCAGCAAGATTGAGAGCGCCGCTTCCATCATCCGCGTGTTCGAACTGATCGTCGTTCCCGGTCTCGTACAAACTGCGGAGTACGCTCGTCATGTGTTCATTCGTGCAGCGGAGTTCCAAGAAACGCCGCCCGACACGGACGATGCCGTTCGCATCCGCCTTGAGCGCCAGCACGCGCTGTACGATAGCGCGAAGCACATCGAGCTGTTGATGTGCGAATCTGCCTTGAGGTTCTTCGTGTGCCCGGCAGAGGTCATGCTTGCACAGATCGACCGTCTGCTAGCACTGCTCGGCCTCCCGACGGTCAGGTTCGGAATCATTCCACTGGACACGCAGATGCCAGCCGTACCGACAAACGGTTTCTGGATCGTCGGGAATACGGTTCTTATTGAGACAGTGGATACCGAGATCAATACGGATTCCCCTACGGACCTGGCGACTTACCACAAGCTCGCCGACATGTTGTGGACTGTAGCGGCCGAAGGCGACGAAGCGCGCCGCGTGCTGATGAACTGTTCGACCGCTATCGCGCATACACACAATCTGAACAGTGGCAGCAATTAGGGGCGAATCAGGGACATGGAACAAGTACGGTGGCGGAAGTCACGCCGCAGCGTAGGCAACCCCGAGCAGTGTGTCGAACTTGCCCAACTCAGGAACGCCGTAGGGGTTCGAGACAGCAAGAATCCCAAAACAGAACTACACTTCTCCCCTTCCAGCTTCGGCGCGTTCCTACGGAGCTTCGAACGCGCCGAATAGAGAAACACAACGGCTCGGAGCAGAGGGCGCCCGGCGACGGGCGCCCTCTGCTCCGCCCCTGGACGATCAGTCAGCCGGCGGTGCCGGTGGATCGGCCTCCGCGTCGACGAGCTTGTGCACTGAGGAGAGCAAGCCGAGCCATGTGGGCCTTGCGGGCGCTCTCCGCTCGCCTCGTGCGCTCGGCGGGCGGCAGCACCCCCTCGGGGTCGACCTGCCGCAGGAAACGATCTGAGGCCGCCTTTCGAGCGGCTTCCGTCCGGGCCGTTCGATCTGCCGTATTTGCCCATGAGGCATGGGCGGCGAGCTTGGCCCGCAAGGTGCGCTGCGCCGGTGTCAAGCTCTCATCCATGCCACCAGCACAGCGCACCCTCGTCACCGCGTTGGCGGCTTAGATGCGGTCGCCGAGCGCCATCGTTCGGTGCGCCTCACGCGCTCGTTCGTCGGCTGCACTGGCGCCGTAGCGGCGCAACATCTGTTCCGACTTCCACCCCATGATCCTCATAAGGTCGGTTTCATTGCCGCCGCGTGCCTGCCAGTTGTGCGCGAACGTGTGGCGCAGACGGTGAGCGAACATGTTTTCGATGCCCGCCTGCTGACCTCGGCGCTTGATCATCTGCTTGACCCCGTCCGGAGTCAACGGCCCGCGAAGGCCGAGCCACAGCTCGGGCCGGTGGGCGAACTTGTGCTTTCGCCGCACCTTCAGGTAGCGGGTAAGGGCCGTCCCTGTCTTCGGGCCGAACGGGATCGTTCGCAAGCGACGTCCCTTGCCCATGACGCGGATCATGTCGGCATCAAGGTCGATGTCGTCGACGAGCAGCACCACCTCGGACAGCCGTGCCGCCGTGTCATCGAACAGACGGATGATCGCCGCGTCGCGGACCGACTCGAAATCCTTGCCGGAACAGACTTTGATCAATCCGCTAACGCCGTCGTCGCTCACGATCGGCACCGGCTGCTCGGGAACGTGCGGCGGCTTCGTCCGGTCCATCGGCGAGCGGTCGATCTCTTCCTCGACCTCGACAAGCCACTTGAAGAACGTCCGCAACGCCCGGTAGTTGGTGTGCGCGTTCGCCGCCGACGTCTTGTCGATCAGTTGCGCCATGAATTCGTTGATGTGGTCCGGCGTGATGTCGTCAGCTTCGAGCGGCTCGGCCTGCGCGAGCGCCCAGTCGCCGAGCTGCCGCACGGCGTACACGTAGATGCGTGCGGTGTTGTCTGACTTGTTCTGAGCCTTCAGGGCGCGGTACCAACCACGCGCGTGCAGACCCCAGTCACCACCGGGGTAGATGATCGTCTTTGCCACGCTCGAACCCTCCAAGCGGAGTGTCACCGAGCGCTGTGCAAGGATACGTCTTGATCAACTTCCCCCCTGGCCCAGCCGTAGGGGCTGGTCAGGGGGTCTGTGGAGCCGGTGAGGGGACTTGAACCCCTAACCTTTCGCTTACAAGGCGAGTGCTCTGCCAATTGAGCTACACCGGCGTGGCCAGGAGGCCGGGAACATCGTAAGCGCCCGCACGGGGTGCTACCTGCGGCGAACGGTCTGCTCACGGTGGGCCCTCGTTGGTCCGTCCGGACGTCCCGGTACCGTCCGGGTGGTCCTGGGCACCCACAAAACCCCTGGCCAGCGGTATCAACAGTATTGAACCCACAGTGATCAAGTCACCCGGTCCAGGTACCCCGTCCAGGGGTGGCGCATGACACAGCCTCGAATCCGACACGGTCGGCGTGGCGGCCGGGCGAGTCAGGGAGGTGACGCCGGGTGCGGCTGTGGCGCCGGCGGTTCGAGCACGTCGAGCGGGCCCGACCGGTCGAAGGACCGTCCCTCCCGGACGACTCGACCGTCCACCTGGTACTCGACCTGGCCCTGCGCGTCGGCGAGGCGCAGATGGCCGGCGGGGCGGGCGCGGCCGACGTGACGGCCACCATCCTGGCGGTCACGAACGCCTACGGGCTGCCCCACACCGAGGTCGACGTGATCTACACGTCGATCACCGTCTCCTGCCACCGCGGCACGGAGGCCGCGCCCGTCACGTCCATGCGCGTGGTGCGCGGCCGCAGCGTCGACTACACCCGGCTCGCCGCCGTGGAGGACCTGATCCGGCGGATCACCACCGACGCCACCACCGCCGCGGAGGCCTCCGCCGAGATCGACCGGATCAGCCGCGCCGACCACCCGTACCCCCGCTGGGTCGCCACGCTGGCGTGGGCGGGCATGGCGGGCGCGGTGGCGTTGCTCGTCGGCGGCGGACCGCTGCTGGCCGCGATGGCGGCCGTCGTCACGGCGACCGTCGACCGGGTCGGGCGCGTGCTCAACCGGCGCGGGCTGCCGTTCTTCTTCCAGCAGGTCGTCGGCGGGGCGCTGGCCACGTCGGTGGCGGTGGCGATGTACGCGACGGACCTGCTGCCGAGCGTGCGGCCGTCGTTGTTGATCGCCACCGGGATCGTGGTGCTGCTGTCCGGCCTGTCGCTGGTCGGCACCGTGCAGGACGCCATCACCGGCTACAACGTCACCGCGGCCGGCCGCACGGTGGAGGTCGCGCTGCTCACCGCGGGCCTCATCGCGGGCATCGCGCTGACCCTGCGCGCGGGCGTGCAGCTCGGCGTGCGGACCAACATCGCCGACCCGCTGCCGCCGCTGATCTCCGACGTGCCGGTGCAGTTCGCGGCGGGCGCGGCCACCTCCGCGTTCTTCGCCCTGGCCAGCTACGCCCCGCCGCGGGCGCTCCCGATGGCCGCCGCCGCGGGCGCGGTCGGCACGGCGACCTACGGCCTGCTCGCGCTGACCGGCACGAACGCCATCGCCAGTGCCGCCGTCGCGGCCACCGCGGTCGGGTTCGGCGGCACGATCGTGTCCCGCCGGCTGCGCATGCCGCCCCTGCTGGTGGCGGTGGCCGGCATGGTGCCGCTGCTGCCCGGCTGGACCATCTACCGGGGCCTCTACCAGCTGACCGCGGAGGGCGACGCGGCCGGTTTGTCGACCCTCGTGCTGGCCGCCGGCACCGCGCTCGCACTCGCGAGCGGCGTCGTCCTGGGTGAACATCTGGGTCGCCCCGTCCGCACCGGCCTGGGCCGGTTGGCCGCCCGTTCCCGGCGCTGACCGCCTGAACACCGGCTTTCCACGTGAGATCGCCCACCTGAGGAGCTTTCGTCAAGTCAACACAGTGTGACGGGGCCGACGACAGGGCATCCAACCTGCGCGTTCCCACTAACCTCGACGGTGGGCGAGACGAATCCCTTAGGAGGCGCTACCCGGTGAGCAGCATTGGCGAGAACGGCGCGGATTTCCTGGTCGTGGCCAACCGCCTGCCGGTTGACCTGGAGCGCCTGCCCGACGGCACGCAGCGCTGGAAGCACAGCCCCGGCGGCCTGGTGACCGCGCTGGAGCCGTTCCTGCGCACGCACAGCGGCGCGTGGGTCGGCTGGCCCGGCATCGCGGACGCCGAGGTCGAGGCGTTCGAGGAGGACGGCCTTCAGCTGCACCCGGTGGCGTTGAGCGCCGCCGAGGTGGCCGACTACTACGAGGGCTTCTCCAACGGCACGCTCTGGCCGCTCTACCACGACGTGGTCGCGCCGCCCGCGTTCCACCGGCGCTGGTGGAACGCCTACGTGCGGGTCAACCAGCGCTTCGCCGACGTGACCGCGAAGGTCGCCGCCCAGGGCGCCACCGTGTGGGTGCAGGACTACCAGTTGCAACTGGTGCCCGCCATGCTCCGCGAGCTGCGACCGGACCTGCGCATCGGCTTCTTCCTGCACATCCCGTTCCCGCCGGTCGAGCTGTTCATGCAGCTGCCGTGGCGCACGGAGATCATCCGCGGGCTGCTCGGCGCCGACCTGGTCGGCTTCCACCGGCCCGGCGGCGCGCAGAACTTCCTCTGGCTGGCCCGCCGCCTGGTGGGTCTGGAACCGAGCCGCGGCGCGGTCGGCGTGCGCACGAGGCCCGGTGTCGTCCAGGTCGGGGACCGCACCGTGCGGGTCGGGGCATTTCCAATCTCTATCGACTCGGCGGGGCTCGACGCGCTCGCGCGCGACAAAGAAGTCCAAAAACACGCGCGGCAAATCCGCGAAGACCTCGGGAATCCGAAGAAGATCCTGCTCGGTGTGGACCGCCTCGACTACACCAAGGGCATCGACGTGCGCCTGCGCGCGCTGCACGAACTGCTCGCCGACGGCCGCGTGGACCCGAGCGAGGTCACCATGGTGCAGCTCGCCACGCCCAGCCGCGAACGCGTCGAGCACTACAAGCAGATGCGGGGCGAGATCGAGCAGGCCGTCGGCCGGATCAACGGCGAGTTCTCCACCGTCGGCCACCCCGTGGTCCACTACCTGCACCAATCGGTCAACCGGCGGGAGTTGACCGCGTTCATGACCGCCGCGGACGTCATGGTGGTGACTCCGGTGCGTGACGGGATGAACCTGGTGTGCAAGGAGTACGTCGCCACGCGCTACGACCTCGGCGGCGCGCTGGTGCTCTCCGAGTTCGCCGGGGCGGCGGCCGAACTCACGAGCGCCTTCCTGGTCAACCCCCACGACCTGGACGGCGTGAAGAACGCCCTGGATGCCGCCCTCACGCTGGATCCGGCCGAAGGCCGCCGTAGGATGCGCGCGCTGCGCCGCCAAGTCCTCACGCACGACGTCGACCGATGGGCTCGATCGTTTCTTGATGCCTTGGGCACGCAGTCCACGATCTGAATCAGTTCAGACCGAACTATCACCCACCTGTCCCACCGAGCATTGAGGAGGGGCGTTGACCGCCGAGGCCCTCCCCGCCGAACTCCGTCGTGCGATCGTGCAGTTGGCACGCACACCGCGCCTGCTGGTCGCCTGCGACTACGACGGGACATTGGCTCCGATCGTGGCCAACCCAGAGGACGCCCGCCCGCTGCCCGAGTCGGTGGGCGCGCTGCGCTCCCTGGCCGGTCTGCACGAGACGACGACGGCGGTGATCTCCGGGCGCGCCCTGCGCGACCTGGCGACGCTGTCGCGCCTGCCGTCCGAGGTGCACCTGGTGGGTTCCCACGGATCCGAGTTCGACGTCGGTTTCGTGCACGCGCTGGACGCTGATGCGAAACAACTGCACCGCCGCCTGGAAATCCGATTGGAGGAGATCGTCGCCGGCCACGAGGGTGTCGGCCTCGAGGTCAAGCCCGCGAGCATCGCGGTGCACGTGCGCCGTGCCGACCCCGCCGTGGGGGAGCGGGTTCTGGACGACGTCCGCACCGGTCCGGCCACCTGGGACGGCGTGCAGGTCACCGAGGGCAAGGCCGTGATCGAGCTGGCCGTGGTGCAGACGGACAAGGGCCACGCCCTGGACGTCCTGCGGCACCGCGCGTCGGCTACCGCGGCCGTGTTCGTCGGTGACGACGTGACCGACGAGAAGGCGTTCGCCCGGCTCAGCGGGCCGGACGTCGGCATCAAGGTCGGCGACGGCGAGTCGCTGGCCCAGTACTTCGTCGACGACACCCTCGACGTGGCCACCGTGCTGGCGTTCCTGCTGGAGGAGCGGCGGGCGTGGCTGCACGGCGACCAGGCCGTGCCGATCGAGCGGCTCACCATGCTCGCCAACGAGCGGTCGGTCGCGCTGCTGACCCCCGACGCCAGGCTGAACTGGCTGTGCCACCCGGAGCCGGACTCGGCGGCGGTGTTCGCCGACCTGCTCGGCGGACCGGCCGCCGGCCACTTCTCGATCAAGCCGGAGCACGGCTCGCTGCCGCTGGGCCAGCGGTACGTGCCGGGCACGATGATCGTGGAGACCCGCTGGTCGCGGCTGCTGGTCACCGACTACCTCGACCACGACCTGGCCTCGCACCGCACCGACCTGGTGCGGCGGGTCTCCGGCTCGACCAACGCGGTGATCACGTTCGCGCCGCGGCCGGAGTTCGGCCAGGTGCCGGTGCGGCTGCTGCGCGAGCGCGACGGCCTGCGGATCGTGGGCACCTCGGACCCGATGGTGCTGCGCTCACCCGGCGTCGACTGGCAGATCACCTCCGACGGCATCCAGGAGACCGCGACGGCCGTCGTGCGCCCCCGGGAGGGCGCGCCGATCCTGCTGGAGCTGCGCTGCGGCACGGACGACCTGTCCGAGGCCACCCTGGGCGAGCCGGAGCGGCGCGCGCGGGCCGGCGCGTTCTGGTCGGACTGGGCGGCGACGCTGAAGCTGCCGCCGGTCGAGTCGGACCTGGTGCTGCGGTCGGCGTTGACGTTGAAGGGCCTGGTGCACCACGACACCGGCGCGATCATGGCCGCCGCCACCACCTCGCTGCCCGAGGAGCTGGGCGGCATCCGGAACTGGGACTACCGGTACTGCTGGCTGCGCGACGCGGCGCTGACCGCCCAGGCCCTGGTGTCGGTCGGGTCGTTCGGCGAGGCGGAGGCGTTCCTGGGCTGGGTGCACGGGGTCCTGTCGACCCTGCCCGGCCCCGAGCGCCTGCACCCGCTGTACACGTTGCAGGGCACCATGCTGGGCGCCGAGGCCGTCATCGACACGCTCCCCGGTTACGCCGGGTCGCGGCCGGTGCGCGTGGGCAACCTGGCCAACCAGCAGGTGCAGCTGGACGTGTTCGGGCCCGTGGTGGACCTGGTCGTGCAGCTGGCCGCCGCGCGCGGCTCGCTGACCGACCAGGACTGGCTGATGGTGCAGGCGATGGCCGAGGCGGTCGCCCGCCGCTGGCACGAGCCCGACCACGGCATCTGGGAGGAGCGGCACGCGCCGCGCCACCACGTGTACTCGAAGGTCATGTGCTGGGTGACCCTCGACCGGGCGGTGACGCTGGCCGAGACCTACGGGCGGGAGGTCGACCCGTCGTGGCCGGTGCTGCGCGACACCATCTCCAACGACGTGCTCAAGCACGGGTGGAGCGAGGACGCGCAGTCGTTCACCACCGCGTACGACGGTGACGACCTGGACGCGGCGTCGCTGCACGTCGGGCTGTCGGGTCTGATCGACCCGACCGACGACCGGTTCCAGGCCACCGTGACCGCGGTCGAGGCCGAGCTGCGGTCCGGTTCCACGGTGTACCGGTACCGGCGTGACGACGGCCTGCCCGGCGACGAGGGCGGCTTCCACCTGTGCGCGGCGTGGATGATCGAGGCCTACCTGCTCACCGGGCGGCGCACCGAGGCCGAGGAGCTGTTCGCGCAGATGGTGGACGCGGCCGGGCCGACGGGTCTGCTGCCCGAGGAGTACGACCCGATCGCGGAGCGTTCCCTGGGCAACCACCCGCAGGCCTACAGCCACCTGGGGCTGATCCGCTGCGCGCAGTTGCTGGCGGCGACGAAGTAAGTGCTTTCCGCGGACGGCGCCCGGTCACGACCGGGCGCCGTTCGCTATTTCGTGAGCTTGAGCAGTTGCAGCGCGTCGAGCAGGTCGTGCGCGACGAGCGTCCGCGTCCCCTGGGGCAGCGGCCCGGCGTCCGGCGGCACCAGGGCCTTGGTGAAGCCGAGCCGGGCGGCCTCGGTGAGCCGGCGGCCGACGCCGTTCACCCGGCGCAGCTCACCGGACAGGCCCACCTCGCCGACCACGACGAGGTCGTGCGGCAGGGGCAGGTCGGTGGCCGCCGAGGCGACCGCCAACGCCACCGCCAGGTCCACCGCCGGCTCGACCAGCCGCATGCCGCCGACGGTGGCGGTGAAGACGTCCTTGTTGCCCAACCCGACCTTGCCGCGCTTCTCCAGCACGGCCAGGACCATGGCCAGGCGGGCCGAGTCGAGGCCGCTCACCGCGCGCCGGGGCGCGGGCAGGGCGGTCGGCGTGACCAGCGCCTGCACCTCGCCCAGCATCGGCCGCTTGCCCTCCACGACGACGGTGACGGCGGTGCCGGACACCGGCTGGTCACGGCGGTGCAGGAACAGGCCGGACGGGTCGGGCACGCCCGCGATGCCGTCGTCGCGCAACTCGAAGCAGCCGACCTCGTCGGCCGGGCCGAACCGGTTCTTCACGCCGCGCAGCAGCCGCAGCGTCGAGTGCCGGTCGCCCTCGAACTGCAGCACCACGTCCACCAGGTGCTCCAGCACGCGCGGCCCCGCGACCGAGCCGTCCTTGGTCACGTGGCCGACCAGCACCACGGGCAGCCCGCGCTCCTTGGCGACCGCGATCAGGCCCGCCGTGACGGCGCGGACCTGGCTGACCCCGCCGGGCGCCCCGTCGACCGCGGGCGAGGACATGGTCTGGATGGAGTCCACGATGAGCATGCTCGGCTTGACCGCGTCGACCTGGCCGAGGACGGCGGAGATGTCGCTCTCGGCGGCCAGGTAGATCTCGTCGTGCAGGTTGCCGGTCCGGTCGGCCCGCAACCGCACCTGGCCCGCCGACTCCTCACCGGTGACGTAGAGGCAGCGGCCGACCGACAGCGCCCACTGGTGCGCGACCTCCAGCAACAGGGTCGACTTGCCCACACCCGGCTCGCCCGCCAGCAGCACCACGGCGCCCGGCACCAGCCCACCGCCGAGCACCCGGTCCAGCTCCAGCACGCCGGTCGAGACGGCGCGGGCGGACTCGATGTCGACCTGCGCGATGGGCCGGGCCTCACTGCTCGGCGTGCCCGCGAGGAACCGCGGCGCGGCGGAGGCGCCCCGCTCCTCCACGGTGCCCCAGGCCTGGCACTCCGGGCACCGCCCGACCCACTTGGACACCTCGTGCCCGCACTCGGCGCAGCGGTACGTCGGCTTGGCCACCCGTGCTGTCTTCGCCACGCGACGGAGGCTATCCGGCACCCCCACAACGCCGCCGGCCCGTGCGCTCGTCAGGGCGAGCGGAGCTCCGGCGAGGGCGTGCCCGCGCCGACCCACTCCTCGTAGCCGATGGCCCGGTGGAACGCGGGGCCCTGGTAGTAGATCACCGGGCTGGAGTCGTACTTGTAGAAGTGGTCGTTCGCCACCCGGCGCACGACCTGCGGTGTCGGGTACCCCTCGCGGTGCCAGTCCCCCTGGTCGATGGAGCGGCCGATACCGCTCTTCAGGTCGGTCATCCGCATGATGTTCGGCGCCCAGGACAGCTTGAGGAAGCCCGAGTTGTGGTTCCAGCCGGGAGGGCGGAACCCGGCGGCCGCCCACTCGTCGTAGGTGAGCTTGTGGGAGGTCCGGTCCGGGGCCTCGACGAAGAGTTCCTGGAAGTTGGTCTCCCACCGGTAGACGCGGCTGCCCTCGACCCAGCCCACCGCGCGCGGTGCGGGGCTGCCCGACGCCCGCCACTGGGGCTCGGTCAACCGGTCCCAGTCCCACGTCGACTCCGGGTCCCCCCAGAACGTGACCGCGTAGATGGTCCAGGACCAGGGGTACTGGACGTAGTCCGTCGGCGACGCCGCGGGCTGCGGGAAACCGGCGGCGGCCCACTCGTCGTAGGTGATCGCGCGGGCCACGCCGCCGTCGACGCGCCACACGGTCGCGTCGAACGGCTGCTTGTAGTACCCGTCCGCCGCGGCCGCGGCCGCCGTCGTACCGACGGCGACCACCAGTCCCAGCGCGAGACCCGCGCCGACCAACGCCGCCGTCACCCGTCCGACCACCTTCACGCCATTCGCCTTCCTCGACCGGTCGCCGACGGGTACCGGCGCACCGCCGGTACCCGCGGCAGAACAAGAGCAGGGGTTCCCCGGACGGGAACCCCTGCTCGGCAGCTCGGTGGTGCGCTCAGTGCTCCGAGGGAGCGTCCTCGCGCGGTTCCGGCGAGGCGGCGATCGGGAGCTCCAAGGTCAGCTCGCCCGCCTTCTCGAACAGGAACGTGACGCGGATCGTCTGGCCCGGCCGCAGCGGCTTCTTCAGGCCCTTCAGCACGATCTTGACCGCGCCCGGCTCGGTCGGGTCCACCGACGACGGCAGCTTCGTGCCCGTGGTCGGCGGCGCCGAGATGGAGGTGCCGCTACCCGAGGTCGGCGTCGCCGAGCCGGTGGGCGTGGTGGTCGTGGTCGTGGTCGCCGAGCCGGAACCGGACGGCGTCGTGGTGGTCGTCGTCGTCGCGTGGGAGTCCGACGGCGCATGCGACGCCGAGGCTGAGTGC
The DNA here is from genome assembly GCF_040673975.1 of Actinosynnema sp. NPDC050801. NCBI lineage: Bacteria > Bacillati > Actinomycetota > Actinomycetes > Pseudonocardiales > Pseudonocardiaceae > Actinosynnema > Actinosynnema sp. NPDC050801. Next base: position 616,069 of record NZ_JBFAQZ010000001.1, on the reverse strand, counting down.
GACGCGGAGGACGCCGGCTTGGTCGTCGTGGCGTGGCTGCCCGCGTCGTCCTGCTCGGCGCTGCCGAGGATGGCCGAGTTCGGCTCCAGCCGCGAGTCGCCGGTGACCTCGGCGGGCGCGGAGAACTCGCTGGTCACGCCCAGCAGCGTGTCCGCGGTGGTGCCGTTGTTGGCGATCACGACCGTGATCGGGGCGTCGTCGCCCTCCTCGTAGGCGCCGTGCGCCGTCGGGAACAGGAACTGCGCGTCGCGGACGGCGATGTCTCCCACCTGCCCACCGGCCCCGTTGACGACGGCCACCTGGGTGTCCGTCTGCGTGACCTGACCTGCGCTGCAACCTGCGGCGGCCAAGCCGAGGCCCGTCGCCAGTGCGGCCACTACGGCCAGGCGGCGCGACGCGGTGGACTTCTGGAGTGCGCGACCCACGGCTGCTCGGATCCTTCCGGTGTGCTGACGAGGCGGGTCGTACCCGGTAGCACTGGGTCCGACCACCAGTGCTGGAGCCTAACGGGGTGGCCCCGGACCTGCGGCATGTGGTGCCCAACGGCACGCCGGCCCCCTCGCCCGCACGTCCACAGTGGAGCAAGATCGACCTTGGGTGTTGCATGCGACCGGGTGATTTGTCAAGCCCCCTCGCGGCCCTGACCAGCGCTAACCGATCTCCGGACGCCGAAGAGGGGATTGCTCGGCGTGTTAGGATGGGGTTAGCGAAAGGGGCAGAGGACACATGGTTTTCAAGGTCGGAGAGACCGTCGTCTACCCGCACCACGGTGCCGCTCTCATCGAAGCAATCGAGACCCGCGTGATCAAGGGCGAGGAGAAGAAGTACCTCGTCCTCAAGGTTGCCCAGGGCGACCTCACGGTCCGCGTCCCCGCCGACAACGCCGAGATCGTGGGCGTGCGCGACGTCGTCGGCCAGGAGGGTCTCGACAAGGTCTTCGAGGTCTTGCGTGCTCCCCACACGGAGGAGCCGACCAACTGGTCCCGGCGGTACAAGGCCAACCTGGAGAAGCTCGCGTCCGGTGACGTGAACAAGGTGGCCGAAGTGGTGCGCGACCTCTGGCGGCGCGAGAAGGATCGCGGACTGTCCGCTGGTGAGAAGCGGATGCTGGCGAAGGCACGACAGATACTGGTTAGCGAACTGGCGCTGGCCGAGGGCACCGACGAGGACAAGGCCGAGGTCCTCCTCGACGAGGTCCTGGCTACCGCGTCCTGATCGTTCCACCAACATTTCGGAAACCGCGAACATGGGTGTGGTCGCGCTCGTGCCCGCGGCGGGCCGGGGTGAGCGGTTGGGCTATGGCATGCCCAAAGCGCTCGTGCCGGTCGACGGCGTTCCGCTGCTCGTGCGTGCGGTGCGCGGCCTTCTCGACTCCGGCTGCGTTCGGCACGTGGTGATCGCCGCGCCCCCGTCCGATCTGGACATTGTGAGTACCGTCACCGCCCCGTTGGCCCCAGCCGACGGGGCGGTGCACGTCGTGGCCGGTGGCGCCGAGCGGTCGGACTCGGTGCGCCTGGCCCTAACGTACGCGCTGCGTGAGATCCCCGACACTTCTATCGTGCTCGTTCACGACGCGGCCCGCGCGTTCACGCCACCCGCCGTGGTAAGGGCCGTGGTGGAGGCCGTCGCCGCAGGTCACCCGGCCGTCATCCCGGTGCTGCCGGTGGTGGACACGGTCAAGCAGGTCGACGAGGACGGTGTCGTAATCGCCACACCCGACCGGTCGTCGCTGCGCGTCGTGCAGACCCCGCAGGGTTTCGACGCGGCCGTGCTGCTGCGCGCGCACGAGGCCGGGCTGGGTGCGACGGACGACGCGGGCCTGGTGGAACGGCTCGGCGTGCCGGTCGTCACCGTGCCCGGTCACCCCGACGCCATGAAGATCACCACGAGGTTCGACCTCGCCGTGGCCGAGGCGCTGCTGGTCGGGAACGAAGGAGCACCGTGATACCCAGGGTGGGCATCGGCACGGACGTCCACCAGGTGGAACGCGGCCGTGAGTGCTGGTTGGCCGGCCTGCGCTGGGATGACGCGGACGGCTGCGCCGGCCACTCGGACGGTGACGTGGCCGCGCACGCGCTGTGCGACGCGCTGCTGTCCGCCGCGGGCTTGGGCGACCTGGGCGCGGTGTTCGGCACGAGCGACCCGCGGTGGTCCGGCCGGCACGGCGTGGAGTTCCTGGCCGAGGCCCGCCGCCTGGTCGAGGAGGCCGGCTACCAGGTCGGCAACGCCGCCGTGCAGGTCATCGGCAACGCGCCGAAGATCGGCAAGCGCCGGGACGAGGCGCAGGAGGTGCTGTCCGCGGCGGTCGGCGGTCCGGTGTCGGTGAGCGGCACGACCACCGACGGCCTGGGGCTGACCGGCCGGGGCGAGGGCATCGCCGCCATCGCGACCGCGTTGATCTTCCCGCTAGCCTGAGCCGCATGGCGGTCACCCTCAGCGCGGCGACGCGCGCCCTGCTCGACGACCGGAACTACGTCGTGCTGGCCACGCTCAACCCGGACGGCAGCCCGCAGACATCGGTGCTGTGGGTCGCCCGGGACGGCGACGACCTGCTGTTCTCGACGCTGCGCGACCGCGCGAAGGAACGCAACCTCCGCCGCGACCCGCGGGCCAGCGTGAGCGTGTGGAGCAACGCCGACCCCGAGGTCTACGCGGAGATCCGGGGCACCGTGACCATCGCCGAGGACACCGGCCGCACCCTGGCCAACACCCTCTCCCTCAAGTACACGGGCCAGGACTTCCCCACCGAGTCCCCCGACAAGACCCGCGTCATCCTGCGCCTGACCCCGACCAAGGTCACCGGCAACGCCACCTGATCCCCCTCCCCCCCTCACCACCCCCTGCTCTCCCCTCCTCCTCTCCCCTCCCCTGGCCGCCCTCGTGCACGAGCCGCCCTGGCACCCACCCCGCGAGGTCGCGTCGACCGTTCGCGTCCTCATTTCCCGACGATCACGCTTTTCGATCGTCGGGAAATCAGGGCGCGAACGGTCGACTTCCCGGCGACCGAGCCGCCGTCTGCGGAGCAGCGGCATCCAACACAGTGAAACTCGTCTCGGTTCGCCCACGGGTGAGACCTCCGATGTCCGAGCCACGTAACGTGGCTTCGTGACGATCCGCGCCGTGCTGTTCGACTTCTCCGGCACCCTGTTCCGCTTGGAGCACGACTCGCTGGCCGCCCACGCCGAGCTGATGCTCGCGCTCACCGCGCCGGTCGGCGTGGCGGAGAGCCTGGACGTCGATCCCGAGCAGTGGGAACGCCGCGACCTCGACCCCGACGCGCACCGCGAGATGCACCTCGCGGTGCTGGCGAAGGCGGGCGCGAAGGATCCGGAGCAGTTCTACGCCGACCTGTGCAGCCCGCCGTTCTGGCAGCCCTACCCGGACACCGCGCAAGCGCTTGGCAGCGAGGTGCCGACCGCGGTCGTCAGCAACATCGCCTGGGACGTCCGCGCCGTCTTCGCACGTCACGGCGTCGAGAGCCGGGTCGACGAGTTCGTCCTCTCCTACCAGGAGGGCGTCGCCAAGCCGGACCCGAAGATCTTCCGCATCGCCTGCGACCGCCTGGGCGTGCACCCCAGCGAGGCCCTGATGATCGGCGACAGCGCCGAGGCGGACGGCGGCGCGGCGGCCGTCGGGTGCCTGGTGGAGATCGTCGAGCCGCTGCCCACCGGCAGCCGGCCGGACGCTCTGCTGCAGGTCCTCCGCAAGCACATTTGACCGGGCGATTCAACCCCCAGCGGTCATCGCCCGTACCATCTCCACGTGAGCCTCCACCTATTCGACACCGCGACCCGGTCCATGCGGGAATTCGTCCCGCAGGTCAGCGGAACGGCGTCGATCTACGTGTGTGGGGCCACGGTGCAGGGCGTTCCGCACATCGGGCACGTGCGCAGCGGCCTCAACTTCGACGTGCTGCGGCGCTGGCTGGGCCGTGACGGCTCGACCGTGCGGCTGGTGCGCAACGTCACCGACGTCGACGACAAGATCCTCGCCAAGGCGGCCGAGCACGACGCCGAGTGGTGGGAGTGGGCCTACCGCAACGAGCGCGCGTTCGACGACGCCTACGACGCGCTGGGCTGCCTGCCCGCCTCGTACTCGCCGCGCGCGACGGGCCACGTCACGCAGATGGTCGAGCTGATGGAGCGCCTGATCGAGAAGGGCCACGCGTACGCCTCCGAGGGCGACGTGTACTTCTCGGTGACGTCGTTCCCCGAGTACGGCGCGCTGTCCGGGCAGAAGCTGGACGAGGTGCACCAGGGCGAGTCCGCCGCGACCGGCAAGCGCGACGCGCGCGACTTCACGCTGTGGAAGGCGGCGAAGCCGGGCGAGCCGTCGTGGCCGACGCCGTGGGGTCCGGGCCGGCCGGGCTGGCACCTGGAGTGCTCGGCGATGGCGACCGCGTACCTCGGCGGCACGTTCGACATCCACGGCGGCGGCATCGACCTGATCTTCCCGCACCACGAGAACGAGCAGGCGCAGTCGCGGGCGGCCGGTGACGGGTTCGCCCGGTACTGGATGCACAACGCCTGGGTCACCATGGGCGGCGAGAAGATGGCCAAGTCGCTCGGCAACACGGTGTCCATCCCGGCGATGCTGGAGCGGGTGCGGGCGCCCGAGCTGCGGTACTACCTGGTGGGGCCGCACTACCGGTCGCACATCGAGTACTCACCCGAGGCGTTGGACGAGTCGGTGTCGGCCTACCGGCGGATCGAGTCGTTCCTGCGGCGCGTGGTCGAGCGCACCGGGGCCGTGGACGTGGCCGGCGAGCTGTCGCCCGCGTTCGTGGCCTCGATGGACGACGACATGGGCACGCCCGGCGCGTTGGCCGCGATCCACAAGCGGCTGCGCGAGGGGAACACGGCCCTGGAGTCGGGTGACGACCTGGGCGCGCGTGCCGCGGCCGAGTCGGTGCGCGCGATGACCGACGTGCTCGGGTTGGACCCGCTGTCACCGCGGTGGCACGACGCCGCGGCGGGTGGCGCGGGCAGGCACGCGTTGGGCGTGCTGGTGGATCGGCTGCTGGAAGAGCGGTCGCAGGCCCGCAAGGACAGGGACTTCGCGCGCGCGGACGCGCTGCGCGACCACCTGCTGCTGGCCGGTATCGCCGTCGAGGACACCCCCGACGGTCCGTTGTGGACGTTGAAGGACGACTGAGCTCGTGGCTGGTAACTCCAAGCGCCGGGGCGCCATGCGCAACCCCGGCTCCAAGAAGGGCGCGGTCGTCGGTTCCGGCGGGCAGAAGTCGAAGGGCTTGCAGGGCAAGGGCCCGACGCCCAAGGCGGCGGAACGACCGAACCACCCCGCGTACAAGCGCGCCACCGCGGCGGCGAAGGCCGATCAGGTCCGCACGCAGCGGCGCAAGGCCGCCGAGAACGGCCCGGAGACCGTGGCCGGGCGCAACCCGGTGGTCGAGTGCCTGCGTGCCGGCATCCCGGCGACGGCGCTGTACGTGGCGCTGGGCATCGACGCGGACGACCGGGTCGCCGAGGCGGTGCAGCTGGCGGCCACGCGGGGCATCTCGGTGCTGGAGGTGCAGCGCGGTGAGCTGGACCGGATCACCGGCGGCGCGATGCACCAGGGGCTGGGGCTCCAGGTGCCGCCGTACGAGTACACCGAGCCGCGTGAGCTGCTCAAGATCGCGAACCAGTCCGGTCGGCCGCCGTTGCTGGTGGCGTTGGACGGGGTGACCGACCCGCGCAACCTGGGTGCGGTGGTGCGGTCGGCGGCGGCGTTCGGCGCGCAGGGGGTCGTGCTGCCGCAGCGCCGTTCGGCGGGGATCACCGCGGTGGCGTGGCGGACCAGCGCGGGCACGGCGGCGCGGATGCCGATCGCGGTGGCGACGAACCTGACCCGTCAGCTCAAGGAGTGGGCCGAGGCCGGGCTGATGATCATCGGTCTGGACGCGGACGGCGACGTGGACGTGGACGGGCTCGACCTGGCCACCGGGCCGCTGGTGGTCGTCGTCGGCTCCGAGGGCCGGGGCCTGTCGCGCCTGGTCAAGGAGACGTGCGACCAGACGGTGTCCATCCCGATGGCGGCCGGCGTGGAGTCGTTGAACGCCTCCGTCGCGGCCGGCGTCGTGCTCGCCGAGGTCGCCCGCCGACGCCGCCTGGACGTCCGCGCCTGACCTGGGCGTTGAACTCGGGGTACCTGAACGTGGGACTCGCGCGTCCTGAACGTAGGACTCGCGGGGTCTGAGTGTTCGACTCGCGCGAGCTGAACGTAGGACTCTCGCGAGTCCTACGTTCGCGACCCGTGTGTCGAACGTTCAGGACCCGTGAGTCGAACACTCAGGGCCCGTGTGTCGAACGGTCGGGGGCCGTGGGTTCCGCGGTTGGGGTGGGTCGGTGTGTGAGGTGGGACGGTTTGTGAGTGATCCGCGCCGGGAGCGCGTGAGCGGCGGATAAGGTCTGCGGCGATGTCCTTCGCCAGCCCGTTGTTCCTGTGGTTCTTCCTCCCGGTCGTGCTCGCGACCGTCCTCGCCACGCCCAGGAACTGGCGCAACGGCGTGGTCGCCGTGGCGAGCCTGCTGTTCTACGTCTCCGGCGCCGGCGGGACGACGTTGCTGCTGCTGGCCTGCATGGCGGTCAACTACCTGGCCGGGCGGCGGCTGGAGCCGGGTGCCCCCGGTGACCGCAGGCTGGTCCTGGTCGGCGCGATCGCGGTCAACCTGGGCGTGCTGCTGATCTGGAAGTACGCCGGGTTCGCCACCGAGCAGCTGCACGACATCGCCGCCGTCGTCGGCGCCGACCTGCCGGTGGTGGAGCTCGCGCTGCCCATCGGCATCTCGTTCTACACGTTCCACCACATCTCGTACGTGGTCGACGTGTACCGGGGCGAACGCCCGGCGCTGCGCGAGCCGGTCGCGTTCGTCACCTACATCGCGATGTTCCCGCAGCTCGTGGCGGGCCCGATCGTGCGCTTCCGGGAGATCGCCGACCAGCTGCCGCAGTCGCGGCTGCACCGCTGGGACGACGTCGCGGCGGGCTTCCCGCGGTTCGCCCTCGGCCTGTGCAAGAAGGTGATCATCGCCGACTCGCTCGCGCCGATGGTCGACGCCTGCTTCGCCACCCCGGCCGACGAGATGACCACGTCGATCGCCTGGCTCGGCGCGATCGGCTACACCCTCCAGCTGTACTTCGACTTCTCCGGCTACTCGGACATGGCCATCGGCCTGGGCCGCATGCTCGGCTTCCGGCTGCCGGAGAACTTCGCCCGCCCCTACTCGTCGGTCACGATCACCGAGTTCTGGCGCCGCTGGCACATGTCGCTGTCGCGCTGGTTCCGCGACTACGTCTACATCCCGCTGGGCGGCAACCGCGGCGGCGTGCTGCAGACGTACCGGAACCTGACGATCGTTTTCGTGCTCACGGGTTTCTGGCACGGCGCCAACTGGACGTTCCTGGCGTGGGGTTTGTTCCACGGCGGGCTGCTCGTGCTGGAGCGCCGATTCGGTTGGGATTCGCCGCCCGTCACTGCGCGTGCTCGAATTGCCCGCCGGGCCTTGACCATGTTGCTGGTGGTAATCGGCTGGGTGTTCTTCCGATCCGCCGACCTCGGCACCGCGTTCACAATCATCGGCCACCTGCTGTGGCCGGATTTCAGCGGGCTGACCGAAGCCGTGGCCGCCGCGGCGACCAATCAGCGGATTGTTCTGCTGGTGCTCGCGCTGGCAATTGTCGCAATGCCCGACCACCCGGTGACCGGGCCCTACCTGGAGTCTTCGCGGGACAAGGTCGCCACCGCGGCCAGGGTGTCCCTGATGACGCTGGGCGTCGGCTACGCGGCGATCCTGGTGGCGAGCGGCACCTTCAGCCCGTTCCTGTACTACCAGTTCTGAAGATCGACACGCGGCCAATGTTCAACAATTGACTCGTCACCCACGCGGGGCGAGTCGGCGACCGCAGGAACGCGCTGGCCCGGTCGGACCAGCGCCGCCGTACCCCAATGGTGCCCCGATCGACGTAGGGTAGGCGAGGATTGCTCACGCCGTGTCACCTACCGTCAACTGTCAAGAATATGTGGGCGATTTTTCGCCGTTGTAACTACTTTATGTAACCGACCTGCTCCGTTCGGGTACACAGTGTGGTAGGACAGAGATTGCACATCCGGCAGCTTCTACCGTGCTAACCGAGGGAATTGTTACTTCGGGTGGGGGTAACGTGACTCACTCATCGGGGCCGACCAACCTGGGGGAGTTGTGACTTCCGGGGGGACCATCCGCGCGCTCGTGGGCAACCGCGAGTTCCGCGGCATGTGGATCGCCTCGACGGTGTCGACCGTCGGCGACCAGCTCGCGGCGGTGGCCCTGTCGCTCCTGGTGTTCGAGCGCACCCAGTCGGTGGCCTGGACCGCCCTCACCTGGTCGTTGACGCTGTTCCCGCCCCTGGTCTCCGGCCCGCTGCTGGGCTGGGTCGCGGACCGCTTCCCGCGCCGCACGGTGATGGTGTGGTGCGCGTGGCTGCAGGCCGCCCTGGTCGGTCTCATGGCCGTGCCGGGCGTGCCGCTGTGGCTGATGATCGTGCTGCTGGTGATCGTCCTGATGATCTCGTCGCCGTTCCTGGCGGCCCAGGAGGCGAGCCTGCCGCACGTGCTGCCGGACAAGCGCTACGACGACGGCGTGGCGGTGTTCGGCACCTCTGTGGACATCGCCCAGATGGCCGGCCTGGCCGCCGCGGGCTTCCTGGTCATCGGCACGAGCGCCAACGTCGCGCTCGCGATCGACGCGGCCACGTTCGTGTGGGTGGCGATCGTGGTGCAGCTGTCGGTCGAGCACCGACCGGCCGCCGACCCGCGCGGCGCCAAGCGGGACCCCGAAGGACCCAAGGGCGCGTTCACGCTGATGGTCACCGAACCCCGGCTGCGCAGCCTGATGGGCATGCGCCTGCTGGCAGGTCTGGCGATGGTTCCCGAGGGACTCGCCGTGCCCCTGGCGGCGAGTCTGGACGCGGTGTGGGCCGTCGGCCTGATCCTGGCGATCGAGCCCGCCGCCAACGTCCTCGGCGTGGCCGTGCTGTTCCGGCTGGTGCGCGATCCCGCGAAACGCGAGCGGCTGATCGGTCCACTCGCCATACTGTCCTTGGCCCCACTGGTCATGTTCGCGTTGAACCCGAACCTGACCTGGACCATCGCGCTGCTGGTCATAGCTGGTATGGCCGGTGCGTACCACACGCCAGCGCGTTCGGCGTGGATGCGCATCCTGCCCGACGCCTACCGGGGTCGGGCGTACGGCATCGGCCGTGCGGCGCTGCGTTCGTCGCAGGGCGGCGGCATGGCGCTGGCGGGCGTCGTGGCGCACTCGATCGGCTCGGTGACCGCGACGATCGCGGGTGCAGGCGGCATCGGGCTGTTGCTCGCCACTCAGGCGACCGTAGCCTGGCGACGGGCCCGCACCCGGAACGATCCGAAGGCGGTGGCGATCTGAAACGGACCCATCACATATCGCGATTGTCAAACATGAAGGACCCCTCGGCTGCGGCCCGCTAGCCCGCGGGCACGTACGGTGAACATTCGGTCCGGGGTGGAAGGAGGTGGTCACATGTCGCGGTTGCGCATGGCGAACACCTCCTCAGTGCGCTTCTCGGGCACGGACGTGCCGCTGCGAACGGCGTTCGCCACGCGACGCCGGGCAGAGGGTAGGGGGTCGTGGTGAAGAACAGTTTGACTGACCAGAACGCATCTGGGGCAGTCGGCCGGCCCTCGATTCGCAACTGGGATCTGTGGACGTTGCGACCGGCCGCACTGGTGTACTTCTTCGTCATCGAATCGGCCGTAGCCGCTGCCGCCGTTTGGCTGCTCACCGGCCTGGACTCCGTCTCGAACGCCGACTGGCTGCGATTCGGCGCGGTGATGTTCGCGATCACCGTGCACCTGATGATCGTGCGCCGGGCCGAGGAGTCGCGGCGCAACGAGTCGGCCGGTCCGCACATCGACCTCACGTCGGTGTGGACGTTCGCCGCCGCGATCGCACTGCCGGGCGCGCTGGCCGTGCTCGCCACGATCTGGATGCGGATCCTGATCCAGCCGATCGCGCGACGCCAGCCGTACCGGTTCGTGTTCAGCTCCGCGAGCATCCTCGGCGGCACCATGCTGGCCTGGGCCGTGGTGCACCTGTCCGGACTGTCGCTGCTGGCCACCGGCCGCATCCCGACCGACCTGGGCCTGGTGCTCGTGCTCATCGTGGCCGGGGTGGTCAACTGGGGCGCGCAGGGCATGAACATCGCCATCGCGCTGAAGATCGTCACCCCGCACACCCGCATCCAGGAGTTCCTGGGCTCGCGGGCGGACAACATGCTGGAGCTCAGCACGCTGGGCGCGGGCGCCATGCTGGGCATGCTGATGACCACGCACTGGGTGGGCCCGCTGCTGCTGGTCTTCCCGGTCATCCTGGTGAACGCGCTGCTCTACCACGCGGCGCAGCGGCGGTCGCACCTCGAACGGCTGCTGCGCGAGCAGGAACAGCTCCAGGCGCGGCTGGCCGAGGACGCGCACACCGACTACCGGACCGGGCTGCTCAACACCAACGGCCTGGCCGAGTACGGGGGCAGGCTCACCGACCGCTGCCGCCACGACGGGCAGCCGGTGACCGTGCTGGCCATCGACCTGGACCACTTCAAGCGGATCAACGACACCTGGGGCCACCCGGCGGGCAACGCCGTGCTGGCCGAGGTCGGTCGGATCCTGCGGGAGAAGCTGCGGCCGGGCGACGTGGCCGGGCGCGACGGCGGCGAGGAGTTCGTCGTGGTGCTCGCCGACACGGGTCTGGCGCAGGGCACGGCCATCGCCGAACGGGTGCGCGAGGCGATCGGCGAGATGTCCGTGGTGACCACCGACAAGCACCGCAACACCGTGACGCTGCGGGGCCGGAACCTGCCGTTGACCGCGGAGGGGCCGGACGTGCGCGCCATCTCGGCGTCCATCGGCGTGGCCGTGCTGCCGGACAACGGCGAGTGCCTCGTCGACGCGCAGCACTGCGCGGACGCGGCCCTCTACGCGGCCAAGGAGAACGGCCGCAACCAGGTCCGGGTGGCCGCCGGCGAGATCCGGCTGCTGCCCGCGCCGCGGGTGGACCAGCCGGTGGGCGACGCCGCCGAGCAGGGCGCCGCCGAGGTGACCCGCACCGCGTAAGGCGCCGGAGACGCCCCGGGCCCGTTCGCCGTGGTGCCGGGTACGTCGGTCACGCGCACGGCGAGGAGCACGCCCTGAACCACCACCGCGACCGCGGTGGTGGTGGTGGTTCGAGAGCGTGCTCGTGCTGGTCCGCATGGCACCCGTCTCCGCGCGGCCCGCCGCGCGGGCCTCGGTGCCCCCTTGAGGAAGGCGTACCCGCTTTTGACCGATCCCAAACTTCTTGAACCGACTTTTCTAGCATTTCTCACGTTGATCCGGACCGCGCCAGGGCAGCGGGCGGTGCACGGGCCGCCGTACCAGCGCTCGTCCACGTGCACGTGGGCCTTGTCGGTCTCGGGGTGGATGGCCGGCGAGTCGAACGGGCACACGTCCACGCACAGCCGGCAGCGGTCGATGCAGGGGGACTCGTCGATCGTCACCGGGACGCCGACGCGGTAGTCGAAAAGCCCGCCGGCCCCCGGCCGCTGCGCCACCGCGAGCCCGTCCCACCTAGTGGACGCGTTGCCGCTTGCGGCTCGCCAGCCAGCAGACCAGGTAGATCAAGAACGAGACCGCGGTGACGAACGCGCTCACCGGCATGCCCGGCGCGAGCGACAGCACCATCCCGCCCAGCACGGAGACCTCGGCGAACACCACGGCCAGCACGGTGGCCCGCACCGGGCTCGCGGTGATCCTGGTCGCCGCCGCCGCAGGCGTGATCATCACCGACAGCACGAGCAGCGCGCCCACCAGCTGCACGCTCAACGCCGTCGCCACACCCACCAGCACCGCGAACACCAGCGACAGCGTCCGCACCGGCACACCGCGAGCCACGGCCACGGCGGCGTCCACGCTGGCGAAGTGCAGCGGCCGGTAGATGAGCGCCAGCACCAGCAGCACGACCAGCGAGGAGCCGACGAGCAGCCACAGGTCGGTCGACCCGACGCTCACCACCTGCCCCGTGAGCAGGCCGAACTTGTTCGCCGCCCGTCCGTTGTAGAGGGCCAGGAACAGCATCCCGAGGCCGAGGCCGAACGCCAGGATCGCGCCGATGACCGAGTCGCGGTCGGAGTCACGCGTGCTCAGCAGCCCCAGCAGCAGGGCGGCGATGACCGACCCGGCCAGCGCGCCGTACCCGACGCCGATCCCGATCAGCAGGGCCGCCGCGCCGCCGGTGAACGCCAGCTCGCTCGTGCCGTGCACGGCGAACGCCATCTTGCGGGTCACCACGAGCGGGCCGAGCAGCCCGCCCAGCAGCCCCAGCACCGCGCCCGCGATGAGCATCGGCTGGACGTAGCCGAGCAGCTCGAGCGTGAGCCCGACGTCGAAGAAGCCTTCCATCAGCCCTCATCCGCCACGTGGTGCGGCTCGTCCTCGCACACGTGCTGCGCGCCGACCACGTGGATCTGGTCGCGCACGCGGACCACCTCGACGTTCGTGCGGTACAGCTCGGTCAACGTCCGCGAGGTCATCACCTCGGCCGGCGTGCCGATCCGGAACCGGCCGTCGACCAGGTACAGCACCCGGTCGACCAGCGGCAGGATCGGGTTGATCTCATGGGTCACGAACAGCACGGCCGTGCCCGCGGCCCGGCGCCGCGCGTCGATCAGGTCGCTGACCACGCGCTGGTGGTGCAGGTCGAGCGAGAGCAGCGGCTCGTCGCACAGCAGCACCTCGGGGTCGCCGACCAGGGCCTGCGCCACCCGCAGCCGCTGCTGCTCGCCGCCGGAGAGCAGGCCGACCGGCTCGTCGGCGTACCGGGACGCGCCGACGGACTCCAGCGCCGCGGCCACCCTGGTCCGGCGTTCGCGCCGGTGGCGCCAGCCGATGCCCCAGCCGTGCCCGTCCAGGCCGAAACCGACCAGGTCACGGCCGCGCAGGGAGAGGGTCGAGTCGATCGCCCGCTGCTGCGGGACGTACCCGATGCGGCGGTTGCCGCCGGCCACGCGCACGCTGCCCGCGGACAGCGGTTGCAGGCCGAGCAGCACCCGGATGAGGCTGGTCTTGCCGGAGCCGTTGGGCCCCAGGACGGCCACGAACTCGCCGGGGGCGACGTCCAGGTCGAGCCCGTCCCACAGCACCCGGTCGCCGTAGGACAGCCGCGCGCCGCGCAACGCCACGGCGGCGGCCGTCGACCTGTCCGTCACCTCGGCTGTCGCGCCCGGACCTCTCATGCGCCGAGCGCTCCCACCAGCGAATCGACCTGCTTCGTCATCCAGTCAAGGTAACCCGTGACGCCCTCCGGCAACGTCTCGGTCACCTCCGCCACGGGCACGTTCGCCGCCTTGGCCTGGTCGACCACCTGGTTGGTGCCCGCGTTCTCGGTCTGCGCGTTGTTGACCACCGCGGTGATCTGCTTCTGCTCGATCAGCCGGGTGACCTCGGCGAGCGCGGCGGCGGGGATGTCGGTCTCGTCCTCCACGGCCTCGCTGAACGACTCGGGGGTCACGTCCTCGACGCCCGCGGTGTCGAGCAGGTAGTGCGCCACCGGCTCGGTCGCCACGACCTTCTTGCCCGCGCCCTTGCCCGCGACGCGCTGTTCGAGCTCGCCCAGCTTGGCGGTGAAGTCGTCGGCGTTGCCCTCGAAGGTCGCCTTCTTGTCCGGCGCGATGGCGCCGAGGTCGGCGGCGGCCTGGTCGGCGACCTTGCGGACGGTCTCGAAGTCGTACCAGACGTGCTCGTTGACGGCGTGGGCGTGGCCCTCCTCGCCCTCGGCGTGGCCTTCGGGCTCGGCGGAGGGATCGGCGGACGGCTCGGGCTCGGCCGAGGGCTCGTCGTGCCCGGAGGCCTTGCCGGACACCGGGAACGCCTCGATCTTCTTGGCGCCCTCGGTCTCGGGGCCGAGCAGGGTGGCGAAGAAGTCGTCGTAGCCGCCGCCGTTGAAGATGACCAGCTTGGCGTCGCGCACCGCGGCCAGGTCGGACGGCTTGCTCTCGTAGGAGTGCGGGTCGCCGGACGGGTCGTCGATGATCGACGTCACCTCGACGGCGTCACCGCCGACGGCCTTGACCACGCTGCCCCACACGTTGGTGGAGGACACGACCTTGATCTTGCCGTCGTTGTTCGCCGCGGGGGTGTCCTGCGCGCCGCAGGCGGTGAGGACGACGGCGGTCGCGGCGGCCACCGCGCCGAGCAACGCGTTGCGGACGATCATCAGAGAACTCCTCGACAGGCTGACACATAGGCAATGGAAACCGTTGTCGAGTTCAGTTTAGAACGCTCCGCTACCGACACGTCCACCGACCGGGTGTTTTACGCACCACAGGGGCCACTCCCGCCCTGCGGCGAGGTGGCCCCTGTGGGGTGTGGACGGTCAGTCGGTGAGGCGGTGGCCCGTCTCCGGGTGGAACAGGTGGACCTCGGTGGCGTCGCGCACGGCGATCTTCACCGTCTGGCCCAGGGTGGGCGGCGTGCGGCCGTCCACGCGGACCACGAACCGCTCGGGCACGTCGCCGATGCGGATCGAGCCGTGCATGAGCGCGTCCGCGCCCAGCTCCTCGACCAGCTCGACGGTCATGTCCATGCCCTGCTCGGAGGAGCTGACCAGGGCCAGCGACTCGGGCCGGATGCCGAACGTCACCTCGGACAGGCCCTCACCGGCGGCCTTGTCCATCATGCGGCGCTCCAGCGGCACCACGATGCCGTCGAGCTTCGCGCCCTCCGACGTCAGCGGCACGGTCTTGAGGTTCATCGCGGGCGAGCCCATGAAGCCGGCGACGAACGCGTTGGCCGGCTTGTCGTACAGCGCGCGCGGGGTGTCGCACTGCTGGAGCAGGCCGTCCTTGAGCACGGCGACCCGGTGGCCCATGGTCATGGCCTCGACCTGGTCGTGCGTGACGTAGATCGTGGTGGTGCCCAGCCGCGCCTGGAGGGCGGCGATGTTCGCGCGGGTCTCCACGCGCAGCTTCGCGTCCAGGTTGGACAGCGGCTCGTCCATGAGGAACACGGAGGGCTCGCGGACGATCGCGCGGCCCATCGCGACGCGCTGCCGCTGACCGCCGGACAGCGCCTTGGGCTTGCGCTCCAGGTACTTCTCCAGGTCGAGCATCTTGGCCGCTTCCGAGACCTTCTGCTTGATCTCGGCCTTGTTGACGCCGCGCAGCTTGAGCGCGAAGCCCATGTTCTCGGCGACCGTCATGTGCGGGTACAGCGCGTAGGACTGGAACACCATCGCGATGTCACGGCCCTTGGGCGGCACGTTGGTGACGTCCTTGCCGGCGATGTGGATGGCGCCCTCGTCGACGTCCTCCAGACCCGCGAGCATCCGCAGCGCGGTGGACTTGCCGGAGCCGGACGGACCGACCAGGACCAGGAACTCGCCGTCGGTGACGTCCAACGACAGCTCGTCGACCGCGCGGACCGGCGGGTTGCCGGAGAAGATCCGCGAAGCCTTGACGTAGGCGACCTCAGCCATGCCACGCACCTTTCACTACCCTAGCTTTGCCGCAACGCTAGGGATTGCAAGCGCTTACGGGAACGGGTGAATTGGTCTAATCCCGGATCGGTTCAGTCCTTCGCACGAGTTCGCCGGTGCCGGCGGGTTGCCGGGTCCGGTGGGGCGACGACCACCCGGCCGGGGCCTGCGGACCAGGCCTTTGACCAGCGGCCTTACTCCTGGCGCGCCCGTCACCGGCTCCCTAACCTCTGCGGTGTGAAGGTCATCAGCCAACGGGAGTTCGACAGGAACCCCGCAGAAGCACTGGAAGCACTCGAACCCGGTGATGCGCTCCGCGTCACGGGTCGCGACGGCGAAGTCATAGAGCTCCACCCGCGAGAGGACGGGCGGCCGTGGACCGCGAAGGAGCTCGTCGAGCGGCACAAGTGCCTGCCGCAGGTCGACTTCGCGGAGATGCGGGCGGATATCGACGAAGTCTTCGGCGTCGGTCGCATCGATGACGACCCCTGGGAGCGCAGCCGTGGCTGATCGCCGATCCGGCGTCTTGGACACGTCCACGTACATCGACCTCGGCGTGCTGCACCCGAGGGTCCTGCCGGACGCTCCCCGACTGACCACGATCACGATGGCCGAGTTGCACCACGGCGTGGTAGCCGCGAGGGACGCGATGACCCGCGCCGCCCGGACAGCGCAAGTGGCCGCCGCGATCGTGGACTTCGATCCACTTTCCTTCGATGCTCACGCGTCCACCCGGTACGGCAGCCTGGTCGGGCTCACGATCGCGGCGAACCGCGACCCTCGATCACGCAAGTTGGACTTGATGATCGCCGCCATCGCCTCGTGCCACGACCTGCCGCTCTACACCCGCAACCCGAAGGACTTCGTCGGCCTGGAATCGCTGGTCGAGGTCATCGAGGTGTGAGCCGGGGCCCCCGCACGTGGCGGAGGCCCCGCCCGGTTCAGCCCTTCACCGCGCCCGACGACAGGCCCGTCACCAGGAACTTCTGCACCAGGTAGAACACGACGACCGCGGGGATCGCGACCAGGATCGAGGCCGCCGCCAGGTGGCCCCACTCGGTCCGGTTCTGCTGCACGAACACCTGCAACCCCACGGCCAGCGTCTTCGACTCGTCCGCCGCCGACAGGAACGCCGACGCGAACGCCACCTCGCCCCACGCCGTCAGGAACGCGTAGAACGCGGTCACGGCCAGGCCGGGCCGGGCCAGCGGCAGCACCAGCCGCCAGAACACGCCGAACGGCGACAGGCCGTCCACCCGTCCCGCCTCGTCGATGTCGGTGGGGATGGTGTCGAAGTACCCCTTCAGCATGTACGTGCAGAACGGCACCGCGGTCGTGCAGTACACCAGCACCAGGCCGAGCGACGTGCCCTGCAACCCCAGGTCGAGCAGGATGTTGTACAGCGGCACGATCAGCACCGCGAACGGGAACATCTGCACGACCAGGAACGACAGCATCAGCGACCGCTTGCCCGGGAACCGGAACCGCGACGCCGCGTACCCGGCGGTCGCCGACAGGAACACCGCCAGCACCGTGGTCATCAGCGCGATCAGCACCGAGTTGCCGAACCAGGCCAGGAAGTCGCCCTTCTCGCCGGCCAGGATCCGCCCGTAGTTGTCCAGGCTGGAGTCGTTGACCAGCTTCGGCGTGGTCTCCACGGCCTTGGCGTCCGGCTTGAACGACGTCACCAGCACCCAGAACACCGGGAACACCGCGACCAGCGACGCCACGACCAGCGCGCCGTGCAGCCCGGCGCCGGCCAGCGGCGACCGTCGCGAGCGCGAGCGCACGCGGGCCTGCGGGACCGCCTTCAACGACGCGGCTTCGACCGTCATCACCACACCTCGCCTTGCTTGCGCAGCGCGCGCCGGTACACGCCCGCGAACACGAGCAGCACGGACAGGATCAGCACGCCGTAGGTCGACGCCACCGCGAAGTCGCGGGACGCGGCGGAGAAGAACCGCTCGAACGCGTAGGTCACCAGGATCCGGGTGTTCGGGTTCGGCCCGGTGATCAGGTAGATGATCGCGAACATGTTGAACGTCCAGATGATGCCCAGCAGCACCACCGTGCCGGACACCGACCGCAGGCCGGGCAGCGTCACGTTGCGGAACCGCTGCCACGCGGTCGCGCCGTCGACCTCCGCGGCCTCGTAGAGGTCGCCGGGGATCGACTGGAGACCGCCGAGCAGCGCCACCATCATGAACGGCACGCCGAGCCACACGTTGACGATGATCACCGCGACCAGCGCCCAGTCCGACTGGCCCAGCCACACCGGAGGGTCGTCCAGGCCGAGGAAGCGCAGGAACTGGTTGATGATCCCGTACTGCGCGTTGAACATGTACTTCCACGCGAACGCGCTGATGAACGCGGGCACCGCCCACGGCAGGATCAGCAGCACCCGGTAAACCGCCCGGCCGCGCACCTCCCGGTTGAGCAGCAGCGCCAGGCCCAGGCCGATCGTGTAGTGGAAGAAGACGCAGCCGAACGTCCAGATCAGCGTGCGGACCAGCGTCGACCAGAACGCGCCGTAGCTGGCGTCGCCGGACAGCACGTTCAGGTAGTTGTCGAGGCCCACGGAGACGTAGGTCGCCGGCCGGTCCAGGATCGGGTTGGCGATGTTGCCCTCGTTGATGTCGGTGAAGGTGAAGAACACGCCCTGGGCGAGCGGGAACAGCACCAACACCGCGATGACCAGCACGACCGGCAGCACCATCGCGTACGCGTACCAGTGCCGGTCCAGGAACCTGCGCACCGAAGTCTCCCTTCGCCTGCCCGCGACGCCCGGCTCCGAGGGGTGGAGCCGGGCGCCGCGAGGTGTGTGGTCAGCCGACGGTGTACTCGGGGACGACGGTGTCCTTGTAGGCCTTGGCGACCTCGTCCAGCGCCGTCTTGGCGTCCTTCTTGCCCGCCAGCACGTCGGCGTAGGCGATCTTCAGCGGGTCGAACAGCTGGCCGCCCTCCGGGATCCACGCGCGCGGGTGGGCGGCGGTGGCGACCGGCTCGAACGCGGAGACGACCGCGTGGGACTTCACGTCGGCGTTCTCGTAGGCCGACTTGCGGGTGGGCAGCAGGCCCAGCTCCTTGGCGACGCGCACCTGCGACTCGGTGCTGCTCATGCAGGCGATGAACTTGACCGACGAGTCCTTGGCCTTGGTGCCCTGGCGGATCACGTAGTCGTGGCCGCCGACCGGCGCGGAACCCTTGCCCGCGGTGTCACCGGGGACGGGCGCGATGCCCAGGTTGGCGGGGTCGGTGAACGTGGCGCCCTTGAGGTAGTCGGCGACCGACCACGGGCCGTTGATCACCATGGCGACCTCGCCGGAGGTGAACGCCGCCTGCATGTTGTTGTAGGAGTTCGCCGGGTCCAGCGCGGTGGACGCGGCCTTGGCGTCCAGCAGGCCCTTGGCGGTCTCCAGCGCCTTCACGTTGTCCGCGGAGTTGACCACGATCTTCTTCGCGTCGGCGTCGACCAGGTCGCCGCCCGCGCCGTAGATGAACGGCAGCGCGTAGTACGCGTCGTTGTTGATGAAGATCGTCTTCTCGCCGCCGAGCTTGGCCGCGGCGGTCTTGACCTCGTCCCACGTCTTCGGCGGCTCGACACCGGCGTCGGCCAGCGTCTTCTTGTTGTAGAACAGCGCCAGCGAGTCGGTCACCTGGGGCACGCCGTAGGTCTTGCCGTCGTACTTGGTGGAGCCGAGCGGGGTCTCCAGGAAGTCGGACGTGTCGCTCGCCAGCTCCGTGCCGGTCAGGTCGACGACGTAGCCGAGCTTGGCCAGCTGCGACACCCACGCGACCTCGGCTCGGAAGACGTCCGGGCCCTGACCGCCCTGCGCGGCGGTCCGGTAGTTGTTGAGGGCCTGGTCGAAGGCGACCGTCTCGGTCTTGACCTTGTAGCCGCCCTTGGTCGCGCACTCCTGCGCGATCGCGGTGAACACCGGGCTCTCGTTCGGGCCGCTGGTGTCCCAGAAGGTGATCTCACCGGAGTCGCCGGACGCCGATCCGCCGTCGCCACCACCGCACGCGGTGAGGACGAGGGCGCCGACTGCCGCCACTGCGGTCACGAGGGTGGTACGTCGCATCGTTGCTGTCGTCCCTCCTGCGCCTCCACCGTGATGAAGGCTCTTGCAAGAACTTGCGAAATTGTTGACGCGGATTTCATCCCGCCGACCAGGGCCGGGTCAAGGGTCTTGACGTAACCAAGCCGTAACGGCGCTGCGCGGGTGGTGGAAACCACGGTGGGCGTTGCAAAATTTTGCCGCTGACGGCAGGCTGCACGGCACCCGAGGTCACGCACGAGTCAGCGAGGAGGCATGGTGTCCGGTCTGTCCGAGATCGCCAGGGCAGCCGGGGTGAGCATCTCCACGGTCAGCCGGGTGCTCAACCGCCGGGCGGGCGTGAACGACGAGACGCGCCAGCGCGTGCTCGCGGTGCTTGCGGAAATGCCTTACACCCCGCGCGGGTTGGGCGCCCTGCAGCGGACCGGCGTGATCGGGCTGCTCGTGCCGGAGCTGTCGAACCCGGTGTTCCCGGCGTTCGCCGAGGCGCTGGAGGTGCGCGCCGCGCGGCTGGGGTACTCCTCGCTGCTGTGCAACACGCGTGCGACCGGCGCGGGGGCGATGGGCGAGGAGGAGTACGTGCGGATGCTCCTCGCGCGCGGCGTCGAGGGCATGGTGTTCGTGTCGCCGGAGATCACCAACGTCGAGGTGCCGCTCGGCCAGGCGCCGCGGCCGTCGTACTACGCGAAGCTGCTGGCCGACGGCGTGCACATGGTGTTCGTCAACGGGGCCACGCCGTCGTTGGACGTGCCGGACGTGACGGTGGACGAGCAGCACGCCGGGTACGCCGCGACCAGGCACCTGGTGGAGCTGGGGCACCGGCGGATCGGGTTCGTCTCGGGGCCGGCGCGGTCGTTGCCGTCGCGGCTCAAGCGGGCCGGGTGGGCGGCGGCGATGGAGGAGGACGGGCTGCCCGCGACGTCGGACTTCGTGGCGCACGCGCCGTTCGGGCCCGAGGGCGGGGCCGAGGCGGTGTCGGCGTTGCTGGACACCGTGCGGCCGACGGCGGTGATCTGCTCGTCCGACCACATGGCGATCGGCGTGCTGCGGGAGGCGCACCGGCGCGGGCTGACCGTGCCGCGCGACCTGTCGGTGGTGGGGTTCGACGACATCCCGCTGGCGTCGTACTGCTCGCCGTCGTTGACCACGCTGGCGCAGCCGATCGAGGAGATGGCGGCGGCGGCCGTGGACGAGTTGGTGCACCGGCTCGACCCGGATCGGCGCAGGCGTCCGGCGGGCAACTACACGCGCGTTTTCCGACCCCGGTTGGTGGTGCGCGAGTCGTCCGCGAGACCCTCATTGGTTTAGACCATTGTACTCTGAGGTAACCCCATCCCAACTGCACTGATGAGATTGTGAAGGGACGCCGGTCACCCCCACTTCTGTAATTGGTTCTGAACCGTTACGGTCACTTCATGGCGCGGTCGATGCATGTGCGACGCCCCGCGACGCTCGCCTCACTGGCGGCGGAGCTGGGTGTTTCCCGGACAACGGTGTCCAACGCGTACAACCGTCCCGACCAGCTCTCGCCAGAGCTGCGACGCCGGGTGTTGGAGACAGCGAGACGACTCGGGTACCCGGGGCCCGACCCGGTGGCCCGTTCACTGCGGACCAGGAAGGCCGGTGCGGTGGGCCTGCTGCTCACCGAGAACCTGTCCTACGCGTTCCGCGATCCGGCGGCGATCGGGTTCCTGGAGGGGTTGGCGCTCGCCTGCGAGGACGCCGGGACCGGGCTGCTGCTCGTGCCGGCGAACCCCGAGCGCGAGGACGTGGCGGCCGTGCACCGGGCCGGTGTGGACGGTTTCGTCGTGTACTCGGTGCCCGACGACGACCCGCACCTGGCGGCGGTGCTGGAGCGACCCGTGCCGACCGTCGTGTGCGACCAGCCCGACCTCGGCAACGTCGACCGCGTCGGCATCGACGACCAAGCGGCCATGCATGCGTTGGCGCAGCACCTGATCTCGCTGGGGCACCGGCGGGTCGGCGTGGTGTGCATGCGGCTGGCCCGTGACCGCAACGACGACTTCGTGACGCCGGAACGGCAGCAGGCGGCGCACTTCCACGTGCAGCGGGCCCGGTTGGCCGGGCTGGCGCAGGCGTTCGCGTCGGTCGGCGTGGACTGGGCCACGGTGCCGGTCGCGGAGCGGTTCGACCACACCATGGCGTCCGGCGCGTCGGCGGCGGCGCAGGTGCTGGAGCGCGACCCGCAGATCACCGCGCTGATCTGCACGTCGGACATACTGGCCCTCGGCGCGCTCGGCGAGGTCCAGCGGCGGGGTCTGCGCGTGCCGACCGACATCACCGTCACCGGCTTCGACGGCATCCGCGAGGCCGAGGCGGCCGGCCTCACCACGGTCCGCCAGCCGGTCCTGGAGAAGGGCCGCGCGGCGGGCAAGCTGCTGCTCGACTCGGCCGAACGCACCCGCCCCCGGGCGGTCACCCTGTCCACCGAACTGGTCCTGGGCACCACCGCCGCCTCACCGCGCGGCACGGCGGAGGAACGCTGGTTCGGCCCGTGACCCGCGGTCCGGCCTGACTGCCACCAGCCGGACCTCACCCCACCGCTCTCGAACGCTCAGCAGGGGTCCCCGCCCAGGGGACCCCTGCTTTTATTCTGCCGGCGGGGTACGACAATTCCGTTCGTCCGCCCGCCGGCCGGTCCGGGCACGCTCCGAGCCGTCCGAAGCGAGGTGAAGCCGTGCCGCGATCAGCGGACGTCACCGAGCAGCAGTGGCGTGACGCCGAGGCCATCTGGCACTACCACCGGATGGGCCACGAGCCGCGACCGTGCGACGTGGCCATCGGGCTCGGCAGCCACGACCTCGGGGTGGCGACCTTCTCGGCCGAGCTGTTCCGGGTCGGGTTGTTCCCCCTCGTCGTGTTCAGCGGCGGCAACAGCCCGACCACCGCCGAGCGCTTCCCCCGCGGTGAGGCCGTCCACTACCGCGAGCACGCCATGAGCCTCGGCGTGCCGGACAGCGCGATCCTGGTGGAGCCGCGGGCGGCCAACACGGGCCAGAACGTCGTCCTGTCCCGGGAGCTCCTGGCCCGGCACGGCCACCAGCCCGGCTCCGTGCTGCTGATCTCGAAGCCGTACTCGCAACGCCGCGCGTTCGCCACCTGCCGCCGGCTGTGGCCGGAGGTCGACATCACCTGCGCCTCGGAACCCCTGGCGTTCGACGGCTACGTCCGCTCCATCGGCGACGCGCGGCTCGTCGTCGACATGCTCGTGGGCGACTTGCAGCGCGTCATGGTCTACCCGGAACGGGGCTTCGCGATCAGGCAGGAAGTCCCGGCCGAGGTGCGCTCTGCCTACGACCGCCTCGTCGCCGAGGGCTTCGACAGCCGTCTGCTGCGCTGACGCCGGGCAGGCCCGCGCGCCGGGTCACGTCACGCGGAAGATGACGGGGTTGCCCGCCTTGCCCGCCACCAGCGCGGTGAGCAGGTAGTCGCCCGCGCCCAGCCTGCCGTGCTCGCGGCAGCCCGGTTCCGACGTGCCGCCCGTCCACTGGAGGCCGTAGGTGAACCGCTCCCCCGGCTGCATCACGCGCACCTCCGAGCCCTCCGTGACGAAGCAGTCGTTGCTCGACCACAGCCGCGTCACGCCGTCCGCGCTCGTGACGACCAGTTCCCGCACCCGGCGGCCGATCTCCTTGGCGCACGGCAGCGGGCCGGTGTTGGACACCACGATGGTGAACCGCACGGGCCGGCCGGCGGGCGTTTCCACCGGGTCGACCTCCGCCGCCACGGCCACCTGGGCGTCGTCGCACGGCGGCGGCGGACCCGGTGGCAAGGTCGGCTTCGGCGGCTCGACGGGAGCGGGCGGTGGAGGCGGCGTGGTCGAGGACGACGACGTGACCACCGGTGTCCGCGCCGGCTCGGGCGGGCTGGACGAGGGCTGCGCCGCCACCGGCGCCGGGTCGCCGTGCCCGATCAGCGCGCCGACCAGCCAGACCACGAGGACCAGCGCGACCGCGGACCCGGTGACGGCCAGCGCACGACGCCGCCAGTACACCGACCGCGGCCGCGGGCCCGTGGAGTCGATCACGCGCTCGAAGGTAGCCCGCCCACCTGGAATACCCCCGTAGGCGTCGGTCACCCGATGGGGTGGACGTGAGGTTCGCCGCGATCCGCTTGCCGGCATCCGGGACTCGGGTTCCAATCCGGGGGAAACACGGGAGGTGTGCGATGACCGCGATCGACGAGCTGCTCCACCGCAACGCCGAACTGGGCAACATCGTGCCCGGCGACCGATCGTCGCCGCGCCCTTCGATGCAGGTGGCGATCCTGACCTGCATGGACTCCCGGATCAGGGTGTTCGAGATCTTCGGCCTCAAGCAGGGTGAGGCGCACGTGCTGCGCAACGCGGGCGGCGTCGTCACCGACGACATGATCCGCTCCCTGGCGTTGAGCCAGCGCAAGCTGGGCACCCGCGAGGTGCTCTTGGTGCACCACACCAACTGCGGCCTCCAGCTGGTCACCGAGGACGACTTCAAGGACGAGCTCGAACGGGACTCCGGCCTGCGCCCGACGTGGTCGGTCGAGGCGTTCCGCGAGGTCAAGGACAGCGTGCGCGGCTCGATGAACCGGGTCCGGCGCAGCGCCTTCCTGCCGCACCGCGACAACGTGCGCGGCTTCGTCTACGACGTGCACACGGGCGAGCTCACCGAAGTCGTCTGACCGGCGGTGGCCGGCGGACCGGTCGTGGAAGACTGTGCGGCGCTATGAGCCTGGACGCCGAGCTCCTCCTCGACTGGTTCGCCGACACCGCCCGCGACCTGCCCTGGCGACGGCCGGAGTGCACCGCCTGGGGCGTGCTGGTCAGCGAGATCATGCTGCAGCAGACCCCGGTGGCCCGGGTCGAGCCGATCTGGCACGAGTGGCTGGCCCGGTGGCCGACCCCGTCGGCGATGGCGAAGGCGACCCAGGGCGAGGTGCTCCGCGCCTGGGGCAAGCTCGGCTACCCGCGCCGCGCCCTCCGGCTGCACGCCGCCGCGCAGGCCATCGCCGAGCAGCACGACGACGTCGTCCCGAGCGACGTGGACACGCTCCTCGCCCTGCCGGGCATCGGCGCGTACACGGCACGGGCGGTCGCGGCCTTCGCCTACGGGCAGAAGTGCCCGGTGGTCGACACGAACGTCCGCCGGGTGGTGGCGCGGGCCGTGCACGGCGCGGGTGACGCGGGACCGCCGTCCACCACCAAGGACATGAGGGACGTCGAAGTCCTCCTGCCCGACGAGCACGCCGCCGTCTACTCGGCCGCGCTGATGGAGCTGGGCGCGCTCGTCTGCACGGCCCGCGCGCCGAAGTGCGCCGACTGCCCGGTGTTCGACGCCTGCGCGTGGCAGCGCAACGGTCGTCCCGCCTACGACGGCCCGGCCAAGGTGGTGCAGCGGTTCGCGGGCACCGACCGGCAGGTGCGCGGCCTGCTGCTGGACGTGCTGCGCGGCACCAGCGAACCCGTCGCCAAGTCCCGGCTCGACCTGGTCTGGTCGGACGCGGGCCAGCGGGACCGGTGCCTGCACTCGCTGCTCGTCGACGGCCTGGTCGAGCAGACCCGCGAGGGCCTGTTCGCGCTGCCCGGGGAGCACTGACGTGCACGCGCTGGTGGTGTTCTTCGACGCCGAGGCCGACCAGGCGGTGCGGGCCCTGTGGCGGCGGATCGGCGCGAGGTTCGAGCTGCCGCCGCACCTGACCTACGCGGCGGCGGGCACGATCGGCCCGAAGGTGCGCGCCGAGCTGCGCGAGGACCTGTCCCGGCTGTGGCTGCCCGACGTGTGGCTGCACACCCTCAGCGCCACGGAGAACCGCCTCCAGCTCGGCGCGGTCGTGGACGGCGAGCTGCTGGCCGTGCACTCGGCCGTGCACGACGTGCTCGCGGGCCGGGTGAAGCACCCCAACGCCCAGCACCTGCCGGGCAACTGGGTGCCGCACTGCACGCTGGTCGACGGCGAGGAGGCCGACGTCAGGGCCGCCTTCGCCGAGCTGCACCCGATCACGCCGATCCGCGCGAAGACCCGCGAGATGGCGATCGTGGACACTCAGTCCGGCGGGATCGACCCGCTCAGGAACGCCTCCACCGCGCCCCGGTAGACCTCCGGCGCCTGGTCGTGCACGACGTGCCCGGACTCGGGCACGACCACGTGCGTCGCACCGGCGCGCCGCGCCACCTCGGCCATCTGCCCCGCGCGCAGCCCGCCCAACCCGGCCTCGACGACCAGCATCGGGCACCGGATGGCGTCCACGTAGTCCCAGTACGCCCGCTCGCCCCACTCGGTGGCGATCTCGTACAGGTCGGACAGGTGGGCGATGAGGTGCCAACCGTCCTCGCGCTCCTCGAACATCTCCTCCACCCGCGGCACGTCCACGACCGTCCGCACGTGCGCCAGGGACTCGAACGCGGGCGGCCACGTGTCGAAGTACCACCGCCACTCGTCGACCGTGCGACCGCGGTTGTCCGGCACCACGTCCTCCACCACGACCGCGCGCACCAGGTCGGGCCGGGTCGCGGCGAGCGCCCAGGCGTGCAGCCCGCCCATGGAGTGCCCGATCACCACGGCGGGCGCGAGGTCGTACCGCTCGATCACCCCGACCGCGTCGGCGACGAAGTCCTCGGTCCGGAACGGTCCCCGCACGGGGTTGCGGCCGTGCCCCCGCGCGTCCGGCGCCACCACCCGCCCGTAGGACTTGAGCCACTGCGCCACCGTCCACCACGTGCTCGCCCGGCTCATCAGGCCGTGGAGCAGCAGGATGCCCTGCCCCGATCCCCCGAACTCCGCAACGCTCATGCGTGCATCATGTCGGCATGGCCATCAGCTCCAAGGCGCGCCCGTACCTGATCCTCGTCGTCGTGGTGCTGGTGGTGGCCGGGATCGTGGTGGCGAAGCTGCCCCGGGACCGGGCGGACCAGCCGGCCGCGGCGTCGGCGTCGGCGGCGGCGAGCACTCCCCCGATGGTGGACGCCGAGGGCGGCGACGGCGCGGGCGACGCGTACTACCCGCAGGACGGCAACACCGGCTACGACGTCAGCGGCTACGACGTGTCGGTCACCTACGACCCGGCGACCAGGCGGCTGGACGGGGTCGCCCGCATCACCGCCAGGGCGACCGCCGACCTGGCCCGGTTCAACCTCGACCTGTACGCCCTCAAGGTGACCGGCGTGGACGTGCGCGAGCAGGCGGCCGAGTTCCGCCAGGAGGGCGACCACGAGCTGGTCGTCACGCCCGCCTCCTCCCTGGCGAGCGGCGAGGAGTTCACCACCACCGTCCGGTACGGCGGCGAGCCGACTCTGTTCGAGGACCGCGCGCTGGGCCGCAGCGGCTGGCAGGTCTCCTCGTCCGGCGGCGCGTTCGCGGCGGGCGAGCCGCACTCGGCGACCACCTGGTTCCCGGCCAACGACACCCCGCGCGACAAGGCGTCGTTCGCGCTGACCGCCCGCGTGCCCGAGGGCTGGTCGGTGATCTCCAACGGCGTCGAGCGGGGCTCGACCACCGCCGACGGCTGGACGTCGTTCCGCTGGGTCGCCGAGCAGCCGATGGCCACCTACCTGACCACCATCGCGATCGACAGGTGGACCGTCGAGCGGTCCACGCTGCCCGACGGCACGCCCGTGGTGGACGCCTACGCGCCCGGCGCGCAGAACGGCCGCGTGCACCAGCAGCGGCTGCCCGAGGTGCTCGCGTTCCTGGCGGAGAAGTTCGGGCCCTACCCGTTCTCGTCGGCGGGCGGGATCTTCCTGGCCGACAACATCGGCTTCTCCCTGGAGACCCAGACCCGGCCCGTCTACGCCGGGTGGGCCGACCTCGACACCGTGGTGCACGAGAACGCGCACCAGTGGTTCGGCGACTCGGTCAGCCTGGAGAACTGGGCCGACATCTGCCTGAACGAGTGCTTCGCCTCCTACGCCCAGTGGCTGTGGGCCGAGGCGAAGGACGACGCCGACCTGGACGCCCGGTACCTCGCCGAGGTCGAGCGGGTCGGCGACCGCGAGACGTACTGGGGCCGCAAGCTCTACGACATGGGCCGGGGCAACGAGTTCCGCGGCGTCTACGACAAGGGCCAGCTCGCGCTGCACGCGTTGCGCCGCCAGGTCGGCGACGAGGCGTTCGACCGCGTGCTCAAGGGCTGGACGTCCGCGAACCGGGACGGCAACGCGTCGTGGCCGGAGTTCGAGGCGCACGTGGAGCAGGTGTCGGGGCAGGACCTGGACGGCTTCTTCGGCGCGTGGTTCCGGGGCGACGAGGTGCCCGCCGACGACCACCTGTACCCGGGCACGCTGCGCCGGTAACCGGCTCAGCCGGTTAGCGAAACCCACTACAGTGGTTACGTGACGACGTGGACGAGGACGCTGACCGGCCACGACGGGCAGCGGTTCCGCTTCGACCCCGGCAGCTTCGCGCTGGAGCTGCTGGTCAGCGGCGGTCCGGGTGAGTACCGGCGGTACGAGGTGCTGCACGCGCCGGACGACCTGGCGCACTGGCTGGCCTCCTCGCGCCTCGCCGCGACCGCGCCGTTCACCCCGGCCGACGTGCGCGTCACCGAAGCCGAGCTGGCCGCGGTGAAGGAGCTGCGCGACGCGTTCTGGCGGGTCGCCCAGGCCATGGCCCGGGACACCGGGATCGCGCCGGCCGACCTGGACGTGCTCAACGCGGCCACCGCCGAGACGCCCCGGCCGGTGCTCGACGCCCGGACGCGCGCGCTGGCGTGGGCGGTGCCCATCACCGGCACCCAGGTGCTCGGCGCGGCGGCCCGTGACGCGGTCGAGCTGGTGGCCCGGGGCGGTGTGCGCGAGTGCTCGTCGTCGACCTGCGAGCTGCTGTTCCTGGACACCTCGCGGTCCGGCAACCGCCGCTGGTGCTCGATGGAGCGCTGCGGCAACCGGCACAAGGTCCGCGCCCACCGCGCCCGTCACGAGACGGAACCGGCCGGGGCGCAGTAACGTCGGGGCATGGCGGTTGTGAAGATCAATGCGATCCACGTGCCCGACGGCTCGGGCCCGGAGTTGGAGAAGCGGTTCGCCGCACGGCTCGGCGCGGTCGACTCCGAACCCGGTTTCCTCGGCTTCCAGCTCCTGCGGCCGGTCAAGGGCGACGACCGGTACTTCGTGGTGACCCAGTGGGAGACCGAGGAGGACTTCCAGAACTGGATGGGCGGCCGGGCCAAGGAGGCGCACTCGGGCGAGCGGGCCAGGCCGGTGGGCACGGGGTCGGACCTGCTGGAGTTCGAGGTCGTGCTCAGCTCCGAGGCGAAGAAGTAACGCCGGGGGTGGACCAGGCGCTCGACCGCGCGGCGGAGCTGATCGAGGCCGCCGGCGCGCTGCTGGTGTGCGCGGGTGCCGGGATGGGCGTCGACTCCGGCCTGCCCGACTTCCGCGGCGCCGCCGGGTTCTGGCAGGCCTACCCGCCCTACGAGCGGCTGGGGCTGCGGTTCGAGGAGCTGGCCGACCCGGCGCACTTCGCGGCGGACCCCGCGCTCGCGTGGGGCTTCTACGGCCACCGGCTCGACCTCTACCGGCGCACGGTGCCGCACGACGGTTTCCGCGTGCTCCGGGAATGGGGCGCGCGGGTGTTCACGTCGAACGTGGACGGCCAGTTCCAGCGGGCCGGGTTCGCCGACGTGGCCGAGGTGCACGGCTCGATCCACCACCTCCAGTGCGTGCAGCCCTGCACGGACGACGTGTGGCCCGCCGACGACGTCGTGGTCGACGTGGACCCCGAGTCGATGCGCGCGACCGGACCGCTGCCGGCGTGCCGCAACTGCGGCGGCCTGGCCCGGCCGAACATCCTCATGTTCGGCGACTGGTCGTGGGTGGACGGGCCGTCGCGGCAGGCGTTGGACGCGCTCGCCCGGTGGCGGCGGGATCAGGGGCGGACTCCGGGTCGGCGCGGACTCGTCGTGCTCGAACTCGGCGCCGGCCTCGCCGTGCCGACCGTGCGCCGTCAGGCCGAACTGGCCGCCGCCGCGTCCGGCGCGCTGATCAGGGTCAACCCGCGGGAGCCGGAGGTCCGGCACGGGCGCGGCGTGTCGCTGCCGATGGGCGCGCTCGACGCGATCACCGCGCTGGACGCGATCATCGGGCCGGCACGACGAACCGGGTGACGACGGCCCGGTGGTCGGAGCCCGGGACGTCGACCACGGCGAAGGTGTCCACCGGGCACCGGTCGTCCACCAGCACGTGGTCGATGGCCACCGGCGGCGGCCACAGCACGCCGTCGGACGGCCAGGTGGGGTTCAGGCCCGCGCCGACCTGGTCGGCGGCGTCGACGTAACCGCCGTTGAGCAGCCGGCGCAGGCCCACGTGGTCCAGGGTGGCGTTGAAGTCGCCCGCGAGCACCCGCACCGGCCCGTCCAGCACCCGCTTCGGCAGGCCCGCCATGTCCCGCTGCCAGCTCTCCGGCCCGGCCTCGACCACCGGCGGCAACGGGTGCACCGACACGACCTCCACGTCCTCACCCGGCAGGTCGACCAGCGCGGCCGCCTGGCGCAACGTGCTCGGCGGCGTCAGCGTGCGCGGGAACACCGGGTAGCGGGACGCGATGCCGGACCCGGAGCCGCCCGGCTCGTCCAGGAAGTGCCGGTAGGGCAGCACGTCGTCCAGTCCCGCGCGCTCGAAGTCGCGCACCATCTCCGGGGTCAGCTCCTGCAACGCCAGCACGTCGACGTCGTGCGCCTTGACCGCCGCCACGACGGCCTCCGCCTCGGCCCTGCCGACCAGCAGGTTCGCCGCCATGACGGTGACCTCCTGCCCGACGCCCACCGGCCGTGAGTCGGGGAACGCCCGCGGCGCCACCGCCGCCACCAGCACGATCGCGACCAGCGTCGTGACCGTGCCGACCGCCCAACGCCGCAGCAGCAGCGCGAGCGCGCCCAGCACCACCCCGGCCGCGGTGAAGTAGGGCGTGAGGGCGGTCGTGGCGACCATGTACCGGGTGCCGTCGATGCCCAGCAGCCGGGTGAGCGCGGCGAGCAGGAACGCGATGGCGGCCACCACCAGCAGGAACGTCATCCCCCGGTGCCTGGTGCGGCGTTCCCCGATGTCGACCACGGGATCTAGTCTGCCCGAGTGGAGGTATTGCTGACCGGCTTCGAGCCGTTCGACGGCGCGGACACCAACCCGTCGTGGGACGCGGTCGACGCGGTGCGACCGAGCGGTTACCGGCTGACGACGTTGCGCCTGCCGTGCGTGTTCGGCGACTCGCTCGCGGCGTTGCGCGAGGCCCTCGCCGCCCGTCGCTACGACGTGGTCGTGTGCGTGGGCCAGGCCGGCGGTCGGGTCGGGATCACGCCGGAGCGCGTCGCGGTGAACCTGGACGACGCCCGGATCCCGGACAACGCGGGCGCGCGGCCCATCGACGAGCCGGTGGTCGCCGGCGGGCCCGCGGCCTACTTCACCGGTCTGCCGGTGAAGGCGTGCGTGGCGGCGCTGGAGGCCGAGGGCATCCCGGCGTCGGTGTCGCACTCGGCGGGCACGTTCGTCTGCAACCACGTGTTCTACGGCCTCATGCACCTGGTCGCGACCGAGCACCCCGGCGTGCGCGCCGGGTTCGTGCACGTGCCGTTCGCCCCGGAGCAGGCCTCCACCGGCCGGCACCCGAGCCTGCCCGTCGCCACCACGGCCCGGGCGCTGGAGGTGATCGTGCGCACGTCCCTCACCACGGCCGCCGACCTGCGCACCACCGCCGGCACCCTGCACTGACCCCCGGCCCCGCACCGACCTCGGACACGCACCGACCTCGGACACGCGAGACGCCCCCCGGGCGAACCCGGGGGGCGTCTCGTCGGTCGTGCGTCAGGCCGACTCGGAGTCGGACTCGCCGCCCAGGTCGCCACCGGAGGCCGCGAGGTCGACCGGCGGGGCGTCCGGCACCCGCAGCGGCTTGGTCTCGCCGCGGAAGGTGAAGTGCGCCTTGTCGTCGGCTTCCTTCTCGCCGTCCCAGCCCTCGACGTCGGTGATGATGATCTGGCCGGGCTGGATCTCCCCGAACAGGATCTTCTCCGACAGCTGGTCCTCGATCTCGCGCTGGATCGTGCGGCGCAGCGGCCGGGCGCCGAGCACGGGGTCGAACCCGCGCTTGGCCAGCAGCATCTTCGCGCGATCCGTGAGCTCGATCGCCATGTCCTTGTTCTTCAACTGCGTCTCGACGCGGGCGATCATCAGGTCCACCATCTTGATGATCTCGTCCTGCGTGAGCTGGTGGAAGACGATGATGTCGTCGATGCGGTTGAGGAACTCGGGCCGGAAGTGCTTCTTCAGCTCGTCGTTGACCTTGTTCTTCATGCGCTCGTAGTTGGACGCGGTGTCCTGACCCGAGGTGAAGCCGAGGCCGACGGCCTTGCTGATGTCCGACGTGCCCAGGTTGGACGTGAAGATGATGACGGTGTTCTTGAAGTCCACCGTCCGGCCCTGACCGTCGGTCAGGCGGCCGTCCTCCAACACCTGGAGCAGCGTGTTGTAGACCTCCTGGTGCGCCTTCTCGATCTCGTCGAACAGCACCACGGAGAACGGCTTGCGGCGCACCTTCTCGGTGAGCTGGCCGCCCTCTTCGTAGCCGACGTAGCCGGGAGGGGCACCGAACAGGCGCGACGCCGTGTACCGGTCGTGGAACTCGCCCATGTCGATCTGGATCAGGGCGTCGTCCTCGCCGAACAGGAAGTTCGCCAGCGCCTTCGACAGCTCGGTCTTACCCACACCGGACGGGCCGGCGAAGATGAACGAGCCCGACGGGCGCTTCGGGTCCTTCAGACCCGCCCGCGTGCGGCGGATCGCCTGGCTGACCGCCTTGACGGCGTCGACCTGGCCGATGATCCGCTTGTGCAGCTCGTCCTCCATGCGGAGCAGACGCGTGGTCTCCTCCTCGGTGAGCTTGAACACGGGAATGCCGGTCCAGTTCGCCAGCACCTCGGCGATCTGCTCGTCGTCCACCTCGGCGACGACGTCGAGGTCGCCGTCCTTCCACTGCTTCTCCCGCTCGGCCTTCTGGCCCAGCAGGGTCTTCTCCTGGTCGCGGAGCTTCGCGGCGCGCTCGAAGTCCTGCGCGTCGATCGCGGACTCCTTGTCCCGGCGCACGTCGGCGATCTTCTCGTCGAACTCGCGCAGGTCCGGCGGCGCGGTCATCCGGCGGATGCGCATCCGCGCGCCCGCCTCGTCGATGAGGTCGATCGCCTTGTCCGGCAGGAACCGGTCGTTGATGTACCGGTCGGCCAGCGTGGCGGCGGCGACCAGCGCGGAGTCGGTGATGGAGACGCGGTGGTGCGCCTCGTACCGGTCCCGCAGACCCTTGAGAATCTCGATCGTGTGCTCCAGCGACGGCTCGCCGACCTGGATCGGCTGGAACCGGCGCTCCAGGGCGGGGTCCTTCTCGACGTACTTGCGGTACTCGTCGAGGGTGGTCGCGCCGATGGTCTGGAGCTCGCCGCGGGCCAGCATGGGCTTGAGGATCGACGCGGCGTCGATCGCGCCCTCGGCCGCACCGGCGCCCACGAGGGTGTGGATCTCGTCGATGAACAGGATGATGTCGCCGCGCGTGCGGATCTCCTTGAGCACCTTCTTCAGGCGCTCCTCGAAGTCACCGCGGTAGCGCGAGCCCGCCACCAGCGAACCCAGGTCGAGCGTGTAGAGCTGCTTGTCCTTCAGCGTCTCGGGCACCTCGCCCTTGACCACCATCTGGGCCAAGCCCTCGACCACGGCGGTCTTGCCCACGCCGGGCTCGCCGATCAGGACCGGGTTGTTCTTGGTGCGGCGGGACAGCACCTGCATGACCCGCTCGATCTCCTTGGTGCGCCCGATGACCGGGTCGAGCTTGCCCTCCCGCGCGCTGGCGGTCAGGTTGCGCCCGAACTGGTCGAGGACCAGGGACGAGGACGGGGTGCCCTCACCGCGGCCGCCGGACTCGGTCGGCTCCTTGCCGCCGGAGTAGCCGGACAGGAGCTGGAGGACCTGCTGGCGCACCCGGTTGAGGTCCGCGCCGAGCTTGACCAGCACCTGCGCGGCGACGCCCTCGCCCTCGCGGATCAGGCCGAGCAGGATGTGCTCCGTGCCGATGTAGTTGTGCCCGAGCTGCAGCGCTTCGCGCAGTGACAGCTCGAGCACCTTCTTGGCGCGCGGGGTGAAGGGGATGTGGCCGGACGGGGCCTGCTGACCCTGGCCGATGATCTCTTCGACCTGCTGGCGGACGCCCTCCAGCGCGATCCCCAACGACTCCAGCGCCTTGGCCGCGACACCTTCACCCTCGTGGATCAACCCCAGGAGGATGTGCTCGGTGCCGATGTAGTTGTGGTTGAGCATCCGGGCCTCTTCTTGGGCCAGGACAACCACCCGCCTCGCGCGGTCGGTGAACCTTTCGAACATTCGCACTCCCTGACTGCTGCGCCGGCGGTCCTCGGGCTCACCCCTGGCCGACCGTCTGGCTGACCGTTGGAGAGCGCGGCACCGTGGGACCACTGTAGTCGTCAGCCCCGACACTCTCAGTTCCCGATCGCAGGCAGCCGTCTTCGGGGATCTCTGACATCGGTACCAACGCGTGATCTGCCAGGCAGATTCCACGGAACGGGGGTTGTCCGCTGAGCGCGAACATTCAACCGTTCGGCGACACCAGGGGTGACCGGGGTCACCGATGTCGTGCAAGTTAGGTGAACCTCGGTAAGGTTAGGCAAGCCTCAACCCGCACCGCTCGACCCGCCGAACCCGCTCGGCACCCGCTCGAACCACTCGGCCCATTCGAACCGACGAGGACCTTCTGGACATGACCGTACCGGTGAGGACGACCGCGTGCGACGTGATGACGCCGGTCGCGCAGTCCTTGGCGAGGGTGTCGCTGTACGAGGGCTTCGAGGTGCGGTTCGGCCTGCCGGCCGACCGGGGCGACTGGGTGCCCTGCTCGGAGTTCCTCGGCGAGCCGGAGCGGTTCGACTCCTGGCGCAAGGCGCTGGCGGAGTGGCTGACCGAGCAGTACGGCGAGGCGCCCGACCGGACGACGGCCGGGTACGTCATGAGCTGGTACCTCAACGTGGTCGGCGTGCTGGGCGGGCTGCTGTTCCACACCGCGCGCCGGGTGCCGTCCCTGCGTCCGGCCGACGTGGCGATCAGGCTCGCGCCCGACGGCCGGCCGCACGTGGTCGGCGTGGCGTTGCTGACCGACGACTTCGCGTGCCTGCCCGACGACCCGGCCGGCAACCACCCGGCGGCGACCGTGGTGGCCGACGAGACCGCGCTGGCGGGGTTGCTGAGGGCCCGTTTCGCGGCGCACAGCGCGCAGTTCGTGGGCGCGTTCGGCCCGACCGTGCGACTGGGCCGGCGGATGCTGTGGGCGGCGGCCACGGACGCGCTGGACAGCGCGGCGTGGACGGTGGGCCAGCTGTGCGGCGACGAGACGGCGGGCGTGATGGACTCGGCGCTGCTGCTGCCGGCCAAGCTCGACCCGTTCACCTCGGCGTCCACCCTGAAGGCCACCGACACCGGCTGGACCCGCCGCCGGGAGAGCTGCTGCTTCCACTTCGTGCTGCCGGACGCCGAGGCCTGCGGCACCTGCCCCCGCGTCTGCTAGAGCCGCCAGACGTGCACCCGGCCCTTGTCGTCACCCGCGGCGAGGGTCGAACCGTCGGGCGAGAACTCGGGCCGGTACACCCGCGAGGCCTGTCGCAGCACGTGCCGGAGCCCACCGGTGGCGAGCGAGAGCAGGTGCACCTCGTCGTCGACCTCACCGGGCACCGCGAGCCACCGGCGCAGCGGGTCCACCCGGTACCACCGCCACCGCGGGTGTTCCGGCAGGGCGCACCGGTGCTCCAGCCCGCCGGCGGACGACCAGATCCGCGCCTCGCGGTCGCCGACCGCCGCGAACCACGTCGGGCCGACGTGGTGCCGCAGGTAGTCGTTCGGCTGGTCCCAGCGCAGCAACTCGGTCCCGGTGGCCGCGTCCCACGCGACCAGGTCGTGCGGGGAGGTCGAGAACAGCGACAACCCGTGGTCGGGTCGGTAGAAGGCGCCGTGCACCGACCCGTGCTCGGCCTGCCACTCGGCCGCGGCACCCCGCACCGACCACTCCGTGACCCGGTGCCCGCCGCTCACCACCACGCACCGGCCCGTGTCGCCGTCCCAGGCCACGTCCGTGACCGCCTCCTTGAAACGCCGGTCGGCGACCACCCGGGCGGCGGCGTCCCAGAGCACGACCCGGTTCCACGACTGCGACCACAGCTTGGTGAACATCGCCAGGTGGCCGTCGAAGGCGTACTCGACGTGGCCGAGGAAACCCTTGTTCCGCCAGTCGTGGAGCAACCGTCCGGTCGCCACGTCCCACTCCCGGAGCGTGCCGGCCCCGTGCGCCGCGAGCAGCCGCGTCCCGTCCGCGCGGAACGCCACGGAGGCCACGCGGCCGCCCGTGCCGACCGGGCCGAGCGTCCGCACCAGGCGTGGCGCCGCCGGTGACTCCGCCGGGGCCGCCGGTGACTCCGCCGGGCGGCCCGCCGCCGGAGCCGCTGTCCGGAGCACCGGTCCGGCCTCCGGTGTCCCGACCAGGCGCAGCAGTGCCCGCACGAACCGGTCGCCGGGCATGGCGCCACCCCGGACGTCCTCGGCCTGCACGTCCGCCAGCCGGAAGAACACCTCGCCCTCCAGCAGCAGCGGGAACACCGTCTTGCCGCGGTCCTGCGCCCGGGACAGCTCGCGCCGCACCCAGGCCGACTCCTCGGCGTCCGGCGTCATGACCACCACCAGCGCCGCGCACCCGTCGATCCGGTCCTTGATGACCTGTTCCCACCGGTCGCCGCTGATCAGCTCGTCGTCCATCCACACCGGCACGCCGCGTTCGCGCAGGTGGCCCGCCAACGCCCGGGCGTAGACCTGCTGCCTGCGGCTGTAGCTGATGAAGACCTCGGTCACCGCCCCATGATCCCCTGGCAGCACCCGCCGACCGCCCCGAGCGTTGAACTCACCGCTCCTGGACGTAGGACTCGCGCGTTCCGGACGTAGGACACGCGCGTACTGGAGGTAGGACACGCGCGTTCCGGGGGTAGGACACGCGCCGGGTCGCATGCCGCCGAACGGTCGAGTCGAAGATCACTATCCCCACCGGCCGACCCAGGAAATGGATCTTCAAACACGGGGGGCGCGGTGGAGTTGCGAAAAACAACCGAAGGGGCGCCGGATGAATCCGGCGCCCCTTCGTCGATTGACGTAATTGCCGTGGCGTGCGCCACGGCGACAAGTCACGCCGGCAACTCACACCGGCGACATCGACATCAACCCTGCTGGTGGTATGCCTCCAGCACCTCGGCCGGGATGCGTCCACGATCGGACACCTTCATCCCCTGCTTGCGCGCCCACTCCCGAATGGCCTGGTTCTGCTCGCGATCCGCCGAAGCCGGACGCGCCGCCTTCACACCGGCCGGACGACCCGGGCCGCGCTTGCGGCCACCCGCCTTGCGGGCACTGGCGACGAAGTCGGCGAGAGCGTCGCGGAGCCTGCCCGCATTGCTCGAGGAAAGGTCGATCTCGTAGGACACGCCGTCCAATCCGAAGCCGACCGTCTCCTCCGCCTTCCCACCGTCCAGGTCATCGACCAGGGTCACGGTGACCTTCTGCGCCATGCGTATCCTCCTGGACTCGAATGCGCGGTGTTCCCCGACCGCGACCTAAAGCATTGGCGAGTGCAGGTTAGCGCACAACTACCGGAATGCGCCGCCTGGAGTCCGAGAAGTTACTCATTCCGGGCGCACGAGGGGGAACAGGATCGTCTCCCGGATACCGAGGCCCGTGAGCGCCATCAGCAGCCGGTCGATGCCCATTCCCACACCACCGCTCGGTGGCATTCCGTACTCCAGCGATCGCAGAAAGTCTTCGTCGACCGGCATGGCCTCGACGTCACCGGTGGCGCCAAGGCGGGCCTGGGCTTCCAACCGCTCCCGCTCGACCACCGGGTCCACCAGTTCCGAGTATCCCGTGGCCAACTCGAAACCCCGCACGTAGAGGTCCCACTTTTCGGCCACGCCCGGTCGGCTGCGGTGCTGACGGGTGAGCGGCGAGGTCTCCACCGGGAAATCGCGCACAAACGTGGGCGCGTGCAAGGCGTCCCCGACCAAGTGCTCCCACAGCTCCTCGACCAGCTTGCCGTGCCCGAGCTTCGGGTCGGTCTCCAGGCCGTGCTTGTCGGCGAGCTCGCGCAGCCGCTC
This sequence comes from Actinosynnema sp. NPDC050801, assembly GCF_040673975.1. Lineage (NCBI taxonomy): Bacteria > Bacillati > Actinomycetota > Actinomycetes > Pseudonocardiales > Pseudonocardiaceae > Actinosynnema > Actinosynnema sp. NPDC050801. The sequence continues at coordinate 578,326 of NZ_JBFAQZ010000001.1, read as the reverse complement.
CGGAGTGGTTTCGGGCGTGACTTCTTCGCCCGCCGCTTCGGACAACGACTCGTACATGCCCAAGGTCGTCCACTCGCCGCCGAGGTCGTACTCGGAACCGTCGGCCAACGTCACCACGTGCGAACCGGCCACCGCCATCGCGGCTTCCTGGATCAGCTCGCGGGTCAGCACCGCGTTCGTGTCGTAGGTGGCGTACGCCTCGTAGTACTCCAGCATGGAGAACTCGGGCGAATGGGACGAGTCCATGCCCTCGTTGCGGAAGTTGCGGTTGATCTCGAAGACCTTCTCGATACCGCCGACCACGCACCGCTTGAGGTACAGCTCCGGCGCGATCCGCAGGAACAGGTCGATGTCGAGCGCGTTCGAGCGGGTCACGAACGGCCGGGCGGTCGCGCCACCCTGCAACGTCTGCAACATCGGGGTCTCGACTTCGGTGAAACCGCGCCGGTGGAACGACTCCCGCAACGAGCGCACCACCGCAGCCCGGTCGCGCACCGTGTTCCGCGCCTGCTCGCGCAGGATCAGATCCACGTACCGCTGGCGAATGCGGGTTTCCTCGGCGAGTTCCTTGTGCGCGACCGGCAGCGGGCGCAACGCCTTCGCCGCCATCGACCACCGGTCCGCCATCACGGACAGTTCGCCGCGGCGGGAGGTGATGACCTCGCCGTGCACGAATACGTGGTCGCCCAAGTCGACATCGGACTTCCATTCGGCGAGCGCCTGCTCGCCCACGCCGTTCAGGCTCAGCATGGCCTGCAGTTCGGTGCCGTCGCCCTCGCGCAGCGTCGCGAAGCACAACTTGCCGGTGTTGCGGATGAACATCACCCGGCCCGTCACACCGACCACATCACCGGTCGACGTGTCCGGTTCCAGGCCCTGATGCGCTTCGCGCACCTCGCGCAACGTGTGCGTGCGGGGCACTTCGACCGGATAGGGATCGGTGCCGCGTTCCAGCAGTCGCGCCCGCTTCTCCCGGCGCACCCTCAGCTGCTCGGGGAGATCGTCGTCGCTGGTCGCGGAACCGGTCGCTGGCTGCTCACTCACACGACGAAGAGTACGGAAAGACCGCTCGGGAAATCGAACCGGATCTCACTAGGCTCGGGTGGGTGACCGGAGATGACTTGCGGGCCAGGCGGGCGAACTCCTTCGGAGCGCGCGCCTCGGCGTACGCGGAACACCGACCGGACTACCCCGCCGAGGCCGTCCGCTGGGTGCTGGAACCGCTGGGCGAAGGGCCGCACCAGGTGCTCGACCTCGGTGCGGGCACGGGCAAGCTGACCGGCGGCCTGCTCGCCGAAGGGCACCACGTGACCGCCGTGGAGCCGGACGAGGCGATGCTGTCGGAGCTGGTGCGCCACCACGGTGCGGCGCGCGCGTTGCCCGGCAGCGCGGAGCGCATCCCCGTCCCGGACGGCACGGTGGACGCGGTCGTGGTCGGCCAGGCGTTCCACTGGTTCGACCCGGAGCGGGCGATGCCGGAGATCGCCCGCGTGCTGCGGCCGGGTGGCGTGCTGGCGGCGCTGTGGAACGACTACGACGACTCGGTGCCGTGGATGGCGGAGTTCATCCGGACCGCGCGGTCCAGCGTCAGCGCGCAGGACGAGCTGGACTTCGACCCGATGGTGGAGCACGAGCTCTTCACCGACGCGGTCAGCCGGGTCTTCCCGCACGTGCACCGGCGCACCGCCGAGTCCCTGGTGGCGACGGTCAACACGCACTCGCACGCGTTGGTGGTCCCGGAGGAGGAGCGGGCCGCGATGAACGCGCGGATGCTCGCGTTCCTCAAGTCCCTCCCCGAAACCGCCACCGGCGAGTTCGACTTCCCCCTGACCACCTACGTGAAGCGCCTGCGCCGGGTTTGATCGTCGCTGCTTCGCCGACGGCGGCGAAAGGCCTGGTGCTCACTTCATATTGCGTTCGAAAACCAGGCGCAGGCCGAGCAGGGTCAGGTCCGGGACGTGGGCCTGGATGGTGGCCGACTCGGTCACCACCAGGGGCGCGAGGCCGCCGGTCGCGATGACCGTGACCGGGCCGGGCTCGCTGAGCTGGAGCTCGTCCACGATCCGGCGCACCAGGCCGTCCACCTGGCCGACGAACCCGTAGACGATGCCGGACTGGAGGCACTCCACGGTGTTCTTGCCGATCACCGAACGGGGTCGCACCAGCTCGACCTTGCGCAGCTGCGCGGCGCGTGCCGCCAACGCGTCCACGGAGATCTCGATGCCCGGCGCCAGCGCGCCGCCGAGGAACTCGCCCTTGGCCGAGATCACGTCGAGGTTCGTGGACGTGCCGAAGTCGACCACCACGCACGCCGTGCTGTGCAGGTGGTGCGCGGCCAACGTGTTGATCACCCGGTCGGAGCCCACCTCCTTGGGGTTGTCGACCAGCAGCGGCACGCCGGTCCGCACGCCGGGTTCCACCAGCACCTTCGGCACGCCGCCGTAGTACCGGCCGAGCATCACGCGCAGCTCGCGCAGCACCGCGGGCACGGTGGACAGCGCCGAGATGCCGGTGATCTTGTCGGCGTACTCGCCGAGCAGGCCGCGCATGGTCAGCGCCAGCTCGTCGGCGGTCATCCGGGCGTCGGTGCGCATCCGCCAGTCCCGGACCAGCGCGGCGGAGTCCCCCGTGCCGTCGTACAGGCCCAGCACGATGTTGGTGTTGCCGACGTCGATGGCGAGCAGCACTGCGCGTCCTCTCTAGTCCTCGGCCTGGATCAACGCGTCCAGCGCCGCCGCGTCCTCGGTCTCCGCCGCCACCGGCTCCGGCTGCGCCGGGGCGTGGGCCGACGTCGAGCCGTTCACCAGGCCCGAACCCTCCGGCGCGTGCGCCGGGTCCGCGCCGAGCTCGACGACCTTGTTGTCGGCGTCGACGAAGACGACCTTCGGCTGGTACGCCCGCGCCTCGGCGTCGTCCATCTGACCGTAGGCGATGAGGATGACCAGGTCACCCGGCTTCACCAGGTGCGCCGCCGCGCCGTTGATGCCGATCACGCCGGTGCCGCGGTCGCCGGGGATGACGTAGGTCTCCAGGCGCGCGCCGTTGGTGACGTCCACGATCGCGACCTGCTCGCCGGCCAGCAGGTCGGCGGCCTCCATCAGGTCCTCGTCGACCGTGACCGAGCCGACGTAGTGCAGGTCGGCCTGCGTGACGGTGGCCCGGTGGATCTTCGACTTGAGCATGGTGCGGAACATGGCGGTCCCCTTACTCGTCACCGGTGCCGAGCAGCACGGCGGCGTTGTCGATCAGTCGGGTGGAGCCGACGCGGGCGGCCACCAGCAGGCGGGCGTCGCCGTTCTCCGGCGCCGGACCGAGGTCGGGCGCGCGCAGCTCCAGGTAGTCGAGGTCGACGCCGGGCGCCGCGGCGAGGGTGTCGCCGGCGGCCTTGAGCACGGCGTCCGCACCCTGGCCGCTGACGTACGCGCCCGCCACCAGAGCGGCGGACAAGGCGGTCGCGGCGGCGCGCTCCTCTTCGGACAGGTACCGGTTGCGCGAGGACAGCGCCAGGCCGTCCGGCTCGCGCACGGTCGGCACGCCGACCACGTCCAGCGGGAAGTTGAGGTCGCGCGCCATCCGGTGGATCAGGGTGAGCTGCTGGTAGTCCTTCTCGCCGAACACCGCGTAGGTGGGCTGCACGATGTTGAACAGCTTGGCGACCACGGACAGCACGCCGGTGAAGTGGCCGGGCCTGGTCCGGCCCTCCAGCTCGTCGCCGAGCGGGCCCGGGTCGACGGTGACCGTGCTGCCGGGCAGGTACATGTCGTCGACCGACGGCGCGAACACCAGGCCGACGCGCTCCTCGCGGCAGATGTCCACGTCGGCGTCGAAGCTGCGCGGGTAGCGGTCGAAGTCCTCGTTCGGCCCGAACTGCGTCGGGTTCACGAAGAGGGAGACGACGACCACGGTGTTCTGCATCACCTGCGCTTCGCGGATCAGCTTGCGGTGGCCCTCGTGCAGCGCGCCCATGGTCGGCACCAGGGCGATGTTGCGACCCGCCGCCTTCAACGCCCTGGTGACCCGGCGCAGCCGGTCCGGGTCGCGGTGCACCGTCACGTCGCCCGGCGCGTAGTCGTCCTTGGTCAGCGGCTTGGTCATGCCTGTCCTTCGAGGGTGGTGCGGACGTCGGACGCCAGTTCGGGCTTGAGCAGCCCGGCGGCCTGGGCGCGCGCCGCGGTGCGGAGCGCGAGGACCCGGTAGGCGGGCAGGGTGTCGGTGCCGGTGTCGGCGGCCACTCGGGCCAGCACCGCCAGGTGCTTGGCGACGGTGCCCGCGTCGCCGCGCGCGACGGGGCCGGTGAGCGCGCGGTCGCCGTGCCGCAGGGCGTTGTCCAGGGCGGCGGACAGCAGCGGGCCGAGCATCCGCTCGGCGTCGGCGATGCCCGCGCCGCGCAACAGGTCCGCGCAGTCGGCGACCAGGGTGATCAGGTGGTTCGCGCCGTGCGCCAGGGCGGCGTGGTAGAGCGGGCGGGCGGCCTCGGGCACGCGCACCGGCTCGGCGGACATCTCCACCACCAACGCCTCGCCGACGTGCCAGGCGATCTCGTCGTCGTCGGCCGCGGTGACGCCGACCGAGCACGCGTTCATCCGCTGCACGTCCTCGACGCGGCCGGTGAACGTCATCACGGGGTGCAGCGCCACGCACAGCGCGCCGAGCTCGGCGGCGGGCCGCAGCACGTCCACGCCCTGCGCGCCGCTCGTGTGCACGACGATCTGCCCGGCGCGCAGCGAACCGGTGGCGACCAGGCCGCGGACCAGGCCCGCCAGCTCGTCGTCCGGCACGGCCAGCAGCACCAGGTCGGCGGAGGCGGCGACGTCCGGCGGCGGCAGCACGGGCACGTCGGGCAGCAGCTCCTCGGCGCGGCGCAACGAGTCCCGGGAAACGGCGGCGACGGCGCTCACGACGTGCCCCGCTCGGGACAGCGCGGCGCCCAGCACCGAACCCACCCGGCCGGCCGAGATCACTCCCACGGCCAACCGCGCGGGGCGGGGGGTCGCGTCCATGCGACGTACTCCTTCACCGCGGCGTTCCAGTCCCGATGCCCGGGTACCGGACGACGGCCGCGAGCGTAATCCGGTGCGTGGCGGTGGACCGTCAACTGCGACGAACGCCACCTGCGGCCTTCAGCGCACCGGGGGCGTCGACGGCGGCCTGACGTGCGGCGACGAGCGCGGCGAGCAGCTGGGAGTGGCGTTGCTCCGCGTCGTGGCCCGCGGTGCCGTTGGCCATGCGGTGCCGCAGGAACGCCAGTTCCGTGGCGGCCACCTGGTACCCCGCGACCGCCTTGGCCGCCTCGTCGCCGACCCGCCGCCGCACCGTGCGCCGCCACCGGCTGCGGCCCTGGAGGCTGGCCAGCAGGGTGACCTCGCTGGAGGCGATCCACTTGTTGGCGGCCATGGCGGGCAGCTGGCCCGCGACGATCCGCTGCTCGCGGCGGCGCTGCCAGACCACCATGAGCACCATGCCGGCGAAGATCGGCACCATGATCAGGAAGTACAGGTTGATGAAGGTGGAGCCGGTGCCGACGGTGGTGGAGAAGTTCCACAGCGAGTGCAGGCCCGCCGCGCCGAGGTAGCCGAGGACCGGTGCGATCACCCGCACCCGCCTGCTCGCGCTCATCGCCGCGATGCCGATGCCGATGCCGGTCATCGACGTGAACAGCGGGTGCGCGAACGGGGACAGCACGCCGCGCAGGATGAACAGCGCGATCACGCCGCTGCCCAGGTCGCCGAAACCGCTGTCGGAGAAGACCCGGGCGAAGTACCAGATGTTCTCGGTGAACGCGAAGCCCGCGGCCGTGACGCCCGCGTAGACCACGCCGTCCACCACGCCGTCGAACTCGTGCCGCCGGCGCAGGAACAGCACCACGATGAACGCCGCCTTCGCGGCCTCCTCCGTGATCGGCGCGCCCACCACGGCGGCGAACGTGCTGCCGTCACCGCCGTCGATCAGCTGGCCGAGCACGTGCGCGGTCTGGTTGAACACCAGGGAGGTGATCGTCGCGCCGCACGCGCCGTAGAGGAACGCCAGCAGGAGGATCTTCGCGGGCTCCGGCTCCCAGCGGTCGACCCACAGGTAGGCGCCGATCACCGCGAGCACGGGCAGCAGCGCGGCCACCGCGCCGACCAGGATCGGCAGCAGGCCGGTCTGGGAGGTGCCCAGGCCCAGCAGCACCAGTCCGCACACGCCGAGCGCGATCAAGCCCAGGACCGGGAGCAGGACGGTCCAGCGCTGCTGGTCGACGCGCTTGCGGGCGGGAGTGGTCACGAGGTGGAACTTTAAAGGGACACTTGACCGGTGGTGGACTCGGAAGCCCTGTGGCGGGAGGCGTTGTACGGGCCGTCGGGGTTCTTCACCCGCGGTGAGGTGCCCGCCGACCACTTCCGGACCGCGCCCCTGGTGGGTCCTGAGCTGGCCGAAGCGCTGCTCTCGCTGCTCGATCGGGTGGACTTCGCGCTCGGCAGGCCGGCGCGGCTGGATTTCGTGGACGTCGGGGCCGGTGGCGGGGAGCTGGCGGCGGCGGTGCGGTCGGGGGCGACCGGGTCGCTGGCGGCGCGGTTGGTGGTGACCGCGGTGGACGTCGGGCCGTCGCGGTCGGTGCCGGGTGTGCGGTGGCGGTCGACCCTGCCGTCCTCGGTGTGCGGGTTGCTGGTGGGGCACGAATGGCTGGACGCCGTGCCTTGTCCGCTGGTCACGGGGCCGTTGTCGCACCCCTGGCTGGATCGGTGGTGGCCGGTGGGAGAGGGGCTGCGGGCGGAGATCGGGGCGCCGAGGGACGCGGCTTGGGCGGATGCCGTGTCACGGGTCGAGCGCGGTGCGGCGTTGGCGGTGGACTACGGGCACGTGCTGGCCGACCGGGCGGCGGGTCGGTACGCGGCGGGGACGTTCGCGGCGTACCGGGGCGGGCGACGGGTGGAGCCGGTGTTCGACGGCAGCTGTGACCTCACCGCGCACGTGGCGCTGGACGCGTGCGCCGAGGCGGCCGGTGGCGAGTGGGTGCTCGTCTCGCAACGGGACGCCCTGGCGGCGCTGGGGCTCGTCGGGACGGTGTCGCCCGGCGAGCCCGGCTGGCTGACGGCGGCCGAGCGGGCGTCCCGGATCGCGGAGCTGCGGGCCGAGGGCGGGTTGGGGTCGTTCGGCTGGCTGCTGCACGGGGTCGGCGTGCCCGTGTCGTCCCTGCTCCCGCCCCTGCCCCCGTGGCGGCCCTGAGCCCTACTGCGACCAGAGCCCTACTGGGACCAGGGCGGCGTGATCCGCTGGTCCCCGACCAGGCCGGTGATCCCCACCGACGTGGCGACCAGGACCTTGGCCGGGCCGCCGACCAGCTGGAACTCCACGTGCGGCGGGACGACGACCGTCTCCCCGGCGCCCGCCTCGACCTCGTTGATCGTCACCCGGCCTTCGAGGACGTGGAAGACCTCCTCCTTGTCGACCTGGTGCCGCTCGCTCCTCGCGTCCACCGGCACCTCGACCGTCCACAGGGCGATCTGGGTGCTACCGCCCTTCGACGGCGTGGCGTGGGGGCGGAACACGAAGCCGTGGCGCTCGAACATCGCTCTCCAAACTAGTCAATGTGGTTGTCTAGTTGCAGACTAGGCGACTGTGGAACCCGTGTCGATGTTGTTCGCCAGGACGTTCCGAGTGATGACCGACCGCTTCCACGAACGACTGGCCGAACGCGACCTGGAACCCCTGCGCCCCGCGCACGGCTTCGTCTTCCGCTACCTCGCCAGCCGTCCCTCCGCCACCGCCGTCGACCTCGCCGCCCACCTCGGCGTCTCCAAGCAGGCGGCGACCAAGACCGTGGCCGAGCTGGTCGACTGGGGCTACGTCCACCGGACCCCGCACCCGAACGACCGCCGCGCCCGGGTCCTGGCCCTGACCGGCAAGGGTCGGTCGTACCTCCGCCTCGCCGACGCCCTCTGGGCGGAGCTGGAGGACGAGTTGGCGGCCGTCGTCGGCGCGGAACGGCTGGCCGTTTTGCGCGCGGCCCTGGAGACCTACCTCGCGGACGTGGACGGCGGCCTCCGCCCGGTCTGGTGACACGACGGCCGAAGACCGCCGGCACCGCGGCCCGCGACCGACCAGGGTCGAGCGCATGAGAATCCACGCGCTGCCGGACGACGTGCTGGACCGCGCTCGCGGGCTCGCCGGCACCGACGAGCACCACGAGCTGCACGACGAGTCACCCGGCGCACCACTGCGCTGCTGCCTGCGCAAGGCCGGACCGGGCGAGCCGGTGATCCTCTTCCGCCACACGCCCACGGCCGGCGCCGGGCCGTACGAGGAGCTGGGGCCGGTGTTCGCCCACGCCGAGCCGTGCGACGGGCCCGCGAGCACCGCGGAGTTCCCGGAGGCGTTCCGCCACGCGCGGCGGACGCTGCGCGCCTACACCGCCGGAGGCCGCATCCACGGCGGCGAGGTCGTGGAGCCGGGCAGCCTGTCGGACCGCGTCGAGGCGTTGCTCGACCACCCGGAGGTCGCCGAGGTCCAGGTCCGCAGCGCTTCCCACGGGTGCTTCCTGTTCGCGATCACCCGCGACTAGGCCTCGACCCCGGCGGCGACGGGCCGTGCGACGATGGACGGGTGGAGATCACCGTCGGCGTCGGCGCCGGTGCGCGGCACCTCGGGGTCGACCGCGTCGTCGACCTCGGCCCGCTGCACCCGTCGGCGCACGGCGCGTACCGGTTGCGGCTGACGGTCCGCGACGACGAGGTCATCACCGCCGCCGAGCCCCTGGTCGGCCACCTGCACCGGGGCGCGGAGAAGCTCTTCGAGGTCCGCGACTACCGGCAGGTCCTCACCCTCGCCAACCGGCACGACTGGCTCGCCGCCTTCTGCAACGAGCTGGCCGTCGCGCTGGCCGTGGAGCGGATGACCGGCATGGACGTCCCGCCCCGCGCCCAGGCGCTGCGCGTGCTGCTGTGCGAGCTCAACCGGATCATGGCGCACCTGGTCTTCCTCGCACCGCTGACCGGCGCCCGCGACCGCGACGCCGTGCAGGCGGTGCTGGAGGAGGCGTCCGGCGGCCGGATCCACTTCATGGCCAACCGGATCGGCGGCCTGCGCGAGGACGTGCCCGCGGGCTGGACCGACCGGGTGCGCGAGGTCCTGTCCACTGTGGACCCCGGTGAGGCGCCGGAAGGCCTGGCGGGCATCGGGGTGCTGACCCGCGACGCCGCGCTGGCGTACGGCGTCACCGGTCCGATCGGCCGTGCGTCCGGAGTGGACTTCGACCTGCGCCGCGACGACCCGCTGCCCGGCTACCGGAACCTGGACGTGCGCCCGGTCGTCCGGTCCGAGGGCGACGCGCTGGCCCGCGTCCGCGGCATGGTGGACGAGGTGCGGCACTCGGTCGCGCTCGCCGGCCAGTGCCTGGACCGGCTGCCGACCGGCCCGGTCAACCTGCGGCTGCCCAAGGCGATCAAGGCGCCCGAGGGCTCGGTCTACACGTGGGTCGAGGCGCCGTTGGGCACGTCCGGCGTGCACCTCGCGTCACGGGGCGAGAAGACGCCGTGGCGGCTGAAGCTGCGCACACCGTCGTTCAACAACGTGCAGGCGCTGTCCGCGCTGCTGCCCGGCACGGGGGTGGCCGACCTGCCCGCGGTGCTCGGGTCGTTCGCCGTGGTCGTCGGCGACATCGACAAGTGAGGGTCAGTCCTCGCGGCGGCGACGGCGGCGGGGCGAGTCGGCGCCGCCGAACGCGGCGAGCAGCTCGCTGACCGACTTGCCGTCCGCGTGCGCCCCGGCGGGCTCGGCCGGCTCCGGCGCGCTGCGCCTGCCGGACGGCTTGGGGGTGTCCTCCCACGAGTCCCAGCGCTCTTCGGCCCGACGCCGACCGCCCGGCTCGGCCGCGGGCCCGGTCGCCCGACGGCGGCCCTCCGGCGGCGTCACGGAAGCCGACGCGGAGTCCGCCGAACGCCCGCCGATCGACTCCGGCTCACCGACCACCGGCCGGTGCCCACCGGCCGGCTCGTCCGCGCGGCGCGACCGGCGCACGTCGTCCTCGGTGGTGCGGCGAGCGGGCTCCGACCGAGCCGCGACCGGCACGTGCTCACCGGTCGGCTCGGCCCGCGCCGCGGGTCGGCGCGCCTGTTCGCGGTTCGGGTCCGGACGACCCACGGGCCGGTGCTCACCGGTCAGGTCGACCCGGGCAGCCGACCGACGACCGGTCTCGCCCACCGGATCCGGGCGCGCCGCGGCCCGCGGCTCACCCGTCACGTCCACCCGCGCACCCGACCGGCGGTCCGTCTCGACGACCGGATCGGGACGACCGACCGGACGGTGCTCACCGGTCAGGTCCACCCGCGCCGCGGGCCGACGACCAGGCTCGACCGGATCCGGACGACCCACCGGCCGGTGCTCTCCCGTCGCGTCCACCCGCGCGGCAGGCCGACGACCGGGCTCGACCGGATCCGGACGCCCGACGGGCCGGTGCTCACCCGTCGCGTCCACCCGCGCCGCAGGCCGGCGGGGCTCCACCGGCCGGTGCTCTCCGGTCGACTCCACCCGCGCGGTCGACGGCCGGCGCACGTCCGGCGACGCCGCCGACCGCTGCTCGCCGGTCGACTCGGCCCGGGGCACGGCACGCTGCTCACCCGTCGACTCGGGACGGCCCGGCGTCCGCCGCACGGCCCCACCCGCGGTGTCCGGTCGCCGCGCCTGACCCTCGGCCAGCGCCTCCCGGCTGATCATCTCGGTCCGGTCGGCCACCCGGCTGCGCCGCTGCACGGTGTGCTCGGTCTTGGACGGCTCGGCCGCCCGCGTCCGATCGGCGGGCTCGGCGGTCCGAGCGGTCGCCGCGGGCGCGCCCAACCGCGCCGCCACGTCCCGGTTCACCCGCTCGGTCGGATCCGGCTCCCGCCGCACCACCACGGGCGGCGTCGGGCGGGGCTGGGCCGTCGCCCGGGCGGCCTCCCGGCGGACCGGCTGGGCCTGCTCGCGCCGCGCGGGCTCCGGGCGCGTCGGTTCGGGACGCCGCACCTGGTCCTTGCGCGAGGTCTCCACGTTGACCCGCTCGATCAGCTCGGTGCGGTCGACCTGCGGCTTCTCCGCGACCTTCTTCGTCACCGGCACGGCCGGACCGGCGTTGATGATCCGCTTGTCGCCCACGGCCATCAGCCGGGACTGGTCGGACAGGGCGCGCATCCGGGTCGACTCGGCGCGCAACGCCACGCGTTCCACCAGCACCTCGCCGCCGAGCAGGGCTTCCAGGTTCTCCCGCAGGGCGCGCAGCTCGCCGCGCAGCGCCTCCAGGTCGTCCTTGGCCTCCTCCTGCACCCGCTTGCGGGTCTCGGCCTCGACCTCCAGCTCGTACTCGCGCCGCGCCGCGACCTCGCGTTCCAGCTCCAGCTCGTAGACCGACTGGAGGTCGGCCACCTCGTCCTCGCGCTCGGTGATCTGCTTGCGGTACCGGGCCGCGAGGAACGCGCCGACCAGCGCGGCCCACAGCGCGGCGACCACGGCCAACCGCAGCCAGCGGGCGTTGTCGCTCAGCACCAGCACCGCCGCGGCACCGAGGGCGAGTGCCAATGCCGCTACCAGCAGTAGTCGCCCGGAGCCACGACCGTGATCTTGCTGCTCGTCATCATCCGACGCGCCTCGCCCGGTCATGGCGTCTACCGTACCGGTCAGTTACCCGATTGAGACCTCGGCGTCCGTATCTATTGATCGAGATGCGGGTCGTCGGGCGTCTTGCAGCACCGTTCCAGCCACAACGCGGCGGCGATGAGCACGACCGCGCAGACCACCCCGACGATGCCGCTGACCGTGTCGTTGTCGGCCGCCTCGAACTCACCGCGCGCCGGCAGCACGTAAAGGAGCACACCGGTCCACGCGCCGAGCATGATCGCGCCCAGCAGCGACGAGGCCTTGGCGAACGCCACCGCCCGCGCCGCGGCCAACGGCTCGACCGGCCGCGCGCCCGGCTTGCGCAGGATGCGGGCGCGCAGCGAGAACGCGAGCCACAGGTTGACCGCCGCGATCACGAGCAGGGTGAAACCGGCGAACGTCGGCAGCGGCGGGAGCGTGTCGTAGGCGAGCCTGATCAGCAGGTGCGCGAGCAGGCCCGCGACGAGTCCGGCGGCGAGCAGGTCACGGGGCTTGGTGAACCTCACCCCTCCATCGTCCCCGACTACTCGACCAGCGCGGTGTCCCGCCTGCCGAACATCGACAGCACGGGCAGCCACGGGGCGGGATCGGTGTCCCAGTCCAGCGCGCGCACCTGGTCGTCGCTGCGCCGTCCGCCCAGCACCCGCAGCAGCTCGAACGACGAGGTCCGCAGCGCGCCCGCGGGCTCGCCCTCGCCCACGACCCGGTCGCCGTGCTCCAGCGTGATCCGCAACGCGGGCAGGTGCCGGGCCCGCATCCGCTTGTCCAACTCCTGCAACGGCCGGGTCAACGCCGCGCGCACGGCCACGTTGTCCCGCTCGCCGGGGCGCCCCAGCGCGGTGCGGATGTCGTGCTCGTGCGAGACGATCTCCGCGACCAGCACGGCGCCCATCGGCGAGTCGAACAGCCCTTCGGCGACCTGGAAGCTGCGCTCCCACTCGACCAGCAACTCGCCGGTGCCGCGGCCGCGCCGGTCGGTGACGTGCCGCTCGCCCCACGACCCGTCCTCGACCCCGTCGAACCGCTGCTCGGTGAAGTCACCCAGCTCCGCGGCGAGGTGCGCGAGCACGTCCTTGACCGTCCACCCGGGGCAGGCGGCCACCGGCGCGTCGGGATCGCCACCGGTGACCAGGCTGATGATCCGCCGCCGTGCGGCGTCGTAAGTGACCGCGTTGCTCATCGCGCCACCTCCGCGGCCAACGCTACGCCCGGTGGCCCGGGCCGCGCAGCGCCGCTCAGGTCAGCCGGAGATCGTCCCGCCGGGTGACCCCGGAGACGTCCAGGTCCGCGAGCAGGTCGCGCACCGGGCCGTGCCCCGGCACGACCGGGTCCGGCTCCACGTCCAGCCACGGCACCAGCACCGACGCGCGGTCGTGCGCGCCGGGGTGCGGCAGCAGCAGTTCCGGGTCGGACGACCGCACGCCGTCCACCGTGACGACGTCCACGTCCAGCGTGCGCGGCCCCCACCGCCGTTCCCGCACCCGACCGGCGGCCTGCTCCAACGCCTGCCCGCGCCGCAGCCAGCCCCACTCGTCCACGTCGCCGGACACGACCAGCACCGCGTTGAGGAAGTCGTCCTGGTCGGTCACGCCCCACGGCGCGGTCTCGTACACCGGCGACGCGGCCACCAGCACGTCGGCGAACCCGGCCACCGCGAGCCGCAGGTGGCCCAGCCGGTCGCCCAGGTTCGAGCCGAGCGACAGCACCGCCCTAGTCACGGGTGCGCCTGATCGTCACCGAGACGTCCTCGAACGCCAACGGGATCGGCGCGGACGGCTTGTGCACGGTCACCTCGGTCGCCCGCACGCGCAGGTCGGTCATCACCTCGTCGGCGACCTTGCCCGCCACCGTCTCGATCAGGTCGTACGGCCCGCCGGCCACGATCGCCGCCGCGCGCTCGGCCAACTCGCCGTAGTGCAACGTCTCCCGCAGGTCGTCCGTGGCCGCCGCGCGCGACAGGTCCAGCCACGCGGTGATGTCGACCAGGAAGTCCTGGCCGTCGCGCTTCTCGTGCTCGAACACGCCGTGGAACCCGCGCACCCGCAGGCCGCGCAACGAGATCCGGTCGGACACCTCGGCCACCTCCGCTGGGGCGCTCACGTCAGTGGGCACTGCCCCTCCTCCACGCCCGCGCCACCGCGACCGCGTCCACCGACCGGTCCACGTCGTGCACCCGCACGCCCCACGCGCCCGCGAACGCCGCCAGCGCCGACACCGCCGCGGTCGCGTCCTCCCGGCCGTCGGGCGGCCGCTCGCCGAACAGGGCGCCCAGGAAGCGCTTGCGCGACGCGCCGACCAGCACCGGGAAACCCAGCTCCAGCAACGAGTCCAGCCCGTGCAGCAGCTGCCAGTTGTGCGTGGCGTCTTTCGCGAAGCCGAGACCCGGGTCGAGGACGATGTCGTCCGCCGCCACCCCGGCGGCCAGGGCGGCGTCCACCTGGCGGCACAACTCGTCGCGCACGTCGCGCACCACGTCGTCGTACACGGCCAGCTCGTCCATCCGCCTGCTGTGCCCACGCCAGTGCATCAGCACGTACGGCACGCCCGCCGACGCCACCAGCGGCGCCATCGCCGGGTCGGCCAACCCGCCGGACACGTCGTTCACGATCGTCGCGCCCGCGTCCAGCGCGGCCCGCGCCACCTCGGCCCGCGTGGTGTCCACGCTGACCGGCACGCCCTCCGCGACCAGCGCCCGGATCACCGGCGTGACCCGCCGCGCCTCCACCTCCGGCGGCACCCGGTCCGCGCCGGGCCGCGTCGACTCGCCACCGACGTCCACCAGGTCCGCGCCGCGCCGGAACATCGCCACGCCGTGCGCCACCGCCTCGTCCAGGTCGAGGTACCGGCCGCCGTCGGAGAACGAGTCGGGGGTCACGTTGAGCACGCCCATCACCACGCAGTGCCCCGGCCTGGGCACGCTCACCGCAAACGTCCCTTGATCAGCTCGATGGCCTCCGCCCGCGACGACGCCGAGCTGCGCAGCAACCCGCGCACCGCCGACGTCGTGGTCCGCGAACCGGGCTTGCGCACGCCGCGCATGGCCATGCACAGGTGCTCGGCCTCGACCACCACGATCACGCCGCGCGGGTCGAGCCGGCGCATCAACGCGTCGGCCACCTGCGACGTCAGCCGCTCCTGCACCTGCGGCCGCTTGGCGTACAGGTCGACCAGCCGGGCCAGCTTCGACAGCCCGGTCACCCGGCCGTGCTCGTTCGGGATGTACCCGACGTGCGCGACGCCGTGGAACGGCAGCAGGTGGTGCTCGCAGAACGAGAACATCGGGATGTCGGTGACCAGCACCAACTCCTCGTGGCTCTCGTCGAACGTCTTGGCCAGCACGCTGTCCGGGTCGGTGTGCAGCCCGGCGAACAGCTCCCGGTAGGCGCGCGCCACCCGGGCGGGCGTGTCCCGCAGCCCTTCGCGCTCCGGGTCCTCACCGCACGCGAGCAGCAGCTCGCGCACCGCCTCCTCGGCCCGCTTCTGGTCGAAGGGCCGGCGCGCGAGACCGGCCCCCCCGTTCACGGAGAGGCCGGTCTGGTCGATCGCGGTGCCTTGCTCGGTCACGTGCGGTTGTCCGGGTCCGTGTCGAAGGACCGCTTCCCCGCTTCCGCGTCCGTCGGCTCCGGCTGCCACTGCGGTGGCTGCGGGGCGCCGCCGGGCACCGTGGCAGGCGTCCACCCGGGCGGCGCGCCGTAGTTCGGCGGACCGGACGACGGGTGCTGCGGCTGCGGCGGGTAGGACTGCGGCTGTGCCTGCGGGTGGTTCTGCGCCTGCGGGTACGGCTGCGCCTGCGGGTACGGCTGCGCCTGCGGGTGGTTCTGGCCCTGCGGGTGAGGCGGGGCCTGCACGCCGTTGCTGCCGTTGGTCGGCGTCGGCACCGGGTCCTGCGCCGGCGGCAGCTCCTGGTCCAGGGTGTCCTCGATCGCGGGCGGCCACGGCTCGCCGCGCTCCTTGGCCAGTTCCGCCGGGGTCTTGACCGGCGGCTTGTCCGACGGGGTGCGGTTGCCGAAGTCGTTGAACTTGGTGATCCGCGGCCGCTTCTCGACGCCGGCGAAGACCCGCTCCAGGTCCTTCTGGTGCAGGGTCTCCTTCTCGATCAGCTCCAGCGTCAACGCGTCGAGCACGTCGCGGTAGGTGTTGAGCACCTCGTACGCCTCGGTGTGCGCGGCCTCGATCAGCTCGCGGACTTCCTCGTCGATCTCGTGCGCGACTTCCAGCGAGTAGTCGGCCTGCCGGCCCATGCTGCGGCCGAGGAACGGCTCGCCCTGCTCCTGGCCGTACTTGACCGCGCCGAGCCGGGCGGACATGCCGTACTCGGTCACCATCGCGCGGGCGATCTTGGTCGCCTGCTCGATGTCGTTGGACGCGCCCGTGGTCGGCTCGTGGAAGACCAGCTCCTCGGCGGAGCGGCCACCCAGCGCGAACACCAGCCGGGCGATCATCTCGGACCTGGTCATCAGGTCCTTGTCCTCCTCGGGCACGGAGAGGGTGTGACCACCCGTCCGGCCGCGGGCCAGGATCGTGACCTTGTAGACCGGGTCGATGTCCGGCATCGCCCACGCGGCCAGGGCGTGCCCGGCCTCGTGGTAGGCGGTGATCTTCTTCTCCTTCTCGGAGATGATCCGGCTCTTGCGCGCCGGACCGCCGATCACGCGGTCGACCGACTCCTCCAGCTCGACGCTGGTGATGATCGTGCCGTTCTTGCGCGCGGTGAGCAGCGCGGCCTCGTTGACGACGTTGGCCAGGTCGGCGCCGGAGAAGCCGACGGTGCGCTTGGCCAGGCCGTCGAGGTCGGCTTCGGCGTGCAGCGGCTTGCCCTTGGAGTGCACGCGCAGGATCTGCTTGCGACCCTTCAGGTCCGGCGCGGACACCGGGATCTGCCGGTCGAACCGGCCGGGGCGCAGCAGCGCCGGGTCGAGGATGTCGGGCCGGTTCGTCGCCGCGATCAGGATGATCCCGCCGCGCGAGTCGAAGCCGTCCATCTCGACCAGCAGCTGGTTGAGCGTCTGCTCGCGCTCGTCGTGCCCGCCGCCCATGCCGGCGCCGCGGTGGCGGCCGACCGCGTCGATCTCGTCGACGAAGATGATGCACGGCGCGTTCTGCTTGGCCTGTTCGAACAGGTCGCGGACGCGCGAGGCGCCGACGCCGACGAACATCTCCACGAAGTCCGAGCCGGAGATCGAGTAGAACGGCACGCCGGCCTCACCGGCCACGGCGCGCGCGAGCAGCGTCTTGCCGGTGCCGGGCGGGCCGTACAGCAGCACGCCCTTGGGGATCTTCGCGCCCAGGGCCTGGTAGCGGCCCGGGTTCTGCAGGAAGTCCTTGATCTCGTAGAGCTCTTCGACGGCCTCTTCGGCACCCGCGACGTCCGCGAACGTCGTCTTGGGCATGTCCTTGGACAGCTGCTTCGCCTTGGACTTGCCGAAGTTCAGGACGCGGTTCCCGCCGCCCTGGGCGTTGTTCATCATCCACATCAGCAGGAGCAGCAGCAGGCCCAGCGGGACCAGGTACAGCAGCATCTGCATCAGGAACGAGTCCTGGGTGACCTTGGTCTCGACGACCGGCTTGTTGCCCGCCTGGTCGAGGATGGTGAAGATCTCGTCCGTTGAGCTCGCCGGGAACTGGGCGCGCACGCGGTTGCTGCCCTCGACGGTCACCCCGTCGTTGAGGGTGAGCTTGAGGAGCTGCTCCTTGTCCTCGATCGTGGCTTCCTTGACCTGGCCGTCCCGGATCTGTTGCAGTGCCTGGGACGTCTTGATCGGGGTGTAGCCCCGGTTGTCGTCGAAGAGCACGTTGAAGGCGTAAAAGAGCAGCAACACCGCCACGATCCACAGCAGCGGGTTGCGAAGCAGGCGCTTGCGGTCCATGCACTTACGGCCGGCGGGCGGCCTCGACCCTCCCTGACTTGTCGACGGGCGCAGACGGGCACACCCGTCCGACCAGACTACCGCCCATGGCTCGGGCGAAGCGCTCCGCGTGCGGGCCCTGTCGCGTCTTGCCCGACCAACGGGCGAGGGGCGCCCGGGGTTCCCGTGGTGACCGCGAACACGGATCCCAGGTCAGCGCGGTTCATCCGGTCGGATGACTCGATCATGAACCAGGTGGGGCTCAACCCCGTAACACTTACATGGGGTGGTCCGTTACTAGCAGGTAGCGACGATGTGAGGACCATTCGAGTGATGTAGAACACGAGAGTTTGTCATGTGAGTGAGCCGTGTCATCCTCGGCCGACCACCGAGTGTTCTTCGCCCACCCGAAAGGGTGAACACCGACCGAAGGTACGAAGCATGTCAGCTCGCAACCCGGACAAGCCCGGTCGCTTCCGCCGCGTCCTCCTGCCCGTCGGCGCGCTGGTCGGCGTCATCGCCGCCGCGGGCGTCACCGTGGTGGCGCTGCGAGCCACCAGCGGCCCCGAGTGCAGGGGCACCCTCCCGCTCAAGATCGCGGTCACCCCGGCGATCGAGGAGGTCGTCCGCGGCGCCGCCGACGACTACCAGACCACCCAACCCATGGTGGACGGCAAGTGCGTGCAGGTGCAGGTGGAGGCGCGCGGTGCGGCCGACGTGGCCAACGAGCTGCCGACCGCGCAGATCAACCCGCCCGCGCTGTGGGTGCCGGACTCGTCCATGTGGGCGGCCGAGACCCAGCGGCAGGCCGGTGACGAGGGCGCCGAGGCGCCGCGGCTGGACATCCTCGACCCGCTGGCGAGCTCGCCGCTGGTGATCGCGGGCTCGGAGCAGGCGATGACCGCGCTCGGCTGGCCGATCTCGCCCGTGACCTGGGCGAAGGTCGTCGACCCCACGGTGCCGGTGACGCTGAGCGACCCGACCACGTCCACCGAGGGCCTGGCCACGCTGGCGGTCATCCGCGCGCAGCTGGGCAACCCGGACGGCACGCCGAAGCCGGAGCTGATCGGCGCGCTGCTGCGGGTGGGCCGCAACGCGCTGCCGTCCGTGCGCGACGCGTTCGGCAAGGCCGTGCAGGGCGCGGAGAACGCGCCGGTGTTCACCGCTTCGGAGCAGTCCGTGCTGGCCGCCAACCGGGCGGCCGGGGCGCGCCGCGTGGTCGCGTCCTACCCGAAGGAGGGCACGGTCTCGTTCGACTACCCGCTGGTGCGGGTGAGCCGGTCGGGTGAGCAGGCGGGCACCGCGCAGGCCGCGGTCGACTTCGAGAAGGCGTTGCGCACCGGCCGGACCGCCCAGCGGTTCACCGAGGCGGGCTTCCGCACGGCCGACGGCAGCGCGCCCGGCGGGTGGACGAACGAGGAGCACGGCGTGCGCGGCGACGACGTGGCCGTGCTGAAGACGCCGGACCCGGACCAGGTCTCCGAGCTGCTGCGCACGTGGGGCGCGGTGAGCCTGGACACCAGGCTGCTGGCCGTGCTGGACGTGTCCGGTTCGATGGCCGAGAAGATGAGCAACGGCCAGACCAGGATCGAGGCGGCCCGGGAGGCGGCGCTGACCGCGTTGGGCATGCTGCCCGACACCTCGGAGATCGGCCTCTGGGCGTTCTCGACGAACAAGAAGCCGCCGAACGACTGGATCGAGCTCGTGCCGGTCGGGCCGCTGGGCGAGCCGATCGGCGGCGCGCCGCGGCGGGTGCAGCTGCAGAAGGGCGCGGGGAACCTGCCCGCCCTGGTCGGCGGCGGCACGTCGTTGCACGAGACCGCGCTGGCCGCGTTCCGGCACGTGCAGCAGACCTACGACCCGTCGAAGATCAACTCGGTCACGCTGATCACCGACGGCAGCAACGACGACATCTCCAGCATCGACCTGCCCGGCCTGCTGGCCACCTTGAAGCAGGAGGCCGACCCGGCCCGCCCGGTGCCGATGATCATGGTGGGCCTGGGCGCCGACGCCGACATGAACGCGTTGCGCCAGATCGCCGACGCCACCGGCGGCAAGGCCTACCAGGCCATGGAGCCGGAGGACATCCGCGGCGTCCTCCTGGACGGCATCTCCCAACGGCGCTGCCGGCCGAACTGTTAGGCCGCTGCTCCGCAGACGGCGGCTCGGCCGCCTGGAAGTCGGCCCATCGCGTCGCCTTTCCCGCCGATCGAAGAGCGTGATCGGCGGGAAAGGCGACGCGACAGGCCGACGCGGCCTCGCGGCTCAGCTCGAATACACCTTCGGGTCCAGGGTGCCGATGTAGGGCAGGTCGCGGTAGCGCTCGGCGTAGTCCAGGCCGTAGCCGACGACGAACTCGTTCGGGATCTCGAAACCGACGTACTTGACCGGCACCTCGACCTTCACCGCGTCCGGCTTGCGCAGCAGCGTGCACACCTCCAGCGACCGCGGCTTGCGCGACGCCAGGTTCTTGAGCAGCCACGACAGCGTCAGGCCCGAGTCGATGATGTCCTCGACGATGATCACGTCGCGGTCGGCGATGTCCCGGTCGAGGTCCTTGAGGATGCGCACCACGCCGGAGGACGAGGTCGACGAGCCGTAGGAGCTCACCGCCATGAACTCCAGCTGCACCGGCACCGGCAGCGCCCTGGCCAGGTCGGTCATGAACATCACCGCGCCCTTGAGCACGGTGATCAGCACCAGGTCGTTCGCGCCGTCGGCCGGGTAGTCAGCCGCGACCTTGTTGGCCAGCTCGGTGACCTTGTCGCTGATCTCCTGCTCGCTGATGAGCACGGAACTGATGTCGCCGTCGTACACGGACGGTTCCCCTTTTGTCATGACTGCACTGGTTCCACTCGCAGCCTGCCATGCGCGCGCCGTGCCACAAAGCCGCCGGGCAGCCACACGCCGCCCTGTCCGCGCCACTCGCTCACCAGTGCGTCGACCCGGCGCAGGTGCGAGTCGGACAACTCGGGCACGTCCTCGGCCAGCAGCCAGCGGCGCAGGACGCGGCGGCGCAGCGCGGTCGGCAGGCGTGCCACGTCGTCGACCGAGCGGCAGTCGCCGTCGAACGCCTCGGCGAGCTCGTCCAGCGCGTCGTTGTCCTCGCGCAGGTGGGCCGCCGTGCGGGCGAGGGCGTCGGCCACCCCGCCCTGGAGGACCTCCTCCAGCAGCGGGAGGACTTCGCGGCGCAGGCGGACCCTGGTGTAGCGCGGGTCCTCGTTGTGCGGGTCGCTCCACGGCGTGAGGCCGAGTTCGTCGCAGGCGGCGTTCGTCACGGCCCGGGAGACGCGCAGCAGCGGACGGCCCCACGGCGGGTCGTGCGGGCGCATCCCGGCGATGCTGCGCGGGCCGGAGCCGCGGCCGAGGCCGAGCAGCACCGTCTCCGCCTGGTCGTCCCTGGTGTGACCGAGCAGCACCAGGCCGCGCTCCGGTCTCAGCGCCGCGTACCTGGCCCGGCGGGCGGCCGCCTCAGGACCACCCGGTCCGGTGACGACGACGCGGCGCACCTCGGCGGTCAGGCCCAGCTCGCGGCAGGTGCGCGCGGCCCGTTCGGCGACGTCGGCGGAGTCGGCTTGGAGGCCGTGATCCACGACGACCGCCTCGGCCTCGGTGAGCCCGGCCGTGACGGCGGCCAGGGCGAGCGAGTCCGCGCCGCCGCTCACCGCGACGGTCACCTGTTCGGGTCGGTGCTCGTGCAGGAAGCGCTTGACGGCCGTGCGCACTTCGGCGAGGGGTCCGTTCACGGTCGGTCGCTCACGGCTGGACGCGACGCAGCCACCCCGCCGGGTCGGTGATCTCCGCGCGCGTGGGCAGGGTGTCCGGGCTGGTCCAGATGGTGTTGAAGCGGTCCATGCCGACCGCGTCGACCACGTGCCCGGTGAACGCCGCGCCCTCGGCGTACTGGCGGACCTTCGCCTCGACGCCGAGGAGGGTGCGCAGCACCCGGTCCAGCACGCCACCGCCCTGGCGCCGGGCGGTGAAGCGCTCGCGGATCGTGCGGACCGACGGCACGACGTCCGGGCCGACGGCGTCCATCACGTGGTCGGCGTGGCCCTCCAGCAGCGTCGACAGGGCGATGAGCCGGTCGAGCACCTCGCGCTGGGCGGGGCTCTGGAGCAGTTCCACCAGGCCGCCCGCCTCGCGCAGCCGCTTCGGCAGGTCGCGCAGGCGTGGCGCGGAGCTCTCGTCCATGCTGCCGAGCAGGGTGCCGACCAGGCCCGCGAAGTGGTCGGCGAGCCACGGCACGGCGGTGAACTGCAGGCGGTGGGTGCCCTCGTGCAGGCACACCCACATGCTGAAGTCCTCGCCGGAGACGTCGAGGGCGCGTTGGGCGCCGACGATGTTCGGCGCGACCAGCAGCAACCGGCCGCCTTCGGAGAACGGGTCGTACTGGCCGAGCACCCGGCCGCTGAGGAACGCGATGACGACACCCGCCTGGACGCCCGCCGTGCCCGCGAGGACGCCGCTGAGCGCGCCGGACTGCTTCGGCAGGGCGCCGTCGGTGAGCGCGGCCAGCCCTTGCACGGCGGCGCGCACCCACGCCGGCCGGTCGACCACCTCGCCCTGCTTGAGCGGCAGCCCGTGACCGAGGCCGGTGAGGTCGCGGACGTGCACCTCGGCGTCCACGGCGAGTTCGCGCAGGCGGTGCACGGCGACGTCGGCCTCGGCTCTGGGCACGACCGGGCCGGGGCGGACGAGCCTGGTCGCCGTGGTGACGGCCAGGGCCCAATCGACCGGGGCACTGCGGTCCTGCGTCGCCGGGTTCACCCTCCTGACGCTACCTGCGCAACCGGCCCGAACGTAGAACTCCCACGTCCTGAACGTACGACTCACCCGACCTGAACGTTCGACTCGCGCGTTCCGAACGTAGGACACGCGCGCGTGTCCTACGTTCGCGTCCCGCGTGTCCTACGTTCAGGACAGGCGTGTCCTACGTTCAGGTACCCCGAGTTCAACGCTCGGGACAGGTCAGCAGCCGCAGCCGCGCAGGGCGGCGGCCATCTCGTCCAGCGCGCCCCGCACCTTCGGGGTTTCGTCGCCGCTCAACGAGATGAACGCGAACACCAGCAGCCGCCCCTCGGCGTCCACCACCACGCCCGCGAGCGAGTTCACGCTGGTCAACGTCCCGGTCTTGGCCCGCACCCAGCCACGCCCGCCGGCACCCCACTCCTCGTAGCGGTTGGCCAGCGTGCCGCTGCCGCCCGCCACCGGCAGGGCCGTCAGCAACGGGCGCAGCTTGGCCGTCCTGGCATCGGAGGCGTCCGGCTTGGCCGCCGCCGCGAGCACGTCGGCCAGCAGCTTCGCGGGCACCTTGTCGTTGGGCGACAACCCGCTGCCGTCCACCATCGTGACCGCCGACAGGTCGAACCCGTTCTCGGTCAGCACGTCCCGCACGGCCTTGGCCGCGCCCGCGAACGACGGCTCCGCCCCGCGCGCCTTGGCCACCTCCCGCGCCATCGTCTCGGCCAGCACGTTGTCCGAGATCTGCATCAGGTTCTCGACCAGCCGGTCCACCGGCACGGACTTCACCTCGCCGAGCACCTCCGCGCCCGACGGCGCCACGCCCGCCGCCACCGCCGGCACGCCCAACCGCTGCGCCAACGCCTGCGCCGCCAGCGCCGCGGGGGTCGACGTGCGCCGCACCTCGTCCTTCGTCGGGTCCTCACGCCCGCCGTCCAGCATCACCGGCTCGATCGGCGCGACGTACCCGCCCGGCACGTCGTCGGGGTGCCAACCGGGCGCGGTCCCCGGTCCCGCGTACCGGGACACGTCGTACTGCACCTGCGTCACCGGGCCGCCGGAGGCACGCACCTGCGCGGCCAGGTCGTCGATCGTCGCCGCGCCCGGGTACACCGTCGGCCGCCCGGCGGGCAGGGACGACAGCGTCGGGTCGCCCCCGCCGACCAGCACGACCGACCCCGGCTGCGCGCCCCGCACGACCTTGGTCGACA
The DNA here is from genome assembly GCF_040673975.1 of Actinosynnema sp. NPDC050801. Lineage (NCBI taxonomy): Bacteria > Bacillati > Actinomycetota > Actinomycetes > Pseudonocardiales > Pseudonocardiaceae > Actinosynnema > Actinosynnema sp. NPDC050801. Next base: position 554,919 of record NZ_JBFAQZ010000001.1, on the reverse strand, counting down.
GCTGGGACGTGTGGTCGAGGCTCAGCAGCGCCGCCGCGGCGGTGAGGATCTTGATCGTGGACGCGGGCGTCGACGGCGTCGCCTCGCCCTGGTTCCACAGCACCGTCCCGGTGACCGGGTCCACCACCACGCCCGACACGGGGTCCAGCATCCCGTTCGCCGCCGGACCGGCCAGCACCGCGCGCACGCCCGCGGCCGTGGCCGGGGTGCCGCCCGCACCGACCCCCTTCATCGCCAACGACACCGGCGCAGGGGGCAGCGGCGCGGCCGTCGTCGGCGCCGGGGTGGTGTCGAACCACCCCATCCGGGTGCCGGTCACCGCCGTGCCCGCGAGGGCGATCACCACCAGGGCCACCGCGGCGAGCACGAACGGACGCTTCCGGCGACGCGCCGGGGCCGCCGGCGCCTCACTTTCCGTGATCGGTTCAGGGACCGGTTCAGGTTCCGACTTGATCTCGGTCGGCGGCGCCGCGGCGGGCGGCGAGGCGGGCTTCGGCGGCACCCTGACGGGCTCGGCGCGCACCGGCGCGGTGATCCGCATGGTGGGCGGGTCAGGCCGCCTGACCTGCACCGTCGGCGGCTCGCGGTCGACCTCGTCACCGTCAACGGTCGGCCACGATGGCTCGTCGGGCACGCAGTCCTCCGCGGTCGAGTACGGGCAACGTCACACCCTCGGCAAGGGGTTGACGAGACGTCGTAGTCCACACTAGTGGCGTAACGAACGGCGAAGACGAGCGAGGACCGCGCAGTGGAGTTCGACGTCACCATCGAGATCCCCAAGGGGGTCCGCAACAAGTACGAGATGGACCACAAGACGGGGCGCATCCGGCTGGACCGGACCCTGTTCACGGCCACTCAGTACCCGGCGGACTACGGGTTCGTCGACAACACGCTGGGCGAGGACGGCGACCCGCTCGACGCGCTCGTGATCGTCCAGGAGCCGACGTTCCCCGGCTGCCTGATCAAGTCGCGCGCGATCGGCATGTTCCGCATGACCGACGAGAAGGGCGGCGACGACAAGCTGCTCTGCGTCCCGGCGGAGGACCCGCGCTCGGAGCACCTGCGCGACATCCACCACCTCAACGAGTTCTACCGGCTGGAGATCCAGCACTTCTTCGAGGTCTACAAGGACCTGGAGCCGGGCAAGAGCGTCGAGGGCGCGACGTGGGTCGGCCGCACCGAGGCCGAGGCCGAGATCGTCCGCTCGTACCAGCGCCTGAAGGACGCCGTGGCGCGCGGCGAAGAGCACTGAGCCGAACCTGAGCCGACAAGAGGCCCGCCCCCCGGATCGGGGGGCGGGCCTCTTCCGCTGTGCGGTCCCGGTCCTACCGGGTCAGTGCGTCGCGATCGGGGCGGGCTTCTCGTCCTCCGCGTTCGCGTCCTGCACCCGCTCCAGGCCGGACCGGTTGGACAGCGGCACCTCGCGCAGGAACCAGATCATCGCGAAACCGATGAGCGTCACCACGCTGCCGACCAGGAACACCAGGTCGATCGACTCGGAGAAGCCGTCCAGGAACGGCCGGGCCAGCACCGGGTCGAGCTTGGTCAGGAACTCGGTGTTGTCCAGGTCGAAGCCGCCGCCGCCCTGCAGCCCGGCGGCGAACTCGCGGTTCTCCGGTCGGGCCAGCGCGGCCTGGAAGTCGGGCGTGCCCGAGGCCGTGCGCAGCGCGTTGCCGATCTTGTCGCCGACCGTGCTGAACAGGATCGACAGGAACACCGCGGTACCGACCGTGCCGCCGATCTGGCGGAAGAACGTGGCCGACGAGGTCGCCACGCCCATGTCGCGCGGCTCGGCGTCGTTCTGGATGGCCACCAGCAACGTCTGCATGCACAGGCCGAGGCCCGCGCCGGTGAAGAACATCAGCACCAGCGGCTGGTAGCTCGGCGTGTCCGTGCCGACGAAGCTGAACAGGAACAGCGAGACCGTCATCAGCCCGAACCCGATCACCGGGAACACCTTGTAGCGGCCGGTCTTCGCGGTGATGTTGCCGCTCGTGCCCGCCGCCGTCATGATGCCCAGCGTCAGCGGCAGCATCATCAGGCCCGACTCGGTGGCCGAGTAGCCCTTGACGATCTGCAGGTACAGCGGCAGCGACACCATGGCGCCGAACATCCCGATGCCCAGCACGAAGTTGATCCCGTTGCCCAGCGAGAACGTCTGCCGCTTGAACAGCCGCAGCGGCAGCAGCGCCTCGTCGCCCATGCGCCGTTCGGTGAGCACGAACCCGATCAGGCCCAGCACACCGACGACGTACATGGCGATCGCGGTGCCCGACGCCCAGCCCCACTCGCGGCCCTGCTCGGCCACGATCAGCAGCGGCACCAGGCCGACGGTCAGCAGACCGGCGCCGACGAAGTCGATCCGGTGGTTCACCCGCTGGTGCGGGATGTTGAGCACCTTGGCCACCACGGCCAGCGCGATCAGGGCGATCGGCACGTTGATCAGGAACACCCAGCGCCAGCCGGCCGTGCCCAGGAACGACTCCATGCCCGCGAACAGGCCGCCGACGACCGGGCCCGCGACGCTGGAGATGCCGAACACGGCCATGAAGTAGCCGGTGTAGCGGCTGCGCTCACGCGGCGAGGTGATGTCCGCCAGGATCGCCATGGCCAACGACATCAGACCGCCGGCGCCCAGGCCCTGCACCGCGCGGAACGCGGCCAGCTCGTACATCGAGTTCGCGATGCCGGACAGCAGCGAGCCGGCGAGGAACAGCGAGATCGCGGTCAGGTACATCGGCTTGCGGCCGTAGATGTCGGACAGCTTGCCGTACAGCGGCGTGGAGACCGTCGCCGTGATCAGGTACGCGGTGGTGGCCCACGCTTGCAACGTCTGGCCGTGCAGCTCGTCCGCGATGGTCTTCATGGCCGTGGCCACGATCATCTGGTCGAGCGCGGCCAGGAACAGCCCGAGCAGCAGGCCCGACAGGATCGTCAGGATCTGCCGGTGGGTGAGCAGGGCGGCGCCGGGTGGCGTCGCGTCCGCTCGGGTTGTCGCTTCCGACATCACTTCTCCCCTTCTGAGCGCGGCCCCAGTCCGCTCTCAGCGATGAAATCCGGTAGCGCCTTCTCGTAGTCCCCCACGAAGCGCTCGAAGTACTCGATGAACTGGCCCCACTCCTGCGTGGGCCAGTCCGCGAACAAGCGGGCCAGTGCCGCGTTGCGCTGCGCCCGGCGTTCGGCCAGCAGGCGAGCGCCGGCGCCGGTCACCGCCAGCACGCTCGCCCGGCCGTCCTCCGGGTCGGCCCGGCGTTCCACCAGGCCGTCCTTGACCAGCGTCGCCACCTGGCGGCTGACCGTGGACGGGTCGGAGAACACCGCCTCGGCCAGCGCGCTCGCCCGCGACGGGCCGAGCTGGTTGAGGTTGGCCAGCAGCACGAAGGAGGCCTTGTCCAGGCCCGACTTGCTCATGTGCGCGGCGACGCAGGCGTGCATCTTGTTCATGCGGACCAGCGCCATCCCGAGGCGGTCGGCCATGGCGAGCTCGTCGGCCCGCACTCCGTCACTCACCGGGGTCGCCATCCCACACTCCGTTTGCTTGCATCAACCAACTAGTTGCTGAGTACAAGCATGGACTTCGTCGAGCGCGTTGGCAAACGAAATACCGGTGACCCCGGTCTCACGGTCGCCGCTGATCACGGGGGTAGTAGAACGTCCCCATGAAGGTGGACCGGCTGGAGATCGAGTACGACCCGCGGACCGTCCTCGACGCGGCACGGGCGGCCGAGGCCGAGGGGTGCGACGGGTTCTGGGTGGCCGAGACGCGGCACGACCCGTTCCTGGCGCTGGGCCGCGTGGCGGGGCAGGTGGCACGGGTCGAGCTGGGCACGGCGATCGCGGTGGCGTTCGCGCGCAACCCGATGAGCACCGCGGTGCAGGCCAACGACCTCCAGCTGCTGTCCGGCGGCCGGTTCAACCTCGGGCTGGGCTCGCAGGTGGAGCCGCACGTCACCAAGCGGTTCGGCATGCCGTGGTCACGGCCCGCCGCGCGGATGCGCGAGTTCGTGCTGGCGTTGCGCGCGATCTGGGACGCCTGGGCCACCGGGGAGCGGCTGAGGTTCCGGGGCGAGTTCTACACGCACACGCTGATGACGCCGTTCTTCGACCCCGGCCCCAACCCGCACGGCCCGCCGAAGGTGTGGCTGGCGGGCGTCGGCGAGCTGATGACCGAGGTCGCGGGCGAGGTGGCGGACGGGTTCCTGTGCCACGCCTTCACCACCGAGCGGTACCTGCGCGAGGTGACGCTGCCCGCGCTGACCCGGGGCCGGGCCAAGGCGGGCAGGACCCTCGCCGGGTTGGAGATCAGCGGACCGTCGCTGGTGGCCTGCGACGAGGCCGCCGTGGCCGGGGTCAGGCGGCAGATCGCGTTCTACGGCTCCACGCCCGCCTACCGCAAGGTGCTCGACCTGCACGGCTGGGGTGATCTGCACGAAGAGCTGCACCGCCTGTCCCGGCGGCAGCGGTGGGACGACATGGCCGCCGCCGTCACCGACGACGTCCTGGAGGCCTTCGCGGTCGTGGGCACGCCCGAGGAGGCGAAGGCCGAGGCGACCCGCCGCTACGGCGACGTGATCACCAGGATCGCGGCACCGGTCCTCAGGACCGGATGAGGTGCCGTCCGCTCGGGTCTTCCCTGACCCAGTGCCGGAACAACTCGGCCCGGACCCGCGCCACGGTCCGCCGCCGCACCCAGCGCCGACGTCCCACCCGCGCCGCGAGCACGGCCAGCGGCAACGCCAGCACGGTCACCACGACCATCGTGAGCATCGCCATCACCTCCACGGTGGCAACGACACCGTCGCCCACACCTGACGCCAATGGTGAAAAGGTCACCCCGATGGAGCAGTGCGACCGACTCGCCCCGTAGTCGGTGGGCGAGCGGAACGGGGCCGGGCACGACGAAGGCCCCGGGTGGGACACCCGGGGCCTTCGGATCTCGCGAGCCGCCTATCGGAATCGAACCGATGACCTGCTCATTACGAGTGAGCCGCTCTGGCCGACTGAGCTAAGGCGGCGAGACGCGACAACTATAGCCCAACCCATGAGCGTCACCGCGCCGGGGTTGACTCGTTAGAGCAGGAGTGACGCTGCTCACGCGCGCGTCGCGAGGATGACGCCGCCCTGGAGGTTCGACCACATGCGTTTGATGGCCGTGCCCGCCGCCGCCGTGCTGGTCGCGCTCTGCGCCGCTCCCGCCCTCGCCCAGCCGACGACGCCCGTGCCCGGCCCGCGTGACCCGAACCAGCCGCCGGTGTCCGCCGGACCGGCACCCACCGCGCACGCGATCGGCGACGCGGGAACCGGGTTGGCCGTCGTCAGGCTCGCGCCGGACTCGACGCCCACCGAGACGATCCTGCCCGGCTTCGGCGAGCAGCTGCCCCGGCAGCCGGCAGCCGAGATCGGCGTCGGGCTGGCCTCCGCCCAGGCCAACACCGAGTCCTACCTCGCCTCCGAGCGCTCGGTGGCGCAGGCGTCGCCGCTGGGCTTCGCGGTGCGGGGCCGGGCGCCGCAGACACCGGGCACCCTGGTGCAGACCGCCTCGCCGGACAACGCCGGACCCGTCACCGGTGGCCTCACGCCGCCCGCCACGCCACTGGACGCGCTGCTCAAGGTCGGCCTGCTCAACGGCAGCGTGCACGCCCGCTGGGACGACGACCTCGGCCCGTGCGTGCAACCGCTCGCGGACGCCGAGACCTCCGTCGCGTCCCTCAGCGTCCTCAACGCGATCCCCACCCTGCCCAGCACGCCGGACCTCACCGACCTGCTCGCCGGTGACGCGCCGAAGCTCGACGCGACCGCCAAGCAGTCCCTGATCGACCAGGTCAAGCAGCTGACCGCGCCGCTCAGCCAACTCGGCGGCCTGCTCTCCGGCACGCCCGACAGCGGCGCGGACGGCTCGCTGCTCAGCCTCCCGGACACGCTCAGCGCCCGTTCCACGGTCGAGCTGGTCGACCTGCCCGGCAGCCCGAACAAGGCCGTCCGATCCACGTCCACGCTCCAGGCGGCGAGCGTGCGGCTGCTGGCCGGCACGCCGGCCGAGATCCGCGTCGACGTGGTCGGCCAACCGACCCTCGTCGCGCTGTCCACCGGCGACCAGGCCACGTCGAAGATCACCTACACCGCCCCGGTGCTGCGGGTCGTCCAGGGCGGCCGGGAGCTCGGCACGCTCGACGCGGCCAACCCCAGGCTGGACGTCCCGATCGGCCTCGCCCCCGGACAGAAGCTGCCGCTCGTCGGCGCCCTGGCCGAAGGGCTGCCCAAGCTCGACATCGGCGTGCTGCGGCTGCAGATCGCGCAGCTCAACCAGAAGGACATGGTGCTCGACGGACCACTCCAGCAGGACGGTCCCACCATCAAGGGCTTCATGCTCGGCGCCACCGCGCGCCTGCTCGACCTCCAGCTGCTGCCGACCGACGCGCTCGGTCTGCCGAACCTGCCGTCGGCGCTGGCACAGGTGTCCCTGGGTGAGCAGATCGTGCGCGCGGCGGCGCCGAGCGGCGGCGTGGTCTGCGCTCCCACGCAGGCGCCGCCGGGCGGTGGCGGGCAGGCGGCACCGCCGAAGGGCCAACCGCTGGCCTACACCAACGCCGCGTACAAGGCGGTGCCGATCTTCTGGACCGGGACGGCCCTGCTGCTGATCGGCGCCGTCGTGGTCGGCGCGCTGCCGAACCGCCGCCGTCCGACGGCACGCCCGGCCGGCGTCAAGACCCGATCGCCCGAGCCACCGCCGGCGGCCTGAGCACGGGCCGTCAGCCCCGCTGGAGCGTGGTGAGCATGGCCTCGATGGCGATGCGCGGCTTCACGTTCAGCTCCAGCGCGGTCCGGCAGTTCAGCACGGCCTCAAGCCTGCGCAACGTCGACTCCGGCGTCCACTCCGACGCCGCCGCACGGGCGTCCTCGGCCCGGTCCGGGTGGTTGAGCACGGCCCGCGCGCCGGTCGTCGTCACCAGCACGTCCCGGTAGAACGCGGCCAGGTCGACCAGCGCCTGGTCCAGGGAGTCGCGCTGGGTCCGGGTGGCCCGCGACTTCTGCCGCTTCTCCAGGTCCTTCAACGCGCCCTTGGCGCCGCGTGACGCGGCGGCCGTGCCCTTGCCCGTGCCGCCACCGCCCATGGCGGTCTCCAACGCCTCGCGCTCGGCCACGTCACGGCCCTCGTTCGCGGTCAACGCGTCACCCTCGGCGGCCGAGACGAGCTGGTCGGCGCAGGTGAAGATGTCCGCGGGCCGCCGCAACGCCACGGGGATCCGCAGCACGGCCTCGCGCCGCGACCGGGACTGCTCGTCGGTCGCCAACCGCCGCGCCCGGCCCACGTGCCCGCCGCACACCGAGGCCGCCCACGACGCCACCTCCGGCGCCACGCCCTCGTCCTCCAGCGCCGACGCGATCGCCGCGGCCCGCGGCGTGGCCAGCGACACGATCCGGCACCTCGACCGGATGGTCACCGACACGTCCTCGGGGTGGTCCGACGGCGCGCACAGCAGGAACACGGTCCGCGCCGGAGGCTCCTCGACGGCCTTGAGCAGCGCGTTCGCCGCGCCCTCGGTGAGCCGGTCGGCGTCGGCGATGATCACCACCTGCCACCGCCCGGACGTCGGCCGCCGGGCCGACACCTGCACCAGCGACCGCATCTCGGCCACCGAGATCGACAGGCCCTCGGGCGCGACCACCCGCACGTCGGCGTGCGTGCCGGCCAGGGCCGTGTGGCACCCGGCGCACGAACCACAGCCCGGCCGGTCGTCCGCGGTGGTGCACAGCAACGCGGCGGCGAACGCCCGTGCCGCCACCGAGCGCCCCGACCCGGGCGGCCCGGTGAACAGCCACGCGTGGGTCATCGCACCCGGCGCGGGCGACCCGCCCGCCACGATCGACGCGGCGGCCTCGGCCGCCGCCGACAACACCGCGACCGCCTCGGGTTGACCGACGACGTCGCCCCACACACCACGGTTCACCAGCCGACCGTACCGATCCGTCAGGACGTTTCCGCCACCGGCTCGACCGGCATCCTGGTCCGCCGGGCCAGCAGCGGCAGCACCGAGGTCCGCACCCGTTCGGCCACCTCGTCCTCGGTCCCGTCGGCGTCGACCACGACGTAGCGCTCCGGGTCGGCCGAGGCCATGTCGGTCAGCAACTTCTGCACCCGCCAGTGGTGCTCGACGGTGTCCAGCGTGCCGCCGGCGGCCCGCACCTGGGACGGCATCCGGTCCAGCAGCACCGTCACGTCCGGCCGCAGCCGCCCGGTGGCCCAGTCGACCAGGCCCTCCACCTCGCGCGGCTCCACGCTGCCCGCCGCGCTGAAGTGCGCCAACGGGCTGTCGACGTACCGCTCCATGACGACCAGCGCGCCGTTGTCCAGCGCCGGGCGCACCTCGCGCTCCACCACGTCGGCCCGCACGGCGGCGGCCACCAGGGCGTGCGCCCGCACACCGGCCAGGTCGGCGGTGGTCAGCAGGTTGCGCAACCGCTGCTCGTCCAGGTCGGGGTCGGAGGCCAGCACCACCTCGCGCCCGGTCTCGCGCAACGCCTCGGCCAGCCTCCTGGCCTGCACGGACGTGTCCTGCCGGGTGTCGCCCTCGACCGCGATCAGCAGGCCGCCCGTCCGCCGCGCCCGGCCGCGCAATGCCGCGAGCAGGTCGGACAGGATCGGCTCGGACCGCCGGTTGTCCATCTGCCGGTAGGCGATCAGGCCGAGCAGCGCGGCGATCACGCCCGCGCCGAACAGCACCGGCCGGGTGCCGTCCACCTGCATGGGGTGGTCGAAGATCGTGATCGTCCGCTTCTGCACCAGCGTGACCAGCAGCGGCGCGGCCGCCGACGCGGCGAACAGCACCACCTTGAGCAGCGACTGGAGCAGCGCCACGGTCCGGCCGCGCATCGCGTCCTCGACCTGCGAGCCGACGATGGTCAGGCCGGTGAGGAACGCCATGCCGGCCGACGCGCCCACGAACGCCACCGCCACCAGCGCGATCCAGAGGTGCGGCGCGAAGGCCACGAACAGCAGGCTCAGGCCGGCGACCAGGATCGTCACGCCGAACAGCCGGTCGTAGGGCAGCCGCCGGGCCATCCGCGGCGCGGTCGCCATGCCCAGCGCCAGGCCCGCGAACACCGCCACGAACAGCAGGCCGAACGTGGAGTCGCCGCCCAGCAACGACTGCGAGTACGGGGTGGCCGTGCCGATCACCGCGCCGGCCGCGGCGAACGCGCCGATCATGCCGATGACCAGGCCGCGGACCAGCGGTGTGCGGGCGGCGTACTTCATGCCGTCGCGCAGCATGGCGAAGAAGCCGGGCGCCTCGCCGTTCTCCCGGGTCCGCTTGACCGCGGCGATCCGCCCGGACAGCTCCGGGATGCGGGTCGCCACGATGATGGCCGACGTCACGTACAGCGCGCCGTTGACCATGACCGCGATGGTCGCGATCCGGAACTCGATGTTGTTGCTCTGCAGGCCGAGGTAGCCGGGGATGCCGGAGATGATCGAGTACAGGCCCGCGCCGGAGATGACCGAGATGCCGTAGGTCATCACCAGACCGAGCTGGTTGGCCGTCTCCACCTGGTCCGGGCGGCGCAGCAGGTTCGGCACGGCCGAGTCCTTGGCCGGGATCCACAGCATCGCGCAGCAGCCGACCAGGAAGTTCGCGATGAACAGCCACCACGCCGTGCCGACCAGCGCGATAGAGATGAACAGGCCACCGCGCAGCAGGTCGCAGACCACCATGATCTTGCGGCGGTCGAACCGGTCCGCGAGCACACCGCCGAGCGGGGCGAACAGGATGCCGGGCAGCAGCTGGGTCAGCACGACCAGGCTGAGCGAGAAGCTCTGCCACTGGTAGCTGTCCATCATCTTGGTGACCAGGCCGGTCAGCGCCAGCAGTGACAGCCAGTCACCGACGCTGCACAGATAGGTGACACCCCAGAGCCTGCGGAACGGCCGGATCGCCAACACGCTGCGAATCCGGTGGCTGGTCGAGGCCGCTGTGCCGCCGTCTTGGATGGTGCTCACCCCCGCCGATGATGCAGGCCGTAAGGGTAGCCGGACCGATTCACCCGCTTGACCACATCCGCCGTTCGGGTGACCGAAGCGAGATCATCGCACCAGGTCGACCACGGCTTCGATGATCTCACGCAGCACGTTGAACAGCAGCCCGCTGAGCGCGGCCAGCACGACCAGGCACCCGATCAGCCCGCCTTTGCCCTTCTTCGGACCCTGCCGCACCGCGTCCTGCTGAGGCTGGTGACTGGCCAGCTGCGCGTGCGGCACGTGTGCCGCGGGCATCCCGGACACGTGTTGCACCGGAGCGCGCACGGGCTCGCGCGGCTGCTCGCGAGCAGCCGCGCGGCGGGTCGGCGGGACGTAGGCCGGTCCTGGCTGCGGCACGGGCATCGGTGGCGGCGGCACGACCGGCGGCGCGGCCTTCGCCTCGTAGCGCTCGCCCGTCACCAGCCCCGCGAGCGCGTCCGGGAACAGCGGCGGGGGCGGGGGCGGCTGCGTGCCGTCGTAACCGAACCGACCGGCACCGAACCAACCGGCACCGAACCGACCGGCACCCGAGCGACCGGCGCCGGTCCGGCCCGCACCGGACTGGCCGGGCCCGGACTGGGCGGCACCGGGCAGGCCGGCCCCTGGCTGGTCGGTACCGGGCCGACCTGGGTCTGAGCCGTCCACCGCCCCGCCTCCCCTAGCTCTTCGTCTTCGCCGGAGCCTTCTTGCGCGCGGGCGCCTTCTTGGCCGCCGGGGCCTTCTTCTTCGTCGTCGGCCCCTTGGCCCGCTTCTCGGCCAGCAACTCGGCCGCCCGTTCGTCGGACAGGCCTTCCACGCTGTCGGTCTTGCGGAGCGAGGCGTTCACCTCGCCGTCGGTCACGTAAGGGCCGAACCGGCCCTCCTTGACCACCATCGGCTTGCCGGAGACCGGGTCCGCGCCCAGCTCCTTCAACGGCGGCGCGGCGGCCGCCCGGCCCCGCTTCTTCGGCTCGGCGTAGATCTTCAGCGCCTCGTCGAGGGTGACCGAGAAGAGCTGGTCCTCGCTGGTCAGCGACCGCGAGTCGGTGCCCTTCTTCAGGTACGGCCCGTACCGGCCGTTCTGCGCGGTGATCTCCGCGCCGGTCTCCGGGTCCTTGCCGACCACGCGCGGCAGCGAGAGCAGCTTCAGCGCGTCGTCCAGCGTCACCGAGTCCAGCGCCATCGACTTGAACAGCGACCCGGTGCGCGGCTTCGGCGGCTTCTTCGTGCCCTCGGGCGCCTCGGGGAGCACCTCGGTCACGTACGGCCCGAACCGGCCCTCCTTGGCCACGATCTCGTGCCCGGTGACCGGGTCCGTACCCAGCGAGCGGCCCTCCTGCGGCGTCGAGAACAGCTTCTCCGCGACCTCGCGGTTCAGCTCGTCCGGCGGCAGGTCGTCGGGCAGGTTCGCCCGCTGCGCGCTGGTGCCGCCCTCCGGCCCCTCGACCTCGCGCTCCAGGTACGGCCCGTAGCGGCCGACGCGGACGTAGACCGTGCGGCCCTCGTCGTCGGAGAACAGCGGGATCGAGTTGACCTCGCGGGCGTCGATCGCCTCGACGCTGGAGCCGACCAGCTTCTTCAGGCCGCCGGACCGGCCGACCGACGACTCCGGGCCGACGTTGCCGCCGAAGTAGAACCCGGACAGCCAGGTGGTGCGCTCCTGGCGACCCGCGGCGATGCCGTCGAGCTCGTCCTCCAGGGCGGCGGTGAAGTCGTAGTCCACCAGCCGGCCGAAGTGCTGCTCCAACAGCCCGACCACGGCGAACGCCACCCACGACGGAACCAGGGCGGAGCCCTTCTTCCACACGTAGCCGCGGTCCTGGACGGTGCTGATGATCGAGGCGTAGGTGGAGGGGCGGCCGATGCCGAGCTCCTCCATCGTCTTGATCAGGCTCGCCTCGGTGAAGCGCGGCGGCGGGCTGGTGGAGTGGCCGTCCGCGGACAGCTCGGCCGCCAGCACCGACTGGTCCTTGACCAGCTGCGGCAGGCGCGACTCGGCGTCGTCGGACTCGCCGCCCGCCTCCGAGTCGACCGTCTCCACGTAGGCCTTGAGGAAGCCCGCGAAGGTGATCGTGCGGCCGGAGGCGGCGAAGGTGACGGCCTCGCCCGCCGCCGTGGTGCCGGAGATGCGGACGCTGGTCGTGTTGCCGCGCGCGTCCGCCATCTGGGAGGCGATCGTGCGCTGCCAGATCAGCTCGTAGAGCTTGAACTCGTCGGACTCCAGCTCGCGGGCCACCTCGCCGGGGGTGCGGAACACCTCGCCGGCCGGGCGGATGGCCTCGTGCGCCTCCTGCGCGTTCTTGACCTTGCGGGTGTACTGGCGCGGCTCCTTGGCCACGAACTGCGAGCCGTACAGCTCGGTGGCCTGCGCCCGGGCCGCCGTGATCGCGGTCTCCGACAGCGTCGTGCTGTCGGTGCGCATGTAGGTGATGTAGCCGTTCTCGTACAGCTTCTGCGCGGTGCGCATGGTGCGGTCCGCGGAGAAGCGCAGCTTGCGGCCCGCCTCCTGCTGCAACGTGGAGGTCATGAACGGCGCGTACGGCTTGCGCGTGTACGGCTTCTCCTCCACCGAGGAGACCGTCATGGCGGCGTTGACCAGGCCTTCGGCGATGGCCCTGGCCTGCGCCTCGTCCAGCACCCGGACATCGGCCGCGCCCTCCTTCTGGGCGGCCTTGAGCCTGCCGTCGGAGCCGAAGTCGCGGCCCGTGGCCAGGCGGGTGCCGTCGACCGCGATCAGCCGGGCGCCGAACGTGCGGGGCGAGGCGTCCGCGCCCGCGTCCATGGTCGCCGAGACGTCCCAGTACGAGGCCGTGACGAACTTCATCCGCTCGCGCTCGCGCTCGACCACGATCCGGGTCGCCACGGACTGCACGCGGCCCGCCGAGAGCTTCGGCATGACCTTCTTCCACAGCACCGGGCTGACCTCGTAGCCGTAGAGGCGGTCGAGGATGCGGCGGGTCTCCTGCGCGTCGACCAGGTCCTGGTCCAGGTCGCGCGGGTTCGCGGCGGCGGCGAGGATCGCGGGCTCGGTGATCTCGTGGAACACCATCCGCCGGACCGGGACCTTCGGCTTCAGCGTGTCCAGCAGGTGCCAGGCGATGGCCTCGCCCTCGCGGTCGCCGTCTGTCGCGAGGTAGAGCTCGTCGACGTCCTTGAGCAGCTCTTTCAGCTCCGCGACGGTCGAGCGCTTGTCCGGCGTGACGACGTAGAGCGGCTCGAAGCCGTGGTCGACGTCGACACCGAGCCGGGCCCACGGCATGCCCTTGTACTTCGCGGGCACGTCGGCCGCGCCGCGGGGCAGGTCCCGGATGTGCCCCTTGGATGACTCCACGACGAAGTCGTTGCCGAGGTACGACGCGATCTTCCGCGCCTTCGCGGGCGACTCGACGATCACCAACCGCCGGTTGCCGCTCGCTGATCCCCCGTTTGTCTTCCTCGCCCGTGTCGATCCAGCCACGCCGTCCCGCTCTCTTCGAACACTGTGTCCCGACCCGCCAGTGTGCACTGTCCTTTGTCGCCGCTGGGCAGCCCTGGTCGGGACAGGGTGACACAACTGCGCCGGATCCTCCGCCAACCCGACGCGCTACGCGGCCGGCCAGGTGCGCTCCGCGACGCCCCTCGGCGCGCGTCCGACCAGCTCCGCGAGCCGTTCGAGCCGCCGTCGGCCGACGACACGCAGCGCCGGTCCCCCGGCTCTCCCCGCCAAGAGTGTCGCCGGGAGGCCCGACGTGGCCAACGCTTTTCGGAGGGTTTCGTGGGTGTCGGGCGCGTCCGGGTCGAGGCCGAGCAGGTACCCGGAGCCGGACTCCACCCACCTGCCGGACGCGAGCGCCCACAGCCGCAGCGCGCCGCCGTCGAGGGTGAAGTCCGGGGGCACGACCTTGCGGTCGCCGTCGAACCACTGCCCGGCCAACCCGGCCAGGTCCGCCCGGAACGGCGTCGTGACCTGCCAAGACTCCGTGATCTCCGGTTCGGCCAGGTCCGGATCGGCCAGGTCCGGATCGGTCGCCTCGGGATCGGTCATCCCGGAGTCGGTTTCGTCGGAGTCGGGCGCCTCGGGGTCGGCGGCGGGCTCGGGTTCCGACTCGACCGGACCGCGGCGGCCCGACCCGATCACCACCGGCGCGAACCCGTCCGGCTCGTCGTCCACCGGCTCGTGGTCGATCAGCTCGTCGTCGATCGGCTCGTGGTCGGGCAGCTCGTCCGTCGGCTCGTCGTCCGGCAGCTCATCCGCGGGCTCGTCGGCCGCGCTCGGCTCGTGCCCGGCTGGCTCGGATCCCGTCCCACGGTCACCGGCGTCCTCGTCCGGGACGGCTTCGGGCTCGGCCGCCTCGACCCGCACCGGCCGGGAGCGGATCAGCTCGACCCGCGCCTGCACCCCGCGCTCGGCCAGCGCCGCCACCACGGCGACGGCTCGGTCCCGGGTGTCGAGGTCCACCGACACCCGGGCCGCACGTCCCCGGGCGAAGCCCAGCGCCCGGCCGGGTCCGCACAGCAGGCCCGCCAGGTCACCGACGCAAGGCTGTCTCGCCTCGGCCGAGTAGAAGGACAGTTGCCCCACGGAAACGCAGCGTAGAACACACGTTCGACCACGGCCAGTCTCCGAAGGGCTGAACCACGTGCCCCACCGGTCTCAGCGGTCCCAGCGGGGCGTCAGCCGCCGAGCGACTTCAGCGCGTCCGCCATCTTGACGCACTGCGGGGCCTGCTTGAACGCCTCGGCGAGCTTCGGGTCCTCCTGGAGCTTCTTGATCTGCTCCTGGAGCTTCGACGGGTCGGCCTGGTCGCCACCCAGCTCGCCGAGCTTGGTGCTGAACTCCGGGTCGTTCGGGTCGAGCGCGGCCAGCTCGGTGTTGACCTTCTTCAGCTCCTCGCCGGAGTCCTGGAAGAACTTGACCAGCTCGTCGTGCAGCTGCTGGGTCTCCGGCGAGGGCGCGCCGAGCTCCTCCAGCTGCGCGCCGGAGTCCGTCAGCGCCTTGCCCGCGTTGGAGGTGTAGTCGAGCATCGCGGTCTTCTGCAGGGCCGGGTCCTCGGCGCCACCCTCGAACATCGTCTTGAGCAGGTTCATCACGCCCTCGATCGTGGGCCCGAGACCGTCGCAGAACGTGCCGGTCCACTTCACCGGGTCGGCGTTGGCCGCCGTGGTGGTGGTCGCGGCGGCCGTGGACGAGCCCGACCCCGAGGACGACGAGCCACCACCGCACGCGGAGGTGACCAGGACGGCGGCGAACACGCCGGCGAGCGCGACACGGTGCTTCACTAATACCCCCAAGAAGATGACCAGTCGATGGCGCAACCTACTACGAGGTGGGTGACGCCGACTCCGACGGCCTCAGGGTTCGCAGGTCCTGGCAGGCACCGGCCTTCTCGGCCGCCGACGACAGCTCCGGTGACGCCTCCAGCTGCTTCAGCGGCGCCACGAAATCATCCAGACGTGTGATGGCCTCACCGGCGGCCTGGAGCCCGCCCACGGGGTCGTTGGCGTCCGCCGCCTCGATGGCCGCCTTGGCGTCGGTGAAGTTCTTCGCGATGTCGGTGAACGTCGCCGCCATCTGCTCCACCTGCTGGTCGCCGCCCGCCACCGGCGACGGCCCGACGTCGCGCAGCCTGGCCGCGGTCTGGCTGAACGCGTCGGCCATCTGGCCCATGTAGGCGCCCATGTCGGCCTTGAGCTTCGCCGGGTCGTTCGCGTCCAGCTGCGGCGGCGTCTTCTGCACCGTGGCGAACGACGCCGCCGCGGTGCACACCTTGTCCATGTACGCCACCGCAGCGGCGTCGGAGGGTGACGTGGACGACGTGGGCGCGGTCGTGTCACCCCCGGACCCGCACCCGACGAGCGCCACGACCACGGCGGTCGCGGCGACCAGCGGAAGAAGTCTCATCAGGGTGCTCCCCATCGTTCTGTGTGGGTTCGACTCCGGGCGACACCCAACAGTGTGCCCCCATCCGGGCGAGCCCACCCGACCTGCCCTGGACGTGCGAGGGCGGGGTGCCCCGGATCCCGGCACCCCGCCCCTACCCGCACGTCACGCGGAGGTGGTGGCCTCCGCCGGGGTGTCCGCGATGGCCGTGCCGCGCCGCTTGGACACGACCACGGCCGCCACGATGATCAGCGTCGCCACGATCGCGATCGTGTACCGGATCCCCGCCGACGCGTCCGCGCCGACCGAGAACGTGATGATCGCGGGCGCGACCAGCACCGAGACCAGGTTCATCACCTTGATCAGCGGGTTGATGGCCGGACCGGCGGTGTCCTTGAACGGGTCGCCGACCGTGTCGCCGATGACGGTCGCGGCGTGGGCCTCGGAGCCCTTGCCGCCGTGGTTGCCGTCCTCGACCAGCTTCTTCGCGTTGTCCCAGGCGCCACCGGAGTTGGCCAGGAACACCGCCATCAGCGTGCCGGTCGCGATCGCACCGGCCAGGTACCCGGCCAGCGGGCCGACACCGAGGCCGAAGCCGACCGCGATCGGCGCCAGCACCGCCAGCAGGCCGGGGGTGGCCAGCTCGCGCAGCGAGTCCCTGGTGCAGATGTCCACGACCCGGCCGTACTCGGGCTTGACCGTGCCGTCCATGATGCCCGGGTTCTCCCGGAACTGGCGGCGCACCTCGAACACGATCGCGCCCGCGGCGCGGGTCACCGCGTTGACCGCGAGACCGGAGAACATGAACACCACGGCCGCGCCGATGATCAGGCCGACCAGCACGTTCGGCGCGAACGCGACGAAGTCGACGTCGCGGAACTCGCTGCCCACGGCGTCCAGCGCCTTGTCGATGGCGTCCTTGTAGGAGCCGAACAGCGCGGTCGCCGCCAGCACGGCGGTGGCGATCGCGATGCCCTTGGTGATGGCCTTGGTGGTGTTGCCCACCGCGTCGAGCTCGGTGAGGATCTGCGCGCCCTCGCCGTCCACGTCGCCGGACATCTCCGCGATGCCCTGGGCGTTGTCGGAGACCGGGCCGAAGGTGTCCATGGCCACGATGACGCCGACCGTGGTCAGCAGGCCGCAACCGGCCAGCGCGACCGCGAACAACGCCACGACGACCGAGCCGGAGAGCAGGAACGCGCCGTAGACCGCGCCGCCGATGACCAGCGCGGTGTAGACCGCCGACTCGAAGCCGACCGAGATGCCGGACAGGATGACCGTGGCCGCGCCGGTGAGCGACGTGCGGCCCACCTCCTTGACCGGCTTGTGCTCGGTGCCGGTGTAGTAGCCGGTCAGCCAGAGGATGACGCCCGCCAGCACGATGCCGATGATCACCGCGACCGCGGCGATCAGGGCCGGGTTGCCCGGGGTGCGGGCGATCGTCTCGTCCACGCCCGCGAGGCCCGCGAACGAGCTGGGCAGGTACAGGAACGCGGCGACCGTGCACAGCACCGCCGAGATGACCGCCGAGATGTAGAACGAGCGGTTGATCGCGGTCAGGCCGTTCTCACCGGTCCGCGCGCTGGTGATGTAGACGCCGATGACCGCGGTGAGCACGCCGATCGCGGGCACGATCAGCGGGAACAGCAGACCCTTCGCGCCGAACGCGGCGGTGCCGAGGATCAGCGACGCCACCAGGGTGACGGCGTAGGACTCGAACAGGTCCGCCGCCATGCCGGCGCAGTCGCCGACGTTGTCGCCCACGTTGTCGGCGATGGTCGCGGCGTTGCGCGGGTCGTCCTCGGGGATGCCCTGCTCGACCTTGCCGACGAGGTCCGCGCCGACGTCGGCGGCCTTGGTGAAGATGCCGCCGCCGACCCGCATGAACATGGCCAGCAGCGCGGCGCCGAAGCCGAAGCCCTCCAGCACGCGCGGCGCCTGGCCCACGTAGACGAACACGACCAGGGCCGCGCCGAACAGGCCGAGGCCGACGGTGAACATGCCGACCACGCCGCCGGTGCGGAACGCGATCCGCATGGCCTTCTCCCGGCCGCCCGTCTCCTTGGCCGCGGCGGCGACGCGCACGTTCGCGCGGGTCGACAGCCACATGCCGAGGTAGCCGATGACGGCGGAGAAGCCGGCGCCGACGAGGAAGAACAGCGACCGGCCGATCCGTTCGCCGATGTCCTCGGCAGGAAGCGCGAACAGCAGCACGAACACGATGACGACGAAGATGCCGAGCGTTCGGAACTGCCGGTTGAGGTAGGCCGCTGCGCCCTCTTGGACCGCCTTGGCGATGTCCTGCATCTTGGAGGTGCCCTGGCCCGCGGCCAGTACCTCCCGGAGCAGCACGTAGCCCACGGCCAGGGCAGCCAGGGCGACCACGGCGACCACGGCGACGAGGCCGCGATCACCTCCGGAGAGCTCTAGGCCCTCCGCGAGGAATTGCCGGGACATCCGTCCTCCTGGTGAGTTTTCCAAGCCCAATGCCAGGGCCACCCCGCTGGTGTGAGGCGGGTCACTCACGCGACTGTCAGCCCCGACACAACGTGATGCACCCCTCATTGGATGCGATAGCGGCGGAGTCTATTCATAGTGCGCAAGCAGGCAACGAGGCGTCCCGTTCCGTGCACACACCGTTATCCGCGCAGGCTGTGTCGCATCCCTTCCGGAGGGGTCCGTGATGTCGGCGCGATGTGCGAAGCTGCGCCCCGTGGCGAACCAGGGACGTCGTTTGCTGGACCGGGTCCTCGCCGGGGTGCCGGCGGGCGAATCGCCGTTGACGCACGCCGAGGAGCAGCCGCCGCGTCCGGCCCAACCCGTCCCGTGGCCGTCGTGGGTGCCGCCCCCGGTGAAGTCCGCGCTGGTGGAGCGGGGTGTGGCGCAACCGTGGCGGCACCAGGTGGAAGCGGCGACGTCGGCGTGGTCCGGGTCGCACGTGGTGGTGGCGACGGGCACCGCGTCGGGCAAGTCGCTGGCGTACCAATTGCCGGTGCTGAGCGCGTTGACGGTTGATCCGAGGGCAACAGCTCTGTACCTGTCGCCGACGAAGGCGTTGGGCGCGGACCAGTTGAGATCGGTGAGCGGTCTGGGCGTGCCGGGCGTGCGGGCGGCGTCGTTCGACGGCGACACCCCGATGGCCGAACGCGACTGGGTGCGCGCGCACGCCAACTGGGTGTTCAGCAACCCCGACATGCTGCACCGGGGGGTGCTGCCCAACCACGCCCGGTGGATCAGGTTCCTGCGCCGGCTGTCGTACGTGGTGGTCGACGAGTGCCACACGTACCGCGGTGTCTTCGGTTCGCACGTGGCGTTGTTGTTGCGGCGGCTGCGGCGCGTCGCGCAGCGGTACGGCGCGGACCCGGTGTTCGTGCTGGCGTCGGCGACCGTGGCCGATCCGGCGGCGTCGGCCGCGGCGCTGCTGGGCGCGCCCTGCGAGGCGGTGACGGAGGACGGGTCGCCGCGCGCGGGGCGGACGGTGGCGTTGTGGGAGCCGCCGCTGCTGGACGAGCTGGAGGGCGAGAACGGCGCGCCGGTGCGGCGGTCGGCGGGTGCGGAGACCGCGCGGATCCTGGCCGACCTGGTGGTGGAGGGCGCGCGGTCGTTGGCGTTCGTGCGGTCGCGGGTGGGCGCGGAGCTGACCGCGCTGGGGGCGCGGCGGGTGCTCTCGGAGGTCGACCCGTCGCTGGCCTCCCGGGTGGCCGCCTACCGGGGCGGGTACCTGCCGGAGGAGCGGCGGGCGTTGGAGCGGGCGGTGTCGTCGGGCGAGTTGCTGGGCGTGGCGACGACGAACGCGTTGGAGCTCGGCGTCGACATCGTCGGGTTGGACGCGGTGGTGGTGGCCGGTTTCCCGGGCACGCTGGCGTCGTTCTGGCAGCAGGCCGGGCGGGCGGGGCGGACCGGGGACACCGACGCCCTGGTGGTGTTCGTGGCGCGTGACGACCCGTTGGACACCTACCTGGTGCACAACCCGTCGGCGGTGCTCGACAAGCCGGTCGAGGCGACGGTGCTGGACCCGACGAACCCGTACGTGCTGGAGCCGCAGCTGGCGTGCGCGGCGGCCGAGCTGCCGTTGACGCCCGAGTCGTTGGAGTCGTTCGGCGGTGCCGCGGCGCTGGCCGTGGTGGAGGACATGACGGCGCGGCGGGTGCTGCGGCGGCGGCCCAACGGCTGGTACTGGACCTCGCACGACCGGCCGCACGCCGCCGTGGACATCCGCGGGTCCGGTGGCGAGCAGGTCGTGGTGGTGGAGGCCGACTCCGGGCGGATGCTCGGCACGGTCGACCCCGGTTCGGCGTGCTGGCAGGTGCACTCCGGGGCCGTGTACCTGCACCAGGGCGAGTCGTACGTGGTGGACGAGCTGGACCTCGACGCCGGTCTGGCGATGGTGCACGCGGAGAAGCCGGACTGGTCGACGACGGCCCGTGACACCAAGGACATCTCGGTGGTGCGGGTGCTGGAGAAGCGCGAGTTCGACGGGGTGACGGTGTGCCTCGGCGAGGTCGAGGTGACCTCGCAGGTCGTCGGCTACCTGCGGAAGCTGCCGTCCGGTCAGGTGATCGACTCGGTGCCGCTGTCGCTGCCCGCGCAGACGTTGGTGACGCGGGCGGTCTGGTACACGGTGTCGGCCGAGTTGTTGGGCGCCGAGGTGTCGGGCGCCGGCTCGGCGGACGGTCGGGGTGTGGGCAGTGCGCCGGGGGGCGCCGGTCTGGCTCCGGCGCGCGTCCCCGGCGCACTGCACGCCGCCGAACACGCGGCGATCGGCCTGCTACCGCTCTTCGCGACCTGTGACCGCTGGGACATCGGCGGAGTCTCGACCGCGCTGCACCAGGACACCGGGGAGGCGACGGTGTTCGTGCACGACGGTCATCCCGGGGGAGCCGGGTTCGCCGACCGCGGGTTCACCGCGGTAGTCCCGTGGTTGGTCGCTACTAGGGAGGCCATCGCGTCTTGCGCGTGTCCGGCCGGGTGCCCGTCCTGCGTTCAGTCGCCGAAGTGCGGGAATGGCAACGATCCGCTGGACAAGGCGGGCGGTGTGGCCGTGCTGGACGTCGTGCTCGGGGTTGTCGGGGAGAGCCGCCACGACGCCCGGCACGGCCACGTGGATCACGACCGGTCGGCGGCGACCAGGCCGTAGTCGGTGGTGCGGTCGGCGGCCTGGAGGAGGGCGTCGCGGACCACGTCCGCGTGCGGCAGGTGCCACGCGCAGATCTGCGGCTTGACCCGCCAGTGCACGACGCCGACGTGGGCCGGGCTCGGCGGCAGCGCGACGTACTCGCCCTTGCCGTGGTGCTTGACCCCGGGCTCGGTGACCGGCTCGCCGCCGGAGGCGACCAGGAACATCCAGCGGCCCTCGGGGGTCGCCAGGATCGGCACGGGGACGCCGGCGGCGCGCAGCTCCACCGCGGCCCGGCGGCCCAGGTCGGCGCCGACCTCGATGGCGTCCACGCCGTGGCCCGTGGCCAGCAGGATGCTGTAGGAGTGGCCCGTCCACCAGGTGGCGACCTGCTCCGCCTTGGTGCCGATCCGCTCCTGCCAGTCGCGGTGCACCGGGACCGGCCCGTCGTCCTCGACGCCGTCGCGCCCGGCCCACTGCTCACCCGCCGGATAGGTACCCGGCAGCACAGGCCACCCGTGCCACGCGAGGTTGACCGCCTCTGCGCGCAGCTCGATGCGGAAGGCCCCGCGCCAGCTATCCGACCACTCCATCTTTCGTTCGCCTCCTGCGGTTCCACGACACCGTGTCGCGTGTTGTTCGACACCGTGTCGGTGCCACCACTTGAACTAACGGCATGACCGGGGGTTTTGGTAACCGCCAGTCGACAACTGGTCGTTGTGGCACGGCGAGCGCGGTGGGTGGGGGCGTGCGGCAGAACGCGTCACGAGCCGTTCACCCACCGCGAAGCCGCGAATCTGCGGTCGTGTGAGTCCGCTCACCGTCGACGGATGACCGTTCGTCGCGTCGGGTAGGGGTCACGGTTCGGCCGGACCTGCGCGGGCACGTGCGCTCACCGCGCCGAACGCGGTCGTCCCGCCGGACACCCTCACGGTCACCTCCCAGCCCTCTACCAGGCACGCGACCAGCCGACCGCCCATCCGTTCGACGACCCACCCTGCACGGGCACAGGCCTGCGCGACGCCGGAGGTCAACCGGCCGGCCGCCGCCAACGCGCCGAGATCGGCCGCCGCGCTCACCCGGTGCCTGGTCACGACGGCCTCGCCGACGTGCACGCCGACCACCACCAGCCCGAACCACACCGCGGCGACCGCCACCGCCACGACGGACGCCGACCCCCGGTCATCCACCGGCCACCCCCGGCTCGACCACCGCGTAAGCCTGGGCCCGGAGCTCCACGCCCAGGCGCGAGACGGTGACCTCGACCGAGGCCGTGTCCCCCTCTCGCCGGACCGCCCACCGGGCCCCTGGTGGCGCGATCGCCCCGACCACGCCGTCCACGCGCCCGACGTCGCCGCGGGCGACCAACCGGGCCGCCTCCCGCGCCGCGTCCGTGCACCGGAGCTGGCCCACGACCGCCATCACGGCGGCGACGCCCAGGGCGAGGACGGCCACCAACCCGCACACCGCCACCGCCGCCTCCACCGTCACCCCGCCCCGGTCGTCGGCGAGCACGCCCCGGTCCCGGGCCAACACGCCCTGGTGACGGACGAACGCGCCTCGGCCGCCTGCAAACACGCGCCGCTCCTCGGCGAGCACGCTCCGGCCACCTGCGAACACGCCCCCGTCGTCGGCGAGCGCGCCCCCGCCGCGGTTCACGCGTCCACCGTGAACGCCCGTAGCACCAGGCCCCGCAGGAGGCCCTCCACCCAGTCGCCGCTCATCAACGAGAACAGCAGCAGGGCGAGCGCGGCGGCGGCGAGCGTGCCGATCGCGTACTCCACCGTGGACATACCGCGGTCGTCCGACAACACCTGCTTGCCGGCAATCATGTTCCACCCTTCCGTCCATTATGGACTTTCACCAGTTGTCGGTCACGCCGGCGACGATGCCGAGGACCACCGGCACGACGCCCAGGCACAGGAACGCGGGCAGGAAGCACAGCGCCAGCGGTCCCGCCACGAGCACCGCGGCGCGTTGCGCACGGGCCTCGGCCTGGTCGGCCACCCTCGCCCGCGCCTCCACCGCGAGGTCCGCCGCCGCACCGGCCAGCGCGGCGCCCGACCGGGCGGTGCGGCGGGCCGCACGGGCCAGCGGCGCGGTGTCCGGGTGGCCGAGCGCCCCGGCCCACGCGTGCACCGGGTCCGCGCCCAGCGCGAGCAGGTCGACCACCTCGCGCAGGCACTCGGCCGGCCCCGGCGGGACGCCGGGCAGGACGGCGCGCACCGCCCCGGCCACCGGCAACCCCGCCCGCAACGCGGCGGCCAGCAGGTCCCAGGTAGCCGCCGCGGCGAACGGGTCCGGCGGCCGCGCCTTCGGCTCAGGTTTCCGCTCCCGCACCGGTTTCAGCCGCGACGCGGCCCTCGACCGCACCGGGAACGCGATCACCGCCAAGGCGAGCAACAGCAGGCTCACACGACCACCCGCCCACCACACCGCCGCCGAACCCGGATCACGCCCACTCCGGCCACCCGCGCCGGCACCGGCACCGCGCTACCACCCCGCCCGAACCGCCGGCCACTCCACCGCGCCACAGCGCAGATCACGCCCGCGCGCACCGCACTCATGCGATCACCCGCACAATCGACCGGCCATCCAACCCGCGACCCCGTACGAATCACGGCCTTCCCGGCCACCCGCGCCAGCATCACGCGACCACCCCGCCCAGACGGCCTGTCGTTCCACTCCGCCCAGGCGCGGATCACGCCCACGCTCGCCACACTCATGCGATCACCCGTCCGATCGACCGGCCGCCCCACCGCGACGCCGCACGGGTCACGGCCGGCCGTCTGCGGCGCGCTCATGCGATCACCTGCCTGGTCATCCGACCGCTCCACCGCAGGCCCGCGCAGATCAGGACCACCCCGGCGACCAGCAGCGCCTGTCCCGACGCGGTGCCGGTCAGGATCGCCAACGGGCCCGCGCCGCCCAGTTCGCCGAGCACCACGCCGAAGAGCGGCAGGCCCGCCAACACCGCCGCGCCCGCCCGCGGACCGGCCATGCGGGCGTTGACCTGACCGGCGAACGCGGTGCGCCGATCGAGGTCGCGGCGGACCGCGTCCAGCACATCGGCCAACGGCACGCCGTGCGCCGCCGACAGCCCCCACGCCCGGGCCAGGTGGTGGGCGTCCGGGAAGTCGGCGAGCGCCGCCTCGACATCACCACCGCGTGCCGAAGTCGAAGCGATCGCGCGCAGCACCTCGCTCGCCGGTGGTTCCGCGTCCTCGGCGGCACCGAGGGCGGCGTCGGCCGGGTGGGCACCCGAACGCAACTCGGCCACGAACCCCTTCAGCCCGTCCGCGAGGGCGACCGAAGCCGCCAGGTGGTCCCGCTGCCGGATCGTCTCGCGGTACGTCCGCCACACGGTCCCGGCCAGCAACGCACCCGCGACCGCCCCGCCGACGCCGACCGGGATGCCGAGGAGGAATCCCGCCGCCACGGCCCACCAGAGGTTGGGCCTGACCCCCTTCCACCGTCGTCTCCCCCGAAGCCGGCCGAGCCGCCGCCGCGCCTCGGCCGACGGCAGGACCACCAGGGCGGCCGCCAGCAACAGCCAGCTCATGGCCACCCCACCGTGGACTTCAGGGCCGCGGCGGCCTCCTGCCAACCTCCGTCACGTCGCCACGCCGGCCGGACGACCAGGTGTCCGGAACGCCGTTCCAGCACACCGATCTCGGCGAGGTGCCGGCTGCCGTCGCCGGCGCGGCGCACGTGCAGCACGACCTTGACCGCCGCGGCGAGTTGGCTGTGCAACGCCTGCCGGTCGAGCCCGCCGAGCGCGGCCAACGCCTCCAGCCGGGCGGGGACCTCGGCGGGCGAGTTCGCGTGCAGCGTCCCGGCCCCGCCGTCGTGCCCGGTGTTGAGCGACGACAGGAGCTCGCACACCTCCGCGCCCCGCACCTCGCCGACCACGATCCGGTCCGGCCGCATCCGCAACGCCTGCCGGACCAGGTCGCGCACCGTCACCTCGCCCGCGCCCTCGACGTTCGGGCCGCGCGCCAGCAGCCGGACGAACTGCGGGTGGTCGGGCTGGAGTTCACCCGCGTCCTCCACGCACACCACCCGTTCGTGGTGCGGCACGCACCCGAGCAACGCGGCGAGCAGCGTGGTCTTCCCCGAGCCGGTGCCGCCGACGACCAGGAAGGCCTGCCGGGCCACCACGATCGCGCGGAGCAGGTCGGCCGTCGGCCGGTCGAACGTGCCGCACGCCCGCAACGTCGCCAGGTCGTGCACCGCCGGGCGGAGGACCCGCAACGACAAGCAGGTGAACGGCGAGATCGGCGGCAGCACCGCGTGCAACCGCAGCGAGCCGGGCAACCACCCGTCGACGCACGGCGCCGCGTCGTCCAACCGCCGCCCCGCCACCACCGCGAGCCGCTGCGCGAGCCGGCGAACGGCGGCTTCGTCGGGGAAGGCGACGTCCGTGCGCCGCAGGCCGCCGACGCCGTCCACCCACACCTCGTCGGGTCTGGTGACCAGGACGTCGGTGGTGCCGGGATCCCGCAGCAGCGGTTCGAGCGGACCGGCGCCGACGAACTCCTGCCGCAGCACGGCGAGCGCCCGCTGGACGTCCTCGTCGCCCAGGACCCCGCCGGCTTCCCCGCGCACCGCCGCCGCGACGGCGGCCGACGTGAGGTCGCCATGCCCGTTGGCCAGCCGCAGGCGGACGCGCTCAACAAGATCGTTCACGACCGACCTCCTTCGACAACCCCGTGCGACGCCTCGCCACGACCTCCGACGCCGCCTCCACCAACACCCGCCGCCCACCCGGCCCGGCCGGGAAGTGCGCCGCCAACTCGCCGAGCACGACGGTCGTCAGCGGCACTGGACGACAAGTCCGGAACACCCGCGGCGGTCGGAACGCGGGGTGCCGCCTCACCGCGGGCTTGCGATCACCACTCACGACCCACCACCGATCCGGCCGCATCGCACGGCCATCACCCGGCACGCCCACCCGCGGCGGAAGTGGTTGGACGGCCAGGATCCGCACGGCTCGCGGGTGACAGCCGTCGTGCGGGACCGGGATCCCGGGTCGCGCCGAGCGACTAGTGGTCATGGAGGGCCGCCAGGACTTGCCGGGCCGCCTTGGCCAGGGGACCGCGGGTGGTGGCGGGGAAGTGGCCGTTGTCCAACGCCCTCGCCAGCCGGGGCTCCGGGCGCATGGTGGTCAGCAGGGGCAGGCCTATCGCCTCCACCACCTGCGCCGTGGTCAGGCCGCCGGGAGCCGGACCACGCACCACCGCCTTGAGCCGCACGCCCCGTTCGGCGGCCTGGTCGACCACCGTCTTGGCCGCCATGCACGCCTTCACGTCGGCCGGCACCACCAACACCGCCAGGTCGGCCCGGTCGAGGGCGGCGCACGCGGCGCCGGTCAGTTGCCGCGGCACGTCGCACACCACCGTCCCGCCCGCCCGCCTGCCCGCCTCGACCACCGCCACCACCGCGTCCGGCTCCGGTCCGGGACCGGTCCGACCGCAGGACAGCACGGTCAGGCTGCCGCGCCCGCCGGAACGACCCGGCAGCGCCGAGCGCAGCGCCGCGGCGGGCACCCGGCCACCGGTCAACCGCAACGTGGGCCACCGCAGCCCTTCCTGCCGCTCGGCGCCCAACGTCAGGTCGAGACCGCCGCCCAACGGGTCGCAGTCGACGAGCAGGCCGTGGCCACCGGCGGACAGCACGGCCTGCCCCACCGCCACCGACAGCACCGACGCCCCGGCGCCACCGCGCGCGCCCAGGATCGCCAACACCCGGCCGTCACCGACGGGCTCGCCCTCGGCGGCATCGGCCAGCACCGCGCGCAGCCGTTCCTGGTCTCCGGGCAGCTCCAACACCTGCTCGGCGCCCAACGCCAGCGCCCGCCGCCACACCTGCTCACCCGGCGGCCCGGCGCCGACGACGTGCACACCTGATCTGCGCGGGAACCCGGAGGCCGCGCACGCGACGACGGCCGCCTCGTCGAGCACCACCGCCGACGCGGCGTGCCAACGGCCCCGCAACGCCGTCACGTCGACCACGCGCTCCAGCTCGCAGCCGACGACGGCCGCCGCGTGCAGCACCTCGTCCACCACACCGCCGTCGGCCACCAAGGCCACCGGTCGCCTCATCACGCCCTCCTCTGCCGTCGTGGATCTGCTGGTTCCACGGTGGCTAGCGGTGAGGAAGCACACAACGACGCATGATCAACATGTGGACAACCGGACTGCCTGTGGACAACCCGGGGTGCCACGAGGGGCCGCGCGAACGCCGCCACGGGCGGTCGGGCAAAGGATCGAGGCTTGATGCAAGAAGGGCCGCAAGTGGGCCGAGGTCCAGCGCGAGGTACCCGGGAAACCGACCCCGGACATGGGACGACCCCCGCCAGGGGGGAGGGACGGGGGTCGTCATTGGTTCAGTCCCGGGGGGTCGGACTGAACCTGTCCGGTCGAGCCGGACAGGACTACTGTATCCCCACGGGACAGGGTCACGCGTGTCTTCCGTTAGAGGGACGCAAAAATTCAATAGACCGCACACCTGGTTCGTAAACTCCCGAACAGCCACCGGCGGCCGGTCCGACCCACCCCGCCTAAGCTTGACCGGTGACCGAGCACGCCACCGAAGGCCGTCGTGTCGCCGCGTTCTTCGACCTGGACAAGACCGTCATCGCCAAGTCGAGCACGCTGGCGTTCAGCCGGCCCTTCTTCCAAGAAGGCCTGATCAACCGGCGTGCGGTGCTCAAGAGCGCCTATGCGCAGTTCGTCTTCATGCTGGCCGGCGCCGACGCCGACCAGATGGACCGGATGCGCTCGCACATCACCGCGCTCTGCGAGGGCTGGGACGTCGAGCAGGTGCGCTCGATCGTCGAGGAGACGCTGCACGACATCGTCGACCCGCTCGTCTACAAGGAGGCCACGCAGCTCATCACCGACCACAAGGACGAGGGTCACGACGTGGTCGTGGTGTCCGCGTCGGGCGAGGAGCTGGTCGCGCCCATCTCCACCATGGTCGGCGCGACGCACAGCGTCGGCACCCGGATGGTCGTCGCCCAGGGCCGCTACTCCGGCGACGTCGACTTCTACTGCGCCGGCGAGAACAAGGCGATCGCCGTCAAGCAGCTCGCCGAGCAGCACGACTACGACCTGAGCCGCTGCCACGCCTACTCCGACTCGATCAGCGACCTGCCGCTGCTGGAGGCCGTCGGCCACCCCACCGCGGTCAACCCGGACCGCGCGCTGCGCCGGGTGGCGGCCCAACGCGGCTGGCCCGTCCTGACGTTCTCCGACCCCGTGTCGCTGCGCGCCCGCATCCCCCGCCCGTCGGGCACCGCGGTCGCCGTGACCGCGATCGGGTTGGGCGCCGCGACGGCGGCGGGCGTGGCCTGGTACGGCCTGCGCAGGCGGCGTCGGAGCTGATTCACCCCGGCGTCCCCCCGGTCAGCGGTACCGGGCGCTCGGCCGGCGCGAAATCACTGTCACAGAAGCTTTTCCGCTACTGAACGTCGCTTGACCGGTGCACTCCATCGAGCCCTTGCCGTGACCGTCCACACGCACTACAAAGGAAGTGCGGACCTCGGGTCGGCCAGGGACGAAGCGGAAGAGAAGCGTCGTCCACCCCGGCAGAGCTCCGTGCGCGGACTTCGAGACACCCACGCGCAGCACGCCGCGGGAGGCTTGTCGTCTAGGGCCTGCGTACCGGGACGCCGGACGCCGAGGCCAGGTCGGTACGACACGAGTTGCACGCTTGGTAACTCAGAAGCCCGCGCTGACGACGGTGGGGCCCCTCACGAGGGGCCCCACCGTCTTTGTGTCCGCCTTCTGCCCCGAAAGCCAACGCACTCCACATGTGCCCGAACGAGTGACGCGGCAAACCCCTGGTTTTGTCGGTACCCCTCCCCACAATGGCCACACAGCGCAACCCGTTGACCCGCCTCTGTGACGTGGGTAACTTGCCAAACGCACCACTTGGTGGTGGAAGATTCCCAGTGGGGAGGCCGCAGTGCTCCGTCCGCTCGTCGCCGTCGCCATGGCCGCGGCTTCCGCAGTGACCACACCGGCACACGCCGCGCCGGCGCACCCGGCACCCGCGCACGCCGCCCCCGCGAACGCCGCCCCCGCGAACGCCGCACCGGACCAGGCGCAGCACCTCAACGCCGTGGTCCGGGGCATGTCGCTGGAGCAGAAGGTCGGCCAGCTCTTCGTCACCTACCTGCACGGCCAGGCCCCGGACGAGGCGCACCCCGGCAACCTGCGCGACTTCGGCGTCGCCACCCCGGCCGAGGTGGTGGCGAAGTTCCAGCCGGGCGGCGTCGTCTACTTCAACAACTCCAGCTACGACAACATCGACACCCCGCGCCAGATCGCCACCCTCTCCAACGGCCTGCAACGCGCCGGCCGCATCCCCCTGGCCATCGCCACCGACCAGGAGATGGGCATCGTCACGCGCATCGGCGCGCCCGCCACCCAGTTCCCCGGCAACATGGCCCTCGGCGCGGGCCGCAGCGCCGCGGACGCCGAGCAGGCCGCCCGGATCACCGCCCGCGAGCTGCGCGCCATGGGCATCACCCAGAACTTCGCGCCGGACGCGGACGTGAACTCCAACCCGGCGAACCCGGTCATCGGCGTGCGCTCCTACTCCAGCGACCCGGGGTTGGCCGCCGAGCTGACCGCCGCCCAGGTGCGCGGCTACCAGGGCCGTTTCCTGTCACCGCACGCGGTGAGCGCGACCGCCAAGCACTTCCCCGGCCACGGCGACACCGACCAGGACAGCCACACCACGCTGCCCAAGGTCGACCGGACCGAGGCGGAGTGGAACGAGGTGGACGCCCCGCCGTTCCGGGCCGCCATCGCCGCGGGCGTCGACTCGGTCATGACCGCGCACATCCAGATGCCGAGGATCGACCCGTCGGGTGAGCCGGCGACGTTGTCCAAGCCCTCCCTCGACCTGCTGCGCGAGAACCTCGGCTACGACGGCGTGGTCATCACCGACTCGCTGGCCATGGCGGGCGTGCGCCAGCTGCACAGCGACGCCGAGATCCCCGTGCTCGCCCTGAAGGCGGGCGTCGACCAGCTGCTCATGCCGGTGGACCTGGAGCTGGCGGTGAACAGCGTGCTGGCGGCCGTGCGCGGCGGCGAGCTGACCGAGCAGCGCATCGACCGGAGCGTGCTGCGGGTGCTGCGGATGAAGTTCCTGCGCGGCATGCTCACCGGCCCGCTCGTGGACGTGGACGAGGTCGACTCGGCGGTCGGCCCGGCCGAGCACCTCGACGCCGCCCGGCGGATCACCGAGCGCACCGTCACCGCCGTCCGCAACGACGCGGGCGTCCTGCCGCTGCGGGCCAAGCCCACCGCCGCGCTGGTCACGGGCTGGGGCGAAACGACGACCCGCACCCTGGCGGGCGTCCTCGGCGGCACCGCGCTGCCCACCGGCAGCACGCCGACCGAAGCCCAGATCACCGCCGCCGTCCAGGCCGCGGGCGCCGCCGACGTGGTCGTCGTGCTGACCAACGCGCTATCCCGCCAACCGGCGCAGCAAACCCTGCTGACCAGGCTCCTGGCCACCGGCAAACCGGTCGTCGCGGTCGCCGTGCAGAACCCGTACGACGTGGCGCACACGGCCGCGCCGACCTGGCTGGCGACCTACTCCTACGGCGCGGTGTCGATGGCCGCGCTGGCCGGGGTGATCACCGGCGAGGTCGCGCCCGTCGGCACGCTGCCGGTCGCGGTGCCCGGACCGACGCCGTACCCCTTCGGCCACGGATTGGTGTGGTGACCGACATGGACCGCAGGCACTTCCTCACCGCCGGCGCCCTCGCCGTACCGGCGCTCACCGCGCTCGACCCGCCCGCCGCGGACGAGGCCCCCGACCGCCACCGCCCCCTGCGGACCGGCGCGGAGCAGTTGGCCGAGGACGGTTGGCGCCGGTTCGCGGGCCACCGGATCGGCGTGGTCACCAACCCGACCGGGGCGCTGCGCGACCAGACCCACATCGTCGACTCGATGGTCGCCGCCGGGCTCAGGCCGCAGGCCGCGTTCGGCCCGGAGCACGGCTTCCGCGGCACCGCCCAGGCAGGCGGCTCGGAGGGCGACTACCTCGACCCGCGCACCGGCATCCCCGTCTACGACACCTACGGCGCGAGCACCGCCAAGATCGCCGGGATGATCACCAAGGCGGGCGTCGACACCCTCGTGTTCGACATCGCCGACATCGGCGCGCGCTTCTACACCTACATCTGGACCATGTACGCGGTCATGCAGGCGGCCGCCGCGACCGGCGTGCGGTTCGTCGTGCTCGACCGCCCCAACCCGGTCGGCGGCACGGCGCGCGGTCCGCAGCTCGACCCGGCCTACGCGACGTTCGTGGGCCGCAAGCCGATCGCTCAGCAGCACGGCATGACGATCGGGGAGCTGGCGCGCCTGTTCGACGGCGAGTTCCTGCCCACGGACGGCGGCCGGGTGAGCAGCCTCGAAGTGGTCGACGTGCGGGGCTGGAAGCGCGACGACCTGCACTCCGGCCTGCCGTGGATCCCACCGAGCCCGAACGTGCCGACGCACGACACCGCGCTGGTCTACCCCGGCACGTGCCTGTTCGAAGGGGTCGTGTTCTCCGAGGGTCGCGGCACCACCCGCCCGTTCGAGACGATCGGCGCGCCGGGCCTGGACTGGCGGTGGGCCGAGGACCTCAACGCGCTGGGGCTGCCCGGCGTCCGGTTCCGCGAGACCTACTTCACGCCCACGTTCAACAAGTTCGCGACCAAGCTGTGCGGCGGTGTCGCCCTGCACCTCACCGACCCGCACCGCTTCGACGCGCCGCGCACGGCCGTCGCCATGATCGTCACCGCGAAGGCCCGCTACCCCGAGGTCTTCGCGTGGCGCCCGGACCTCTACATCGACAAGCTCAGCGGCTCGGACCGGCTGCGCCGCATGGTCGACGCGGGCGCGGGCACCGATGAAGTGGTCGGCGCCTGGGCCGACGAGCTCGCCGCGTTCGACCGAACCCGCCGGCCGTACCTGCGCTACCGGTAGAGGGAGACAAGCGATGCGCATCCCCGCCCTGCTGATCGCGACCACCACGCTGACCACCATGCTGACCGCCGTCGCCCTGCCGGCGCACGCCGACCGCCGCGAGGCCCGCTTCGACCAGCCGCACGACGGTTGGTCGAGCAGCGTGCTGCGAACGGGTACCCCGCAGCGCGTGGGACTCGACCCGGCTCCGCTGGACGCCGCACTGGCGCAGATCGAGCGCTACACCGTGTCCGCTTCTCCCGGGCAGGACCCGACCGGGCACCCCCTGTTCGCGGGCGCCGTCACGCTGTTCGCGCACGACGGCGTCGTGGTCACCCACGAACCGACCGGCTGGGCGGTCCGCTACGCCGACGCCGCCGGCACCGAGCTGCCCGAGGCGCAACGGGTGCCGATGGCGCAGGACACGATCTTCGACCTGGCCTCGATCTCGAAGCTCTTCACCTCGATCGTGGTGATGCGGCAGCACGAGCTGGGCCGCTTCGGGCTGGACGACCCTGTCGCCCGACACCTGCCCGAGTTCGGCGTCAACGGCAAGGGGGCGATCACCGTCCGCCAGCTGCTGACCCACACCTCCGGCCTGGTGGCGTGGCTGCCGCTGTGGTCGCAGTACCCGGACGTGCCGTCCCGGCTCAAGGCCGTGATGGACACGACGCCCCGCAGCGCGCCCGGCACCACGTACCTGTACTCGGACCTGAACCTGATCACCCTCGGCGTGCTGGTCGAGAAGTGGTCGGGCAAGACGCTGGACCAGCTCGTCCGCGAGGACATCACCGGCCCGCTGGGCCTGGTGGACACCGGCTACAACCCGCCGGTGGCCAAGCTGGACCGGATCGCGGCCACCGAGTACCAGGCGGGCCGGGGCATCATCCGCGGCACGGTGCACGACGAGAACGCGTGGTCGCTGGGCGGCGTCGCGGGTCACGCGGGCATGTTCTCCACCGCGCGCGAGCTGGCCGTGCTCGGTCAGGCGATCCTCAACGGCGGCGCCTACGCGGGCGGCCGGATCCTGCGCGCGGACACCGTCGAGCTGATGCTCACCGACTTCAACCAGGGCTTCCCCGGCAACTCGCACGGCCTGGGCTTCGAGCTGGACCAGCGCTGGTACATGGGCGCCCTGACCTCGCCGAGGGCGGCCGGGCACACCGGCTACACGGGCACCACGCTGGTGCTGGACCCGCTGTCGCGGTCGATCGCGATCCTGCTGACCAACCGCGTGCACCCGAGCCGGAACTGGGGCTCGATCAACCCGGCGCGGCGCGCGGTGGCCAACGGCCTGGCGCAGGCCCTGGCGGTGCGGCCGCGGCACGGCACGGCGTGGACGCCGGAGCAGGACGGCGGCACGTTGACCACGCGCGACCTGCCGCAGCGCGGTGAGCGGCAGCGGTTGTCGTTCTGGGCGTTCGTCGACCTCGACCCCGGCGACCAAGTCGTCGTCGAGGCGACTAACGACGGGGCCGCCTGGCGCGATGTCCAGGTGTTGGCCGGTTACGGACAACGGCGTTGGCAGCG
Source organism: Actinosynnema sp. NPDC050801 (assembly GCF_040673975.1). Lineage (NCBI taxonomy): Bacteria > Bacillati > Actinomycetota > Actinomycetes > Pseudonocardiales > Pseudonocardiaceae > Actinosynnema > Actinosynnema sp. NPDC050801. Next base: position 521,443 of record NZ_JBFAQZ010000001.1, on the reverse strand, counting down.
GGTCGAGGTCGAGACGGCGTCGGCGACGCAGTTCCGCTGGCGGTACGTGCGCGGCACGGGTTACGGCGGTCGCGGCGCGTACGTGGACGCCGTGCGCGTCACCGACGAACGGGGCGTCGCACTCGACGCGGAGCGCGAACCAGCGGGTTTGCACCCCGAAGGGTGGCGAGCCGCGGACCGTTAGTGACATCGGCGCCGCGGTGGCCCTCCAAGCGGTGCGATTCGGTCACGGTTGGGGTGAGTTACCCCCGCCCCGCGTTGACCGAATGTTGGACGGTTAGTAAGTTTCCCACGTGTCCACCGAAAGTACCGCCGACTCCAGTCCCCTGGTCAAGATCCGATCACTCCTGCCCGGGCTGGCCCGGGCGGAGCAGCGGGTCGCCAAGGTCGTGCTGGACAACCCGGCGACCGTCGCACACCGCAGCATCACCGAGGTCGCCGAGGCCGCGGGCACCAGCGAGACCACGGTGACCCGGTTCTGCAAGGCGATCGGCGTCGGGGGCTACCCGGAGCTGCGCATAGCGCTGGCCGCCGACACGGCCCGCACCTCGATGCGCCCCGATCGCGACCTGGGCGGCGACATCGGCCCCGGCGACGACATGCGCCAGGTGGTGGGCAAGGTGGCCTTCGCCGACGCGCGGGCGGTCGAGGAGACCGCCGAGCAGCTGAACGTGGAGACGCTCGAAGCGGTGGTCGAGGCCGTCGCGGGCGCGGGCCGGGTGGACGTCTACGGGTTCGGCGCGAGCGCGTTCGTCGCGTTCGACCTCCAGCAGAAGCTGCACCGGATCGGGCGCACCTGCTTCGCCTGGAACGACACGCACATCGCGCTCACGTCGGCCGCCGTGCTGACCGGGGCCGACGTCGCGGTCGGGATATCGCACACCGGCTCCACCTCCGAGACCGTGGAGGCGCTGCGGGTGGCCAAGGAGCACGGCGCGACCACGGTGGCGTTGACCAACTTCCCGCGTTCGCCGATCAGCGAGGTCGCCGACCACGTGCTGACCACGGCGGCGCGCGAGACCACGTTCCGCTCGGGCGCCATGGCCAGCCGGATCGCCCAGCTCACCGTGATCGACTGCCTGTTCATCGGGGTCGCCCAGCGGCACGTGGACAGCGCCAAGACAGCCCTCGAAGCGACGTACGACGCGGTGTCGGGGCATCGCCTCGGCGCCCGACCGGATGGCAGGCGACGCCGGGAGTCCGGTAAATGACGCCGCCCCGGCACGATGTCGCGGTCCGCGTGGACTCACCCACCGAGGCCAGGAACCCGCGGACGGAGGACATCGACCGGCTCTCCACGCTGGACGTGCTCCGCCTGATCAACGCCGAGGACCACCTGGTGCCCGGGGCGGTGGCCGCCGTGCTGCCCGAACTCGCGCGCGCCGCGGACCTCGCCGTGGGCGCCCTGCGCGCCGGTGGCCGCGTGCACTACGTCGGCGCGGGCACGTCGGGCCGGCTGGCCACGCTGGACGCCGCCGAACTCGTGCCGACGTTCAACGCGCCGCCGGACTGGTTCGTCGCCCACCACGCGGGCGGCCGGGATGCCCTGGTCAACGCCGTGGAGGACGTCGAGGACCAGGGGTCCGACGGCGCCGCCGAGATCCGCAAGCACGCGGCGGCGGGCGACCTGGTCGTGGGCGTCACGGCGTCGGGCCGCACGCCGTTCGTGATGGCCGCGCTGGAAGAAGCTCGGACGCTGGGCGCGCACACCGTGCTGGTCTCCAACAACCCGACCGCGCCCGCGCCCGTCGAGGTGGACGTGCTGATCGCGGTCGACACCGGCCCGGAGGCGATCGCGGGGTCCACCCGGATGAAGGCGGGCACCTCGCAGAAGCTGGTGCTGACTTCGTTCTCCACCGCCGTGATGGTCCGGCTCGGCCGCACGTACTCGAACCTGATGGTGTCGATGCGCGCGACCAACGCCAAGCTGCGCGGCCGCACGGTGCGCATCCTGCGTGAGGCGACCGGCCTGGACGAGCACGAGTGCACGACGGCGTTGGCCGACGCGGGCGGCGACCTGAAGGTGGCCTTGGTGCACCTGTTGGCCGACGTCCCCGCCGCGCGCGCCGCCGAGGCGTTGGAACGCACTCAAGGGCACGTCCGGATGGCGCTCAGCCAGCTAGCACCGGGCGCCACGGGATAGGCGTCGAGAGCACCATCGCGCTGGACGTCTCGCCGTAGCCGCCCAGCCGCACCAGCAACCGCTCCAGCTCGCTGATCGACGTGGTCACGACCTTGACCACCGAGCAGATGTCGCCGGTCAGCCGCACCACCTCCACCACCTCGGGGCAGTCGTCGAGCAGCTCCGGGTGCACGGTGATGCACCGCGGGCCGTAGCACTTCATCCGCACCAGGGCGACCACCGACCGCCCCACCGCCGTGGGGTCCACGGTCGCCCGGTAGCCGGTGATGACGCCCGCGTTCTCCAGCCGCCGCACGCGTTGCGCGACCGTCGGCGGCGACACGTGCACGCGCCGTGCCAACTCGTTGTACGACAGCCGCGCGTCCTCTTGCAGGGCCTCCAGCAGGCCCCAATCCACGCCGTCCAGTTCGATGCTCACGACCACAAAGCTACTCGCGCCATCTCCTTTCGTTTGTAAGAACTTCTCGACGCAACGCCGTCCGTTGCCCATTCAATTCACCCGAAGGCGCGGTCATGATGGAAGGCATGACTTGTCCGGTCGCACCCAAACTCGATTTCGGCGGCACGACGCCCTACGAGGACTACGTGCACGCCTCCGTGCTGCACTCGCTGCAACAGCAGTGGTCCAAGGACCCGCGTGAGATGTCGTTCCTGGTGATCACGCAGGTCATGGAGCTGTACTTCGGGCTGCTGTGCTTCGAGTGGCGGCAGGCCAAGACCGAGCTGCGCGCCGACGACCTGCGTGCCGCGGTGCGCACCCTGCGCCGCAGCGAACTGCACATGCAGGCGCTCAACGCGGCGTGGCGGCCGATCGCCCGGATGACGCCCGCCGAGTTCAACTCGTTCCGCGACGCGCTCGGCGAGGGCTCCGGCTTCCAGTCGGGCCGGTACCGCGAGGTGGAGTTCCTGCTCGGCGAGAAGTCCCGGTCGATGCTCGTGCCGCACCGCGCCGTGCCGCAGCAGCACGACGCGCTCGAAGCGCTGCTCGACGAGCCGAGCCTGTACGACGACGTGCTGGCCGCCCTGCGGCGCCAGGGCCTGCCGATCCCCGCCGACGTGCTGGAGCGCGACGTCAGCCAACCGTACGAGCCGAACGCCGAGGTGGAGGCCGTGTGGGCGGACATCTACCGCGGCGGGTCGCGTGACCTGCTGGAGCTGGGCGAGGCGTTGACCGACATCGCCGAGGAGTTCGCCCGCTGGCGCTACGACCACCTGCTCGCCACCCGCCGTTCGATGGGCGCGAAGACCGGAACCGGGGGCTCCGCGGGGGTTGCGTGGTTGGAGAAGCGCACGCAACGCTCTGTCTTCCCCGAGCTGTGGACGGCTAGGAGTCACGTATGACGCGCACGACCGACCCGCTGGCGCACGTTCGCGACCTGTTCGACCTCGACGACGACGTGGTCTACCTGGACGGCAACTCCCTGGGAGCGCCGCCGAAGGCCGTCGCCGAACGGGTGCAGGACGTGGTCCGCAACCAGTGGGGCCGACGGCTCATCCGGAGCTGGTCGGAGGGCTGGTGGGAGGCGCCGGAACGGGTCGGCAACCGCATCGGGCGGCTCGTCGGGGCCAAGCCGGGACAGGTCGTGGTGGCGGACTCGACCAGCGTGAACCTGTTCAAGGCGCTGATGGCGGCGGTGCGCAACACCGACCGCATGGAGATCGTGGTGGACGCGGGGACGTTCCCGACCGACGGGTACATCGCGCGGTCGGTGGCGGAGCTGACCGGTCTGGCGTTGCGGCCCGCGCCGCCGGAGGAGCTGGACCTGCGGGACACGACGGCGGTCGTGCTGCTCAACCACGTCGACTACCGCACGGGTCGGCTGCTGGACATGGCGAAGCTGACCGAGCAGGCGCACGCGGTGGGCGCGAAGGTCGTGTGGGACCTGTGCCACAGCGCCGGCGTGCTGCCGATCGAGCTGGACGCGCTCGACGTCGACCTCGCCGTCGGCTGCACGTACAAGTTCCTCAACGGCGGGCCGGGCTCGCCCGCGTTCCTGTACGTGCCCAAGCACGCCCAACCGACGTTCGACCAGCCGTTGACGGGGTGGACGGGCCACGAGGTGCCGTTCGCGATGTCGTCGGAGTACACGCCGGACCCGGGCGTCTCCCGTGCCCGCGTGGGGACGCCGGACATCATCTCGATGCTCGCGCTGGACGCCGCCCTGGACGTCTGGGACCACGTGGACCTGAAGGACGTGCGCGCCAAGGGCCTGGCCCTGACCGCCCACTTCCGCGCCCTGGTGCAGGACCTCCCCGGCATCGAGGTGATCACCCCGGCCGACGAGTGGCGCGGCCACCAGGTCTCACTCCGCCACCCCGAAGCCGCCCGGCTCATCGACGAGCTGGTCGAACGCCAGGTCATCGGCGACCACCGCCCACCGGACCTGCTGCGCTTCGGCTTCGCCCCGCTCTACAACACCTTCGACGACGCCGACCGCGCCGCCACCACCCTGAAAGAACTCCTCTGACCCACGAGAGTCCAACGCCCAGCACCAGCGTGTCCTACCTCCAGAACGCGCGTGTCCTACGTTCACGTCCCGCGTGTCCTACGTTCAGGTACCCCGAGTTCAACGCTCAGGACGGCCACCCGTGTTCTGAGCGTTGAACTCGGGTGTTCTGAACGTAGGACACGGTGGTCCTGAACGTAGGACACGCGCGTGCTGGAGGTACGACACGCGGGTGCTGGAGGTACGACTCGCGAGTTACGGGGTGGCGGCGTCGGCGATGCTGCGGGCTTCACGGGCGCCGGCGGTCAAGGCCTCGCAGTAGAAGAGGACCCAGCGGGCGATGCCCTCGGGGTCGCCGGTGGAGAAGCCGTGCAGGGCGGAGGCGTAGTCGTTCTGGCGGCGCAGGCACAGCACCTCGGGCACGCCCAGCGACTTCGGGTCCAGGCCGGTCGCGATGGACGCGAGGCGGGACGCCGCACGCGCCACCACGCCGTTGGCCGTGTCGAACGGCGCCAGCGACATCAGCTCCCCGTGCACCACGGCCACCAGCAGCGGACCGGGGACGGAAGTGCCGCCGGTGACCAGCTCGGAGACCATCCCCAGGCGTTCCGAGACACCCGGCGCGGCGCGGGGGCGGCCCAGTTCACCGCCCAGGTCGGCGGCCGCCAGCACGTGCAGCCGCGCCAACGCCTGCAACGGCGCCCGCTGCCACGTCGGGAACACCGCGCCCAACGACTCCGCCACCCGCAACGCACCCGCCAGCACGGGATCGGACACGGTCCCGTCGGACGGGATGGCGGTCGGCCCGCCGTCCAGCGCCGCCGACGCACGGGCGGCGCGCACGGACGCCTCGGCCGCGGTGGTCGCCCACCCGCGCAGGTTCACCCGGTGCCGGTGCACCTGGAACACGGCGTCGCGCGCCGCCACGACGGCGTCGGCCACACCGGGCAGGTCCAGCAGCGGAGCAAGCGGATCGGTCACGCCGGAGCACACTACCCGCCGGTAAGTGGCCCTTCACAACTAGTCGGAAATGGATATTCAAGATAGCCACTGACCCGAGTTACCGTCCGATCATGAACTGGTACGACCGCCCCGTGCTCACCGGCGACCACGTCCGCCTCGAACCCCTCACCACCGATCACGCCGAGGGCCTGCACGAGGCGGGCAAGGACCCCGAGGTGTGGACCTGGCTCAGCTCGCCCCAGCCGGCCACGGTCGACGAGACCCGCGCGTACATCGAACGCGGGCTCGCCGACACCACCCGCCTCGCCTGGGCGCAGATCGACCCGCGGACGAACGAGGTCGCCGGCACCACGTCGTACTACGAGATCGACCCGAAGCACCGCGGCCTCTACATCGGCCACACCTGGATCGGCCCGCGCTGGCAGCGCACCGCCCTCAACACGAACGCCAAGTTCCTGCTCCTGCGCCGCGCCTTCGAGGACCTCGGCGCGCTGCGCGTCGGCTGGCACACCGACCTGCGCAACGAGCGCTCGCAGCAGGCCATCGAACGCCTCGGCGCGACCCGCGAGGGCATCCTCCGCGTGCACCGCATCCGCCCGGACGGCACGCTGCGCGACACGGTCGTCTACTCGATGACCGCCGCGGAGTGGCCGGAGCTGAAGGCCAGGCTGACGACGTGACGCGCGTCACGGAGGGTGCCGCTGGTCGCAACCTACGTGTCGTTCGGCGGCACCGCAGTGGTCACGCGGCACGGGCCGGGTTACACAGTTACCCACGCGTTTCGAACTCGGCCGAAATTGGTCTGAACCTTTTGGGTGCGCAGTGAGCTGAATCGCACTACGGTCAGTGCGCATCCCCACGGATTCAGGAGGTCCGCCCACCATGACAGAGCCGCAAGCCGCCCTGGACAACCTGTCGACGGAGACCAGGACGTTCCCGCCCGGCGAGGAGTTCGCCGCGCAGGCGAACGCCACCGCCGCCCTCTACGAGGAGGCGGACGCCGACCGCGAGGCGTTCTGGGCGAAGCAGGCCGAGCGGCTGTCCTGGGACACCAAGTGGGACCGGGTCCTCGACTGGTCGAACGCGCCGTTCGCCAAGTGGTTCGTCGGCGGCAAGCTCAACGTCGCCTACAACTGCGTCGACCGGCACGTCGAGTCCGGTCACGGCGACCAGGTCGCGATCCACTGGGAGGGCGAGCCCGGCGACAGCCGCACCATCACCTACGCCGAGCTCCAGCGCGAGGTCTCCAAGGCCGCCAACGCGCTCGTCGAGCTCGGTGTCGGCGCGGAGGACCGGGTCGCCATCTACATGCCGATGGTCCCCGAGGCCATCTTCTCCATGCTCGCCTGCGCCCGCCTCGGCGCGATGCACAGCGTGGTGTTCGGCGGGTTCTCCGCCGAAGCCCTGCGCACCCGCATCGAGGACTCGCAGGCCAAGCTGGTGATCACCACCGACGGCCAGTACCGGCGCGGCAAGCCGGCGGCGCTCAAGCCCGCCGTGGACGAGGCCGTGGCCAACGCCAAGAGCATCGAGCACGTGCTGGTCGTCAAGCGGACGAACGACGACGTCGAGTGGACCGAGGGTCGCGACGTCTGGTGGCACGACGTGGTCGAGCGCCAGTCCGACCAGCACACGCCGGAGGCGTTCGACTCCGAGCACCCGCTGTTCATCCTCTACACGTCGGGCACCACGGGCCGCCCCAAGGGCATCCTGCACACCTCCGGCGGCTACCTGACCCAGGCGTCGTACACGCACCACAACGTGTTCGACCTCAAGCCCGACACCGACGTGTACTGGTGCACCGCCGACATCGGCTGGGTCACCGGGCACAGCTACATCGTCTACGGCCCGCTGTCCAACCGCGTCACGCAGGTCGTCTACGAGGGCACGCCCAACACCCCGCACGAGGGCAGGCACTGGGAGATCGTGCAGAAGTACGGCGTGTCGATCTACTACACCGCGCCGACGCTGATCCGCACGTTCATGAAGTGGGGCGCGGACATCCCCGCCAAGTACGACCTGTCGAGTCTCCGCGTGCTGGGCAGCGTCGGCGAGCCGATCAACCCCGAGGCGTGGATCTGGTACCGGGAGACCATCGGCGCGGGCAAGACCCCCGTGGTGGACACCTGGTGGCAGACCGAGACCGGCGCGATCATGATCTCGCCGCTGCCCGGCGCCACGTCCACCAAGCCCGGTTCGGCGCAGCGCCCGCTGCCCGGCATCGGCGCGAAGGTCGTGGACGACCAGGGCAACGAGGTGCCGCACGGTGGCGGCGGCTACCTGGTGCTCGACCAGCCGTGGCCGGGGATGCTGCGCGGCATCTGGGGCGACGACGAGCGCTACCGCGACACGTACTGGTCGCGGTTCGGCGACCAGGGCTACTACTTCGCCGGTGACGGCGCGAAGTACGACGCCGACGGCGACATCTGGCTGCTGGGCCGGGTGGACGACGTGATGAACGTGTCCGGGCACCGCATCTCCACCACCGAGGTCGAGTCCGCGCTGGTCTCGCACCCGACGGTGGCCGAGGCGGCGGTGGTCGGCGCGACCGACCCGACCACGGGCCAGGGCATCGTGGCGTTCGTGATCCTGCGCGGCGGCGTGGCCGAGGGCTCCGACGGTGCGGAGGCGATCAAGGCGCTGCGCGAGCACGTGGCCAAGGAGATCGGCCCGATCGCGAAGCCGCGCCAGATCATGGTCGTGCCGGAGCTGCCGAAGACCCGCTCGGGCAAGATCATGCGCCGCCTGCTGCGCGACGTGGCGGAGAACCGGCAGGTCGGCGACGTCACCACGCTCGCGGACTCGTCGGTGATGGACCTGATCTCGAACGGCCTGAAGTCCGGCGCCTCCGAGGACTGAGCGCGGCAGGACTGAGGATCGAGCACGTCGGAAGGGGTCCGCCGATCGTCGGCGGACCCCTTCCCGGGTTAGGATCACTCCCGGTGAGCCGGGAAGCCTGGTCGGCACGAGGATGAGTCGTAGCCGAACCACCGGAGTCGATCTTGAACCGCATTCGCCCGACCGCCGCCGAGTTCGCGCGCTACCTGCGCACCGAGACCGTCGGCGGGATGATCCTCCTCGCGGCCACCGCCGTCGCGCTGATCTGGGCGAACTCGCCGATCTCCGGCAGCTACACGGCGTTGCGCGACTTCCACCTCGGGCCGGAGTCGCTGCACCTGAGCCTGAGCGTCGGCGACTGGGCCAAGGACGGCCTGCTCGCGATCTTCTTCTTCGTCGCCGGGCTGGAGCTCAAGCGCGAGCTCGTGATCGGCGAGCTGAACGACTTCAAGTCGGCGATCCTGCCGGTGGTGGCCGCGGCCGGCGGCATGGTCGTGCCCGCGGCGATCGCGCTGGGCGTCGGGTGGGGCGAGCCGGGCGTGGAACGGGCGTGGGCGATCCCGGTGGCCACGGACATCGCGTTCGCGCTGGGCGTGCTCGCGATCACCGCCTCCGGTCTGCCGAACAGCCTGCGGTTGTTCCTGCTCAGCCTGGCCGTGGTGGACGACCTCGGCGCGATCCTCCTCATCGCGGTGCTGTTCACCGCGTCGTTCAACCTGGTCGCGGCGGCCGCGGCGGTCGCGTTGCTGGCGCTGTACGCGCTCCTGCAGCACAAGCGCGTGACGACACCGTGGCTGTACGTACCGATCGCGCTCGGCACGTGGGTCGCCGTGCACGCCGCGGGTGTGCACGCCACCATCGCGGGCGTCGCACTGGCCCTGCTGACCCGCGTGCGCAAGGACCGCTACGAGCACGAGGCGCCGGCGCTGCGGTTGGAGCACCGGTTGCAGCCGTGGTCGGCGGCCGTGGCGGTGCCGGTGTTCGCGCTGTTCGCGGCCGGTATCCCGGTCGACGGCGCGGTCCTGGGCTCGCTGTTCTCGGACCGGTTGGCACTGGGCGTGATGCTGGGCCTGGTGGTGGGCAAGGTGGTCGGCATCGTGGGCGCGTCGGCGTTGGCGGTGCTGTTCAAGGCCGCGGTGTGGCCGAGCGGTGCCGGACCGCGCGACATCTTCGCGGTGGCGATGCTCGGCGGCGTCGGGTTCACCGTGAGCCTGCTGATCGCGGACCTGGCGCTGGACGGGCCGGCGGCCGAACGGGCGAAGGCGGCCGTGCTGCTGGCGTCGTTGACGGCGTCGCTGCTGGCCGCGGTTCTGCTGGTGCGACGGAGTCGGGTGCACCAACGCGCCGATGACGACGAGTAATCCGCAGTGGATCAGCCGGTCGGGCGGCCCCCGGCCGGCGTGCATGGCACGATGAGCCGGTGACCAGCGCTCGGGAGAACACCAACGGCAGCGGACTGCCACCTGTTCCGTCGATCCCGTTGACCGCGGAGAGCGCGGTCAAGATCGCGGAGGAAACGTCCATCGGCGGGCTGGTGCGCGACGCCACGGCCCACCTGTCCACCTTGGTCAGGGCCGAGGTGGAGCTGGCCAAGTCCGAGGTCGCGGGCGAGATCAAGAAGGGCGTGAAGGGCAGCGTCTTCTTCATCGTCGCGCTGACGGTGCTGCTGTTCAGCTCGTTCTTCTTTTTCTTCTTCGGCGCGGAGCTGCTGGACGTGTGGCTGCCCCGCTGGTCGGCGTTCCTCATCGTGTTCGGGCTGATGCTGCTCACCGCGGTGCTGTTCGCGCTGCTGGGCTACCGCAAGGTGAAGAAGCTGCGGGCGCCCCAGCGGACCATCGACTCGGCCAGGGACACCGTCGCGGCCCTCCGGCACCGCGGCGAAGACCGCGAAGGCCGCTGAGCCACGCCGTGCGGCTGCCACCGGACCCGTCGACCGCTCGGGTGCCCGGCCCGTGGACGCACCGCGACGTGTCCGCGAACGGCATCCGCCTGCACGTCGCCGAGCTCGGCGAGGGCCCGCTCGTGCTGCTGCTGCACGGGTTCCCGGAGTTCTGGTGGACCTGGCGGCACCAGCTGGTCTCGATCGCCGAGGCGGGCTACCGGGCGGTGGCGGTGGACCTGCGCGGCTACGGCGACTCGGACAAACCCCCGCGCGGGTACGACGGGTTCACGCTCGCCGGTGATGTCGCGGGCCTGGTGAAGGCGCTCGGCGAACCGCGGGCCCACCTCGTCGGCCACGCGTGGGGCGGCATGCTCGCGTGGACGGTCGCCGCCATGCACTCCCGGCTGGTCTACTCCGTGACGGCGGTGGCCGCGCCGCACCCGCTGGCGCTGCGCCGTGCGATCCGCCGCCACCCGCGCGGCCAGGGCCGGGCCAGCGCGCACCTGTTCCGCTCCCAGCTGCCGGTGTACCCGGAGCGGTGGCTGACCAAGGACCGCGGCGCGGCGGTGGCCGGGATGCTGGAGGCGTGGGGCGGTCCGAAGTGGAGGGTGTCGCCCGAGTTCGACGAGGTGGTGCGCCGCAACCGCGAGGCGTTCCTGGTGCCCGGCGTCGCGCACAGCTCGATGGAGTACCAGCGCTGGGCGGTGCGGTCCCAGCTGCGCGGCGACGGCCGCCGCTTCGCCGAGGCGGTGGACCGCCGGCTGGACGTCCCGGTGCTCCAGCTGCACGGCGCCCTCGACCCGGTGGTGCTGGAGTCGACCGCGTCGGACTCGTCCCGGTGGACGGGCGCGCGCTCGTCGTACCGGGTGCTGCCCGAGGTGGGCCACTTCCCGCACCAGGAGGCGCCGAACACGACGAGCCGGATCATCACGGACTTCCTGGCGAAGGTCTGACCGGGAGCTCCGGCCGGTCCGACTACGCCGTCAGCTTCCGCTTGAGCGCGCCGACGAGCCCGACCAGCTCCGCCGGGCTGCCGCCCCGGTAGACGAGCCCCGCCGGCAGGTCGTCGGGCAACCGGCCGCAGTCCAGCAGCAGGATCCGGTCCGGGTGCCGCGCGGCGACCGAGTCGTACTCGACCCGCGTCCAGTGCTTGGCCGCGTAGACCTCGGTGCTGAGCACCAGCACGTACCGGCTGCGCACGCCGTAGGTGTTGGGCAGCAACCGGGTCAGGTCGCCGCCCCACAGCGCCGCGTCCTGGTCCGGCGCGTAGAACACCTTGAACTCCGCGCGCAGCTGGTGGTTGAGCTGCCTGGCCAGCGGCTCGTCCTCGGAGGCGTAGGAGATCGCCAGGTCGAACACCAGCTCGTCGGGGTCGCGCCCGAGCAGCCACTCGGTGAACAGCCGCGGGCCGCGGGTGAGCCGACCGCCCGAGAACCGCAACGCGCCGACGCTGCGACCCAACCGGACCGCTTCGCGGTGCCGTGACCACGGCGGACGGCGCAGCTCCTCGCGCGTCAGGCCGCCGTCGGGCAGGTCGCGCACGAGCCGCCGCCCGGCCTCGCCCAGTTGCCGCTCCCACACCGGGAACGTGCCGACGACCTGGTCGAACACGTCGTCCACCGCGTCGTCGAACGGCGTGCCGTCGTGCAGCTCGGCGAGCAGCCGGGTCGTCAGCCACGCGTGGCCGCCGCCGTGGTCGAGCAGCCGGTCCACGTCGGCTCCGGGGGTCGGCGCGGCCAGTTCGGCCACCGCGTCGCGGTCCAGCGGGTCGAGGAACTTCGGCTCGGCCGTGTTCAACGGCGGCGAGCCCCGGTCGTCCGGGTCGCGGAACAGCGCGAGCACCGGTCCGCCCGCGAGCAGGATCGCGATGTCGTCACGCAGGTGCGTGTCGTCCAGCCAGCGCAGGAACGCGAAGAACCCCGGTCCCCACGCGGTCGCCAGCACCCGGTCCGCCTCGTCCACCACGAGCGTCACCGGTCGCCGCGCGGCCAACGCCTCCGCCACCTCGTGCCGGGTCGCCGACGCGTGCGCCGTCTCCTGCCTGCCTTCCACGGCGCTGAGCAGCGCGCCCAACGCGGCGCTCTCCGAGGACGTGTCCCAGCCCATCACGTCCGTGCGCACCAACCACCTGCGCTCGCTCGCTAGGTGCCGGGCGAAAGTCGACTTGCCGACTCGTCGACCGCCGATGAGCAGCGCGGAGCGGCCCTGCTCCAGCATCCCGGCCACCTGCGCGAGCTGGGCGTGGCGGCCGACGAACAACGCCGACGAGTAGTACGGGTTCACCCCGCCTCCCCGTCCAGCAGCCACTGCCGGAACAGGCCGATGCGCACGCCGTCGCCGTCGACCAGGCCCTGCGCCCGCAACGCGGCCCGCGCCTGCCGTTCGGCGGCACGGGGCACGAACTCCGGCACGGGCCGGTCGTGCACGACGGCGAGCACCACCTCCCGCTCGACCGGGGTCATCAGCTGCCACAGGTTGTTGCGCAGGAAGAACCCGACCGCGTCGGTGTCCTCCAGCCGGTCGAGGCCCGCGCGCAGGCCCTCCACCGCCAGCTCGTAGGGCCGCCGCCGCTGCCGGTACGCCTCGCCCGCCAACGTCCGCACCAGCGACGGGTGGCCGCCGGTCAGCTCGAACAACTCGCCGACGAAGTCGGTGCCGACCACGTCGACGCCCATCGCGCCGGCCAGCGACAGCACCATCTCGTCGACCGCGTCGCCGTCGAGCATCGGGACCGGCGTCTCCTGGAAGAACGAGAAGAACGGGTTCGTGCCCGCCGGGCCGAGGTCGTTGGCGCGGTTGACCTCCGCCCGCAGGTCCGCGGCGATCACCACCAGGTGCCGGTGCTCGCCCTGCGCCAACGCCCGCAACGCGCCCGCCGCCAGGACCCACTGACGGGCCGCGTGGTCCTCGCCGGGCGCGGGGAAGACGCGTTCCAGCTCGTCCAGCACCACCACGACGGTCGTCGGCGAGTCCAGGTGCCGTTGGCGGCGGTCCAGCTCGTCCTCCAACTCCGTCGCCGTCCCCGGCCGCGCCGGCTCGAACGGCCAGTCGCCGCGCTCGACCCGTCCCCACCGGTCGAACGCCCGCAGCACCAAGGAGAACAGCTCGCGCGGCCAGTCCTCCCGGTGCCGGTCGAAGCGCTGGAGGTCCACCTGGCACACCGGCCGGTCGACCAGGTGCTGGCGCAGGATGTTGAGCAGGCTGGTCTTGCCGACCTTGCGCAGCCCGGTGACCAGGACGTGCTCGTTGCGCCGCAACGCGCTGCCGATCGTGTTGAGCAGCACGTCCCGCCCGTACAGGAACCGCTCGTCGATCAGCGCGTTCCTGGTGTCGAACAGGTTGTCCCGGTTGCCGTAGTCGCGCTCCAGCTCGCCGAGGAACGCACCCACCCGTTGGTCGGCGAGGGCGGCCCGCAACGACCGCACCGTGATCGCGACCGCCGGTTTGCCGCCGACCCTCATCTGGTCCAGCGCGATCTGCGCCTCCCGGCTCAGCTCGCCCACGTGCACGAAGTAACCGAGGCCGCCGTGGGGGATGTGCTCGGCGAACCGGTCCAGCTCACCGCCGGTGGGCGCCACCTCGGTCGAGATCCACACGGGTCCGGGGTGCAGCAGCGTCGACGTGTCGGGGTCGGGGCGCAGCGGCCGGTGCGCGGCGGCGAACGCCTCGACCACCATGTCGCGCACGTCCGCCAGCTCGTCGTGGCTGAACGCGCCGTCGCGGACATCCGGCGCCGCGCGGTAGCGCACGCGTTCCTGCCGGGCGCCGATGGCGTGCCGCACTTCCTCCGCCACCCGCCGCAACGATTCCGGCGAGGAGAAGTCGACTGTGGCGCTCACCCTGCTCGCCAGGCTGTGTGGCAGCCGCCGCCGCGACGCGTCGGTGGTGAGCACCGGAATGAGCAACATGCCGGAGAACTCCGCCGCTTCGATCTCGCGCAGGGTCCACGGTGACAGTTCCTCCCCAGTCACGAGCACCACCATGGCGTCGGACGTATCCATCCTCAGCTCGATGGTGTCCTGGAACGAGTCACCGATCTGGACCTTGTCAGTGTCCAGCCACACGCCGAGCCCGACGGACCCCAACGCTCCGGCGAGTTTCTCGACCAGCTCGTGGTCGCGGAGCTGGTACGAGATGAAGACCTGGGGCACGGTGAGTAATCGTGCCGTGACCCGGATCGGTTACGACGCGCAGGTCTGGGTGGACACCCGCCGCACCATCGTCGGCGCCTTCGACACTTCCTCCGCGACCTCGTCCGCCGTCAGCACGAACCCGGTCTCCTGGTCGTCCACCGCCGCGCCGAACACCACGCCCATCACCCGGCCCTGCGGGTCGACCAACGGCCCGCCGGAGTTGCCGCTGCGCACCTTCGCCCGCACCGTGTACACGTCCCGCGTCACGGTCTGCGCGTCGTAGATGTCCGGCCCGCGCAGCATCTTGATCCGCTCGCGCACCCGCGCCTCGGACGCCGTGTACGGGCCGTCCAACGGGTAGCCGAGCACGATCCCGTCCTCGCCCGGCGCGATCTCGTCGGTGCGGAACTGCAGCGGCGTCGCCTCCAGGTCCGGCACGGCCAGGATCGCGATGTCGGTCTGCGCGTCGTAGTGCACGACCGTGGCGTCGAACTCGCCGATGCCGACCTCGACCGTCACGTCGGTGGTGCCCGCGACCACGTGCGCGTTCGTCATCACCCGCTCGGGCGAGATGACGAAACCCGTCCCCTCCAACGCCCGCGAGCACGACGGCGCGCGCCCGCGCACCTTCAGCACGCTGGGCTCCAGCTTCCGAACGATCGGGTTCCCGCTCAACGCCGGGTCCGGCGGACCCACGTCCCGCAACGGGGTCTGGTCGAACGGGTCCATCGCGGCCGGGAAACCGGACACGTCGAACAGGGTCTGCAGGTCGTCGGCCAACGTCCGCGCCGCCTGCGGCATGGTGTCGTCGACGGTGGACAGGATCACCGACTGGTTGAGCGCCTTCGCCAGCGACGGCAGGCCCGCGACCATGGTCAGCGGCAGCGCGATCATCCACGCCACCACGAACACCACCGCGCCCTGCACGATCGCGCCCAGCGCGTTGTCCGCGCCGCGCAACGGGCTGGAGTTGACCCGAGGCTTGATGGTGCGGCCCACGTACACGCCCAGGGTCTCGCCCAGCGCCACCAGGAGCACCACGATGCCGACGGCGAACACGACCTTGGTCACCACGTTGTCGAACTGGGCGACGACCAGCGGTGCGACCTGCGTGCCGAGCGCCAGGCCGAGGAGCACGCCGACGAACGCGGGCAGCGCCACGACCATGCCCTGCCGCGCGCCGGACACCGCGGCGAAGGCGGCCAGCGCCAGCACCAGCAGGTCAACCCAGTTCACTCACACCTCCACCGCGCGCAGGGCCAGGTCGAGATCACGCACGTCCCCGGTGTCCCAGGGCCGTTCCCACCCGCCCAGCGCGAGCAGGCCGTCGAGCAGGCCGGCGGTGAAGCCCCACACCAGCATGCCCGGCGCGGAGAACGCCGGACCGACGTAGCCCGACGGGTGGCTCACCCGGAAGCGGTTCGCCGGGTCCGCCAGGTGCGCGATCGGCACCCTGGCCACCGCGGCGGTCTCGGCCGGGTCGACCGGCGCGACCGGCGACGGCGCGTCCCAGTGCGCCAGCACCGGCGTGACGACGAACCCGGACACCGGCACGTACAGCTGCGGCAGCGTGGCCACCGGCCGGACGCCCTCGCGCAGCACACCGGTCTCCTCGAACGCCTCGCGCAGCGCCGTGTCCACCGGTCCGTCGTCGGTGGGGTCGGCGGCGCCGCCGGGGAACGCGACCTGGCCGGGGTGCGAGCCGAGGGTGTCGGCGCGGCGCAGCAGCAGCACGTCGGGGCCGCCGGGGCCTTCACCGAACAGCATGAGCACGGCGGCGGGCCGTCCGGTGCCGTCGGGTGGCGGCTTGATGCGGGTGAAGGCGCGGGCGTCGGTCCCGGCGGTCGCCCGGACCAGCCCGCTCATCCACCCGGGGACGTCGTCCGGGTCGACCAGGGCCGTCATCCGACCACCTCGCGCACCTGGTCGACCGACGTGAAGACGACGGGGTCGGTCATCTGGGTCAGCGAGCCGTCCGCGCCGACGACGTAGCTCAGGGGCAGCGTCCGGGGCGCGCGGACGGCCTTGCGCACCGCGTCGGCCGGGTCGACGACCGACGGCAGGTGCACGCCGAGTTTCGCCAGCAGCTCCAGACCGTCCGCCTCCTTGCTCTCCACCAGGACCGCCACCACCGGCACCGCACCGGGCTCACGCGCGTAGGCGTCCAGCACCTTGAGCTCCTCTTGACAGGGAACGCACCAGGTGGCCCAGAAGTTCACCACAGCCCGTCCGGTCACGGTGGACGCCACGTCGACCGGGCGGCCGTCGCCGAGGCACGTGACCGCGACACCGCGCAGCTGCTCCGGTCCTGGACCGTCCGGCGGGCCCTGCGGGCAAGGCCTGAGCGCGGCCCGTGCCCGCGCGCCGTCCACGTCGTCGGTGACGGGGCTGCGCGTCGGGATCGCGCCCTGATCGACCGGGGCCGGTGACCGCGGCCACAGCGCGACCACGCCCGCCACCGCCAGCACCAGGACGACGACGGCCCACCGCGCTGCCGCGCTCACGCCAGCTTCTCCCCCGCCCGAACGCGTTCGGCGAGCTCGATCAACCGCGGCGCTTCCTCGCCCTTGACGAGCTTCTGGGCCTTGACCGGGTCGACTTGCCCGATGCCGTAGGACGGGCACTGGGGCGCCAGCAGGCACGCGCCGCAGGCGGGCGTGCGGGCGTGGCAGACGCGGCGGCCGTGGAAGATCGTGCGGTGCGAGAGCAAGGTCCACTCCTTGCGCTCGACCAGCGCGCCGATCACGTGCTCGACCTTGACCGGGTCCTCCTCCTGCGTCCAGCCCCAGCGGCGCACGAGCCGGCCGAAGTGCGTGTCGACCGTGATCCCCGGCACACCGAAAGCGTCGCCCAGCACCACGTTCGCGGTCTTGCGGCCCACGCCGGGTAGCGTCACGAGGTCTTCGAGCCGGCCCGGCACCTCGCCGCCGAACCGCTCGACCAGCGCGGCGCCCAGGCCGATCACGGACGTCGCCTTGTTGCGGTAGAAGCCGGTCGACTTGATCAGCTCTTCGAGCTCGGCGCGGTCCGCGGACGCGTAGTCGGCGGCCGTGGGGTAGCGCTTGAACAACGCCGGCGTGACCTGGTTCACCCGCACGTCGGTGGTCTGCGCGGAGAGCACCACCGCGACCAGGAGCTGCAACGGGTCGGCGAAGTCCAGCTCGCAGTGCGCGTCGGGGTAACCCTCGCCGAGGACCCGGACCATGCGACGCGCCCGGCGGACCAGCCCCAGCCTCGTCTCCGGCTGCTTCACCGCGCTCTTCGCCATGCGACGAGGTTACTGGCCCTCCGCTTCGCCGGGCGGGAGCGGGTTTGGCCCGGCACGATCACGGGCAAGCAACCACAGGCCGATCGCGCACGTCCCTATAACGACCTCGAACCGACACGCCAGAGTGACCCCCCTTGACCGCGCGCCGAACCGGATGCGCAAGGATCGGAGCCATCATGACTGCCTGGTTCGTCATCGCCGTTCCGATCGTGATCATGTTCTTCGCGCTCTTCATGGAGCGCGTTGAAGCTCGTCTGCGGCACGTCGCCGTGCAGGAGGACGAGGTCGAGGAGTTCCTGGAGTCGGCGCGCCCCGACGAGGTCAGGGCGCTCTACGGGCACGGCATCGGCCGCGCGCTGGAACTGTTCCGGCTGCGCAGGCTGGGCGGTCGTGCCAGGAACCTGCGTCAGCGGCGCACCCGCCGCTAAGCGGGGTAGGACCGGCGAGGCCCACGGGGTCAACCCCCGCGGGCCTTATCGGGCTGTCCGGGCTGGTTGGCGGCGCGCCGAAAGGCGATCCCGACCACAGCCCTTAGACTGCACTCAGTGATCGGCGGCAGGCGCTGATCCGCCAGAAGGCGGAACGCGCTCAACCATGCCGCCGCGTCTCGACAGGAGGGACGAGGTGGACGAGACCCTGGCCCGCGCGGGCATTTTCCAGGGGGTTGAACAGGCCGCAGCGGAGGCACTGGCGCAGACGCTGGAGTCTGTTGAATTCCCGCGTGGCCACGTGATCTTCGCGGAAGGCGAGCCGGGCGACCGGCTCTACATCATCCAGTCCGGCAAGGTGAAGATCGGCCGCAAGTCGCCGGACGGCCGGGAGAACCTCTTGGGGATCTTCGGACCGTCCGACATGTTCGGCGAGCTGTCGATCTTCGACCCCGGTCCGCGCACGTCCACCGCGACCACGGTGACCGAAGTGCGCGCGGTCAGCATGGACCGACCCGCGCTGCGGCAGTGGATCACCAACCGGCCGGAGATCGCCGAGCAGCTGCTGAGGGCGTTGGCCCGCAGGCTGCGCCGGACGAACTCCATGCTGGCCGACCTGATCTTCACCGACGTGCCCGGCCGCGTGGCGAAGGCGTTGCTGCAGCTCGCACAGCGCTTCGGCAGCCAGGAGGCCGGTCTGCTGCGGGTCACCCACGACCTGACGCAGGAGGAGATCGCCCAGTTCGTGGGCGCCTCGCGCGAGACGGTGAACAAGGCCCTGGCCGACTTCGCCCACCGCGGTTGGCTCCGGCTGGAGGGCAAGAGCGTGCTGATCCTCGACCCCGAGCGCCTGGCCCGCCGCGCCCGCTAGCGGCGTCGAGAAGCACAACAAGACCGGGCGCCGCCCCCGACGCGGCGCACCGGTCTTGTTGTCGCACGGCCCATCCCCCGACAGACCGTGCTCTTTCCACACCTCCGGCGCCCGCAGGCCCCGACCCTCGTAGCGCCGGAAGGAGGCTGGGTTACCCGCCTCGACCTCGGTCGAAACGGGGTGGCAGTGGGAGTGGCTCCTCCCACGATCGCACGCCACCCACCCCGCAACTCAAGGCCGTTCACCCTCAAGGACCCTCTGTTCAGCGGTTTCTCGGGGTGGTTTCACCCGGTCATCCCATTGTTGTGATCCAACTGCAACCAACTCCCACCGGGTGGACGGTCCAAGACCATCCGGAGCACCGGGAAGAGCCGGTGACGGATCGCACCGGCAATTGACTGGTACGTACGTACCACTGTCGGCATACTGGTACGCATGTCCCACTCTGCCCGCCTCTCCGACTACCGCACCGCCCTGACGACCCCCGGCATGCGCGGCCCCGTGGTCGCGTCCCTGCTCGCCCGCCTGCCGATCGCGATGGTCGGCCTCTCGCTGCTGCTCTACGTGCAGCGCGAGACCGGTTCGTTCGCCGCGGCGGGTCTGGTGTCGGCGGCGTCGCTGGTGGGCGTCGCGGTCGGGTCGATCGTGCAGGGCAGGTTGATGGACCGGCTCGGGCCGACCCGCCCGTTGCTCACCGCGGTGTCGTTGTTCGCGGTCTTCGTCGCGCTGGCCATCGCCGCGGTCGAGGCGGGCGCGGCGCTGACCGTGCTCGTGCCCGTCGCGTTCCTGGTCGGGCTCAACGAACCCATGGTCGGCTCCGCGTCCCGCGCGCTGTGGTCGCAGGTGCTGCCCGCCGGGCCCGCGCGGCTGGCCGGGTACGCCTACGAGGCGATCAGCATGGAGGTGTTCTTCATCCTCGGCCCCGGCCTGGCCGGACTGCTGGTCGCGGCGCCGTGGGCGGGCACCGGCGTGGTGATCGGCGCGGCGTCGATGGTGGTCGGCGCGCTGTGGTTCGCGCTGAACCCGACGGTGCGCGGCGTGCGGCCGGTGGCCATGAGCCGGAACCTGCTGGGCGCGTTGGCGTCACCGGGGATGCGCACGGTCGCGTTGGCGGCGTTGGGCTTCGGCGTGACGATCGGGTTCATCGAGGTCGCCGTGCCCGCCGCCGCCGCGCAGGCCGGTCACGTCGGCATGGGCGGCCTGCTGCTGAGCCTGTGGTCGGTCAGCTCGGTGCTGTTCGGCATCCTGTACTCGATGAAGCCGTTCCCGCGGGCGATGCACCTGCGGCTGCCCGTGCTGCTCGGCGGGTTCGCGGTGCTGTCGCTGCTGCTCGCCGTGCCGACCGGGTTGATCGGCCTGGGTGCCGCGCTGCTCGTGGTCGGCACCCTGATCACGCCGCAGGCCACCACCCACTCGGCCGCGATCGAGCAGGTCGCGCCCGCCGGGACCGCCACCGAGGCGTTCGGCTGGGTGGTGACGGCGGTGACCGTGGGGTTGGCGATCGGGCAGTCGGCGAGCGGCCAGCTGGTCGAGTCCTACGGCACGGGCGCGGCGTTCGTCGCGGCGGCGGTGTCGGGCTTCGCGATCGCGGTGCTGGTGTGGGTCTTCCGCGGCACCGTCGCGGCGGGCGTGCCGGTGTCCCGCGAGGACCTGGCCCTCGTGGGCCGCTGATCCCACGGAATTGTCGGTGGTCGGGTCTACCTTCTGCCCCATGGACCTGACCGCCACCACCGCCGACCTGGCCGCTGCCGCCGCCGACGTCGCCCGACTCCTGCCGACCAGGGTGTACGACCCGGTGCTGGCCGGCCTCGTGCTGCGCGCTTCCGCCGACGGGGTCGAGCTGGCGGGCAGCGACCGCGAGCACGCCGTCCGCCTGACCCGTGCCGCGACGGTGCACGCGGACGGTGCCGTGGTCGTCCCGGCGCGCCCCCTGGCGGACACCCTGCGCGGCCTGGCGGACCCCCAGGTCAGACTGGTCGTCGAGGGGTCGCGCCTGGCGGTGCGGACGTCGACGGCCCGCTTCGCCCTGCCGTTGCTCGACCTGGCCGCGCACCCCGGCATCCCGCCGCTGCCGCCGGCGGTCGGCACGATCTCCGCGCGTGCGCTGGCGGGTGCGCTGGTCCCGGTTTCCGGTGCGGCGTCGAAGGACGACGCCCTGCCGGTGTTCACCGGCGTCCGGATGCACGGCGTGGCGGGGCGGCTGGAACTGATCGCCACGGACCGTTACCGGATGGCGTTCGCATCGCTACCTTGGGCGGCGACAGGGGAGTTGGACGTCCTGGCGCCGGCGGTGGTGCTGGCCGAGGCGTCCAGGCAGCCGGGCCGCGCCGCCGACGTGACGGTGCACGCCAATGCCGACCGCATCGCCCTGTCGTGGGCGGGTGGGAGCGTGAGCACGGCGCTGCTGGCGGCCCCGTTCCCCGACGACCGAGTGCGGAAGCTGCTGGAGGCGGTCATCGACAGCACGGTGGTGGTGGAAGCCGATGTGCTGGCCGGCGCGGTGCGACGGGCAGTGCCCTACACCGGGCCGCACGGTTCGGTCACCATCCAGGTGGACGACGGGGAGCTGCGGGTGCGCGGCAGCGATCCGCAGAGCGGTGAGTCGGAGGAGTCGGTGAAAGCGACCGTCGACGGCAACCGGGTGACGAAGACGTTCCAGGCGAGGTACCTGGCGGATGCGCTGCGGGCGTTCAGCGGCCGCCGGGTGGAACTGAAGATCCAAGACGGTCTGCGCTCCACCGTCCTGACGAGCCAGGTGGGCGAAGACGGTGTAGAACTCACCTACCTGGTCGTACCCCTGCGCACCGTCTCTTAGCCTCAGAACTGGCCGAACGTGGCCGACCTGATCAACTTCAGCAATCCGGGAAGGCGTTCCTGCGCGTATTGCTCGGCCTCCGCACGCAGGTTGTCATCGGGCAGTGGAAGCGACTCGCCAGCCGGATCGACGGTCCTATCGTAATGTCGACACAGCACACTGCCGTACTTCAGGTCGTCCACACCAGAAGCCTCGAACGCCAGCAACAGTGGCAGAACTTCACTCTTCAGGTGCCGTCGCACACCGGGAACGGCATGAGCGAAATCTTGGAAAACCGAGGCTCCGACTCCTCTGCCGATGGCTTTCAGCTTGTCGGCCCACACGCGCCCGTCGAACGTCATCGACGCCGCAAGAGGAAGCAGTCCACCGTCATCGACACAGCGCGACAGAGCGTTGAACGTTCGTACCAGCACGCCTATGCGGCTGTACGACAGGGCGCGCTGAGCGAGCACGATGACGGCGTCCCATCCCTTGATCTTCTCAAGTTTCGAGACGACGGCGAGCTCTACCCCGTGCGACAGTCCGCCCAGGTAGTCGCCGTGCAGGATGTCCCACAACTCCTCGACAGTCAGGACTTGGGTACGGACCTTCTCTTTGAGCTCGGCCGCCTGCCCGATCCGTCGGTAGTGCCAGGGGTTGGCCATCTTGGTCAACTTGAGAATCGACTGCTGCACTGCGTCGGCCGACCGCATGTCGCGGTAGTACTTAGCCTTGAGGTCGAGAGGGAGCAATTCCGGAGACATCTCCGGCGCAAGGGCCGGGATCACCACCACCCCCAGCGCCTCGATCTCCGAGGTGATTCCACAGTTCAACTCGTATTTGACCCAATTCGACGTGAGCGCATCCGTGGACATCAGGACCAGCAGGTATCGGGATTGGCCGATGCCGCTGACGATCCGATCCCGCAGGTAGTCGCCGGGCTGCATCTCCCAATCATCGAACCACACCCGCAGCTGCGATCGCCGAAGCTTTACCGCGAGCGCCTGGACGAATTCGCGCTGACGGTGGGAATAACTGATGAAGAGGTCGTACTCCGGGTGGCCCGCCAACGAACTCTCCCGCCCTTGGTCCATCGCCGCCGAGATCGAGAACTGCCGCGGATTCGAGCCTACTCAGGCGTCGCGTAGGTACTCCAGCTGCGCCCGCACCGACCACTCCGCCGCCGGCCACAGCGAACGATCGACGTCCGCGTACACCAGCTCCACCACCTCGCGCGCCGTCGGCGAGCCGCCCAGGTTCGCCACCGCCGCCCGGACCTGCGCCAACCGCTGCTCCCGGTGCACCAGGTACCCACCCGCGGCAGCCACCACGTCCGGCAGCTCCGGCCCGTGCCCCGGCAACCCGATCGTGCCCGCCGGAAGCGTGGTCAGCAGCCGCAACGACTCCAGGTAGTCACCGAGCCGACCATCCGGGTGCGCCACCACCGTCGTCCCCCGGCCCAGCACCGTGTCCCCGGTCAGCACCGCGTCGTCCAACCGGAAGCACACCGAGTCGGCCGTGTGCCCCGGCGTCGGCAGCACCAGGATCGACAACCCCGCCGCCTCGATCACGTCCCCCTCCGCCAACCCCTGCCCACCCAGCCGGAACGCCGGGTCGACCGACCGCACCGGCGCACCCACCTGTCGCCCGAACGAACGTGCCCCATCCGAATGATCCGGATGACCGTGCGTCAGCAACACGACCTCCACCGGCGCCTGCTCCGCGATCCGCCCCAGGTGCACCGGATCCGCCGGCCCCGGATCGACCACCACGCACGACGACGACCCGGGCGCACGCAGCACCCACGTGTTCGTCCCCTCCAACGTCATCACACCCGGGTTCTCCGCCAACAGCACCGCCGCCGTGGGCGTGACCTGCCGCAACACCCCATAAGCGCTCACGGCACGACCACCCGCACCACGCCACCGTCCCGCACCAGCTTGGGGATCACCTTCGACACCGTCCGCGACTCCGACAACACCGCCGCCACCGACCCCAACTCGTCCAACTCCGCCAACGTCACCCAAGTGGGCGGCATCAACGCCCGCCGCCCGGCCTTCCAGTCACCCAGCGCGTCCGAGGGCCGCTGCCACGCCGCGTCCGAGGCCTCCGTCGTCACCCCGTCCGCGCTCTGCCCGGCGGGCAGCACCGCCACGAAGAAGAACGTGTCGTACCGCCGCGGCTCCTCCACCGGCGTCAACCAGTTCGCCCACGGCCGCAGCAGGTCGGCTCGCAGCACCAACCCCTCCGTCGCCAGGAACTGCGCCAACGACAACTCCCGCGCCACCAACGCCGCACGCGCCGAGGCATAGGCGGCCGTGTCGGCGACGACCGACGACGTAGACGGCCCGGCCAACAACACCCCGGACTCCTCGAACGTCTCCCGCACCGCCGCGCACACCAACGCCGTGGCCAACTCGACGGAACACGCGAACCGCTCGGCCCACCACGACGGCGGCGGCCCGGTCCACGCCACGGACGTGTCCGCGTCGCGCCGGTCGACCCCACCGCCGGGGAACACCGTCATCCCGCCCGCGAACGCCATCCCGGCCACCCGCCGCAGCAGGAACGCCTCCAGCCCGGCCGCACCGTCACGCACCAGCACCACGGTCGCGGCGTCACGGGGTTCGACGGGCGGACCGGTGAAGTCCTCCGGGATCGCGCTCGCCGGCAGCACCAGTTCCTCGGGTAGTTCGCGCACCACCCGAGCCTACGAGGATCATCCGCGTGTGGACACCACGCGCAAAGGCTGCCTAGTCAACGTCCTGCTGTTCGTCGTGGGCGCGATCGTGGGCACGGGCCTGACGGCCACGGCGGCCGTCCTCCTCTTCCTCCCCGGCACCTCCACGACCAGCACGAACGAGGGCACGCCGAACGTCTACGTCAAGGAGCGGTCCAGTCTCGTCGGCGGCACGGACCGCGAGGTCTGGCTCGGCCGGTCGCCCGACCACGGGCACTTGGTGGAGATCCCCGACGGCTGGGACGACAGCCCCGATGTCGAACGCCGACCGGACGGCGTCGAGCTGAGGTTCGACAACGGCGGCCGGATCTTCGTCCCCGAATCGACTTACATCGGCGGCCGATGAAAGGCAGGATGGGCCAGGTGGACGAACAGCTGCGCGTAGGACTCATCGGTGCCGGCCCCTGGGCGGGCATGGTGCACGCACCGGGCATCGCCGATCACCCGGGCACCCGCCTGACCACGATCTGGGCCCGCCGGGACGAGGCGGCCGCGGAGCTGGCCAACGCCCACGGCGCGACCACCGCCAGGACACCGGAGGAGCTGCTGGACCAGGTGGACGCGGTCGCGTTCGCGGTGCCGCCGCAGGTGCAGGCCGAGATCGCCACCAAGGCCGCCGAGCAGGGCAAGCACCTGATCCTGGAGAAGCCGATCGCGGGCAGCCTCCAGGACGCCGAACGCCTCGCCGACGCCGTCGAGCGCAACGACGTCGCGTCCCTGGTGGTCCTCACCAAGCGGTTCGCCCCCGAGACCCGCGAACAGCTCGACCAGCTCCGGGAAGCCGGCGGCTGGGTGGGTGGCAGCGCGCGCTGGCTGACCGGAGCGCTCCTCGGCGGCCCGTTCTCCCACTCGCCGTGGCGGCACGAGCGCGGCCCGCTGGACGACATCGGCCCGCACGCGTTCGACCTGCTCGACGCGACCCTGGGCACGATCACCGACGTCATCGCGGCGAACCGGTCCGAGCACGGGCTGTGGCAGGTCGTGTTCCAGCACGAGACCGGCGCGACCAGCGTGGCGACGATGACCATGACGTTGCCGCTGGACCCGGGCATCGCCGAGGTGATCGTCTACGGCGAGCACGGCCACCGGGTGCTCGCCGACCGCGGCACCACCGCGCAACAGGCCTTCACCAACCTGCTGGACGACTTCGTGGCCATGGTCGACAGCGGCACCACCGAGCACCCGCTGGACGTCCGCCGCGGCCTGCACCTGCAGCGGATCATCGACCTGGCCCGGCGGAAGTCGGAGGCGTGACGCGGCTCGGCCCTGCCGCCCGCGCTCCGCGGGACGACAGGGCCGAGCCGGTGGTCGAACCTCAAGATCTTTAGCCGGGGTACTTGCCGTTGGTCGGCTTGGGCACCCCGTTGACGAACTCGGGCCCACCCGGCCACGACTGCTGCTCGCGCTGCGCCAGCTCCTCGTGCAGCTGCTGCAGCAACGCCCGTTCCCGGTCGCTGAGCTTCGCGTCCACGGTCGGCGGCAGCTGCACGGCGGCCGGGGCCTGCCCCTCCGCCAACGCGGCCTGCAACGCGGCCAGGTCGTCCGGTCCGAGCTCCGTGGTCACCTCGGCCCGCGACAACGGGTGGTCGTCCGGGAACGCGAACACCGGCGCCGGCGGCTCCTCGACCACGGGCGGCGGCTCGACCGGCGCCTCCTGGACGGGGATCTCCTCGACCCGGACGTCCTCGACCCGGATGTCCTGAGCCTCGTGCACGCCCTGAACATCCTGAGCGTCCCGGACACCCTGAGCGTCCCGGGCATCCTGGACGTCCTCGACGCGCACCTCGTCCACCCGGACCTCGTCGACGACGCGGACGTCCTCGACCGGCTCGCGCACCGGCATCCGCTTCACCGGCTTGGGCGGGAACGGCTGCGCGCCCTCGTACGACTCGACGCGCGCCCGACGTGACTTGGAGCCGTTCTGGGGTTCGACAGGCACCGGTTCCGGCTCGACCACCGGTGCCTGGCCCCGCGGTTCACCGTCGAACCACGCGGCCGGGTCGGGTGGTGGTTGCGGGCTCGTGGAACCGGACGGGAAGAACACCTCGCGCGCCGTCGTGACGGCCGCCGCGTGGTACTCGCCGAGCTGCGTGCCGACGGTCAGCACCTCGACCGCCGCGCGGATGCCCGCCTTGCGCAGCACGGTGTCCACCCGGTAGGCGGTGGCGGGGGCGAACCCCGACGGACCGATGTCCACCAGGACGACCCGCTGCGGCAGCGGTCCGGGCGTCGCGCCGGCCGGGCTGGACCGCCACGTGGCACGCACGCCGCGCACGTCCGGCAGCACCGACACGGTCTTGCCCAGCACGTCACCGAGGCCTTCGGCCGGGTCGGACTCGACGCTGAACCGGTGCTTGACCACCGGCACCCGCTCGACCGCGAACAGCCGGTCCGCCAGCGCGCGGTCCGAGCGGACCTCGCCCAGCAGCCAGCCGACCTCGCGGCGCTCCTCCGGCGACACCGGGATGCGCCCGGCCAGCAGGCAGCCGACGACGAGCTCCACGGCTCTGTCCAGCTCCGCGACCGCCAGCAGCTCCCGAGCCTGGGTCAACGCGTCGTCGTCGACACGTCCGGCCAACGCCAACAGGAGGTCGTGTAAACGGACGGGGAGTCCCACTCCGTCGTTCGTCACGCCTGTTCTCCTTCCGGCTCGCGCGGGAGCGCCGAGCTCTATACGGGCACCAAGTGCCCGTCGGCGTCAGCGCCGGCGCACACCAGCTCCGATGCCGCCAACGCCGCCCTGTGGTAGGGCGGCAGGTCCAGTCCGGCGGGCAGGACCTCAACGCACGGGTCGTGCTCGCCGAGCGCCCGCAGCACCCGTTGGAGTTCACCGGTCAACCGGGCTTCGCCGGTCGTGGCGGTGACCAGGATCAGCCTCCTGGGTTCGCCCCCGCCCAGCCGCCACGAGGACCGGACTTCGCCGACCCCGAGGCGTCCCCGCAAGGTCGCTCCGAGCACCACGGTCGCGGAATCACCCATCGACACCCGATCGGGTGATTCCGGGGAGAAGGTGTAGCCGGATTCGGGCAGTTCGTCCAGCCCTTTGACCGAACTGATCGTGGACCGGTCGGCCCCGTGCGGCACGAGGGCGTCCGCCAGCAGCCGCTGCTCGTAGTCCGTCAAACCGATCCGGTCGTGCAGCAACGTGCGCGGCAGGGCCCGTGCGAGCACCGCGATGGCGTCCGTGGCGGCCCAGTCGCGGAACCTCCAGAGGAGGTCGTCCGGCATCCGCCCGGCCAGCCTCAGCAACAGCTCGTGGCACGTGTCCGACATCTCACTCCCCGATCTCGACGATCAGATCCACCTCGACCGGCGCGCCCAGCGGCAGCTCGGCCACGCCGACCGCAGCCCGCGCGTGCTGCCCGACCTCGCCGAACACCTCGCCGAGGAGGTCCGACGCGCCGTTGATCACGGCGGGCTGGCCGGTGAAGCCGTCCGCGGAGGCGACGAACCCGGTCAGCTTGACGACGCGCACGACCTTGTCCAGGCCGACCAGGGCGTCCACGGCGGCCAACGCGTTCAGCGCGCAGGTGCGGGCGTGGGCCTTGGCCTCCTCCGGGCTGACGTCGCCGCCGACCTTGCCGGTGGCCGCGAGCGAGCCCTTGACGAACGGCAGCTGCCCGGACGTGAAGACCAGCTGCCCGGTGCGCACGGCGGGCACGTAGGCCGCGACCGGGGCCGCGACCTCGGGCAGCTCGACGCCCAGCTCGGCCAAGCGGGCCGTCCAGCTCATGCCTTGGGCCGCTTCAGGTAGGCGACGTGCTGCTCACCGCTCGGGTTCGGCAGCACGGTGACCAGCTCCCAGCCGTCGTCGCCCCACTGGTCCAGGATCGCCTTGGTGGCGTGGATCAACAGCGGGACGGTCGCGTACTCCCACTTCTGCATGAGCGGCAGCCTAGCGGGGTGCCGAACAGGGACACCCGGTCGAGTACCCCCGTTCGTGTCAAGATCCTGTATACAATCTACAGAATCCTGCTGTCACCACGCTTGACGTCGGCCAGGAACGCCGAAAACGCCGCGGCGGGGAACACCAACGTTCCCCCATCCCGGTTTTTTGTATCCCGTACACCGGCGACACTCTCCGTCACCGCCAACTCGACGCACTGGGCGTCGGAACCACTCCTGCTGCTCTTGCGCCATGTCCGGCCGATCATCTTTCTCCCAGCCTCCGCCGCACTGCCCCGATGAGCCCCACGGACTCCTCCACCGTGAGCGCGAGGCGCGCAGCGTCGTCCCAGACCGCTGACAACACCTCGGCCTCCTCATCCTCCACGGGAACCATCCCGGTCAGGGCTTCCACGTAGGCGGCCCGCGGCTCGTCCGACTGGTCGAAGTCGAGCAGGAACATCGCTCCGACCTGGGCGCCGTAGGCCCCGGCCGCGTACGGCAGGATCTGGATCGTCACGTTCGGCCGTTCCGCCGCTCGCACCAGGTGGTCCAGCTGCTCCGCCATCACCTCGGGCCCGCCCACCAGGCGACGGAGTGCGGCTTCGTCGATCAAAGCGTGGTACTCGACCGGGTTCTCCCTGGTCAGGGCCGCCTGGCGGTCGGCACGCTCGGCCGCCGCGCGGGAGTCCCAGCTCTCCCCGACGATCCGCCGACGCGCGGCACGCGCGAGGGCCTCGGCGTAGCCCGCGGTCTGGAGCAGGCCGGGGACCAGGGCCGAGTCGAGGGTGCGCTCGCGGACCGCCTCCAGTTCGTCCATCCGCAGGCGCTTGTAGTTGGCGGGCAGGTCACGGGCGTGCTCGATCGCGGACGGGTCGACGTCGGCGACCTCCCACAGCTGGAGCGCCCGCGTCTTCTCCTCCGGGGTCGCGCCGATGACGTCCAGGACCATCGACAGCGCGGGCCAGCGGGCCAGGGCCTCGCCGGACAGCATCCGGGTGATCGTCGGGCGGGACACGCGCGACCGCTTGACCACCTCGTCCACCTTGAGACCGGACCTCTCCAGGATCGGGCGGAGGTGGCGTCCGAGGCGGCGCTTGCCGCGGGTCGAGCCGATAGCCATTGGATCACCCTAACCACTCTCGGTAACGGTCCATCGCGCAAGTTCACTCGTTCGATTTCAAGGATTTGAACCGCTCGAACGGTAGCATTCAGTCATGGAAGATGCAGAAGTGGTCGCGGAGGCGCCGAGGCTGTTCGCGATCGTCCAGGAGGACGCCGAGGACGGGTGGGTCGCGGCGTGGGGCCTGGACTTCGGGGACGGCTCGGCGGAGGTGACCGGGCCGAAAGGCGGGTCCGGCCTGCGGATCTCGACCACGAGCGCTGAGCGGGCGCTCTGGTACTTCGCGATCGACAAGACGGCGCGGGCGCGCCTGGTGTGGGTGGAGCGGGAGGTGGTGCGGGAGGCCGTCAAAGCGTGACGTGACTGCGCGATCACACGGCGCTAGCTTGATCACGTGGAAACGTGGCGGATCGTCGCCACCAGCGCGTTCCTGCTGGGCGGGCTGGTGATGATCCTCGTCGGGATGGCGCAGGCGCGGGATCGCAAGGGCGCCAGGCGGGCCGACGTGATGCGGGCGTTGCTGATCGGGGCGGTGATCGTCGCCGTCGTCGCGGTGCTCATCGCGTACGTGCTGCCGTCGGTCGCGGCGTGGGGCGTGGTCGCGGCGACCGCCATCGCGGTGGTGTTCGTCACGATGATGGACTGACGTGACCGGATCGACCTCGGCCGGACCGGCCGCGGCAGCCGGCGCGCCAGGCGGCGTGGCCAGCGGTTCTCAGGGCAGCGCGCATAGGCTGATCTGGTGAACGGCTGGACCGACGAACTCACCCGCGCGCGGCTGCACGTGGTGACGGGCAAGGGCGGGACCGGCAAGACCACGGTCGCCGCGGCGCTCGCGCTGGCGCTGGCCACCGGCGGACGGCGCGTGCTGCTGGTGGAGGTGGAGAACCGGCAGGGCATCGCGCAGCTGTTCGACCGGCCGCCGCTGCCGTACTCCGAGGAGCGGATCGCGTCCGCACCAGGTGGCGGCGAGGTGCGTGCGCTCGCCGTGGACCCCGAGGCGGCGCTGCTGGAGTACCTCGACATGTTCTACAACCTCGGCTTCGCCGGCCGGACGTTGAAGAGGATGGGCGCGATCGAGTTCGCCACCACCCTCGCGCCGGGCCTGCGGGACGTGCTGCTCACCGGCAAGGTCAAGGAGTGCGTGCGCCGCGTCCGCAAGACCGGGCGGCACGAGTACGACGCCGTGGTGCTCGACGCCCCGCCGACCGGGCGGGTGGTCCGGTTCCTGGACGTCACCAGGGCCATGGCCGACCTGGCCAAGGTCGGGCCGATCAAGGGCCAGAGCGACGGCGTGGTGAAACTGCTGCACTCCGGCGACACGGCGGTGCACCTGGTGGCGTTGCTGGAGGAGATGCCCGTGCGCGAGACGTTGGACGCGGTGGCCGAGCTGGACGCCGCGGACCTCAGGCCGGGCGCGGTGTTCGTGAACCGGGTCAGCCCGCCTCGGCTGCCCGCGCGGTCGGTGGCGTCGGCGGCCGAGGGCCGGGTCGACGTCGGGCGGGTCCGCACCGGGCTGGCGGCGGCGGGCCTCGACGTGGACGACGAGGTGCTGGCCGGTCTGGTCGACCAGACCGTGGAGCACGCGCTGCGGGTGCGCATGGAGGAGCGGGCGAAGGAGCGGCTGGCCGAGTCGGACCTGCCGACGGTGGAGCTGCCGGAGCTGACCGACGGGGTGGACGTGGCCGCGCTCTACGAGCTGGCCGAGGTGCTGGTCGGGCGGGGTGTGCGGTGAACCGGCTCGACGTGGACGCGTTGCTGGACGACCCGGAGACACGGGTCCTGGTGTGCTGCGGGTCCGGTGGCGTCGGCAAGACGACCACGGCGGCGGCGCTGGCCGTGCGGGCCGCCGAACGCGGCAGGCGGGCGGTCGTGCTGACCATCGACCCGGCGCGCAGGCTGGCCCAGTCGCTGGGCCTGGGCGAGCTCGACAACCAGCCGCGCCGGGTCGTCGTGGACGGTCTGGACGACGACCACAAGGGCGAGCTGCACGCGATGATGCTGGACATGCGCCGCACGTTCGACGACATGGTGTGGCAGCACGCCGGCCGCGAGCGGGCCGAGCAGATCCTGGCGAACCCGTTCTACCAGACGATCTCCACGTCGTTCTCCGGCACGCAGGAGTACATGGCGATGGAGAAGCTCGGCCAGCTGGTCGAGCGCGACGAGTGGGACCTGATCGTCGTGGACACGCCGCCGAGCCGGTCGGCGCTGGACTTCCTGGACGCGCCGCAACGGCTGTCGACGGTGCTGGACGGCAAGCTGATCCGGATGCTGTCGGCGCCCGCCCGTGCGGGCGGGCGCGGCATCCGCAAGATCGTGGGCGCGGGCTTCGGCCTGTTCACCAAAGCCGTGTCCACCATCGTCGGCGGCCAACTCCTGCAAGACGCCTCGACGTTCGTGCAGGCGTTCGACAGCATGTTCGGTGGCTTCCGGCAACGCGCCCAGGCCACCTACGACCTGCTGCGATCACCCGGTACGGGGTTCCTGGTGGTCGCGGCGGCCGAGCCGGACGCGTTGCGCGAGGCCAGCTACTTCGTGGAGCGGTTGAGCGCGGAACGGATGCCGTTGACCGGCCTGGTCGCGAACCGGACGCACCCGGTGCTGGCCCCCTTGCCGGCACCCGGTGCGTTGGCGGCGGCGGACCGGCTGGAGCGCACTGGGGACGCTCCGCTGGCTGCCGCGGTGTTGCGGGTGCACGCGGATCGCGTGGCGGTCGC
Organism: Actinosynnema sp. NPDC050801; assembly: GCF_040673975.1. Classification (NCBI taxonomy): domain Bacteria; kingdom Bacillati; phylum Actinomycetota; class Actinomycetes; order Pseudonocardiales; family Pseudonocardiaceae; genus Actinosynnema; species Actinosynnema sp. NPDC050801. The sequence goes on along the minus strand of NZ_JBFAQZ010000001.1, from coordinate 489,208 downwards.
CGATCGGGAGAAGCGACTGCTCGCGCGGTTCACCCGTGCGCACCCCGGTGTTCCGCTGATCGGGGTACCCGCGCTGCCTACCGACGTGCATGACCTGGAGGGCCTGCACGAGATCGGTCGGCGGTTGGCGGGCGAGTAGGGAGTAGGGGCCTACTAACCGACCTTGGACTCCTCGTGGTGCTCCTGACGTGCCGTGTCCAGGAGCTCGTGCCAGGAGGTGACATCCGGGCGTCGCCGCAGCAACGCACGCCGTTCACGCTCCGTCATTCCACCCCACACACCGAACTCGATCCGGTTGTCCAGGGCCTCGGCAAGGCACTCGGTGCGCACCGGGCAACCCAGGCACACCACCTTGGCCTTGCGTTGCTCCGCACCTCTGACGAAGAGCTGGTCCGGCTCCTCATCACGGCACGAGGCCTTGATCCGCCAATCCCCCTGCTGCATATCTCCCCCACCTCAGTTCACACAGTGTCCAGACTTCCTAAATCCGCCACACCCCTGCCGCGGATGCCGTAGGCTCACCATCGAGTGGTCGCGCCCTCGGCTGCTGTCTTGGACAGTGACGGACTGTAGAGCCTTCTGGTTCCACCTCCAACCCTGGGTTGCGCACCTGTTACCTGTCTTGAGTACGAGTACTCATCCTGTGTAATCAACTGTGCGCGATACCGATCACCTCTTCAGGTGCCGCGTACGCTGACCTGCATGCGAGCCAGGAACGGCGTGCTGAAACTGCTCGGCCTGTGTCTGCTGGCGGGGGTGCTGCTGGCAGGCATGTTGTTCCCTGTCGTGGGCTCGTTGGGGATGGTGTCCAACAGAGCCAGCGACACGGTCGACAGCATCTCCGCCGACCTCGTCGCCACCGACCCGCCGTTGATCTCCACGATCACGGACAAGGACGGCGCGCCGATCGCGTACCTGTACGACCAGTACCGCGTGCTCGTCCCGCCCGAGCAGATCTCGCCCACGATGAAGGCCGCCCTCGTGTCCATCGAGGACCGCCGGTTCTACGAGCACCAGGGCGTGGACTGGCGGGGCACGATCCGGGCCGGGTTGACCAACCAGTTCAGCGGCTCGGTCACGCAGGGTGCCTCCACGCTCACGCAGCAATACGTGAAGAACTACCTCGTGCACGTGGTTGCCCGCAACAACCAGGTGGAGCAGCAGAAGGCGCAGGAGCAGACGGTCGCGCGCAAGGCCCGTGAATGGCGGATCTCCTTGCAGCTGGAGCAGAAGCTGGGCAAGGAGGAAATCCTCGCCGGGTACCTGAACGTGGTGCCGTTCGGTTCGACGATCTACGGGATCGCGGCGGCGGCCCAGGCGTACTTCAACACCACCGCGGACAAGTTGACCGTGGCGCAGTCGGCGATGCTCGCGGGCATGGTCAACAGCCCGTCCGCGCTGAACCCGGAGGTGTTCCCGGAGAAGGCGTTGGAGCGGCGCAACCAGGTGATCGACAAGATGGTCGAGAACGACAAGTTGTCGCGCGACGCCGCCGAGGCCGCGAAGGCCGAGCCGCTGGGGTTGGCGGTGCCGGTGCGGACGCCGCCCAGCGGGTGCGTCGGTGCCGGGCCGGAGCACGGGTTCTTCTGCTCGTACGTGCTGAACTACTTGCAGCGCAACGGTTTCAGCCTGGAGCAGCTGAAGACCGGCGGCTACACCGTTCGGACCACTTTGGACCGCACGATCACCGGTCACGCCAAGCTCGCGGCCGAGGCGCAGGTCGGGAAGTCGACCGACGGGATCGCGAACGCGATGGCGGTCGTGCGGCCGGGCAAGGAGCGGCACGAGGTCGTGGCGCTGGTGGCGAACCGGGACTACGGGTTGAAGGCGGACCAGTTCCAGACCCAGTTCGACCTGCCGTCCGGGGTGGAGAACAAGTTCGGCGCCGGGTCGGTCTACAAGGTGTTCACCGCGGCGGCGGCGTTGGAGAAGGGCATGGGCATCGAGAACACGATCGCCACGCCCAACACGCACGTGTCGCGGGTGTTCAAGGGCGGTGGGGACAAGTGCCCGCCGACGGGTGAGCCGAGCACCCGGTGGTACTGCCTCGGGAACGCGTCGTCGAACTACCCGCCGCAGATGTCGTTGCAGACGGCGTTGCAGACCTCGCCCAACACCGGGTTCGTGATCCTGGAAGAGCAGTTGGGCATGGACCCGGTGGTGGACATGGCGTCCCGGTTGGGGATGCGGGAGACGATGGCGACGAACATCGCGGGCGTGCGGCCGGACCCGAAGGCGAAGAACCGGGAGCTGCGGATCTCGCAGACGGAGTTCTACAAGTCCAACGGTGGCAACGCTTCCTTCACGTTGAGCCCCGCGCCGGTGAGCACGTTGGAGCTGGCGAACGTGGCGGCGACGATCATGAGCGGCGGCGTGTGGTGCCCGCCGTCCCCGATCGGCCAGATCCTCGACCGCAACGGCGCCGCCGTGCCGATGAACGAGGCGCCGTGCGAGCAGGTCGTCGCCGAGCCGTTGGCGAACGGGCTGGCGGTCGGGATGTCGAAGGACGACCAGGGCAGCGGCACCGCGGCCGCGGCGGCGCGCCAGTTCAAGTGGACGCGGCCGATGATGGGCAAGACGGGCACCACCGAGGACTACAAGTCGGCCGCGTTCATCGGCGCGACCCCCGACTTCGCCGGTGCCGTGCAGACGTTCAACGACGGCGTCGAGCCGCGCGGCATCTGCGTCAACGGCGGACCGCCCCGCTTGTGCGGCAAGGGCGACATCTACGGCGGCACGGTGCCCGCGCGGACGTGGTTCGACACGATGACGAAGATCCACGACGGCCTACCGGTCCGCGGCATGCCGCCGGTCGAGGAGCGCTACCTCAAGGGCGGCAGCGAGATCCGCGTACCGGACGTCGTGGGTCGGAACGTCAACGACGCCACCCGGATCCTCGAACAGGCGGGCTACAAGGTCTCGGCGCAGAACCGCAACTCCGAGCAGCCCAAGGGCCAGGTGGTCAGCCAAACCCCCCGCGGCAGCGCCCTCAAGGGCACCGTGGTCACCCTGATGGTCTCCACGGGCTACGTCCCCCCGCCGCAGCCGAGCGATCCGCCACCCACCACCGAGTCACCCAACCCGGGCCAAGGCCAACCCGGCCAGCCGGGCGAACCGGGCCGCCCCTTCGACCCACCACAGATCACCATCCCCACCGACCCACCACGCCGCTGACGCCCGCCCTGCCGCGCCCCACCCGGCATCCCGGCGGGGGGGCTGAGGGCTTCGCTGACGGGCCGGGCGGCCACGCCGGCAGGCGATCGCCACGCCGGCAGGCGATCACGTCGACGGCCGGACCAAGCGTCGAGCCGCACGATCCTGCCTGGCGTCGGGTCGGCGGTCCGATCGGGCGCGGTCAGGTCGGGCGATCCCGCCCGGCGTCAGGTCGGGCGGTCAGATCCGGCGCGGTCAGATCCGGCGATCCCATCCGGTGTCAGGTCGGGTCGGGCGGCCGGGTCGGCGGTTCGGTCGGACGGTCATGTCCGGCGGTCATGTCCGGCGGTAGGCCCGATCCGATGGCCCGATCCGATGGCCTGGTCCGGCGATCCCGTCCGGCAGTCCGGTCGGCGATCCGGTCCGGCGGTCCTGGCCGCAGGTCCGGTTCGGCGGCCAGGCCAGGTGGGGCCAGACCAGGCCAGGTCGGGTGGTCGGGTCGAGACGAGTCGCGGTGGGCGGATGGGTCTGGGCGGTGGGGGGTGGTTTCGGCGCTCCGCTGGTTTTCAACCGAGGTGCGGTAACAGTGTTTCCGTACATTTTCGGGCGATGATCACCCGATCGTGTACCTGCCCCGCCCCGTCGTTCCCACCGTTGGCCGTACCGGTACCCCGGTGCCCGGACGCCGTCGTCTCGACCCGGTCCGCGGCGAACCCTAAGCCAGCTTGGCCTTCACCGCAGCGGCGACTCGGCCGCCCTCAGCGCGGCCCGCGACCTGGGCGTTGACGGCCTTCATGACCTGGCCCATCTGCCGCTGGCCCGGCTGCTCGCCGAGCTGCTCGGCCACCCGGGCGACCGCGGCGTCGACCAGGGTCGCCAGCTCGTCGTCCGACAGCTGCGCGGGCAGGTAGGCCTCCAGCACCTGGGACTCGGCCTGCTCCAGCTCCGCCTGCTCGGTCCGCCCGGCGCCGGCGAACGCCTCCGCCGCTTCCTTGCGCTTCTTCACCTCACGGGTGATGACCTTGAGCACCTCGTCGTCGCTCAGCTCACGAGCGCTCTTGCCGGAGACCTCTTCGGTGGTCAGGGCGGCCAGCGTCATCCGCAGCGCGCCCGCCCGGACCGTCTCCCGGCCCTTGATCGCCACCGTCAGGTCCGCCTGCAACCGCGCCTTCAGCTCCGCCATGAGCCGGAACGGTACCGGGCGGCCCGTTCCACCCCGAACCGGTCAACCCCCTACCCTCGACGATGTGAACACGCTGGGCCGAACGCTGCTTGCCACGACCGCCCTGGGCACCGCCACGCTCGCCTACGCGGCGGGCATCGAGCGGAGGCGGTGGACGTTGCGCGAGGCGACGGTGCCGGTGCTCGCGCCCGGTTCGTCGCCGCTGCGCGTGCTGCACCTGTCGGACCTGCACATGATGCCGGGTCAGCAGTCCAAGCAGCGGTGGGTCGCCGCGCTGGACGAGCTGGAGCCCGACCTGGTGGTGAACACCGGGGACAACCTGGCGCACCAGCAGGCGGTGCCCGCGGTCGTGCGCGCGCTCGGTCCGCTGCTGAGCCGTCCGGGTGTGTTCGTGTTCGGCAGCAACGACTACTACGCGCCGCGCCCGAAGAACCCGGCCCGCTACCTGATGCCGTCGGCGAAGAAGAAGCGGATCCACGGCATCCCGCTGCCGTGGCAGGACCTGCGTGCGGCGATGGTCGAGCGCGGCTGGCTGGACCTGACCCACGCGCGCCGCCGGTTCGAGGTGAACGGCCTGGAGGTCTTCGCCGCGGGCCTGGACGACCCGCACCTCAAGCGCGACCGGTTCGACGAGATCAGCGGCCCGGTGCCGGACGTACCGCTGCGCCTGGGCGTGACCCACTCCCCGGAGCCGCGGGTCCTGGACCCGTTCGCCGCCGAGGGCTACGACCTGGTGCTGGCGGGTCACACGCACGGCGGTCAGCTGCGGATCCCGGGTTACGGCGCGATCGTGACGAACTGCGACCTGGACCGCTCGCGCGCCCGCGGCGTCTCGCGCTGGGGTTCGCACATGTGGCTGAACGTCTCCGCCGGCCTGGGCACGTCGCCGTACGCGCCGGTCCGCTTCGCCTGCCCGCCGGAGGCGAGCCTGCTGACCTTGGTCCCGCGTCCTGTCGACGCAGGTCAGGACGTGTCCGGCGCGGAAAGGGATACCCGGTTCGGAGTGGGTGGGAACGTCAGGTAGAGTTCTCCTCGTTCGATCCCAAGCCGGGGTGTGGCGCAGTTTGGTAGCGCGCTTCGTTCGGGACGAAGAGGTCGCAGGTTCAAATCCTGTCACCCCGACAAAGGTTAGTGCAGGTCAGGCCCCGTTCACGGTAGTTGTGGACGGGGCCTGACTCGTGAGTGGCTGCACCGGGGGGCGTCCGGAGCGTGCGGCGTCGGCGTTGGCGATCGGCAGCCGAGTCCCTTTTCCGAGTGGAAGGTGCACCCAAGTGCGCAGGTCCGTTTCGTCCTTCACCGGAGTGCTGGTCGCAGCGCTCGCCGCGTTAGCGGTCGTCCCGACGGGTGCCTCCGCGGCGCCGCAGGTCTCGACGGCCGAGTACGGCGTCCAGGCCACCGGTTGGACGGCCATCCCGTCCGACTACGCCACGAACCGCAACACGCCGGCGTTCAGCGCCTGCCGCGTCGCCCAGACGCCTGACACGATCACCCTGAAGGTGCGGGCGAAGCGCCCGAACAACGTCGCGGTGTCGTTCTACGTGAACTGGAACACCCGCCGTGACTTCACCGGCGTCGGTGACAGCGCCTACACCGCCAGCTGGGGGCCGGCCGGTTACGCGACGGTCAGGTTCACCATGTCGAAGACCAGCTACCAGGCCATCAGCTGGCAGTCGTCGACCGTGGGCTACGGCTTCACGACGGCGAAGCGGCCGCCACTGGACACGTTGAGCTGCCCGTAGGTGTGGGCGGGCGCGTCACGGTTGGTGAGGCCGTGACGCGCGCTCCTCTTCTCCGGTGTCGGGTCGACGTTCCCGACCCGGTCACACGCCTCGCAGCGGCGGGTACGGCTGGTCCGGCTCGGGCGGTGTGTTCTGCTTGTTGAGGTTCCTGGCTTCCTGGAGTTGGTCCTCCAGGGTGACGATGCGGCACGCGGCGTCGAGGCCCATGCCCTGGTCGACCAGTTCCCTGACCCGGGAGGCCAACCTGAGTTGGTACCGGGAGTAGCGGCGGTGGCCGCCTGACGAGCGTTCCGGCTCGATCAGCTTCGCCTCGTCCAGGCTGCGCAGGAATCCCGGCGTGGTGCCGAGCATCTCCGCGGCTCTGCCCATCGTGTAGGCGGGGTAGTGGTCGTCGTCCAAGTTGCCAGCCGCTGGTCGCGGCTCGTTCGTTTCTGGGGTCATCGCACCTCCGCGCCACGAGGGGCCCCGGTGCCAACATCAGCACCGGGGCCCCGGGGTTTTGGGTTCCCACCATCCGGCCCTGAGGCCGGCTTACCGTATCCGCGTCATCCGCCGAACAGCTGCGGAGACTGCGAGGATCGCGTTTTCGTAACCGGAGACCACCTTCCAATCGTGCTGGACTGCGGTACCCGCCCGGCTCGACTTCAACTCCCGGCGGGCTATCCGATGGTGTACAACCCGTCCCTTCTTCTCTGGTTACCGACTTGCCTGTCACCCGTTCGACGGACGGCACCGGACTTCTCGCTTGCTCCGGTTCACCTCGCCGACCGTCCGGCCACCGCGCTGGAACCCCTTCCACTGATCGGCTCCGACGCGCCTGACCGCCTTGCCACTGCACGCGCGGGTCTGTCGGCTCCGGGTGCGCATTGCCGTCTTGCGTAAATCGCTTGCGCTCCCGGTACTGCACGCGCCGACTGCCCTCGCATCACGGGTAGTTCGTCATCTCCCGTGCCGATCGGACGTTCTCTCTCGTACAACGAGAACACTACACACAGCGGGGGCGGAATGTCTACTCCAGCGATCATAGATTTACTCGTCCGAGGAGCTTCGGCTACCTCACCTGCGGAGATGTCAGTCGCGCCCGCCAAATCTCCTCGCTGGGCCACTGGCGCGCCCATGCGGACGACACCTCGTGGTACTCGCGGTTCGCGGGGTCGGGCGCCTGGATCTCCACCAGGTCGTCCACGGTGAAGCCGGTGTCGCGCAGCAGCCTGAACATCTCGCCGTGCGGGAGGGTGAACTCGGCGGACGTGCCGTGGTCGACGCGGCGCAGGCCGAACTGAGGGCGCCGCAGGGACGTGGACGCCGTGTCGCCGGGGCGGGCGCACAGGGCGAACAGCGGTGACCGGTGCAGGAAGACGAGGTGGCCGCCGGGTCTGAGCAGGCGGGCGGCCTCCGGGATCCAGCGGTACGGGTCGCACCAGAGGGAGGCGCCGTACTCGCTGATCGCCAGGTCGAACGAGCCGTCCTCGCGCGGCACCCGTTCGGCGTCGCCCAGCAGCAGCGGGAAGTCCAGGCCGAACTCGGCCTGCATCTCGCGGGCGGTGGCGAGTTGGCGTTCGGAGATGTCGATGCCGACGGGGCGGGCGCCGAGCCGGGCGAGCCAGGCGGACACGTACGCGGTGCCGCAGCCGAGTTCGATCACGTCCATCCCGGCCAGGTCCGGCGGCAGGACGGAGACCTCCGACTCGGGGGTGGCCCACAGCCCCCAGCACGGCTCGGTGCGCGCCCAGTGCTCGCGGGCCAGCGGTCCGTGCGCGGCGGCGGCGCTGTCCTCCCAGTGGCGGCGGTTGAGCTCCGTGTGGTCGATCATGTGCCCATTGGAGCGGGGTGCCGCCGACCGACCAAGCGGTTAAGCGCCGGCCCGGGAGGTCGGTCGGGCCTCCCGGGCACACCGATCGGACGTCACTTCACGTGCGGTCGCAGCTCCGCGAGGCGCCGGAGGAGTTCGCCGACCTCGTTCCAGTCGAGCTTCGCGGACTCGCCGGGCGGGGTGTGGATGCAGACGTTGCCCTCCTCGGTGAGCGACACCTCCAGCGTCCTCCGACGACCCAGAGCGTCCACGCAGCCGACCCGAACGCCCTGCCGAACCGTGTTCTCGATCATCGGTCAGACCTCCCCTGTGTCACCACCGTGTACCTCGTGATTCGTTCGGACCAACGAGGACGTTACGAATCACTCCTCGCTGTTGCCTAATTCGGTTTCGAGGCCGTCCAGGCGAACCTTCGTCACGTTCTGTTAACCCGATCAGGTGAATATTGCCGATTCAAGTCACTATGCGTAACAAGCGGCGGTGCTCGTACGACGACGAGTCAACGCGTCCGCCCCGACGCCCCACCACCGCCAGCAGGGAGAAGCCGCATGACCACCACCACCTCCACCGCCCGCTGGATCCCCGTCGTCGCGTGGACCCAGGTCGGGCTCGGCTTGGCCGGTCTCCTGGCGGTTGTCCTCTCGCCCACCGCCGCCGTGGTCGTCGGCGCGGTGGTCGGGGTGATCGCCCTGGTCGGCCGCGCCATGGTCCGCGCGGCGCACAAGCTGGACCGGATCCTGGACGAGGAACTCGACCCCTAGGCCCCTTCACGACCGGTCGTGCCGCGCACGATCAAGTGACCGTGCGTGGCGTCCGAGGCGGTGAACGTTCTCACGCAACGTGAACGGCGTTGGCATGATCGCGGGTGTGGGAGACAAACTGCGCCGCGTGTACGGCCCGGGTGACCTGGCCGCGTTACCGGTGTTCGCGGGCGGCTTCATCAACTTCGGCTACTGGCGTGACGTCGACCTGACCGGCGAGGTCACCGTCGAGCAGCGCGTCGCCACCCAGGAAGCGCTGTACGACGTCGTCCTGGACGCCCTCGCGGTGCGGGCCGGGGACCGCGTGCTGGAGGTCGGCTCCGGGCGCGGGCTGGGCGCACGGAGCGTCCTGCGCCGCGATCCCGCCGTGGTCCGCGGCGTGGACCTGGTGCCGGAGCAGGTCGCGCGGGCGACGGAGGCCAACGACGACCCGCGGGTGGCGTTCGTCCAGGGCTCGTCCGACGACCTCCCGTTCCCCGGCTCCTCCTTCGACGCGCTGCTGTCCGTGGAGGCCGCCCAGCACTTCGAGGACGTCCCGGGGTTCGCGCGCGAGAGCGCCCGCGTGCTCGTACCGGGCGGGCGGATCGCCGTCACCACGTTCTTCGCCTGCGCCGAGGACGCCGGCCCCCGGCTCGCCGAGCTGCTCAGGACGTTCGCCTCCGGCCTCGACCGCCCCCACCCGGTCGACGACGTGCTGCGCGACCTGCGCGAGGCCGGGTTCGCCGACGTCACCGCGCGCAGCATCGGCGAGCACGTGTGGCGCGGCCTGGACCGGTGGCTCGAACTGGGACCGCACCGGGACCGGTGGGACCGCAGCTGGTTGCGCGCCGCCGAGCTCGGTCTGGTGGACTACTACCTGGTCACCGCGCGGAAGCCGGCAGGATCGGGTGGGTGACGACGCACCCGACCGCCGAAGTGCCCGACCCGCTGTTCGCCGACGCCGAGGCCGAGGCCCGCTGGCGGGCCCGCTTCACGGCCCCGCGCGTGAGCCTGCCCGGGTGGGCCGACGACGCCCCGGACCGCAGCCTGTACCTGTCGAACTCCAGCGGCGTGTGGGAGATCTACTCCTGGGACCGCGCCACCGACACCCACCGCAAGGTCACCGACCGCCCGAACGGCACGTCGCACGGCGCGCTGAGCCCGGACGGCGAGACGATCTGGTGGTTCGCCGACACCGACGGCGACGAGTTCGGCACGTGGGTCAGCGAGCCGTTCGAGCCGGGCGGTGCCCCGGGCGCCGCCGTGGACGGCGTGCCCGCCGGGTACCCGGCCGGGTTGGAGATCGGGCACGGGGTCGTCGCGGTCGGCACGTCCACCGACGACGGCACCACGGTGTACGTCGCGCGCGACGGCGGCCCGGCCGAGGTGATCTACGCGCACGAGAACGACGGCGGCGTGTCGGCGTTGTCCAAGGACGAGACGCTGGTGGTGCTGTCGCACTCGGAGCACGGCGACAACCGGCACGCGGCGCTGCGCGTGGTGACCCCGACGGGTGAGAAGGTCACCGAGAAGTGGGACGGGCCGGGCAAGGGGTTGGACGCGATCGCGTTCAGCCCGGTGCGCGGTGACAACCGGTTGCTGGTCGGGCACGAGCGGCGCGGCAAGGACGAGCTGCTGATCTGGGACGTCGCCGCGGACACCGAGACCGAGATCGTGGTCGACCTGCCCGGCGAGATCAGCGCCGACTGGTACCCGGACGCGCAGTCGCTGCTGGTCGTGCACACGTTCCAGGCGCGCAACACGCTGCACCGCTACGACTTGGCGACCGGCGCCCTGCACGCCTTGGACACTCCACACGGGACGGTCGGCAGCGCGCACGTGCGGCCGGACGGCGCGGTGGAGTACTCGTGGTCGTCGGCCGCGCGGCCCGGGGTGGTGCGGGTGCTCGACGTGGACGGCGACGAGCGCGTGCTGCTGGAGCCGGCCGGTCACAAGGCGCCGGAGTCGGTGGACCTGACCGATGTGTTCGTGGGTGACGTGCACGCCATGGTGGCGCGTCCTGCCGGCGCGCCGGACGGTCCGCTGCCGACGGTGTTCCACCTGCACGGCGGACCGCACTCGGCGGACGAGGACCGGTTCTCCGCCTACCGGGCGGTGTGGTTGGACGCCGGGTTCGCCGTGGTGCACGTGAACTACCGCGGTTCGACCGGGTACGGGTCGAAGTGGCGTGACGCGATCGAGGGCCGGCCGGGGTTGACCGAGCTGGAGGACGTGGCGGCGGTGCACGACTGGGCCGTCGAGTCGGGGTTCGCCGACCCGGCGAAGTGCGTGGTCAACGGCGCGTCGTGGGGCGGGTACCTGTCGCTGCTGGCGCTGGGCACGCAGCCGCAGCGGTGGGCGGCCGGTGTCGCGGGTGTGCCGGTGGCGGACTACCTGGCCGCGTACGAGGACGAGATGGAGCCGCTGCGGGCGTTCGACCGGGCGTTGTTCGGCGGGTCGCCGGAGGAGCTGCCCGACCGGTACCGCGAGTGCTCGCCGCTGACCTACGTGGACGCGGTGCGGGCGCCCGTGCTGGTGCTGGCGGGTGAGAACGACCCGCGCTGCCCGATCCGCCAGATCGACAACTACCTGGACCGCCTGGCCGCGCGCGGTGCGGCTTACGAGGTGTACCGGTACGACGCCGGGCACGGTTCGCTGGTGGTCGCCGAGACGATCCGGCAGACGGCGGCGGAGGTCGCTTTCGTGCAGCGCGTGCTCTAGGCGCCTGCTCCAGGGCCGCCGTTCGGCGCGTGCTCCATGGCCGCGGCCGACGGCGGAGCTGCGCAGGCGTCCCCGCCAGGGGGTCCCCTGCTTTCAGGTTACCGACGAGGTCTGACGATTTCGGGGGCCACCGGTGGTCCGGTGGCCCCCGTGAAGGCCTGATCAGGCCCGTCGAGCCGCTGGTCAGGCCTGCTGGGCCTGCCACATCCAGTGGGCCTGCTCGAAGTTCTTCGTGATCTCGATCAGCAGGTCCTGGGTGACGAGGTCGGACTTGTCGGTCTCGTCGATGCGGCCGCGCAGCCGCACGATCAGCTCGCCCAGCGCGGTGACGACCGCGGTGACGACCTGCTCCTCCTTCAACCACCCGCCGGGGAACTCCGGCACGCCCGAGCCCTCGGCCACGGTCTTCGCCTTGCCGTCGGGCGAGATGCCGAGCGCGGCGGCCCGTTCGGCGACCTCGTCGGTGTAGGTCCGCGCCGTCGTCACCAGTTCGTCGAGCTGGAGGTGGACGCTGCGGAAGTTCTTGCCGACCACGTTCCAGTGCGCCTGCTTGGCCACCAGCGACAGGTCGACCAGGTCGACCAGCGTGGCCTGCAGCACCCCCGCGACCGACGCCTTGTCGGCGTCGGACAGCGAGCTGGTGATCGGAGACTTCTGAGACTTGCCCATGGGTCTGACGCCTCCTCTAAACGGTGGTCGTGAGAGCCACCTCGATGTTGCCTCGCGTTGCGTTGGAGTAGGGGCAGATCTGGTGCGCCGCGGCGGCCAGCCCGTCGGCCACGTCCTGCTCGACGCCCGGGATGTGCGTCACCAGCTCCACGGCCAGCTGGAAGCCGCCGCTGCCGTTCGGGCCGAGGTCGACCTTCGCGGTCACCGTCGTCTCGCCGAGCTTGACCTTGGCCTGGCGGGCGGCGACCTTGAGCGCGCTGTGGAAGCACGCCGCGTACCCGGCCGCGAACAGCTGCTCGGGGTTGGTCTTGTCCCCGCCGGGGCCGCCCAGCTCCTTGGGCGTGGAGAGCTGTTCGTCGATCACCCCGTCGGAGGAGCGGACCTCTCCGTTGCGTCCGTCTCCGACAGCGATGGCTTGCGCGGTGTAGAGCACCTGCATGGTGAACGCTCTCCTTTGAGCTGGTGGTGGGCCCGTCGATCAGCCCAACACCCGGCCGAGGCCGAACCACACCCGGTCGTGTGGCAGCTCACGCCCCTCCCACACGTACCCGCTCAGCCCGCCCTCGACACGGCGAAGTCCGCCACCTGTCGCCCGATCGTGCGCAGTTGGTCGGCCACCGAGGGCACCGAGCAGCCGCCTTCGAGGTCGAACTCGACCTCGCGCGAGTTCACCGCCGCGCCCAACGGCGTGGGCCAGCCGCGCAGAGCGTGCACGATCGAGCGCAACGCGGTGAGCGTGGTCACCGACGCCTGCCAGCCCTGGGCCGTCGCCACGCAGCCGACCGCCCGGCCGTCCAGGTAGGGGCGTTCGTCGCCGCGCAGGTCCTCGATGTAGTCCAGGGCGTTCTTGACCAGGCCGGACACCGTGCCGTGGTAGCCCGGTGACACCAGCACCACGCCGTCGGCGACGCGCAGCGCCTCCACCAGCCGCCGGGCGTTGTCGGTGCGGTCCGGGATGGCCGGGTCGTAGAACGGCAGCACCAGGTCGGGTCCGGACACCTCGACGACCTTCGCGCCCGCGTCCACCGCGCCCTCCAGGGCGATCCTCATCGCGCGCTCGGACTGCGAGTTGGGGCGGAGGGATCCGCCGATGCCCACCACGGTGACCGTCATGCGTCGATCCTGCCACCTGCACCTAACTGGAGGTCCAACGCTCGCCCGAACCCCTACCGACTAGTAACGTGCGTCTCATGTCGAAGCTCGCCGAGTCGCTCCCTCCCGGTGTCCTGGCCGGTGCCCTCCGCTTCGTGTTCGGCCTGCCCACGTCGCTGCGCAGGTTGATCGCCGGCCCCCCGATCACGCTGGACGGACAGCGGCTCCACCCGGAAGCCCAGCTCCTGCTGAAGTTGCAGCAACTCAGCGGCGAGGACTGGCAGACGACCACACCCAGCGCCAACCGCAAGGCGCTGAGCCGCAGCAACGCGCTGGTCTGCGGTCCGGTCATCGGCGGCGTGGCGGTGCGCTCGCTGTCGCTGGACGGCGTCGGCGCGCGGTTCTACGAGCCGACCGGCCTGGCCGCCGGCTCGCCGTTGCTCGTCTTCTACCACGGTGGCGGGTGGGTCAGCGGCGACCTGGACAGCCACGACAACCTGTGCCGGTTCCTGGCCGTCGAGGGCGGGGTGCGGGTGCTGTCGGCGGACTACCGGCTGGCGCCGGAGCACCCGTTCCCGGCCGCGACGGACGACGCGCGGGCCGCGTTCGAGTACGCGGTGGCGCACGCCGAGGAGCTGAGGATCGACCCGCGCCGGATCGCGTTGGGCGGTGACAGCGCGGGCGGGAACCTGGCGGCGGTGACCGCGTTGCACGCCGGTGAGGTGAAGCCGGTGTTCCTGCTGCTGTTCTACCCGGCGGTGGACGCGTCGGTGCGGCGGCGGTCGCGGGAGCTGTTCGGCAACGGGTTCTTCCTCACCGACCAGAAGATGGACTGGTTCCTCGACCACTACGCGCCGTCACGCGACACGCACACCGACCCGCGGCTGTCCGTGCTGCTGGCGGAGGACTTGAGCGGGTTGCCGCCGACGTACCTGGCGACCGCCGGGTTCGACCCGTTGCGGGACGAGGGCGAGGCGTTCGCGGAGAAGCTGGCGCGGCAGGGCGTGCCGGTGGTGCTGCGGCGGTACGAGGGGCTGTTCCACGGGTACGCGAACATCCTCGGCGTCGGCGGTGTGTTCCGTGAGGCGGTGGCGGAGGCGGTGGGGTCGCTGCGCACCGGGTTGGCGCTGGCCAACACCAGGCAGGACATCCCCGAGACCGCGTGACGGCGGGCCGGTCGCGCCGCGTGGGGGCGACCGGCCCGCTCCGCCGGTTCAAGCGGCTGTCGGTTCAGCCGAACGTGCAGGTTCAGTCGAACGTGCAGGATCAGTCGGGCGTGCAGGATCAGTCGGGCGTGCAGGATCAGTCGGGCGTGCAGGATCAGTCGGGCGTGCAGGATCAGTCGGGCGTGCCCGCTTCGGCTCCGCCGCTCGGGGTGCCGGCCGCGGCGGAATCGCCACCGCCGCCCTCCGCGGTGTCCATCGTCGCGTTGAGCTCGGACTGGAGCACGGCGACCTGGTCCTGGGTCTTCTGGCACACCTTGATGATCTCGGCGATGGCGAGGTGCACGGTCTCCTCGGCCCGCGCGCCCTCGCCGGTCGCGTCGTCGAGCCAGCTGCCGTCCAGCACCACGGCGACGGCGGGGTCGGCCCGCGCGGCGATCGCCAGGATCTCCTCGGACGCGGACCGGGCGAGCTCGTCCATCCGCGTGGCGATCCGATGGACCTCGTCGACCAGCACCTGCACCAGCTTGCGCTCGTCGCGGAGCTTGGCCAGTTCCTCGCTCATGGCCACGTGCGCGGAGTCCGACGCGGAACCCTCGGAGCTCGCCTCGTGCTCGGCGATCGCCTGCTCGTGCTCGGCGATCGCCTTGTCGAGGTCCGCCGCGACGGCGCCGAGCTGCTGGGCGTACGCCTCGACGGCCTGCGGGTCGTAGTCGACCTGCCGGATCGCGGCGACCGGGTCCGGTGAGCCGACGGTGCGGGCGGCCTGCGCGAGCCGGGCGCAGCCGTCCGCCGCCTGCTGCAGTGCGGGGTGGGTCATCGCAGTCCTTCACCGGATCGGTTGATGTCCTCCGTGCCGTCGGAGTCGGAGCGGTCGTACTCGTCGGCGTCCCGGCGCACCCGGTCGGCGATCTCGGCCAACCGGTCGCGGCGCTGCGCGACCCGGTCGTGACGACGTGCGACGATCGCGTCCAGGTCCGCGGCCAGCCCGCGGGCCGGGCCGGAGACGCCGAACGCGCCGCTCGGGACGGTGGTGCCGCCCAACGAGCCCGCCGCCGCGCCCGCGTGGTCGCCTGCGCGCTGGAACCCGTTGGCGGACTCGCGCAGCCGACCGGTGTCGACCTTGAAACCTGCCATGTCTTCCCCCCTGCTGACCTGCTAATGCTACGTGCCCAGGTAGTACGAACGCCGCTCCGCGACCAGTTCGCGGGCCTTGCGCTGCGCCTCGCCCGCGGCCTGGAGGACCGCGTTGGCGAGCACCTTCGGGTCGACCCTGCCCACCAGCGCGGCGTTCACCGCGACCTCGACGACCTCGGCCGTGTGGTCCACGCCGATCTCGACCAGGCCGCTGTCGTCGCGGCCCAGCACGACGCGTTCGGCCAGGTCCCGTTTGAGCGCGAGCCGCGCCTGGTCGAGCCGTTCGGCGCGGGCCGCCAGCTCGTCCAGCGATGGTTGATCCGTCACGCGCGCGTCCCCCGATCAGCGGCACGGTGTACCCGTTCGGACGTAGATCATCCGAGGTTGGTTCCGATATGGCTACGGTAATCTGAAGATCGTGAGCTATTGGGTGCGGGTTCGGGTGGGTGACGCACCACCGCCCGCCGCACCTGTGACCGACGGCGAGCCTCGGTGGGTCCGGGTCACCACGCGTGGGACCGGTGCCGCCGCGGAGCGGCCGGCGGGACCCGCTTCCGCGTTCCCATCGGAGGCGGAGACGCGGGAGACGTGGTTGGTGGACTCGTTCGAGCTGGTGGTGCCGCGCTATCCGTGGCAGAAGGGCCGGGAGACCGGTTCGTAGCGTCGGCTCGGAATTCCGGCGACCCCTGCTCGGTACTTGGCTCGTGGGGACCGGGTTCGGGAGACGTCTTCTTCCTCGTCCGACGCACCCGTCGGCGGGTTGCGCGGACATTCCCCTCGCCGGCGATGCGGAGCGGTTCTGCCCCCCGGGAGAAGGGACAGGGCCGCCCGGACTCGTCCGGGCGGACTCATCTGGGCGGCCCTGTCGGGGTGTGCACTATCAGGGGTGCACAGTCCTGGGGACGATCACTTGCCGAAGGCTGCGGCGATCTTGTCGCCGGTCTGCTTGTCGATGTTGCGCCAGTACTCGAACACGCGCTCCAGCACGGGCTCGGACACGCCGTTCGAGGCGTGCGCGATCACGGTCTGCACGAGGCGTTCCCGCTGGCCCTCGTCCATGACCTCGCGGATCAGCGTGCCGGCCTGGCCGAAGTCGTCGTCCTCCGCGTGCAGCCTGTACGCCGAACGGGTGACAGCGTCCTCGACGCCGTACGCCGACGCCACCTCGCCGGACGCCTCGGCGGAGGCGTGCGGGCCGCCGTAGGAGTTGGGCGCGTACACCGGGTCGACGGCGTTGCCGAACCGCATCGCGCCGTCCTTGGAGTACGAGTTCACCGGCGACTTCGGCCGGTTCACCGGCAGCTCGTTGTAGTTCGCGCCGATCCGGTACCGGTGGGCGTCCGGGTAGGAGAAGATCCGCCCGATCAGCATCTTGTCCGGCGACGTGCCGATGCCGGGCACCAGGTTCGTCGGCTCGAACGCGGCCTGCTCGATCTCGGCGAAGTAGTCGGCCGGGTTGCGGTCGAGGACCAGCTTGCCGACCCTGATCAACGGGTAGTCGGCGTGCGGCCACACCTTGGTCAGGTCGAACGGGTTGAAGCGGTACGTCGCCGCGTCCGCGTACGGCATGACCTGGACGTGCAGCGTCCACGACGGGAACTCGCCGCGCTCGATGGCGTGCCACAAATCGGCGCGGTGCGCGTCGGCGTCCTCGCCGGCGATCTTCGCGGCCTGCTCCGAGGTCAGGGTCTCGATGCCCTGGTCGGTCTTGAAGTGGTACTTGACCCAGAACCTCTCGCCGGCGGCGTTCTCCCACAGGTAGGTGTGCGAGCCGTAGCCGTTCTGGTGCCGCCAGGTCTTCGGGATGCCCCGGTCGCCCATCAGCCACGTCACCTGGTGCGACGTCTGCGGCTGGAGGGTCCAGAAGTCCCACTGCATGTCGTGGTCGCGGCGGCCGGTGTCGGCGCGGCGCTTCTGCGAGCGGATGAAGTCGGGGAACTTGATCGGGTCGCGCAGGAAGAACACCGGGGTGTTGTTGCCGACGAGGTCGTAGTTGCCCTGCGTGGTGTAGAACTTCAGCGCGAAACCGCGGGGGTCGCGCCACGTGTCGGGGGAGCCGAGCTCACCGGCGACGGTGGAGAACCGCAGCAGCGTCTCCGTCCTCACGCCGGGCTGGAACAGCGCCGCCTTGGTGAAGCGGCTGACGTCCTCGCTCGTCTCGAAGTAACCGAACGCACCGCCACCCTTGGCGTGCACGACCCGCTCGGGCACCCGCTCCCGGTTGAACTGGGCGTTCTTCTCGATCAGGTAGTGGTCCTGCAGCAGGATCGGGCCGTTGGCGCCGAGGGTCAGCGAGTGGTCGTCGCTCGCGACCGGGATGCCTGCGTTGTTGGTGGTGTGACGCGGTTCGGTCACGCTGGTGACTCCTTCTGGTGGGGGGCGGCAGTCAGTGCCCGATTCGATCCGGGGCCCCAGGTCGATCCGGGTCCCCGGGTCGCTCCGGGGCCCGGAGGCAGTCCGGGCACAGACCCCAGAACAGGACCTCCGCCTCGTCCACGGCGAAGCCGACCGTGTCGGAGGGTTCCAGGCAGGGTGCGGCGCCGTGGACGCAGTCGACGTCCTCGGTCCGGCCGCAGACCCGGCACACGAGGTGGTGGTGGTTGTCGCCGGTCCGCGTCTCGTACCGCGCCGGGTGCCCGGCGGGTTCGATCCGGCGCAACAACCCGGTCCGCGCGCACGCCTTCAGCACGTCGTAGACGGCCTGCGTCGACACGGTTCCCAACCTGGCCCGCACGCCCTCGGCGACCGCGTCGGCCGTGGCGTGCGGGTGTGCGGCGAGCCAGTCGAGGACCGCGAGCCGGGGTGCGGTGATGCGCAGGCCGGCGTCCTTGAGCAGCTGACGGGGTTCTGGGGTCATGGCTCCACCACTCCACCACGCTTTCTGGAACGAGTCAAGAAAACGAACGGTTAAACCTGTTGCCGCCGCACGTGAAGATGGGCACGTGAACGTCTCTCACTACCTGGCCGTCCTCCGAACGCCGCGCGTGCCCGGCTTCATGCTGTTGATGCTGCTGGCGCGCGTGCCCCCGACGGCCGCGGGCATGACGATCACCATGCACGTCCTGCTCGCCCTGGACCGGGGTTACGGTGCCGCGGGCCTGGTCGGGGCGGTCAGCACGATCGGCATCGCGGTGGGCTCGCCGCTGATGGGACACCTGGTCGACCGGCGCGGCCTGCGCGCCATGCTGGCCCTGTCGGTGGTCACCGAGGGCGTCTTCTGGTTCGTCGCCCCGCTGCTGTCCTACGAGGTGCTGCTCGTCACGTGCTTCGCCACCGGCATCACCGTGATGCCCGTCATGTCGCTCGGTCGCCAGATCCTGACCGCGCTCGTGCCGGAGGACCGCAGGCGCACCGCGCTGGCGATGGACTCGATGGCCGTGGAGGTCTCGTTCATGGCCGGGCCCGCGCTGGGCGTGGCGCTCACCACGCAGGCGTCGAGCCGGACGGCGATGTGGGCGATCGGCGCGTCCATGGTCTTGATCGGCGCGATCCTGTACGCGGTGAACCCGCCGGTGCGGCACGAGGGCGAGACGAGCGGCGCGCGGGTGCCCCGGCGGGAGTGGCTGGACGGCAGGCTGCTGGGCGTGCTGATCAGCGCGGGCGGCGCGACGTTCGTGCTGTCGGGCGTCGAGGTGTCGGTGGTGGCGTCGATGCGCGGGCTCGGGCTGACCGGGTGGACCGGCGCGATGATCGTGGTGATGTGCGTGGCGTCGCTGGCGGGCGGTTTCCTCTACGGCGGTCTGACGCGCGTGCCGCCGTTGTGGGCGCTGATGGGCGGCATGGGGTTGCTGGCCGTGCCGATCGGCCTGTTCGGCTGGTCGCCGTGGTGGCTCGCGCTGGCGCTGGTGCCGACGAACTTCCTGTGCGCGCCCACGATCACCGCCACCGGCGAGCTGATCACGAAGTACGCGCCGGTGTCCGCGCGCGGTGTGGCGATGGGCTTGCAGAGCTCGGCGTTCACGCTGGGCGTCGCGGTGGGCGCGCCGGTCACCGGTGTCGTGATCGACCACTCGTCACCGGGGTGGGGCTTCGCGGTGGCGGGCGTCGGCGCGGTCGTGGTCGCGGCGGGCACGGTGGTGCTCGGCGGCCGCGTCCGCACGTCACACCAGGTCGCGTAGCGCCTGGTAGAGGCGGTCGATGCCGGGGCGTGCCGCAGCGTAGTGGCGGACCGCGTCGGGGTCGGGCGGGATCGTCTTCACCGGCTTGATCAGGTCGGCGGCGACAGTCAGCGACCCGATCTCGCCCAGGGCCCGCCAGGCGACCAGGGCCGCGCCGACGCCGGAGCCCTCGCTGTCGTCGGCCAGTTCCAGCGGGAGGCCCAGCGCGGACGCCAGCACGGTCGCCCACAGGTCGCTGCGGAACGCGCCGCCGGTCACCCGGACCGCGTGCACGTCGGCCACCGACCGCACCGCGTCCAGCACCAGCGCCAACTGCTGCGACACGCCCTCGACCAGCGCGCGGGTGATCACTGCGCGCCCGTGCTCACGCCGCAGGCCGATCACCGCCGACGTCGCGCCCGCGTCCCACCACGGCGCGCGCTCGCCGAGCAGGTACGGCAACGCGGTGACGCCGGCCGCGCCCACGGGCACCTCGGCGGCTTCGTCCAGCAGGGCCACCAGGTCGGCGCCGAACGCCTCGGCCGCCCACTGCGCGACCACGCCGCCGTTGCTGACGGCACCGCCGAGCACCCACAGCCCTTCGGCGATGGCGTAGCAGAACACCCGGCCCCGCTCGTCCACGGCGGGACGGTCGCGGACCACGCGCAGCGCGCCGCTCGTGCCGAGCGACACGGCCGCCACACCGGGCAGGACGGCGCCGACGCCGAGGTTCGCCATCGGCCCGTCACCGCCGCCGAGCACGACCGGGGTGCCGGCGGGCACACCGGGGACGTCCAGCGTCAGCGGGAACGAGTCGACCGGCGCGCGCAGCTCCGGCAGCTGGTCGGCGCGGACACCGGCGAAGTCCAGCGCGTCCGGGTGCCAGTCCAGCGATTCGAGGTCCATCAAGCCGGTCGCGGACGCCGTGGAGTGCTCGGTCACCGGCACGCCGGTCAGCTGGAGCGCCACGAAGTCCTTCAGGCCGCACCAGCGCGCCGCCGTGAACGCCTGCTCCTTGAACCACGCCAGCTTCACCAGCGGCGACATGGTGTGGATCGGGGTGCCGGTGGCGCGGTGCAGCGCGATGCCCTCGGCCGTGCCTCGCAGGCGTGCCGTCTGCTCCACCGCGCGGTTGTCCGCCCACGACAACGACGGCGTGACGGGCGTGCCCGAGGAGTCCAACCCCACCAGGGTGTGCATCGCGCCGGTCAACGACAGCGCCCGCACCACGTGGCCCTGCGCCGCGACCTCGCGCAGCGCCCGCAGCGCCGCGTCCCACACCTCGACGGGGTCGTGGGTCGCCTCACCGGAGGGCGTGGTGCGCATCGGGTAGCCGTGCTCCGCCGATGCCACCACGCCCGCGTTCCGGTCCACCGCGATGACCTTGGTCGACGTCGTACCGAGGTCGATCGCGAGCACTACGTCAGCCATGGGAGTGAAACCTACAGGCGGCCCGCCAACTCCTCGGCGATCTCGTAGGTGTTCAGCGCCGCACCCTTGCGCAGGTTGTCACCGCACACGAAGAAGTCCAGCGTGTTCGGGAAGTCCAGCGCTTGGCGCACCCGGCCGACGTAGGTCGGGTCGCCGCCCACGACGTCCGCGGGCGTCGGGAACCGCTTCGCCGCCGGGTCGTCCACCAGCACGATCGAGGGCTGCGCGTCGAAGATCTTGTGCGCCTGCTCGACGGTGACCTCGCGGGCGAACGTCGCGTGCACCGCCAACGAGTGCGTCGTCACCACGGGCACGCGCACGCACGTCGCGGACACCTTCAGCTCCGGGATGCCCAGGATCTTGCGGGACTCGTTGCGGACCTTCAGCTCCTCGCTGGTCCACCCGTCGTCCTTCAAGGACCCCGCCCACGGCACCACGTTCAACGCCAGCGGTGCGGGGAACGGCGAGTCGGACACCGGCAGCCCGGCGGCCTCCAGCGTCTCCCGCACGTCGCCCGCGCGCACGCCGACCTCCTTGCCCGCCAACGCCGAGGTCTCCGCGTACAGCCGGTCGATCGCCGCCTGCCCGCCACCCGACGCCGCCTGGTAGGACGCCACGACCAGCTCGCGCAGCTCGAACTCCCGGTGCAGGGCGCCCAGCGCGGCCATCATGGACAACGTCGTGCAGTTGGGGTTCGCGATGATCCCCTTGGGACGCTCGCCGATCCGGTCCGCGTTCACCTCGGGCACCACCAGCGGCACCTCGGGGTCCATCCGGAACGCACCCGAGTTGTCCACCGCGACCGCGCCCTTCGACGCGGCGATCGGCGCCCACTCGGCCGAGACCTCGTCCGGCACGTCGAACATGGCGATGTCGACGCCGTCGAACGCCTCGGGCGACAGCGCGACCACGGTCAGCTCGTCGCCGCGCACGGTGATCTTCTTGCCGGCCGAGCGCGGTGACGCGATCAGCCGGATCTCACCCCACGGCACGGACTCCCGGCCGTTGATGATGTCGATCATGACGGTGCCCACCGCGCCCGTCGCGCCCACCAGGGCCAGCACCGGTCCCTGCGGGACGATCACACCTGAGGTCTCGTTCATCGTCCGCTCCCCGCGTAGACCACGGCTTCCTCGTCGCCGCCGAGCTCGAACGCGTCGTGCAGCGCGCGCACGGCGTCGTCGAGCTGCGTGTCGCGGCAGATGACCGAGATCCGGATCTCCGAGGTGGAGATGATCTCGATGTTGACGCCCGCCGCGGCCAGCGCCTCGCAGAACTGCGCGGTCACGCCGGGGTGCGAGCGCATGCCGGCGCCGACCAGCGACACCTTGCCCACGTGGTCGTCGTAGAGCACCTGGTCGAAGCCGATCTCCTCGCGCGCCTTCTCCAACGCGGCGACCGCGCGCGGCCCGTCGTCCTTCGGCAGGGTGAACGTCACGTCGGTGCGGCCGGACACGGCCTGCGAGACGTTCTGCACAACCATGTCGATGTCGAGCTCCGCCTCGGCCACGACGCGGAAGATCCGCGCCGCCATGCCGGGCAGGTCGGGCACCGCGGTCACGGTCACCTTGGCCTCGGACCGGTCGTGCGCGACGCCGGTGATCATCGCCTGTTCCACGGGAAGGTCCTCCACTGACCCGGACACGATGGTCCCGGGCTTGTTGCTGAACGAAGATCGGACGTGCACCGGGACGCCGTAGCGGCGGGCGTACTCGACGCAGCGCAGCATGAGCACCTTGGCCCCGCTCGCCGCCATCTCGAGCATCTCCTCGTAGGTGATGGTCTCCAGCCGCTTGGCGTTCGGCACGATGCGCGGGTCGGCGGTGAACACGCCGTCCACGTCGGTGTAGATCTCGCAGACGTCGGCCTTCAGCGCCGCCGCCAACGCCACCGCGGTGGTGTCGGTGCCGCCGCGGCCGAGCGTGGTGATCTCCTTGCTGTCCTGGCTGACGCCCTGGAAACCCGCGACGATCGCGATGGCGCCCTCGGCCAGCGCGTCCTGGATGCGGCTGGGCGTCACGTCGATGATGCGCGCCTTGCCGTGCACCGACGTGGTGATCACGCCGGCCTGCGAGCCGGTGTAGGAGCGCGCCTCGGCGCCCAGCGAGCTGATCGCCATCGCCAGCAACGACATGGAGATGCGCTCACCGGACGTGAGCAGCATGTCCATCTCGCGGGCGGGCGGCACCGGGGACACCTGGCGGGCGAGGTCGAGCAGCTCGTCGGTCGTGTCGCCCATCGCGGAGACGGCGACGACGACCTCGTTGCCCGCTTTGCGGGTCGCGACGATGCGCTCGGCCACCCGTTTGATCCGCTCGGCGCTCCCGACCGAGGAACCGCCGTACTTCTGGACGACGAGCGCCACAGACCCACTCCTCCCAGGTGCTTCAAGCCCAGCTCACCGGGGAGACTACCTGGCCCAAGGAGTGGACAGCGGTCGCCGTGACGCCCACTACTCTCGACCCCGTGTCGACCCTGGAGGCCGTTCGCGTGGACCCCGACGACGCGCCCCGCGCGCGTGGGCTGCCGGCGCGCGTGGCCGGACACCGGGTGACCGTCGTGCTGGCGCCGGCCGTGCTCTACCTGGCCGTGCGCGAACTCGGGCTGCTCGTGCTGCAGCTGATGGCGGCGCGGTGGGACAAGGACGTCACCAGGGCGCTCACGTCGTGGGACGGGCAGTGGTTCCTGGGCATCGCCGAGGGCGGCTACGGCAACGTGCCGGAGTGGCTGGTGGACGCGTTCGGGCGGCGCACCGCGGAGACGCCGCTGGCGTTCTTCCCCGGCTACCCGACGCTGGTGCGGTGGGTCGACGGGCTGCCCGGTGTGCCGACGGTCGGCGCGGCGTTCGCGGTGAGCCTGGTCAGCGGCGTGTGCTGCGCCTACGGCCTGGCGCGGCTGGGCTCGCGGGTGTTCGACGGGTCGCGGCGCGCCGGGCTGGTGCTGGTCGTGCTGTTCGCGGCGTCACCGATGGCGGTGGCGCTGTCCATGACCTACTCCGAGGCGACGTTCTGCGCGCTGGCCGTGTGGTCGCTCGTGGGCGTGGTGGAGCGGCGCTGGGTGCCGGCCGGCGTGTGCTGCGCGGCGGCGGGGCTGGTGCGGCCGACGGCGGCGGCGCTGGTCCTGGCGGTGTGCGCGGCGGCGGCCGTGGCGGTGTGGCACCGCCGGGACGACTGGCGGGCGTGGGTCGGCGGGCTGGTAGCGCCGCTCGGCCTGCTCGGGTACCTCGGGTACGTCGCGCTGCGCACCGGCCGGTGGGACGGCTGGTTCGCCGTGCAGCGGACCGGGTGGGACTCCCGGTTCGACGGCGGTGCCGCCACCGGGAAGTTCGCGCTGCTCATCCTGGGTGACCCGAGGTCGGTGCTGGAGCTGACCACGGTGTGGCTGCTGGTGGTGGCGCTGGCGCTGGTGGTGCTGAGCTTCCGGCGCCGGCTGGCGTGGCCGCTGATCGTGTACGGCGTCGGCGTGCTCGCCATGGACCTGGGGTCGAACGGCCTGATGAACTCGAAGGCGCGGCTGCTGCTGCCCGCGTTCACGCTGCTGGTACCGGTCGCGGTGGCGCTGGCGCGGCGGCGGACGAGCACGGTGGTGGCGGTGCTGGTGGGTGTTTCGGTGTTCAGCGCGTGGTTCGGCGCGTACGCCATCACGGCTTGGCAGTATGCGATCTGATGGAACTCGACGACCTGATCGCACGGCGCTGGAGCCCGCGGGCGTTCGACGGCACGGCCGAGGTGTCGCCGGACACCGTGCGCGTGCTGCTGGAAGCGGCCCGGTGGGCGGCCTCGCACGGCAACACGCAACCCGCCCGCTTCCTCGTCGGGTACCGCGGCGACGACACGTTCGAGCGAATCTTCGCGGCGCTGCGGCCCGGTAACCGGACGTGGGCCGGGCGCGCCTCGGTGCTGCTCGTCGGCGCGGTGGCCGAGACCGACGAACGCGGTCCGGTGCCGAACACCGAGTTCGCGCTGGGCCTCGCGGTGCAGAACCTGGTGCTGCGGGCGGTGGAGTCCGGCCTGGTCACGCACCAGATCGGCGGGTTCTCACCGGACGCGGTGCGGGAGGCGTTCGGGCTGCCCGACCACGTGCGGCCGGTCGTGGTGATCGCGGTCGGGCTGCTCGGCGACGATGCGGACCTGCCCGAGGACCTGCGTGCCCGGGAACGGCGACCGCGGGTGCGCAAGCCGCTCACCGAGACCGCGTTCACGGGGCGGTGGGGCCGGCCCGCCTTCCCCGGCTCAGGCGAGGCGGCGGACGAGCCTGAGCACGAGTGAGCGCGCGACCAACCAGAACAGCGCCGCCAAGCCGTAGTCGACCAGCACGCGCAGCTTGGCGTCCTCAGGGGTGAAGAGGTCGCGGAACCCGAGCGCGAGCCGGTCGGCCCAGGTCGCGACGGTGGTGGTGATCGAGTTCGCCGGGTTCGCGCCGCCGACGGTCAGCAGGACGTGCGCCACGAGCACGACGGCGGCCAGCAGACCCGCCCAACCGAGCACTCCCGCCACGACCGACACGACCTTCGTGCGCACCGAGCGGTGCGCGGTCCGGTGTTCAGCCATGACGGGAGTGTGGCACGCCTTCCCGCGACTTTCGACGGCCCGCTAGCGGGCGACGAGGCGGGCGAGCAGGCCGGCGACGACGAGCCAGAACACAGCCGCGAGACCGTAGTTCAGGATCACGTCGAGGTTGGCGTTGCCCGTCTGGAACAGGCCTGGGAAGAACAGCGCCAGCGGCTCGGCGAGCTGCTGGATGAAGCGGAAGAACGCGTTGGCCGTGTTCACCCCGATGAGGAGCATGAGGATGTACAGCACCTCGATGCCCGCGAAAACGGCACCGACACCGCGGATCACTCGCGCGGCCGTGGAGCTGCCGCTGCGCGTTGAGGTTCGCCATCTGGACATGTCAAGAAGATGCCCAATGCACGATCGAGTGAAACTCGGATGGGTGAAGTTCCACCATATGGGCGCTCGGTTCCACGCCGGCGCGGAATGCGGTTAACCTGTGCGGCATGGCACGTGCCCTCCTGCTTCGCCGCCGTGACGGGGTCTGATCAGACCGGCCCCCCGTCGCGGGAACGAGCGTTGCCCGCCGGTCGTCATCCCACCGGCAGCAGCAGGAGCACCGCGAACATGAACACCAGTCACGATGCCTACACCTCCGGCACCAGCCGCATCCGGCCCCCGGCCCGTCCCGTGCCCGACCAGCCCGCGTGGAACCCACAGCGCGGCACGTCGATGCCGGTGCACCGCTACCGGCCGTTCCACGACCAGGTGGAAGCGGTCGACGTACCCGACCGGACCTGGCCGACCAAGCGGATCACCAAGGCGCCGCTGTGGTGCGCCGTCGACCTGCGCGACGGCAACCAGGCCCTGATCGACCCCATGTCGCCCGCGCGCAAGCGCAAGATGTTCGACCTGCTCGTCCGGATGGGTTACAAGGAGATCGAGGTCGGCTTCCCGGCCGCGTCGCAGACCGACTTCGACTTCGTCCGCGAGATCATCGAGGACGGCGCGATCCCGCCCGACGTCACCATCCAGGTGCTGACCCAGTGCCGGCCCGAGCTGATCAGCCGCACGTTCGAGTCGCTGCGCGGCGCGGCCAAGGCGATCGTCCACTTCTACAACTCGACGTCCATCCTGCAGCGCCGGGTCGTGTTCAAGTCCGACCGCGAGGGCATCAAGAAGATCGCCACCGACGCCGCCGCGTTCGCGCTGGAGCAGGAGAAGGACTACCCGGAGACCGAGTTCCGCTACGAGTACTCGCCCGAGTCCTACACCGGCACCGAGCTGTCGTACGCGCTGGAGGTCTGCGACGCGGTGTCGGCGGTCATCCGGCCGACGCCGGAGAAGCCGCTGATCATCAACCTGCCCGCGACGGTGGAGATGGCCACCCCGAACGTGTACGCGGACTCGATCGAGTGGATGTCGCGCAACCTGGCGCGACGTGAGTCGATCATCCTGTCGCTGCACCCGCACAACGACCGCGGCACCGGCGTGGCGGCCGCCGAGCTGGGCTACCTGGCGGGCGCCGACCGGATCGAGGGCTGCCTGTTCGGCAACGGCGAGCGCACCGGCAACGTGTGCCTGGTGACGCTGGGCATGAACATGTTCAGCCAGGGCGTCGACCCGCAGATCGACTTCTCCGACATCGACGAGGTCCGGCGCACGGTCGAGTACTGCAACCAGCTGCCCGTGCCCGAACGGCACCCGTACGGCGGCGACCTGGTGTTCACCGCGTTCTCGGGTTCCCACCAGGACGCGATCAAGAA
The DNA here is from genome assembly GCF_040673975.1 of Actinosynnema sp. NPDC050801. Classification (NCBI taxonomy): domain Bacteria; kingdom Bacillati; phylum Actinomycetota; class Actinomycetes; order Pseudonocardiales; family Pseudonocardiaceae; genus Actinosynnema; species Actinosynnema sp. NPDC050801. The sequence continues at coordinate 462,011 of NZ_JBFAQZ010000001.1, read as the reverse complement.
GGGCTTCGAGGCCCTGGAGGACGCCGCCAAGGCCGCCGGGCAGCACGTGGACGAGTTCCCGTGGGAGGTCCCGTACCTGCCGATCGACCCCAAGGACGTCGGCCGCAACTACGAGGCCGTGATCCGGGTGAACTCGCAGTCCGGCAAGGGCGGCGTGGCGTACCTGATGAAGACCGAGCACCACCTGGACCTGCCGCGCCGGTTGCAGGTCGAGTTCTCCCGGGTCATCCAGGAGGTCACCGACACCCGCGGCGGCGAGATCGGCCCCAAGGACATGTGGGACGCGTTCTCCGACGAGTACCTGGACGCCACCGCGCCGCTGAGGCTGGTGCGGCAGAAGGTGTCCGGCGACGGCAGCGGCCACGAGACGATCAAGGCCGTCGTGGTGGTGGACGGCGAGACGCAGGAGATCACCGGCGGCGGCAACGGCCCGATCGCCGCGTTCGTGGACGCGCTGGCCACCATCGGGTACGACGTGCGGGTGCTGGACTACTTCGAGCACGCGATGTCGTCGGGTGACGACGCCCGCGCGGCGGCCTACCTGGAGTGCGCCGTCTCCGACCGGGTGCTGTGGGGCGTCGGCATCGACAGCTCCACGGTCGCCGCGTCGCTGCGCGCCCTGGTGTCGGCGATCAACCGCGCCAACCGGTAGTGAGCGGTGGTCGCCCCGCCGTTCCACGACGGCGGGGCGACCACGCGCGGCGGGCGGCGGCGGTGCCCGGCACCGCGACCGGGGAACCGGTGAACGCCAGGGCTCCTGCCAACGGCTGCTGAAGTCGCGACAGCGCACCTGACCGCCGCGTTCTGCACCGGGGATCTCAGCGAGACCCGTGCCGCACATCACATCGCCCGCGCCTTACCAGCGGATTCGCGACCCGCGGGTGACGGGTTGCTGAAGACCTCGACAGGTCGGAGATGATCGGGAACCCGGCGGCGTTCCCCGGTCATGACCGCGTTCGTGGTGCTGTTCGTCGTCGCCGTCGTGCCGCTGGCGCCGACCGAGGCCGTGTTGATCGGGTACGGGGTGCTGGCGGCGTCCGGTGAGCTGTCGTTGACGGCGGTGATCGCGGTGGCGGCCGCCGGTTGCGCGTTGTCCGACCTGATCAACTTCGGCATCGGGCGCGGTGCGGGGATGCGGGCGCTCGCGCGGGTCGGGCGGCGGCCCGGGCCGCGGGCGGTGATCACGTGGACGGCGGCCAGGTTGGCCACGCGCGGTGAGTCCATCCTGGTCGGGGTGCGGTTCGTGCCCGGCGGCGGGCTTGCGGGGCCATCCTGGCCGGCGCGCTGCGGTGGCCCCTCCGGCGGTTCACGCCGATCGCGCTCGTCGGCGCCACGTTGTGGAGCGCCTACACGGCCACGGTGGGCTACTTCGGCGGCCAGGTCTTCACCGACCCGGTGGTGGCCACGCTGATCTCGTTCGGGGTGGCGACGCTGATCAGCGTGCCGATCGGGATGGCGGTCAAGGCCGCTCAGCGCCGGGCCGTGGACGCCGCCGTGCCCGTGCCCGACGCCGCCGTGCCCGACGCCGCCGTGCCCGACGCCGCCGCACCGGACGCCGCACCCGCCTGAGCCAAGCGGTTGCGCACCGCGACGCGGGCCCGTTCGTACGCGTCCGGGTCGTCGTGCAGCACGGACTGGGCGTTGGCCATCTCCAGGAACGCGATCAGCTCGAACGTCAGCTGGTCCGGGTCGGCTATCCCGCCGACCTCGCCGATCGTCTGGCGCACGTAGGAGTTCCACTCGCGCCCGTACCCGGCGATGGCGTCGCGCACCCGCCCCGGCCGGGCGTCGAACTCGGCCTGCACGGCGTAGAAGAAGCACCCGCCGGGGAACGTGCGGTTCTCCGAGTACGCCAGCCACCCGTCCAGCAGCAGCTCCAACCTCGCCAACCCGGGCGGCACGGTCAGCGCGGGCTCCACCACCTGCCGCGCGAAGATCGCCGCCGCCGCGCGCACGGTCGACAGCTGCAACTCCTCCTTCGACCCGAAGTGCGCGAACACCCCGCTCTTGCTGACCTCCAGCTCGGTGGCCAACCGCCCGATCGACAGGCCCTCCAGCCCTTCGACCGACGCGATCTCCGCCGCCCGGCGCAGGATCTGCCGCCGCGTCTGCTCGCCGCGCTCCACCCGTCCGTCGACCTTCACGACGTCCACGCTATCCCCCTTGACCACCGCCAAACTAATTGTACGATCGTTCGTACAACTTGAGGGGTGGACACCATGGATCTCCTGGACCTGAACCGGTCGGCACTCGACCTCAACCTGAAGCTGATGGCGGAGCTCGACGAAGCCCACCTGGACCTGGCCACGCCGTGCGCCGGCTGGACGGTCTACGAACTGCTGCGCCACCAGGTCGAGATGACGCTGTCGTTCACCGCGGCCATCCGCCACGCGGACGTGGAGGCGCCGGCCGACGACGACATGCTCACCGCGTACCGGGCGGCGACCGACGCGGCCACCGAGGCGTTCCGCGCCGAGGGCGTGCTGGAGCGCGACGCCGAGTTCCCCGGCTACGGCCGCCGCCCGGGCCGCGACCTGGTCGCCGGGCACTTCGTGGACAACCTGGTGCACGCCTGGGACCTGTCCCGCGCGATCGGCGTCGACAGCACCCTCGACCCCGAACTCGCGACCGCCGCCTACCGGATGGCGCGGCACTACCCGACGACGCCGGACGTGCGCGGTCCGGGCGGCGCGTTCGCGATGCCGGTCCCCGTGCCGGAGGACGCGCCGGTCACGGACCGCCTGGTGGCCCTGCTCGGCCGCGCGCCGACCTGGTCCGCCTGACCGACCACCGCGTCGGGGCGCCGCCGACAGGGGGAGGCGCCCCGACGCGGTTCCCCCCGACCTGACCTGACCGCCGGGTCGGTACCGCCGGACCTCTAGGCAACCGGCGCCGTGCGCTCCGCCCGGACGTCGTGCGCCGGGACCACGACACCGTCCGCGTCCACGAACCGCACCGACACCGCACGCCCGTCGGTGGCGCGGTAGTCGACCGTGGGGGTGGTGCACGGGATGTGCTCGTCGCCCCACTGCTGCAACGCGCACAGCACCACGCTCAGCCGCCTGCCCGCCTCGGTGAGGTGGTAGCCCTCGCGGGGGCGCTGCCCCGGCTCCCGGTAGCCCCGCCGGCACATCAGCCCGGTGTCCACCAGCTTGGCGAGCCGGGCCGCGAGCACGTCGGAGGCGATGCCCAGCGCGGCGCGGAACTCCGAGAACCGGCTGGCACCCGCCAGCGCCTCGCGCAGCACGAGGAACGTCCAGCGCTCGCCGACGACCTCCACCGCCTTGACCATGGCGCAGGGCGAGCCGTCGGGTGCCGTCACGGCCCCAGTATGGCTGGGTTGTCAGACCCAAGCCAGCCCCCGCTAGGTTGGGCGCACCAACCCACGCTCAGGGGAGAGAACGCATGGAGATCGCCAACTCGGTCGCCCTGGTCACCGGGGCCAACCGCGGCCTCGGCCGGCAGTTCGCGCGGCAGCTGCTGGACCGGGGCGCGGCCAAGGTCTACGCGACGGCCCGCAACCCGGACCGGGTCGACCTGCCGGGCGTCGAGGTGCTGCGCCTGGACGTCACCGACCCCGGGTCGATCGCCGCCGCGGCGAGCGTCGCCGCCGACGTCACCCTGCTGGTCAACAACGCGGGCGTGATCACCGGCGAGAACCTCGTCACCGGCGACCCGGCCGCGATCCGGTTGGAGATGGACACCCACTTCTACGGCACGCTGGACGTGATCCGCGCGTTCGCGCCCGTCCTGGCCGCCAACGGCGGAGGGGCGATCCTGAACGTGCTGTCCTCGATGTCCTGGGTGTCCTACGACCGCGCCACCGCGTACAGCGCGGCCAAGGCGGCGCAGTGGAGCCTCACCAACGGCGTCCGCGTGGAGCTCGCGGGCCAGGGCACGCTGGTCACCGGTCTGCTGCTGGGCCCGACCGACACCGACATGACCGCGGGCCTCGACATGCCCAAGAACGACCCGGCCGACGTGGTGCGCGCCGCCCTCGACGGTGTCGCGGCCGACCGGATCGAGGTGCTGGCCGACCAGGGGGTCGTCGACCTCAAGGCCGCCCTGGCCGCCGACCCGACCCTGCTCTACCCGCGGGCCGCCCGGGTCTGACCGGTCCGGGTCCGGCCGACCGGTCCGCACCGCCGGTCCGGGGCGCCGTCGGTGGACGGCGCCCCGGACCTACGGCTCACGGGTTCAACGCCTCCGTCACCGAGGCCGGGCCGACCAGCGGGACGTCCGGCGAGATGCCGTCCTCCTCCACCAGGACGGCCTGCACCTCGTGCGGCCGGATGGCGCCCGCCCGGATGTCCTCCGCCCAGTGGCAGGCGACCTTGTGCCCCGGCAGCACCTCGCGCAGCTCGGGCCGCTCGGTGTCGCAGCGGGTCGCCTGCTTCCACGGGCAGCGGGTGTGGAAGCGGCAGCCCTTGGGCGGGTTGGCGGGCGACGGGAGGTCGCCGGACAGCAGGATGCGCTCGCGCCGGTCCTCGACCAGCGGGTCCGGCACGGGGATCGCGGACAGCAACGCCTTGGTGTACGGGTGCAGGGGCTCGGCGTACAGGCCGTCCGAGGTCGCCTCCTCCACCAGGCCGCCCAGGTACATCACGCCGACCCGGTCGGAGATGTGCCGCACCACGGCGAGGTCGTGCGCGATCACCAGGTAGGTGAGCCCGAACTCCTCCTGCAGCTCCTCCAGCAGGTTGACGACCTGCGCCTGCACCGACACGTCCAGCGCGGACACCGGCTCGTCGGCGATGATCAGGTCCGGTTCGACCGCCAGCGCCCGCGCGATGCCGATGCGCTGCCGCTGACCGCCGGAGAACTCGTGCGGGTACTTGCGCAGCGACGTGGACGGCAGCCCGACCGCCGACAGCAACGAGCGCAACCGCTCGCCGGTCTGCTCGCGGCCCTTGTCCAGGTCGTGCGCCCGCAGGCCCTCGACCAGGATCGACTCCACCGACTGCCGCGGGTCCAGGGACGACATCGGGTCCTGGAACACCATCTGCATCCGGCGGCGCATCCGGCGCAGCTGCTCGCCCTTCAACGTCGACAGGTCCGTGCCGTCGAACACGACCCGCCCCGCCGTCGGCTCGGACAGCCGCAGCACCGCCCGCCCGAGGGTGGACTTGCCGCAGCCGGACTCGCCGACCAGGCCGTAGGTCTCGCCGCGCCGCACGGACAGGTCGACCCCGTCCACCGCGTACACGTGGCCGACCGTCCGGTCGAGGATCACGCCCCGCTTGATCGGGAAGTGCACCTTGATGCCCTCGACGGACACCAACGTCTCGCCCAGGGGCCTCTCGGACGCCGGAGCGCCGGGCTGGGGGCTCTCCGGTTGGGGGGTGGTCGCGGTGCTCACACCGACACCTCCTCGACCACCGGCGGCCGCACCGGGTTGTGGCAGCGCAGCAACCGGCCGCCGCCGATGTCCTCCTGCTCGGGCGTCACCTGCACGCACACGTCCAGTTTGTTCGGGCACCGGGGCGCGAACGCGCACCCCTGCGTCCACGGGATGTTGTCCGACACCGAACCCCTGATCGGGTTCAACCTCTCGCCGCGCGGCGCGTCGAGCCGCGGGATCGACGACAGCAGGCCGTGCGTGTACGGGTGGCGCGGCGCGGCGAACAGCTCGTGCCGGTGCGCCTTCTCCACCACGCGCCCGGCGTAGAGCACGTTCACCTCGTCGCACAGGCCCGCGACCACGCCCAGGTCGTGCGTGATCATGACCAGCGCGGTGCCCATGTCGTGCACCAGTTCCTTCAGCAGCGCCAGGATCTGCGCCTGGATCGTCACGTCCAGCGCCGTCGTCGGCTCGTCCGCGATCAGCAGCCGCGGCCGGCACGCCAGGGCGATGGCGATCAGCGCGCGCTGCCGCATGCCGCCGGACAGCTGGTGCGGGTACTCCGACAGCCGCCGGGTCGGGTCGGGGATGCCGACCTTGTCCAGCAGCTCGGCCGCCTCCAGCATCGCCTTCTTGCGCGGCAGGTCGCGGTGCCGCTCCAGCACCTCGGTGACCTGCAACCCGATCGGGATCACCGGGTTCAGCGAGGACAGCGGGTCCTGGAACACCATGCCCAGGTCGCGGCCGCGCCGGTCGCGCATCTCGCGGTCCGACAGCGACAGCAGGTCCACGCCTTCGTACCGCACCGAACCGGACACGCGCGCGCCGCGCTTGGGCAGCAGCCCCATGATCGCCAGCGACGTCACGGACTTGCCGCACCCCGACTCGCCGACCAGGCCGACGGTCTGGCCCGGTTCCACGTCGAAGCTCACGTGGTCCACGGCGGTGAAGGACTTCTCCCCCTTGCGCTCGAAGACCACGGTGAGGTCACGTACTTCCAGGAGTGGCACGACTCACCGCCTGCTCTTGGGGTCGAGGGCTTCACGCAGCGTTTCACCCATCAGCGTGAAGCCGAGGGCGACGACGATGATGGCGCCCGCGGGCCAGAACGCCAGCTGCGGGTGCGTGTCGAACACGGTCTGCACGTCGCCGAGCATCTGCCCCCACTCCGGGATCCGGTCGTCGGGGTTGCCCAGGCCGAGGAACGACAGCGCGGCGGCGTCGATGATGGCCGTGGCCAGCACCAGCGTCGACTGCACGATCACCGGGCCGAGCGAGTTGGGCAGCATGTGCCGGAACACGATGGCGCCGGGCTTCACGCCGAGCGCGGTCGCGGCCAGCACGTGGTCGCTGTGCCGCTGGGCCAGCATCGACCCGCGCAGCAGCCGCGCGAACACCGGGATCTGCACCACCGCCACCGCGATGATCACGGTGTACTGGTTGGGCTTGGCGAACATCGCGCTGATGCTGAACGCCAGCAGCAGGCTGGGCAGCGACAGCATGACGTCGACCACGCGCATGACGAGCGAGTCGACCCAGCCGCCGAACGCGCCCGCGAGCGTGCCGAGCGTGAGCCCGCCCACCAGCCCGATCAGGGTCGCCAGCACGCCGACGATCAGCGTCTGCTGCGAGCCGATGAGCAGCCGGGACAGGAAGTCGCGGCCCTGGAGGTCGCCGCCGAGCGGGTGGCCGTCCTGGGGCGGCGGGATCTCGTTGCGCGCCTTGATGACCTGGTCGATCAGCATGGCCTCGGACGGGTCGTGCGGCGCCAGCCACGGCGACAGCACCGAGACCAGCACGAACAGGCCGATGATGGTGGCGCCGACGAGGAACACCGGGCTGCGGCGCAGCGTCCGCCACGCGCTCGCGGCGAGGCTCACGCCGGCGTCGGCGCTGCTCTCGGCGAGCTTGTCGATGCGGTCCTTCTTACGGGTGGGAGTGACCATCGCGGCTCACCTCGTCCTGATCCGCGGGTCGATGAGCGCGTACGAGAGGTCCACCAGCAGGTTGACCACCACGTACACGACCGTGGCCATGATGATCAGCAGCAGCAGCACGGGGTAGTCGCGTCGCTCGAAGCCGAGGGCCAGCGCCTCGCCGACACCGGCGAACGCGAACACCTTCTCGGTGAGCACCGCGCCCGCCAGCAGCGCGCCGGTCTGCAGGCCGATGGTGGTGACGACCGGCAGCATCGCGTTGCGCAGCACGTGCCTGCGCCGGATGGTCTGCGCGGTGAGGCCCTTGGACTCGGCGGTGCGCACGAAGTCCTCGTCGAGCACGTCGAGCACGGCGGCCCGGGTGATCCGGAACACCACCGCGAACGGGATGGTGGCCAGCGCCATCGCGGGCAGGATCAGGTGCTCCAGCGCGTTCAGCGCCGCGTCCCACTCCTGGGTGATCACGCCGTCGAGGACGAAGAACCCGGTGACCCGGGTGGCGTCGATCGCGTCCTGGCGGCCACCGGTCGGCAGGCCCAGCGCGGACGACAGCACGTCCTTGAGCACGTAGGCCAGGAAGAACACCGGCACGGCCACGCCGAGCAGCGAGCCGCCGACGCTGAGGTTGTCGAACCAGCCACCGCGGCGCTTCGCGGCCATGTACCCCAGCGGGATGCCGATGGCGATGGCGATGACGATGGCCAGGAAGCTCAGTTCGAGGGTGGCGGGGAAGCGCTGCAGGAAGATGTCGAGGGCCGAGTCGCCGGGCTGCACGCCCGTCGAGACGCCGAAGTCACCCGACAGCGCGCGACCCATGAACTTGAAGTACTGGACGAAGATCGGCTGGTCCAAGCCGAGCTGTTTGGTGAGGGCTTCCCGCGACTCGGGCGTGGAGCGCTCCCCCAGGAGGGCCGAGACCGGTCCTCCCGGGAGAGCGCGGAGCCACGCGAAGAGCAGCAGGGACAGCACCAGCACCACGCCGACCAGCTGGATGAGCCGTCGGATCGTGTAGCGGAGCATTGAGCTACCCCGTGGTCTCTATCTGGAGTTGTGCGACTCAGCCCTTGCTGGCCGAACCGAACCTCTCGTCGGTCAGCGGGCTGGGCACGACACCCTTGATCTCCGACTTGAGCACCAGGGCCGGCGGCGAGTGCGACACCGGGACGGCGGGCAGGTACTCCTCCATGATCTTCTTGTTCAGCCCCTCGTACAGGCCGCGGCGCTTGTCCTCGTCGGGCTCGGCGCTCGCCTTGCCCAGCTCGGTGGCCAGTTCCGCGCCCCACGGCGACGCACCGGTGTTGAACCGGTTGTCGGCGCGGCCGAAGAACGTGCCGATCCAGTTGTGCGCGGTGCCGTTGTCACCGGTCCAGCCCAGCATGAACAGGTCCGGGATGCCCTGGTCGACGTCGGTCAGGTAACCGCCGTTCCACGGCTTGCTGGACACGTCGAGCTTGATGCCGGCCTTCTCCAGGTCGCCCGCGATGGCGGCCTGGATGTCCTTCGGGCTCGGCATGTACGGCCGGGTGACCTCGGTCGGCCAGAAGAACTTCAGCGTCAGGTCGGACGCGCCCGCCTCGGCCAGCAGCGACTTGGCCTTCTCCGGGTCGTACTTCACCTCGGAGATGCTCTTGTTGTAGCCGTCGACCGTGCTCGGCATGAACTGGGTGGCCACCGTCGCGCCCTCGGGCAGCTGCGACTTCACCAGCTGCTCGCGGTTGATCGCGTACATGAGGGCCTGGCGGACCCGCAGGTCCTGCAGCTTCGGGTTGTTCTTCTGGTTGATGCCCAGGTACAGGACGTTGAACGCCGGGCGGACCGCGACGTTGAAGCCCTTCTCCTTCAGGCCCGGCCAGTCCGCCGCGTTCGGCAGGTCGTAGCCGTCGATGTCGCCGGCCTCCAGCGCCTGCTTGCGGGCGGTCTCGTCCGGGATGATCCGGAAGACGATCTTGTCGAGCTTCGCCTTCGAACCGTGGTAGTTCTCGTTGCGGACGAGCTCGACGACGTTGTTCGCCTTGTCGAACTTCGAGAACTTGAACGGGCCCGTGCCGGTCGGGTGCTCGTTGGCGTAAGCCGGGTAGGTGAAGCTGTCACCGGCCGCGACCACGTTGTCCGCGTCGTACTGCTTGAGCGCCGTCGGGCTGGAGATGGAGAACGACGTGAAGCCCAGGACCGACGGGAACTGCGAGGTGGCCTCGTTCAGCTCGATGACCGCGGTCTTGGGGTCCTTGGCCGCGCAGGACTTGTACAGCGACGGCTTGTCGGGGGTGTCCGCGAAGCCGCCGAAGTTGTCCAGCCAGTACTGCGAAACGGCGTCGGACTGACCGGCGCCCTTCTGGTTGTACCAGCGGTCGAAGTTGAAGCACACCGCTTCGGCGTTGAAGGCGGAGTCGTCGTGGAATTTCACATTTTCTTTCAGTGTGAACGTCCACGTCTTGCCGTCTTCGGAGGAGTCCCAGTCGGTCGCCAGTGCGGGCTCCACCTCGGCGGTTCCCGGCTTGAAGCCGACCAGGCCCTCGTACATCTGGCGGGCGACGCGGAACGTCTCGCCATCAGTGGCGTAGAACGGGTCGAACAGCTTGGGAGCACCGGCCGCACCGAAGGTGAGCGTGCCACCGACCTGGCCGGCCCCCGGGTCGTCCGTGCGGCCGGATTCGGCGCAGGCGGACAGTGCGAGCGCAGCGACGCCGGTCAGGCCGATCGCGGCCGTCCAACGGCGCCGGGCCGTTCGGGAATGAACCATCAAACACCCCTAGGGAAATCCGGGATCTCACGGTGTGGTCACGGACCCTAACCGGTCACCACACCCCTTCCGGCGCAGCACAGGTCACGATCCGGCCACGCGAATCTGCATTCTCATACGTCCGGCGCACGTTCGCTGGCCCAACGTGACGACGGCGGATCGGGCAAACGCCCTCCTACGCTGTACAACGGACAACAGAAACCTGCACACGTGCGGAGGGAGGTCGCCGGTGAGCCCTGTGGTCGAGTTCCGCGTCCTCGGCCCGTTGCAGGTGCTGGTCGACGGCGAGCAGGTCGTGGTGCGGGCGGGCCGGCAGCGGTCCCTGCTCGTGTCGCTTCTCATGCGCGCCGGCGCCGGCGTCTCGGTCGACGAGCTGGCGGAGCACATCTGGGGCGCCGACCCTCCCGCGCGGGCGCGTGGCACGTTGCAGACCTACGTGATGCGGCTGCGCCAGGTGCTCGGCCCGGCCGTGCCGATCCGGACCGTGCCCGACGGCTACCTGATCGACGTCGACGAACGCACGATCGACGTCATGCGGTTCGAACAGCTGGTCGAGGAGGGTGAGCGGGAGCGGGCCGCGGGCAGGCTGGAGTCGGCGTCGGCGATCTTCACCGCGGCGCTGGCGCTGTGGCGCGGGCCCGCGATGGTGGACGTGCCCTCGGAGGTGCTGCACCGCGACGAGGTGCCCCGGCTGGGCGAACGGCGGCTGCACGTCGAGGAGCGCCGGGTCGAGGTCGACCTCGACCTGGGCCGGCACGCCGAGCTGATCCCCGAGCTGTCCCGGCTGACCAGCGAACACCCGCTGCGGGAGCGGCTGTGGGCGCAGCTGATGATCGCGCTGTACCGGTCCGGGCGGCAGGCCGACGCGCTGGGCGCGTACCGGCGGGTCAGCGGGCTGCTGGCCGAGCAGCTGGGCATCGACCCCGGTGACGAGCTGCGGCGGGTGCACCAGCAGGTGCTCGGCGGGTCGCCGTCGCTGGACCTGGGGCAGAACGCGCCCGCGGCGCGGCGCGACCGGGTGGTGCCCTCGCAGCTGCCCGCCGACATCGGCGACTTCGTGGGCCGTGAGCAGGCCGTTCAGCTGATCGAGGCGTTGCTGCGGACCGCGCAGGGCGTGCCGGTGGTGACGCTGGCCGGGCCGCCCGGCGTGGGCAAGACGGCGCTGGCCGTGCACGCGGCGCACAAGATGCGGCACTTCTTCCCCGACGGGCAGCTGTACGTGAACCTGCGCGGCTACGCCCAGGGCCCGCCGTTGAGCGCGGTGGACGTGCTGCCGCGGTTCCTGCGCGCGCAGGGCGTGCCGCCCGAGTCGGTGCCGCTGGACCAGGACGAGCAGGAGGCGATGTTCCGGTCGCGGCTGACCGACCAGCAGGTGCTGCTGGTGCTGGACAACGCGGCCAACGCCGAGCAGATCCGGCCGCTGCTGCCCGGCTCGCCGGGCTGCGCGGTGCTCGTGACCAGCCGGGACACCCTGCGCGGGCTGGCGGTCAGCCACGCCGCGTCCAACGTGCGGCTCGACGTGCTCGACCGGGCCGAGACGCGGGCGCTGCTGGTCGGGATGCTCGGCGAGGACGTGGTGGCGTCGCAGTCGGAGGCGGCCGAGGAGCTGGCCGAGTTGTGCGCCCACCTGCCGCTCGCGCTGCGGATCGCGGCGGCGAACCTGCTGTCCCGGCCGGAGATCACCATCGCCTCGTACGTGGAGGAGCTGCGTGCGGGCAACCGGTTGGCGGCGCTGGCCGTGGAGGGCGACGAGCGGGCCGCCGTGCACGCGGCGTTCGACCTGTCCTACACCGCGTTGAAGCCGGAGCTGGCGACGCTGTTCCGGCTGCTGTCGCTGGCGCCGGGCGACATCACGCCGGACGTCGCGGCCGCGTTGGGCGGGCTGACCACGCAGGACGCGCGGCGCAGGCTCGACCGGCTGGCCACGGCGAACCTGGTGGACAACCACGCGCCCGGCCGTTACCAGTTCCACGACCTGCTGCGGGACTACGCGGCCGAGCGGCGCGAGTTCGAGGACGACGCGGCGGAGAGCGCGCAGGCCGCGCGGCGGCTGCTGGACTGGTCGATCCGGTCGGTGGACAACGCCACGGACGCGTTCAAGAGCACGTTGCTGCGGCTGCCGCGCACCGACGTCGTGCCGGGCGTGACGCCGCGCCTGTTCTCCACCTCGGCGGAGGCGCTGGCCTGGCTCGACGCCGAGCGGGGCAACCTGGTCGGGCTCGTCGTGCACGCCGCCGACCGCCGGCCCGACCGCGACGTGTGGCAGCTGGCCGACGCGTTGCGGCGGTACTTCTACACGATCGGGTTGCCGGTGGAGTGGCTGGCGACCGCCAAGGCCGGGCTCGCGGTGGCGCAGGCCTCCCAGGACGCGGTCGGCGAGGTGGCGATGCTGTCGTCGCTGGGCACGCTGTACTGGGCGATCGGGCAGCACCGGGTGGCCGTCGACTACTTCCGCCGGGCCATCCCGATCCAGCAGCGCACCGGCGCCGCGCCCGCCGTCGAGGCGGCCGTGCTGGCCAACCTCGGCGCGGTCTGCATCGACATCGGCGAGCTGGAGCAGGCCGCCGAGCACCTCGAACGCGCGCTGGTCATCACGCGGGACATCGGTGCGCTGCAGCAGGAGGGCATCGCCCAGCTCAACCTCGGCGGTGTCTACATGCAGCTCGGGCAGCTGGACCGGGCGGTGTCGTCGTTCGAGGGCGCGCTGGACGTCGGCAACCGGCTTGGCGCGTGGATGACGCAGGCCGACAGCCACCGGGCGCTGGCCGAGGTGCACCTGTTCCTGGGGCAGCCGGAACGGGCCGCGCAGCTCTACGTGCGGTGCGGCGAGCTCTACGAACGGGCCGGGGCGCGCGGCTTCGCGCACTTCTCGCACGAGGGCCTGGCGCTGACCTGCGTGATGCGAGGCCGGTGGGCGGACGCGGCGCACGAGGCCGGGCGGGCCGTCGCGATCGCGCAGGAACTGGGCAACCTCAAGGGCCTGTGCGACGCGAAGATCGCCCTGAGCGAGGCCCTGTGCGGGTTGGGTCGGCTGGAGGAGGCGGTGGAGCGCAGCACGGAGGCGCTGCGGATCGCCGAGGAGACCGGCTACCCGTTGGGCATCTGCGCGGCGCGGCGCAGCCTGGCGCTGGTCCACCGCGCGGCGGGCCGGTTGGACGAGGCCAAGTACTCGGCGAGCCAGGCGCTGGACAGCGCGGTCCGCTACCGACTGCGGATCGCCGAAGTCGACGTGCTGGCCGTGCTCGGCCGGATCAGGCTCGACCAGGGCGACGTGGCCCAGGCGCTCGACCTGGCGCTGCGGTGCCTGGAGCTCAGCGGCGCCACGGGGCAGCGGTTCGTGCGGGCGCGAGCCGCCCACCTGGCCGGTGACGCGCTGGCCGCCACCGGCGACGTCGTGGCCGCGGGGCAGCACTGGGGCACCGCGCTGGAGTGGTTCACCGCCATCGGGTCGCCCGAGGCCGACGTCGTGCGGGCGGCACTCGACGGGTAGCGCCCCGGGGGTGCCGGTCAGTCGACCAGGACGATCCGGTCGGCGCGGGCCTTGGTGCCGTCCACCGCGAACCAGCCGCGTTCGAACGCCTGCCAGCGCCGCAGGTGCTCTCGGCTCGCCTCGCCGTCCCTGGCGACGGCCCGGCGCAGCCGTTCCTCCGGGTCGGGCACCTCGACCCAGATCGCCTCGTCCAGGAGCGGCGCGATCGAGCGGCGGGCCGCCGAGACGCCCTCGACGATCAGCACGTCCGGCACCGGCACGACCACGAGGTCACCGGGTCTCGGCCACCCGAGCGTCCAGTCCATCCGCCGGTAGCGGGCCTCGCGGCCGTGCCGGAGGGGGTCGAGGACCTCGGCGACCAGGCGGGGCCACCACGACACCGGGTCGGTCCAGGTGGCGAAGTGGTCCGTCGCCACCACCGCGGCACCCAGCTCCTCGGCCAGGCGCGCCGCGTAGGTCGACTTGCCCGAGCCCGACGGCCCGTCGACGGCGACGAGCCTCACATGCTGCGCCGGCCGGACAGGGCCCGGCCGAGGGTGAGCTCGTCGGCGAACTCCAGGTCGCCGCCCATCGGCAGGCCCGACGCGAGCCTGGTGACGGTGAGGCCCGGGAAGTCACGCAGCATCCGCACCAGGTACGTCGCGGTCGCCTCGCCCTCGGTGTTCGGGTCCGTGGCGATGATGATCTCGCTCACGTCGGTGCCGATCCGGGTCAGCAGCTGCCTGATCCGCAGCTGGTCCGGCCCGACGCCCGACAACGGGTCGAGCGCACCGCCCAGGACGTGGTAGCGGCCCTTGAACTCGCGCGTCCGCTCGACCGCCAGCACGTCCTTCGGCTCCTCCACGACGCAGATCAGGGTCAGGTCGCGGCGCGGGTCGCGGCAGATGCGGCAGGTCGTCTCGGCCGAGACGTTGCCGCACACGTCGCAGAACACCACGCCGTCCTTGACCTTCTGCAACGCGTCCTGGAGCCGGCCGATGTCGGCCGGGTCCGCGGCGAGCAGGTGGAAGGCGATGCGTTGCGCGCTCTTCGGACCGACGCCCGGCAGCCTGCCGAGCTCGTCGATCAAGTCCTGGACGGGCCCCTCGTACATCAGCCGAACAGCTTCCCGAGACCGCCCAGGTCGTCCATCCCGCCCATGCCGCTGGCCAGCGGGCCCATCTTCTGGGCCGCCAGCTCCTGCGCGGCGCGGTTGGCGTCGCGCACGGCCGCGACCACCAGGTCGGACAACGTCTCGACGTCGTCCGGGTCGACCACCTTCGGGTCGATGTTCAGGCTCTTGAGCTCGCCGCCGCCGGACACGACGGCGGTGACCAGACCGCCACCGGCGGTGCCGGTGACCTCGGCCTCGGCCAGCTCTTGCTGCGCAGCGGCGAGCTGCTGCTGCATCATCTGCGCCTGCTGGAGGATCTGCTGCATGTTGGGCCCACCGGGTTGCACCGCGGGTTCCTCTCTTCGGGGTCTGCCGCCGTTCGCCAGCGTAGTCGCGTCGATCAGCCCTTCAACGGCCGCGCGCCGAGCTCGTCGGCGAGGAGCTTGAGCACCACGGCCTCCGGGTCGAGCCGCTGGTCGTCCGCGTCGCCCGGCAGGGCGGCCTCGGCCAGCATCTCCTCCTCGTCCACCGGCTCCGGCGGGAGGGGCTCATCGGGCTCCGGCGGCTCGGGTGGCGGCGGCACGTCGTCGGCGGGTGCCCGGCCGGACGGCGCCGGGCGGTTCGGCTCGGGGTGGCGCGCCTGGCCCTGCGCCTGGCTCGGCCTGGTCGGCGCGGGCCGCTGCGGCTTCTGCGGCGCCTGCCGGGCCGGTGCGGCGCTCGCGTCGCCGTGCACGCACCGCACCTGCCACGTGCCGCCGAGGACCTGGGCGAACGCGGCGGCGATCGTGTCGGCGTTGCGCGGTTCGGCGAGCCGGCGGGCCAGCGGGGCGGAGGCGTGGGTGAGGGTGACCGTGGTGCCGTCGACGTCGGCGACGGTGGCGTTGGTGAGCATCGCCTCGGTGCTGCGGCTCGTGCCGCGGACCACGCCCAACAGCTCCGACCAGCGCCGACGCACCTCGACCGCGTCGACACCGCCCGAGGGCGAGGCAGGGGCGGCCGGGACCTCGGCCGGCTGGTCCGGGTACCGGTCGGCGGCCGGGGCGGGCGGCGGGACCACGGGCGCACCGCCCACCGCGGTGTTCGATGGCGCGTCCGGTGCGCCGGCGGGCGGCGGCACGACCCCTCGACCACCCTGCGGCGGCTCCGGTGCGGCGGGCGCCGGCACGGCGGCCCGACCACCCTGCACGTCCTGGGCACCGGCCTGCGGCTGGGCGGGTGCGGCCGGGTCGCCGGCCTGCCTCATCGCCGCCGACCGCAGCACCGGAGGAGCGGGCAGCCCGGGCGCGGCGGCTTGCGGCGCGGGCGCGGCGGCCTGCGCGGGAGCGGGTGGCACGGCGGCGGGCGGTGGGGCGGCGGCCGGTTCCGCGGGGCGCTGCGAGGGCCGCTGGAACTTGGTCTCCGGGGCGGGCCCGGCCGCGCCGCCGGCCGGTGGGCCGTGGCGTTCCAGCTGCTCAACGCGTTGCAGCAGGCCAGACTCGACGTCGCCGACGGACGGCAGGAGCATCCGCGCGGTCACGAGTTCGAGCAGCAGCCGGGGCGCGGTCGAGCCGCGCATCTCGGTCAGCCCCTGGTGCAGGATCTCCGCCCACCGGGTGATGGTCGCGGGCCTGGTCGCCTCGCGCTGGGCGATCATCTTGGCCAGCTCGTCGTCCGGCGCGGACACCAGGCCGCGCTGCGCCGCGTCCGGCACGGCGTGCAGCAGCACCAGGTCGCGCAGCCGGTCGAGCAGGTCGGAGGCGAACCGGCGCGGGTCGTGCCCGGCGTCGACCAGGCGGTCGATGGTGCCGAAGACCTGCGAGCCGTCGCCCGCCGCGAGGCCGTCCACCACGTCGTCGATCAGCGCCACGTCCGTCACGCCGAGCAACGAGATCGCCCGGTCGTAGCGCACCCCTTCGGGGCCCGCGCCGGACAGCAGCTGGTCCATCACCGACTGCGTGTCCCGGGCCGACCCACCGCCCGCGCGGATGACCAGCGGGAACACCGACGGGTCGACCGCCACGCCCTCGGCCGCGCAGTTGCGCTCCAGCAGCGCCCGCATCGAGCCCGGCGGGATCAGCCGGAACGGGTAGTGGTGCGTGCGCGAGCGGATGGTGGGCAGCACCTTGTCCGGCTCGGTGGTGGCGAAGATGAAGATGAGGTGCTCGGGCGGCTCCTCCACGATCTTCAGCAGGGCGTTGAAGCCCTGCGTGGTGACCATGTGGGCCTCGTCGATGATGAACACCCGGTACCGCGACTCGGCCGGCGCGTAGAACGCCTTGTCGCGCAGGTCGCGGGCGTCGTCCACGCCGCCGTGGCTGGCCGCGTCGAGCTCGACCACGTCCACGCTGCCCGGCCCGTTGGGCGCGAGTCCGACGCACGAGTTGCACTCGCCGCACGGGTCGGGCGTCGGGCCCTTCACGCAGTTCAGCGAGCGCGCCATGATGCGGGCGCTGGACGTCTTGCCGCAGCCGCGCGGCCCGGAGAACAGGTACGCGTGGTTGACCCGACCAGCTGCCAGGGCGGTGCGCAGCGGTTCGGTGACGTGCTCCTGCCCGACGACCTCGCCGAAGGTCGCCGGACGGTACTTGCGGTAGAGGGCGAGCGCCACGTCGGCGACCTTACCGGGAGGGTCCGACAAAGAAAGGGGACCCCGTGCACCCACCAGAGCCCGCTTATCCTTGCTGCCTTCCGGCCCTGGGGAGATTCGCGAGATGTGTGCCGCACGAGGTCCGAGGCAAGTGTAGCCGGTCGCCCCGCCGGGTCTGCCCGGACCCACGCTTGGCCCTGTCCGGACCCGGGCACGGAACGGGAAAATTTCACCGGCTAGTAGCACTACCCGGTGAAGGAGGAACCAGATGAGGGCTCTCGTCCTCGCGTGCACAGCCCTGCTGCTCGGAGCCACGGCCGCCGCGGCCGAACCGGTACCGCCCCGGCACGCCATCGTCGTCTGCCAGACCGCGAGCTTCTACGGCAACTACAACCACGCGGTCGGCCCGGTCGAGTTCAAGCGCACCCTGACCTACGGCAACAAGATCGGCCACACGCCCGGAGCACACCCCGTCTACAACGGGTGGGCGGCGAGCATGGACTTCGGCCCCAACGACTGGGGCTACCTGCGGATCGAGTGCATCGGGGGGTACGACTCGTGGTGAGGGCAGCAGCAGTCCTGGTCACCGCCGTCGCCCTCGTCGCGACCGCGACCACCGCCCAGGCCGCCAACGGCACCATCGGCGAACGCGAGACCGTGTGCGCCAACGACCTCTACGTGCGCACCGCGCCCAACGACGGCCCGTGGATGGGCACCCTCTACCGCGGCCAGACGTTCCTGGTGAAGGGACCGAAGGTCGGCAACTACGTCTACGGCTTCGCCTACGGGCACATCAACGCCCACGGCTGGGTCGCCGACGGCTGGTTCTGCTAGCCCCGTTTTGGGCGGCTCACCGGCCGTCCGGTAGTCTCTCCGGCGGAGGATTCGCATAGTGGCCTAGTGCGCACGACTGGAAATCGTGTTGGGTTAACCCCCTCACGGGTTCAAATCCCGTATCCTCCGCAGACCAGAGCCCCGGTCACCGTCAGGTGATCGGGGCTCTCGTCGTTGGTGAGTCTCAGTTCGGGGCTCATCACCCCTGCTCGTCAGGCCGGAACGAGCACACCGGCAGGGCCGTCGTCATCGTCGTCCGACGCCCCCCACGAACTCCCGATGATCTTCCCTGCCGGGCATCGCCCGAGGTGGGCGCAGGGAACTCGGCCAGGGAAGCGGTCAGGGGAAATCCCTGCCTCCCCGGCGCTTCCCTGGCTGCTTCCCTGTCGCGGTCTGGAGTCCAGGGGTCAGCTCAGCCGCCCTTCGGGGCTCTGGACGGGGGTCCAGGTCCAGAGGGCGGCGGGTCTGGACCTAGAGCCGCCAGCGGCCTGGTCAGCGACCGTCGAACACCCTAGGTGCCACCCCCTGGAGCCAGGGTCGGTGCCGCCGGCCGTGGGCCGACTTCCGGCGCGGCGGGCGGCTGTCGAGGGGGAAGCACGCGAGGGGGATCAGGCAGACCGCCAGGCCCCCGGTGGTTTCCGGGGTTCCTGCACAGCGGATGGTGTCCGACGGCGCGTGCCGAGGAGCGTCGCCGATCAGTAGTACACGGCGACCTTGACAGACTTGCCTGTACTCCTGTTGATGACGTGCGCGCCGTAACTGCAGCTGTTGTTCCGCCGCACGGCGGAGGTGTAGGTCGTCCGGTTGATGTCCTTGATCTTCGAACCGGCACTGTTGTTCACGCAATTCCCGCCGACACTGAACTTCAGGTCGTGGCCGCTGTTGTATGTCGAACCCGGGGAGGAGACCCGTCCCCAGTAGTACGTGTTGCCGTCGTACGTGCCGCGTCGGATCTGGACGACACCGCCGTCAGGCAGCGCGTCGTCTGCGATGGTCGTCACGTTCGAGGCATTGACGGGCACAGAGTCGTACCAGGTCAACGCGTGCGCGGCCGTGGCGGTCAGCAGGCTGACCGCCACCATCACCACCGCCATCAGACCCAGCCTCGCGCTGCGGCGCGAGGCGTTGCTCATCTTCATGACCATTAAGTTAAGAGAGCGGCCTCTCTGCCGGTGTCCGGCGAACACCCGACAGGCGAAAACGGGAGAACCGCCGGTTTCGCCTCGTAGGGCAGCCGCACTTTGCCTTGTTGGCCATGTTTGCCGGTCCCGGCGTGGTCGGGTGCGGTGGTGGTACCAGCGGGCGCGGGCTTGGTGGCGTCGTCGCCGCCACCAGGTCCAGTGCAGGTGGTGGCTTTGACCAGGGGCGCTTCTCACGCCCGACACGGGCACAGCCGATGATCTTCCCCTGACGGCATCGGCGCTGGTCGCCCTGGGGAAGTTGCAGAGGGAAGCACCGGGGGAAATCCCCCGCCCCGTCCTGCTTCCCCTCTGCTCCCCCTCGCGTCGCGTGAGGCCCCCTCAGGCCGCATCCGAGAGGGCCTCACGCCGGCTGCGGGCTACGCCCTCGGCAGGCGGTCCGCGATGTCCTCCAGCAGGAACAGCAGCTGGTCGACGTGCGCGTTGCCGGTGCTCGGGCGCAGCTTCACGACCTGCGGGTCGTGGTCGCTGGCCTGGTCGGCGAACTCGGCGTTGACGTGCACCACGTCGTAGCGGTAGCGGGTGATGTTGGCGCTGATCAGGATGTGGTCGAGGGTCTGCGAGTTGCCCTCGAACACGTAGCTGTACCGCTCGTTCGCGGGCAGCGTGTCGATCAGTGCCACCACGTCGCCGTTGCCGGTCAGGGTCCGCACCACCGGGGAGAACTGGTAGTCGTTGATGTCACCCGCGAGGACCACGTTGGCGCCCTTGTCGACCGCCTTGACTTGGTCCACGAAACCGCGCAGCAAAGCGGCCTGCTGGGCGCGCTGCACCTCGGAACCGCGCACCGGCTCCTGGTAGCGGCCGTGCATGGCCTGGTCGCCGCCCTTGGAGTTGAAGTGGTTCGCGACCACGAACACCGTGCGGCCGCGGAACTTGAACTCGCCGGCCAGCGGCTTGCGGCTGCTGTTCCACGCCGGGTCGGTGGGCGCGACGCGGCCCGGTGACACCGACAGCGCGGCCCGGCCGTGCTGCTTCACGACCGACACCGCGGTGGTCGCGTCGCCGCCCGCGCGGTCCACGAAGGACACCCGCGCCGGGTTGAACAGGAACGCCACCCGGATGTTGCCGCCCGGCTCGCCGCCGTCGGCCTTGTTCACCGGGTCGATCTGCCGCCACTGGTAGCGCGGGCCGCCCGCGGCCGCGATGGCGTCGGTGAACCTGGCGAACGTCGCGTCCGCCGCCACCGTGCCGTCGTCGGTCGCGCCGTTGTTGTCCTGGATCTCCTCCAGCACCACGACGTCCGGGCTCTTGAGGTTGTTCACGACGGCCGCGCCGAGGCGGTCGAACTTGGCCTGGTCGTTGGTGGCGGCCAGGTTCTCCACGTTGTACGTGGCCACCGACAGCTCGTAGGAGCGCTGCGCGTCCGTGACCTCCGGCGTGATGCCGCCGGAGACGTGCTCGCCGACCGTCTTCGTGGCCAGCGTGTAGCCGCCGAAGTTGGTGTACTCGACGTTGCCGACCGTCGTGCCGCGCCACACGTCACCGACGTTGCTCGTCTGCGGCGCCGCGGCGCCGGGCTTGACCTTGATCCGGCCGCTGTTGGGCTGGTCGTAGCCGAGGTAGATCGTGCCGCCGCGGGCGGTCGGGTTCTGGGCCGGGTTGGTGGTGATCCACGTCTCGCCGAAGCCGTTCGTGGGTCCGACCACGCGGGCGTCGTCCACCTGGACGTACATGCCCTCGCGGGACTCGTAGTAGTCCTGGCCGTAGGTCGCCGGGTCGAGCGGGAGCGCCTCGATGCTGCCGCCGCCCGCGGTGGGCAGGTAGCCCGCCGGCGGGTTCAGGGTCTCCGGGGGCGGCAGGGCGTTGCCCTTGGACTTCACCGTGACCGTGGCGCTCGTGATCTCGGTGAGCGTCTGGTTGGAGTTGCTCGCCGCGTCACCGGCCGGCCGGTACTCGGCGATCGTGCCGGAGACCAGCACGTCGTCGCCGGGCTCGACGGTCGGGGCGAGGCCCGCGGTGTAGACGAACACGCCCTCACTGGTGCGCGGGTCGTTGTCCGGGGCGGTGTCCTGGATCCAGAAGCCGCGGTCGCCGATGGCGCGGGTGGCGGTGACGACACCGGGCACGCCGGCGACCTTCTGGCCCAGCAGCGGCGAGACGCGGGTCGTGCCCTGGATGTCGCGGATCCGCTTGTCGCCGGGCTCGGGGTCGGGGTCCGGGGTGCCGGGGCCCTGGCCCTTGGAGTTGACCGGGGTCGGCGCGCCGATGGTGAAGTCGGCCGCGTTGTCGTCGGTGTCGGCCAACGTGCTGCGGGCTGCCGAAGTGGTGTTGCCCGGGTTCGCCGTGGGGGTGGTCTCCCGGACGACGGTCGACGTGCCGTAGCCGACCAGGTCGCGCACGCGGGTGTCGGCGGCGCAGTCGGCGGCGGTCTTGCAGGTCAGCGGGGAAGTCGCGGTGACGAGCGCGATCGTGCCGCCCGAACCGCCCATGGCGACCGTGCCGGTGACGTCCGGCGCGGGCAGCTCCACCGTGCCGCCGGAGCCCTTGGACTGCGCGACCAGGAACCGCGCGCCGGCCGCGATCGAGCCGGTCAGCGGGGTGACCTGCCACTGGCTGGACGCGCTCGCGCTCGCCGGGAGGTACTGCACGCTCCAGCCGTCGACGGCGACCGGGGCGCTGCCCGCGTTGCCGAGTTCGACGAAGTCCTGGGTCAGCGTGGCACCGGAGTTGCCGCCGCCGCCGTAGACCTCGGCGATGAGGGCGTCCTGGCTCGGTGCCGCGTGGATCGGCGTGGCAAGGGCGAACGTCACGGCCGAGGCGGCGGTGACCGCCAGTCCGACGCGGAGCGGGGTAGGTCTCAACGGGTCCTCCGTAGTTGGCGGCTGCGCGCATCCTCCCCGGATCGAGTGAACGGCGGAAGACACCGTGACTAACGGTTGACCTATACCCTCACTCGAACGTGTGTTCGAACGTAGGGTAGGGTCATGGCCGTGCCTCCCGGTGGCCCTCCCAGCGCCGGTCCGGGCACGCCACGCACCACAGGGGCGCCGACCCGGACCTGACGAGGACCGGCTCGGCGCCCGTGCGCGTCGGGCCGCCCGACTATCGTCGCCGGGATGACGACCGGTGGTGCGATCGGCTTCTGGAGCTACGCGCACGACGACGACCGCTCGGCGCGCGGCGGCATCCTCAAGCTCGCGGAAAGCATTGCCGAGGAATACGACCTCCTGACCGGCCGGAGCCTGGAGCTCTTCGTCGACCGCACCGCGTTGCAGTGGGGCGACAACTGGAAGGAACGCATCGACACGGGCTTGTCGGCGGCGACCTTCTTCATCCCGATCATCACGCCGAGGTACTTCAGCCGCCCCGAGTGCCGCCGCGAGTTCATCGAGTTCTCCGCGCAGGCCACCAGCCTGGGGTTGCAGGAATTCATCCTGCCGATCCTCTACGTCCAGGTCGCCGACCTGACCGTGGACAGCCCCGACGAGCTGATGGCCAACGTCGCCCGCACCCAGTACGAGGACTGGTCCGCGCTGCGCCTGACGGACAGCGACTCCAGCGACTACCGCCAGGCGCTGCACCGGGTGGCGTCCCGGCTCGTCGAGATCGAGTCGCGCCTGGCGGAGGTCCAGCTGCGCAACGAGGAGCCGTCGTCACCCGAGGAGGACGAGGACGACTTGGTGGGCTTGATCGCCAAGGTCGAGGCCCTGCTCCCGGAATGGCACGACGCGGTCGTCAGCGCCCGCACGACTTACGCTCAACGCCGAGCCACGTCCGAGACTTACTACTCCACCAAGGGACGATTGCGCGCCCGGGGCGCGAAGCAGTCCGCTCACCTCTCGAATTTGATCCGGCACGCGAACGAGAGCAAGCTGCTGAGCCTGCGCCACAACGGCGAGGCGGCACGGTACTCCGCGCGCTCGATCGAACTGGACCCGGTGATGACGAAGCTCCTGCGCGCCGCGTCCGATCACCCCGCGGGCCCGGCCTTGATCGAGTCGATCGGCGACGCGATTGACGACGCGGTGATCAATATCGAGGAAGGAAAGAAAGTCTCACGGGAAGACGACGTTGCGGATTTCTACGCCCGGCACGTCAAGCTCAGCCGGACCTTCCAAGAACTGGTGAGGCTGGACCAGGAGTACAAGCGGCTGGTCGGTGACAGCAACGCGATCGTCCTGCGGTGGGCGGAGCAACTCGCGGCGGCTCGGGAGGCGGCAAAGTGAGAGTCCCAGGTGCCGTGATGGCACCCAGGGCTCTGCGGAGCGGTGGCGGTGGGATTTGAACCCACGGAGGCGTTAACCTCACACCCTTTCGAGGTCTGCGATCCATCATCCAGAAGTGACCGCCAAAGGCCGTTTGGACTGGTCAGAGAGCGACTGGCCACGATCCCGCACCCTGATGAACACAGGCGAACACCGCCGAACGGGACAGGGTTGAGAGGACAACTGAGACGGCCGAGCCACCGCGTGACGTATGCCCCGCGGGCAGTAACGCATCCCCTGCGGACACTGGTGACGATTGCGCCCCGGTCGCTTTCGTCACCGCTGGACCAATCCCCTACGAAGGTGCCGTCAGACCGCACCATAGTCCGCCAGGTTGCTTCCCACGGAGGGGGTAAAGCGTCCCAAGCGTCCCAGCCCAGGTCAGCCCTGGGACGCTTCGGAACCGTGGGACGTTTGAAGCGTCCCAGCCGCGTACTTGGGACGCTTCAAGCGTCCCGGCCGATCACAGCGTCCCAGGGCTGACCTGCGGCGGGAGGTTTAGGACGCTGGGGGCGCTTCCACCCCCGCGGACCTTCGCGGCCCAGTGCCCGCGTTCCAGGTTCCACCAGACCAATGATGCTCTACGTGCTCTACTGCTTGAATGTCCGAATGCCGTTAGGTCAGCAGCAGGTACCGCAGGAGCCCTGGTACACCTCGGGCACAGCGTGGACGATCGTCGGGATCGTCGTCGCGGTCATGCTTGGGTCGTGGGCAGTGTGGGCAGCCTTCCGCTCGGCCCGCCCACGTCGAACATTGCACATATGGGTGGAGTCGCTGGTGCCGTTGGTTAACACTGCGCCGGGCCTGCACGGCCGCCAGTTGACAGTGGCTCTCGATGGCCACAAGTTGAGGTCGCCCTATGTCGTCGAGGTGGAGATGGCGAGTCGAGGGGCATTGGACATCTCTGCGGCGGCATTTGGCGGCCAGCCGTTGGAACTAGACTTCAGTGTGCCGATCGTGGCATTGCTGAAGCAGTCCGTGGACGCAGGACGTCCAGCCGTACGCGAACCAAGGGTCGAAGTCGTTGACACCGCACTGCATGTAGGTCCGGCTCTGCTGACCCGCCGACACAGACTGCGTTATACCGTACTACTCAACGGTAAGCCGGATTTCCATCCAGTCGGCGACCTTGAAAACGTGATTATCCGCGATTCGAAGCTGGCGTATCCACTACCCAAGTTTCTCATTGCAATCTCTGCCAGCTTCCCCTTGATGGTCACGGGAGTAGCGTTGCTTACAGAGGGCGCACTGGAAGGCAATATTTCTTGGCTCGCTTTGATCCTTGTCGTCTCAGCACTCGCCATTACGGCACCTTTGGCGGTAATTGACCTAAGGCAAAAACGGCTTGATGATCGCCATGAGCAGTAGATCGGCTCGAGGTCTCGCTTCCGAGGTCTGCGATCCACTGTTCGAAATCGCACCGGTCGTTCTGCCGCTCGATCTTATCCGCCGTTGTCAAGTACACCTCATCCATGCTCACATATATGATCTTTTTCTCTTTTGCAACTCGCAGTACGTGTTGATTTCCCGTCTGACCGATCAAGAACACTCGCGGCGCAAGATTTGGAGTGTATCCGAAGATTTTCACAGCAATAGGGACTTTGGCAGGATCTTTCCACTGTACCGCATATACGGCTGGCGCAAGATCGTACTCGATTGCGTTCAAAATCGAAGACGACGGCCGCTTCCCACTCTCCGCCCGAGCCCTCGATTAGTGCTTTCCTGTAGCGGTCCCGCCAAGAATCGATCTGATCCTACTGCTTCGCCACTATATAGCCCATCGCTCGCGATTCCAATCTAGCCGGATCACTTGCTCTTTGCCGTTCTCACCAGATCAGTCCACTGACTTTCAGAGCTGTTGCATCGTCGCTCGCCTTGTATCGAGGCCAACGCCGACCTTCGGGATCGCGCCGGGGTGCCGGACGACAGGCTGCACGACGCTCGACACACCGCCGCCACGGTGCTGTTGCTGCTCGGAGTGGCCGAACGGACCGTCATGGGGATCATGGGCTGGTCGAACACGGCGATGGCCGCGCGGTACCAACACATCACCTCAGCGATCCGCCGTGACGTGGCTCAGCGGGTCGGTGGACTGCTCTGGAAGCCGTCCCCGACGGACGGCCCGGAGGACGACGCAGACGCGGCCTGAACGGGCCTGAGGCGCACGACTGAGACGAAGACTGAGACGACATGACAAAGGGCCGGACACCTGGTGAGGTGTCCGGCCCTTTGACCTGCGGTGGCGGTGGGATTTGAACCCACGGAGGCTTTCACCTCACACGCTTTCGAGGCGTGCTCCTTCGGCCGCTCGGACACGCCACCGCCGAGAACAATACAAGACCGGCGTGCTCTGACCCAACAGGGGGTGGCAGGTCGGATTTGCGCTGGTCAGAGCATGTGGAGAGTCACAGGTCGGCGAAGAAGGACTCCAGCAGGGACGCGCAGCGCTCGGCCAGGACGCCGCCGACGACTTCGGGGCGGTGGTTGAGGCGGCGGTCGCGCACGACGTCCCACAGGGAGCCCACGGCTCCGGTGCGGGGTTCCCAGCAGCCGAAGACGACGCGGTCCACGCGGGACAGGACCAGGGCGCCGGCGCACATGGTGCACGGCTCGACGGTCACCGCCAGGGTGCAGCCGGTCAGCCGCCAGCCGTCGCCGAACGCCGAGGCGGCGGCGCGGAGGGCCAGGACCTCGGCGTGCGCGGTCGGGTCGCCCAGGGCTTCGCGGGCGTTGCAGGCGCGCGCCAGTTCGGCGCCGTCCGGGCCGTAGACGACCGCGCCGATCGGGATGTCGCCCGTCCGGGGGGCCTCGGCGGCGACCGCCAGGGCGGCTTCGACCATCGCCTCGTCGGACGCCTGGCTGATCACGCGGTCACGCCTGGATGCTGTCCAGCAGCTTGACGAACTCGTCGCCGAACCCGCAGCGCTGCGCGATCATCTGCAGCTGCTCGTCCGGGTACAGGTCGACCTCGTCCACGATCACCTGCATCTCGTGCTGCGGCATCCCGAGGTCGGCCAGCACGGCCAGGTCGCCCTCCGGCCACAGCTCGTCGTCCTCCTCGTCCGGCGGGTCGACCCGCAGGAGGTCGAGGACGTCGGCGGCGATGTCGTAGTCCAACGCGGCCGCGGCGTCGGACAGCAGCAGGGACACCCCGCCGGGCACCGGGCGCAGGACGATGAAGAACTCGTCGTCCACCGCCAGCAACCCGAAGACGGCACCCGTCGAACGCAGTTGGCGCAGTTCCGTGATCGCCGCGTCGAGCTCGGACAGCGCTGAGCCGTCCATCTTGCTGCACCGCCACCGGCCGTCTTCACGGACGACCGCGACAGCGAAGCCGTTGACCGGCTCCTGGTGTGCCATGTGCACACCGTAGGGCCACACCGACGCACCCGGTAGCACGGGGGCCTCGGCCACGGGCATGCGGGGCCGCGCGGTGCCACTATCGGAGGATGAGCACAACGCTGCCGAACGCACAGACGACCGCCCCCGAGCCCCGGTTCACGGGGCTGGTGGAGGCCGCCCGAGCACTCCAGCCCAGGACAGTGGCGTTGCGACGGCAGGTGCACCGGCACCCGGAGCAGGGCTTGGACCTGCCCGCGACCCAGGCCGCGATCCAGCACGCGCTGTCCGGCCTGCCGGTCGAGGTGACCACCGGCACGTCGAGCAGCTCGGTCACCGCGGTGCTGCGCGGCGACAAGCCGGGACCGACCGTGCTGCTGCGCGGCGACATGGACGCGCTGCCGCTCCAGGAGGAGACCGGTCTCGCCTACGCCTCCGAGGTCGACGGCTCCATGCACGCCTGCGGCCACGACACGCACGTCGCGATGCTGGCCTCCGCCGCACGACTGCTCTCCTCGCGCAAGGACGCGCTGGCCGGTCAGGTCGTGTTCATGTTCCAACCCGGCGAGGAGGGCCAGCACGGCGCGCGGCACATGCTCGACGAGGGCGTGCTCGACGCGGCGGGCACGCCGGTGGAGAAGGCGTTCGCCCTGCACATCACCTCCACGCTCCAGTCCGGCGTCGTGATCTCCCGCCCCGGGCCGACGATGGCCTCGGCGGACACCTTCCACATCACCGTCAAGGGCCGCGGCGGGCACGGTGGGATGCCGCACGACGCGATCGACCCGGTGCCGCCGGCCGCCGCGATGGTCGGCGCGCTGCAGACCATGGTCGCGAGGCGGGTCAGCGTGCACCACCCGGCGGTGGTCACCATCGCCCGCATCGCCGCGGGCACGACGACCAACATCATCCCGGAGACCGCCCTGGTGGAGGGCACCATCCGGACGCTCTCGGAGGACACCAGGACCCTGGTGCACCGCGAGCTGGAACAGGTCGTCACGCACGTGGCCGCCGCGCACGGCTGCACGGCCGAGGTGCGGATCGTGCCCGGCTACCCGGTCACGGTGAACGACGACGTGGTCGGCCCGCACGTCATCGACGTGACCACGGCGGCCCTCGGCTCGCGGTGGGCCTCCTACATGGAGGACCCGCTGATGGGTGCCGAGGACTTCTCCTACGTGCTGCAACGAGTGCCGGGCGCGATGGCGTTCCTGGGCGCCTGCCCGCGCGGGGTCGAGCTGGCCCAGGCGGAGCCGAACCACTCCAGCCGGGTGCTCTTCGACGAGGCCGCCATGGAGCACGGAGTGGTGGTCTACACCGCGTTCGCGCTGGACGCCCTTCGGTAGGCCGCAGGCGGGCGGTGGGCCGGGTCGGGGCCGTGGTGGTGTTCACGGCCTCGACTTTGCCCGCGCGCGGCGGGTGGGACGAGGGGTGATCGCGTACCTGTGGACAACTCCTGTCCTGTGGACAAGTGAGGCGCCGGGGTCGACGCCGGCAGGATGGGCGCCGTGCGAAGCGTCTGCGTGGTCGGGCTCGGGTTGATCGGTGGTTCGGTGTTGCGCGCGGCGGCCGCCGCGGGGCGCGTGACCTGGGGCGCGACCGCTTCGACAGCCGACGCGGCGGCCGCCCGCGAAGACGGCCACGACGTGGTCGACCTCGCCTCGGCACTCGAACGCGCGCACGTCCAGGACGCGCTGGTCGTGGTCGCCGTTCCCCTGCCGGCTGTGGAAGAAGTGCTCCGCGCGCTCCCCGAAGGCATCCGGCTCACCGACGTGGTCAGCGTCAAGGGCCCGGTCGACGACCTGGTCCACCGGGTCGCGCCGCACGCCCGGTACGTCGGCGGCCACCCCATGGCGGGCGCCTCGGCCTCCGGCTGGGCCGCGGGCCGCGCCGACCTGTTCGACGGCGCGGCCTGGGTCGTCACCGCCGAGGACGACGCAGACCAGGACGTCCTCACCGACGTCATCGAACTCGCGCTGGACGCGAACGCGCACGTCGTCCCCACCAGTGCCGCGGAGCACGACGCCGCGGTGGCCCGCATCTCGCACCTGCCGCACCTGCTGGCCGCCGTGCTGGCCAGCGTCGGCGCGGACGGCGGACCGCTGGCCCTCTCGCTGGCCGCGGGCTCGTTCGGCGACGGCACGCGCGTCGCGGGCAGCCGACCCGAACTGGTCCGCGCGATGTGCGAGGGCAACCGCGGTGCGCTGCTCGACGCCGTGGACGACGCGTTGGGCCGGCTCGGCGCGGCCCGCGGCTCGCTGGCCTCCACCGGCGGCCTGGCCAAGACCATCGACGCCGGTCACACCGCACGCCTCGCGCTGGAGAACCAGCCCGCGCACACCGACCTGACCATCGACCTCACCGCGCCCGACGCCCGGCAAGCCCTGCGCGACCTGGGTTCACGCGGAGGCCGGGTCGTCGGGCTGAACGGCACGACCGCGCTCGCACGCACACCATAAGGTGCACCGGTGGAGCGTCGGAGACTCATCGCACTGGTCGGCGGCCTCGTGCTCCTGGGCGGTGCGGTGGCGGTCCTGCGCGACGAATCCGCTCCCCCGCGTCCCCGGACCCTCGAACGGTTCCTGGACGAGGGGGTCGAGTACGTCCCCGACACCCAACGCCTGGTGGCGCCCACCAACCTTGAGCTGACCGCGTTGGACCGCACCAGCCTGCGCGCGTCCTGGACGGCCACCGACGGCATCGGCCACGGCGGCTTCGAAGTGCGCTGGAACGGCCGGACCCGCCTGGTCCGCGGCACCGAGACGGAGCTGACCGACCTCGACGCCAACGCCGACACCGCGGTGGAGGTGCGCGCGCTCGACGCGATGGGCAACCGGTCGGACCCCGCGGCCGCCCACGCCGTGCCTCGGCTGGCGTACGACGATTCGTGGCTGTCGCACCTGATGGCGCCCATCGACCTGTTCGACGGCCCGGAAGCGCTCAACCCCCGTCGGTGGCGGGTCTTCGACCGCGGCCACACCGACTGCCTCTGCCTGCGCCCGTTCAACGGCAAGCGGGTGGAGATCGACTGCGACCGCGTCGACCTGCAGTCCAACGTGCCGGTGCGGTTCAGCGCGCCCGCACCGGACGGCGCGATCGCCCGGGTCTCGCTCACCACCGACGGTCCGATCGGCCACCGGCCGGACGAGAGCGCCGTGCTGATCGCCCTGCTGCCCGACCCGGTGCACGACCTCGGTCACCTGGAGGCACCGTTCCCGCCGGGCGCCGTGGTCCTGCGCATCACGCCGTTCGGCGCGCAGTTCGTCCTGGGTGACGACGCGCCGTCGAACGAGCTGGGCGGCACCTACCCGCCGCCGACCTGGGGCGTGCGCCACCGCTGGGAACTGCGCGTCCTGCCGGAGAGCGTGCTGGCGCTGCGGGACGGGGTCGAGGTGGCGGCCGCGCCGGTGCGGTTGCCGTGGACGTCCGCCCGCGCGCGCCTGGTGTTCCGGCAGGCCCAGGGCACCCACGTGGACACGTTCGGCATCGGCGGCGCGCCGGGCATGCCGGCACCGGGGTCCGTGGCACCGCTCGGGCCGGGCGCGACCGACGACGGTGGGGTGTCGCTGGGCAACGTGGCCAACTCCCAGTTGGCGGGCGCGTCCTCGGTGCGCGTGGTCGCGTCCGTGGTGGCCGAACGCACCGCGCCGATCACCGTGGAGCTGGGCACGCGGTCCGCGCCGGCGGTGTTCATGCCACCCGACCGCGGCCTCGACCGGTCCCGCCCGTCCGTCGTGCACGCCGACTTCCCGCTGCCGCACCCCGACTCGAACCCCAAGGTCAGGCTGCGTTCCGACGGCGGCCTCACCGCCTACGACGCGCACCTCGTCATCGCCGACGGGCCGGACGCACGCCACCCGCTGCCCCGGCTCGTCAGCCGCGCGGACCCCGATCCGCAGGTGCCGCTGCCCGCCGTCTCCGTGGTGCACGAGTCCGGGGACGACTCGGGGTTCCCGCACGGGGGCAAGGTGCGGCTGGCCGTCGAGCTCGCGGACTCGCGGGCGCGCGAGGTCGCCGCCGTCAAGGCGCTGGAGGTCGACCTCGACGGTGATCGGATCGTCGTGCTGCCCACCAACGGCTCGGCGGGCGGGCGGCACGAGTTCCTGCTGGACCTGGCGCGGCTGTCCTCGGGACGGCACGAGCTGGACGTGCGGGTGGTCCCGGTGGACGAGCGGTCCGGCGTGCAGTCGCAGCAGCAGACGTTCGAGATCCGGCCGCTGTAGGCCCCGGCGGCGGTTCGTTGGTCTCGGGTCCGCAACGACGTAGTGACCTCCATCACCGCGCCACCTAGCTTGACGCCATGGAACGTCGCCGGATCGCCCTGATCGCCGCCGGTGCGGTGCTGTTCGCCGGTGCGGTCGCGGTGATGCGGACCGCGGGCGTCGGCGACCCCGTCACCGCCACCAGCGTGTCCGCGCCGCCGCCGACGTCCCTCGCCCCGTACGCCGCGGAGGGCGTGCTCGTGCCGACCGCCGGTCCGCTGCCCGAGCCGCCGCAAGGGTTGAGGGTGACGTCCGGTCCCCGGCGGTTGCAGCTGCGCTGGAGTGGTGACGCGCCCGGCTACGAGGTGCGGTGGGGCGACGACCACTCCCGGTTGATCACCGAGCCGGTGACCCAGATCGACGGGCTTGAGGACGAACGCATGTACGAGGTCGCGGTGTACGCCGTGGACGCGTTCGGGCAGCGTTCCGCGCCCGCGAAGGCCACCGGGACGCCGCACGCGCTCCCCTCCGGCGACTACGCCCTGGAGGACCGGTTCGACCAGCCCGACGCGCCCGACCCGACCCGGTGGCGGTTGGCGTCACGGGGCAACTGCGCCCGCGCCACGCCGGGTCAGGGCGACGACGGGCGGCGGTTGGTGCTCAGCAGCAACTGCGCGGCGGCTCCGGCGACGTTGCGGTCGCGGACGCCGTTCGTGCTGCGCGACGCCGACGAGCTGGGCCGGTTCGTGGTGGAGACCGACGCGCCCGGCGGTGACGGCGAACTGGTGCTCGACCTCGTGCCGGGACCGGTGTCGCTGGTCAGCGGCGACGCGCTGCCGCCGGACGCGGTGCGGCTCCGGGTCGCGACCGGTGCCGGGACGACGTCCGTGCAGGTCGTCGTGCCCGCCGGGACGCCGACGGAGGTGGTGCGCGCGGTGCCCGCGCTGGAGACCGGCATCAGCCACCGGTGGGAACTGGTGCTGCGGCGTGACGGCGCACGGGTGCTGTTCGACGGCGACGTGGTCGCGACCAGCCCGGCGGTGCCCGCGTGGCGTGAGGCGACGGCGCTGGTGTCGGTCGCCGGTCCGACCGGGCAGCGCGCGGCCGTCAGCCTGGTCGCGTTCGACGCGGCGCCGGCCGTGGCGCCCGCGTGGGTGCCGGGGCCGGAGGTGGAGGTCGCGGTGGCGGTCGAACCGCCCGACGCCGGGCCGCTGGAGGCGTGGCCCGGCGTGACGGGCGGCCAGCTGCGGATGGCGTTGCTGCACACCGACGCGTCACCGGAAGCGCCGTCGTTCAGCGTGTCGGTGGCGGGTGTGGTGGTGCCGCTGCGGCCCGCGCCGGCCGGTGCGCCGTGGCGGGCGGGCGTGGCCTACCCGGTGGTGGCGGACCTGCCGGTGGAGGCGTTGCGGGTGACGTCGTCGCGGAAGTTGGCGGTCACGCTGGTGACCGGGTTGCGGGTGCAGGCCACGCACGTGGACCTGGAGCTGAGCGGGTCGTTCCCGGGCACGCCGCCGAGCACGGAGAAGGCGCCGTTGCACGGGCGGGAGCTGGAGCTGGCCAGGGTGAACGGCACCGTGCTCGACGCCAGCGGCCAGACCGTGCCCGAGGGTGCCGCGGTGCAGCGCGGCCGGATGGTGTTCGACCTGCTGCTGGAGGGGCGGCCCGGGGTGGCGTTGGCGGGGCTGGCCGGGTTCAGCGTGCGGGTGGACGACGAGCGGGTGGCCGTCGTGCCGACCGCGTCCGGCGGGCCCGGTGTCGCCGGGCGGTACCGGTTCGCGCTGAACACCGGCGACATGTCGATCGGGCCGCACATGATCGAGGTGCGGCTGTTCGGCACGTCCGGTGAGACCCGCCCCACCTCGGCTTACATCCCGTTCTTCGTCGGCCGGTGAGAAGATGGGGTGCATGTCGCGCCCCCTCATCCTCGACGCCGCCCGCACGCCGTTCGGCCGCTACCGCGGTGGGCTGTCCGGTGTGCGCGTGGACGACCTGGCCGCGCTGCCCATCGTGGAACTGCTGCGACGCCATCCCGACCTCGACCCCGCGTCGATCGACGACGTGCTGCTGGGCAACACCAACGGTGCGGGCGAGGAGAACCGGAACATCGGGCGGATGGCCGCGCTGCTGGCCGGGCTCCCGACGTCGGTGCCGGGGGTGGCGGTGAACCGGCTGTGCGCGTCGGGTGGTGAGGCGATCGTGCAGGCGGCGCGCGCGTTGGCGCTGGGTGACGCCTCGCTGCTGGTGGCCGGCGGGGTGGAGGGGATGACGCGGGCGCCGTTCGTCGTGCCGCGGCCGGACCGGCCGTTCGCCGACCGGCTGGAGTCGGTGTCCACGGCGCTGGGGTGGCGGCTGGTGAACCCCAGGATGAAGGCCGAGTGGACCGTGCCGCTGGGACGTGCGGCGGAGGACGTCGCGGTGGCGTTGGGCATCACGCGGGAGCAGATGGACCTGTTCGCGCTGCGGTCGCACCGGCGGGCGTCGGCGGCCTGGGACGCGGGGGTGCACGACGGGTTCGCGTTCCCCGTGCAGCTGCGGGACGGCGCGCCGGTGCGGCGGGACGAGTCCGTGCGGCCGGAGACGTCGGCGGACAAGTTGGCCAAGCTGAAGTCGGCGTTCTCGGACAGCGGGCCGGTGACGGCGGGCAACTCGTCGCCGTTGAGCGACGGTGCGGCGGCGGTGCTGATGGGGTCGGAGGAGACGGCGTCCTCGTTGGGGATCACGCCGTTGGGTGAGTTCCTGGGGTCCGCCGTGACGGCGGAGGAGCCGCAGCGGTTCACCCTGGCCCCGGTGTCGGCGGTCCGCAAGCTGCTCGACCGGTTGCGGATCGAGGCCGGGCAGGTCGACCTGTGGGAGATCAACGAGGCGTTCGCGGCGATGGCGCTGTCGGTGCTCCACCACCTGCCCGAGGTGGACCGGGAGAAGGTGAACGTGCACGGCGGCGCGATCGCGTACGGCCACCCGCTCGGCGCGTCCTTCCCGCGGGTGATCATCGACCTGTGCCGGCACCTGCGCGCCCGCGGCGGCGGTCTGGGCGTCGCGGCGGCGTGCGTCGGGGTCGGCCAGGGCATGGCGATCGCCGTCCGGGTGTGAGACCGCCCGATCGAGCGACAGCGCGGCCGGGATCGGCGCGCTAGGTTTGGTCCCAGCCGAGGTCGCTCGACCGAGGAAGTGAGCCCTGGTGGGCCCGTCGGACGGCGGGAGCCAGGGCTTCGCGCCGTTGTGGGGTTCAGATGCGGTAGGCGATGCGGGGGTAGTCGACCACCAGGCCGGTCCGGTCGACGGTGATGTCCTGTTCGAACTCACCGTGCGTGAACGAGACCACCGAGCGGTCCTCGCCGATCGAGACCGTGCGGTAGCGCTGGCGCACCAGTTGGACCGACAGGTCCGGCAGGGTCACGTAGACGACCGGGATCTCGTGCTCGCCCTCCTCCTGCTGGAGGTTGAGCCTGCGGATCGGGATGGCGTTGAACAGGACCGCGAACTGCACGTCCACGTCCACCGCACCCTCGAAGTCGGCCCGCTCCGCGCCCTGGCCCGCGTCGACCAGCCAGATGCCCTCCGACGAACGGCTGACCGAGATCTGCCGCTCCTCCGACACCGTGGCCGTGCGCAGCAGCAGCCGGGTGACGGCACCGGTCTCACCGACCGACACCTCGAACGACCCGCTGAACTGCTCGGCCGGACCGGCGGTCACCAAACGGCCCGAGGCTCGCAGCTTGCGCTCCGAGAGCAGGAAGCGCACCTGCTCCAGCCTGGGCACGTCGTAGCCCTGCCAGGTCACCATCTGCGCGGCGGCGGAACGGGTCTCGCCGGACGGGTTCGCCCGCTCAGCCGTGTTGAACGAGTTCACTCTCCACCCGGAAGGATGTCGTCGGCCTGCTCGGCCGCCCTGTCGCTGGTCTGGTCGAAGCTCATCGTGCTCCTTCGCACTCCTGACGAAGGCTACCCGAATCGATCCCCCACCCCCAGCGGCCACCGGCGCGAGTAACCCCCAGCACGCCCGAACGGCCCCCTGGGAGTCCCAGAGGGCCGTTCGGGTGGAGCTCAGACCAGATGTCAGGCGGTGCGCTTGCGACGCAGGTACAGCAGCGCGCCGGCACCCGCACCCAGCAGGCCGAGGCCGATCAGCAGCGGCACGAAGATGGACGCACCGGTGTTGGCCAGGTCGTCGTCAGTGCCGCCACCGGCCGCGACCGTGGTGGTCGTGGTCGGCGCCACGGTGGTGGTGGTCGTCGTGGTGGTGGTCGTGGGGGCGGCGGTGGTGGTCGTGGTCACGACCGCACCCTCGACCCACTTCGCCTTCGCGTCGGCCTCGACCTTGACCTCGGACGGCTTGGCGATGATCAGCGACTGGGTCTTCTTGCTGCTGTCGACCGACACGAACAGCCGGCCGTGCTGCAGCTGGGCGTTCGCCTTGACGGAGAACTCCACCTCGCCGGGCTCGGTGCCCGCGGCGACCTTGACGTACACGTCGGCGGTCTTGGTCTCGACCGCCTGGGCGCCCATGTCACCCTCGGTGGCGGTGGGCAGCTCGGTGCCGTCCTTGTCGGTGAGCGTGACGCCCTCCGGCAGGTCGGCCTCCAGCATGACCTTGTCGGCCGTGGTGGAGACGGTGAACGGCCCGATCAGCTCGCCGGCCTTGCCGGACAGCTCCTTCGGGTCGACCTTCAGCGTCGGCGCGGGCTGCTGCTCGATGCCCGTGTTCTTCTCGCCGGTCAGGTAGGCGTAGACGGCCTTGACGTCGGCGTCGACCTCGGGGTTCGAGTCCTTGGTCGGGTCGTCCTTCAGGCTCGCACCGTCGGTGAAGTGCCAGATCGCGGCCTGCGTGGCGGCGATGGCCTCACGGTTGTCGATGTCGCGGCCGGTCGCCTCCGACAGCGCGTCGGACTCCAGCAGCGGGTAGCTGTTGTGCAGGATCCAGTTGACCTTCGCCGCGTTCTCCTTGAACTTGGTCCGGTCGTTCGGGTGCTCGTTCCAGGGCACCTCGTGCAGCGGCGTGCCGTTCTGCAGCTGGGTCGGCAGCTCCACGCAGTACGCCTTGACGACGGTCTTGTCGCCGTTCTCGATGACGTACAGCGGGATCAGGTTGGCGTCGAACCACTCGCGCGACTCACCCTTGAGGCCGAGCTCGATGCCCTCTTCGTGGTGCTTGCCGAAGTCGGGGTCGTCGCGCTCGATCGGGATGATCTTGATCGGGTCGGCGGCTGCGGGCAGCGCCGCAGTCATCAGCGCGAGCGAGGCGCCGAGGACCGCGGCCCCGAGGCGCTTCGGACTCAACCGGGATGCCATTTGTCTCCTTGAGGCTCGCGAGGGTAGCCCGTTGGTGTGGTTCGAGGCGGCGGTCCGTGTCGTCCGGGGAGCTACTTGGCAGAGCGCTCAACACCGAAACGACAGGAATCGACCGAACACTATCCGATCCCGTTCACTCGATCGAGGAAGGGTGCAACCGTGGGTATCACCTATCACCAGCAGCGGAAACACGTCTCAACCGTCCACAATGGACGATCCAAGGCAGTCGACGGGGCGTCGGAAATGGACTCCGACCGCTCGCTTCGACGCCGGCCGAAACGGACACCACCACCCGCCGCCGGACGATCAGTGCAGCTCAGACGGTCCACAGTGGATTGCACGTAATAGTCGGCGACCCGCTTTCGACGCCACACCGTTGCCAAACGGTGATCTATGCCACCAACGCGGACGGCGCGACCGGACGGATGTCGCCGACCCGCAGCGACGTGCCCGGCAGGCACAGGTCGCGGGCGGTCGGCGGGCGGCCGGTCAGCATCCACTTCACCAGCGACGCGAGCTGGAACGAGATCAGCGGCGGCACGGCGTCGCCGAGGTGGCGGTAGGCGTTGCCGATCACCGAGACGTCGAACCGGAACCTGCGCGGGAACCCCTGGAGCAGCGCCATCTCCCGCACGGTGCACAACCGGTGCTGCTCGGGGTGGGAGTAGCGCCCGTTGCCGACGTGCCCGCACTCGCGCTTGATCGTGCGCGCCGGCTCGTCCCACCACAGCCGGCCGTAGACGTCGGGGTGCGAGCCCCACTTGCCCTCTTCGATGATCTTGCGCTGGGCCGGGTTCAGCAGCAGCTCCGCCGGTGAGCCGACCAGGTCGCCCCACGACCCGCCGTCGGCCGGGATGGCCCGCATCCGGTCCAGCGAGCGGTCACGGCGGAACGACGGCGACACGTGCATCGCGTCCTCCACGTGCGCCTCGCCCGCCTCCACCGCCGGCAGCTTGCCGATCGCCCGCCGCACGGTCACCGCGCCCGGCCGGACCTCCCAGCCCTGCCACAGGTCCTCCAACGTGCGCAGCGGCACGCCGGCGTCGACCGCCACGACCATCGCCCGCTCCCTCAGCTGCGGCAAGCCGAAGCGGGACAGCATGTGGGTGCTCGCGTCCACTTCGTACCCGATCTCGAGCAGCTGGTCGGCCAACCCCTCCAGGTGGTGCCGCTGCTTGCCCTTGACCAGCTCCCGCGCGTTCTCCAGGACCAGCACCCGCGGCCGGAACTCGGCCACGTACGCGGCGACGCGGCCGACCAGCGAGTTGCGCGGGTCGTCACGCAGGTGGTTGGCGGGCGCGATCCGGGTGAAGCCCGAGCACGGCGGGCACGCCACCAGCACGTCCAACTCCCCGCGCCGCAGGTTCCACACCTGCCGCAGCACGGCCGGGTCGAGCCTGCCCAGGTCCACCTGCAACGGGTCGACGCCGATGTTGTCCCGGTAGATGCCGTTGCAGCGCAAGGAGCCCAGCCGGGACGACGGCTTGCCGATCTGCGCGTCGGCCGCGCCGACGATGGTGAAGTCGCGGTGCGCTTGGAAGCCGAGGCTCATGCCACCGGCGCCGGAGAAGAGGTCGACGACCTTGAAGGTGGGTCCGCGCACCGCGCGATCGTACGGTGGGGTCGTCCCCCTCTGGCGAGTGATCCCACCGGTACTCACGCGCTTGATCGCGTACGTTGCCCGCCATGGAGCTCCCACCTGCGTGGCAACGGCCGGACCCGTTGCGTGGACTGGAGGACATGCCCTGGTCGGTGCTGGCACACGGGTCAGGGGTGGACGACCTGATGCGGCGCGTGGTGCACGGCGAGCGGGTGACCCGGGAGGTCGCCTGCGAAGCCCTCGCCGACCGGCTGCTCGGCGACGACACCGTGTCCGAGGCCAGCGTCTGGGCCGTGCCCTTCCTGGTCGAGATGGGCGCGAGCTACCGCGTGCCCGCGGACAGCCGCGATCGGGTGATCTTCATGCTGGCCGCGATGGCGTTGGCCGGCGCGGGCTTCACCGACGACGGCAAGCGCACCCGCCGGCGGTGGAACGCGCTCGGGCGCGAGCTGCCCCGCCGCCCACCGGACTGGATCACGCAGACGCGGTACGAGGTGGCCAAGGGCGCGCCGAAGGTGTTCGAGGCGCTGGCGGGCGCGGAGGTGGCGTGCTCGATGGCGCTGGCCATCGCGGTGCCGGAGGTCGTGCCGCGGCACGTGGTGGACGTGGCCGAGGCGCTCGCCTCCGCGGACCGCTCGCCGCGGCTGCTGGCGCTGGCCGCGCGGGTGGTGCTGCACCTGGTGGACGACGAGCCGGTCACGCCCGCGCTGCTGCGCGCCACCGCGCAGTGCCACCCGCACCTGTTGCGCGCCTACCGGGGCAACGCCTTCCCGCCCAACCAGCCGCCCGCGGTGACGTTGCAGCTGATGGGGTACCGGTACGCCTTCCTGGCCGCCTACGGTGACGACCAGGAAGACGTGACGATCACCCGGTGACGATCACGCCGACGATCAGGCCGTGACGGCGGTCGGCTCCACGACCGCCGCGGCGGCCTCGTCGTCGGCGACCGGCACCGCGGGCTCCAGCGGGCCGAGCGCGGTGCCCCACTCCTGGTCGGCCAGCGCGAACGCGGCCACGGTCAACGCCACCACCGGACGGGCGGGCGGCAGCTGGTCGGCGTAGAAGTCGAGCTCCAGCCGCGCGCCCAGCGGCGACGGCCGCAGCCGCAGCACGCCGTGCGGCGCCTCCTCGGGGTGCGCGAACCGGCACGACCACTCGGTGAACACGATCGAGCGTTCCACCACGTCGGTCGGGTGAACCGCGCGCACGTTCGCGCCGACCGAGCCGTGCCGGTAGTCGTCGGCGGCGGAGACCAGCAGCTCCTCGAACTCGATGGACGACACGCCGAGGTCGTGCCCGGCGACCAGCGCGACCTGGACCAACGCCAGCGGCAGCTGCGGGAGGGCGTCCTCGAAGCACACCATCGCGCCGCCGTAGCGGGTGTTGATCTCGGTGGGCAGGAAGCCGTCGGCGGTCGCGATGCCGTCGAGGGTGAACGTGCCGCGGTAGTCGACCGTCTCGCGCAGCCGCTCGCCGACCCGGCGGGCCAGGTTGCGCATCTCCTCGCGGATCCACCCGGGCGGGTCGTAGTACGACGCGCAGCCCGCGTACAGGAACCGGGCCTGGCCCGCGCGGCGCGGCACGACCATCTCGATCGGCCGCAGCACCGCGGTGCCGTCCGGGAACACGATCCCGTGCACGCTCACCGGGATGCCCTCCAGGAACGGCATCACCCGGACGAAGTCGCACTTGGGCGCGAGCACGTCGAAGGCGTCCTGCGCCTCCTGCCGATCGCGGACGCGGCGGACGAAGTTCGCGCCGCCGTTGATCGCCGGGCCGTCGCCGGACCAGACGACGCCCGCGCCGCGGTCCAAGCGCCGGGTCGCCGCCCACAGCCCCTCGAAGTCCAGGCCCAGCACGACGGCGGGCGCACGCGGCGCGGACAGCTCGTCCCACAGCCCGTCGATCGTCGTCTTGTTCTCCAACTCCACCCATTCGGGGCGGCGGGCGTTGAGCACCGGCCTGCCCGCGAACTCGGGGGTGTGCACGTACGGGGTGCTGATCACCAGCGCCTCGCCGTGCGGGTCGAAGTCCGCCAGCACCTCGCGGACCTCGCGGTTGGGCGAGGTGAGCAGCTTGGTGAGCCGGTTCTGCTCGACCGCGACGAAGCCGCCCGCGATGCCCAGCGGCACCCAGCGGGCCACTTCCGAGTCGTGCAGCGGCGCGTGGTCGTCCGTCGACAGCACGAGCGTGTGGCGGGCACCGAGCTGGTGGAGCTCGCCCGCGCGACTACTCAGCCGAGTGCCGCCCGCGAGCACGACCAACCGGTCGCCGAACAGGTTTCCGAGGCGCGCTTGAAGCGCGGAAAGGACGTGATCCATCGCCGAGAACTCGCTTTATGAGAAGCAGACGAGACAACCGGCGAGCGCCGGGTGTCACGCACTGTAGAGGCAGGCGATGGGATCGGCCCAGCACGGTCCGGCAACGACCGGATGAAACTTGCCGATGGGATCGGGGACGGTTGCGCGAGATCATCGAGCGGCGTGGCGAAGTACCTGGTCAACCCGGTTCAGGAAAGCACGCGGACCCTTGGCCTTGGGGAACGGGAGCAGCAGGCCGAGCAGCGTGTCGTCCACCGACGGTGGCGCGGCGGCCACGATCGCGGCGGCGGTCTCCAGGAAGCGCTGCCGCTTGGCCTCGTGCACGGCGTGCTCGGCGAGAACGCCCTCGATGCTCGTGTGCATGGCTGGATGCGGGTAACTCACTTGGGTTGTATCGGCCCCACCGGTCCCCACCTTTAGGGTGAATTTGCACCGAGTTCCGGACCCCCTGCCGAGCGGCGGACGTGCTGGGATGTGGCCATGCGCGTTCTGGTCACCGGATCCAGCGGGTACGTCGGACGGGCGGTTCTCGCCGAGCTCTCCGCCGCCGGTCACTCCCCCATCCCCTTTTCGGGTGATGTCCGCTCGCCCGACGGGCTCGGCGGCCTCGGCGACGTCGACGCGGTCGTGCACCTGGCGGGCCTGGCGCGGGTGCGCGAGTCGTTCGACGACCCGGTCCGGTACTACGACGTCAACGTGGGCGGCACGGTGAACCTGCTGCGGTCGCCGCCGCCGCGGTTCGTGCTGGCGTCCACGGCGGGCGTGTACGGGGCCGCCGTGTCCGGGGCGGCGGCAATCACCGAGGACTGCCCCCGTGCGCCGACCAACCCCTACGCCTCCTCCAAGGCCGCCGCCGAGGACGTGCTGGCGTGGGCCGCCGCCGCCGGTCGGGTGAGCGGGGTGGTGCTGCGGCTGTTCAACGTCGCCGGCGGCGGGGACGTGGACGACACGCGCCTGATCACCAAGGTGTGCGCGGTGGCGGCCGGGCGGCTGCCGTCGGTGGAGGTGCTCGGCGACGGGTCGGCGGTGCGGGACTTCGTGCACGTGCGGGACGTGGCGCGGGCGTTCGTGACCGCCGTGGAGTGCGAGGGGCCGGAGTACGCGGTG
The DNA here is from genome assembly GCF_040673975.1 of Actinosynnema sp. NPDC050801. NCBI lineage: Bacteria > Bacillati > Actinomycetota > Actinomycetes > Pseudonocardiales > Pseudonocardiaceae > Actinosynnema > Actinosynnema sp. NPDC050801. The sequence continues at coordinate 420,745 of NZ_JBFAQZ010000001.1, read as the reverse complement.
CTCAACGTGGGCGCGACGCCCGCGAGCGTGGCCGACGTGCTGGCCGCCGCGGCACGGGTGACCGGCCGGCCGGTGCCGGTCGTGCGGCGGCCCGCGCACCCCGGCGAGGTGCGCGAGCTGCGCGCGGACACGACCCGGCTGCGCGCGCTGGGCTGGGCGCCGACCTGCTCCGACCTCGACGACCTGGTCCGCGACCAGTGGGCGGCCGAGGGTCCACATCGGACCTGAGCGTCACGCCCGCCGCCGCGGCAGCGGCACCCGGTCCAGGTCGGCGGCCACCACGACCTCGCCGTCGAACACCTCGGCGGCCTCGTCGTGGAACAGGCGGGGGTCGGTGTAGCGCTGCGAGAAGTGGGTGAGGACGAGCTTGCGCACGCCGCACTGGGCCGCGACGGTCGCCGCCTGGCGGGCGGTGAGGTGGCCGTGCTCCACCGCGAGCGGCTCGTCGACGTGCAGGTAGGTCGACTCGATGACCAGCAGGTCGGCGCCGTCGGCCAGTTCGAACACCCCGTCGCACAGGCGGGTGTCCATGACGAACGCGAACCGCTGGCCCCGGCGCGGCACGCTCACCTCGTCCAGCAGCGGCGGCCGGAGCGCGCGGATCGCCGGGCCGCGGATGCCGCGGGCGGCCAGCCGCTCGGGGAGCATCGTGCGGCCGTCCGGCTCGACCAGGCGGTAGCCGAAGGCGGGCAGCGTGTGGTCCAGCCGCCGTGCCTCCACCCGCCCGAACGGCCCCTCGGCGAGCACGCCCGGCTCGGTGACCGGGTGCGCGCGGACGTCGGCCACGTCGTGGAACGAGCTGGCGTGCCGGAGCCGTTCGAAGTACTCCGCGCCCTCGGCCGGGAAGTGCGCGTGCACGGTGTGCGGGACCCGGTCGAGGGACATGCGCTGCACGACCCCCGGCACACCGAGGCAGTGGTCGCCGTGGAAGTGCGTGATGAAGAGCCTGGTGACGTCGGTGACCGCGACGCCCGCGCGCACCATCTGCCGCTGCGTGCCGTCACCCGGGTCGAACAGGAAGCCCTCGGCGTCCCAGCGCAGCAGGTAGCCGTTGTGGTTGCGGGCGCGGGTGGGCACCTGGCTCGCGGTGCCGAGCACGACCAGCTCTCGGGGTGACACATGGCAGAGTCTGCGGCATGGAGAGCTTGCAGGCCGTGTCGTCGTGGCCGGTGGACACCGCGGCGACGGCCGTGGTCGACGCGCGGGGCGAGGTGCTGGGCGCGCACGGGCCGGTCGACCACCGGTTCCCGCTGGCGTCGGTGACCAAGCTGCTGACGTCGTACGCGGTGCTGGTGGCGGTGGAGGAGGGCGCGGTCGAGTGGGACCAGCCCGCCGGGCCCGAGGGGTCGACGGTGCGGCACCTGATCGCGCACACGTCCGGGTTGGCGTTCGACTCGGCCGAGGTCCAGGCCGCGCCGGGGGCCAAGCGGATCTACTCCAACACCGGGTTCCAGGTGCTCGCGGACTTCGTGGCGGCGGCCACGGAGATCCCGTTCGCGCGGTACCTGGCGGAGGCGGTGTTCGAGCCGCTGGGCATGGCGTCGTCGGAGCTGACCGGCTCGGCCGGCGCGGGCGCGGTGTCCACGGTGTCGGACCTGGTGCGGTTCGCGGCGGAGGTGCAGGCGCCGAAGCTGGTGTCGGCCGAGCTGGTGACCGAGGCGACGACGGTGGCGTTCCCGGGGCTGCGCGGCGTGCTGCCCGGGTTCGGGCTGCAGAAGGAGAACGACTGGGGCCTCGGGTTCGAGGTCCGGGCGGCGAAGTCGCCGCACTGGACGGGGTCGGCCAGTTCGCCGCGCACGGTCGGGCACTTCGGGCAGAGCGGCACGTTCCTGTGGGTGGACCCGGACGCCGGTGTGGCGTGCGTGGCGCTGACCGACCGGAACTTCGGCGAGTGGGCCGCCGCGGCGTGGCCGGTGTTCACCGACGGCGTGCTGGCGGAGCTGGGCCGCACCCGGTAGGCGCTGCAACTAGTCGACTGATTCGCGCAATTCCTCGACAAACTCTTGTGATGCAGAGCACAACCCGCTTAGGGTCGCGTCGCCCTGCCTGCGCGAGAGAAACGAGACCCCGATGCCGCGGACGTCCGTGAGGTTCGGCTTGGTCGCGGCGGTGGTGGCGGCCGGGCTCGTGACGCCCGCGGCCCAGGCCGTGCCCGCACCCGTCGTCACCAGGGCGGCGCTCGACCCGGCGCTCGTCGCGGGCCGGGGCGCGGACGTCGCGTTCGTGGAACAGGAGGCGGAGCACGCCACCACGACCGGCACGGTCATCGGGCCCGACCGCACGGCGTACACGTTGCCGTCCGAGGCGTCCGGACGTCAGGCCGTCCGGCTGCTGCCCGGCGAGCACGTCGAGTTCACCCTGCCGAAGGCCGCCGACGCGATCACCGTGCGGTACAGCATCCCGGACGCGCCGACCGGCGGCGGGATCACCGCACCGCTCGACGTGGCGGTGAACGGCGAGCACCGCAGGACGATGACGCTCACCTCGCAGTACGCGTGGCTGTACAACCAGTACCCGTTCACCAACGACCCGGACGCCGACCTGCCGCACCCGGACTGGTGGATCACCGAGTGCGCGTGCGTGCCGTCGCAGACCTCGCCCGCGCCCGTCATCCGCAAGCCGTTCCGCCCCAGCCACTTCTACGACGAGCAGCGCCTGAAGCTGGACAGGACGCACCGCGCGGGCGACCGCGTCCGGCTCACCGCGCCCGTCGGCACGAACGCCGCGTGGACCGTGATCGACCTGCTGGACTCCGAGCTGGTGCCCGCGCCGCGCGTGCACCCGGTGGCCGCGAACGTGCTGCTGTTCGGCGCGGACCCGACCGGCAGGCGCGACTCGGCCGCCGCGCTCGACCGCGCCATCGCGTTCGCCAAGCGGCACCGGCTCCCGGTGTACGTGCCGCCGGGCACGTTCCGGGTCGACCGTCACATCGTCGTGGACGACGTCACGATCGAGGGCGCGGGCAACTGGCACACCGTGTTCAAGGGCCGGGAAGTCACCCTCCCCGAGCCCGCGCCCGACGGCTCCGTCCACACCGGAGTGGGCTTCTACGGCAAGCCCGCCGAGGCCGGCGGCAGCCGCAACGTGCACCTGCGCGGGTTCGCGATCGAGGGCGACGTGCGCGAGCGCATCGACACCGACCAGGTCAACGGGATCGGCGGTGCCCTCAGCGACTCCACCATCCGAGGCCTGCACCTGCGCCACACCAAGGTGGGGCTGTGGTTCGACGGTCCGATGTCGAACGTCTCGGTCACCGACAACATCGTGGTCGACCAGGTCGCCGACGCGCTCAACTTCCACACCGGTGTCACGGATTCCCTGGTGCGCAACAACTTCATCCGCAACACCGGTGACGACGGCCTGGCCATGTGGTCGGAGCACCGGCAGAACGCCCGCAACCGGTTCGAGCGCAACACCGTGCAGTCACCCGTGCTGGCCAACGGGATCGCGCTGTACGGCGGCACGGACAACGCCGTGGTGGGCAACCTGATCGCCGACCCGGTGCGCGAGGGCAGCGGCATCCAGCTCGGCTCGCGGTTCGGGGCCCAGCCGTTCACCGGGTCGGTCCGGATCACCGACAACACCACCGTCCGGGCCGGCACGCACGAGCTGAACTGGAACATCGGGCTCGGCGCGATCTGGTTCTACGCGTTGGAACGCGACATCGACGCCGACGTCCGGGTCGTGGGCAACCACTTCCTGGACAACACCTACAACGCGATCATGATGGTGAGCGAGTGGTCGGTGAAGGACCTGCACTCGATCACCAACGTGCACTTCCAGGACGTCCGGGTCGACGGAACGGGCACGTCGGTGGTGAGCGCCCGTTCGGCCGGGTCGGCGACGTTCGAGAACGTGGACGCCCGCAACGTCGGCGCGGTGCCGGTGAACAACTGCGGCGCGTTCCACTTCCCGGCCACCGGCTCGGAGTTCGCCCTGACCGACCGCGGCGGCAACGACGGCTGGCTCGCGCCGTGGCTGCTGCCGAACACGATCACCTGCGACGACCGGCCACCGGTCGTGCCGCCGCCCGCGCCGTCGCGGTGGTGACTAGGGCGTGACGACGGCGTGGCCGCGCACCCGGCCGCGCCGCACGTCCTCGATCGCGGCGGCGGCCTCGGCCAGGGGGTAAGTGCGGTCCAGCGCCGGTGTGACCTCGCCCGCCTCGATGAGCTCGCGCAGCAGCACGAGGTCGTCCAAGCGGTCCTTGTGCACCAGCGGGCGCACCTTGATGCCGAGGAACGGCGCCGCGACCAGCCCGCGGACCCACCGGTCCATGCCCATCAACCACCGCCCGCCCGTGCCGCCGGCGAGCACGGCCGTCCCACCCGGCTTCAACAGCCGCTTGAGGGTGCGCAGCGACGGGTTGCCGTAGAGGTCGACCACCACGTCGAACCCGCTGCCCGCCAACGGCCCGGCCGCGTAGTCCAGCACGTGGTCCGCCCCGAGCCCCGTGACCAGGTCCGCCTTCGCCGCGCTGCACACCGCGGTCACCTCCGCGCCGTAATGCTTGGCGAGTTGCACGGCGTACACCCCGACGCACCCCGAAGCGCCGGTGACCAGCACCTTCTGCGCGGCGCGGACCCGACCCGCGTCCCGGACCGCCTGCAACGCGGTGAACCCGGCGATCGGCACCGCCGCCGCCTGTTCCGGGGTGATGTTGGCGGGCTTCGCCGTCACCTGGCCCTCGGGCACGACGGCGTACTCGCAGAACGCGCCGGAGCACCACCCGAACACCTCATCACCGACCTTCGCGCCGGTCACGCCCCGGCCGACCGCCTCGACCGTGCCGGCCAGCTCCAGCCCGGGCACCCTGTTGCGCGGACGTCGCAGACCGACCACCGGCCGTGCCGCGTAGGGCAGGCCGCGCAGGATGTGCCAGTCGGAGCCGGAGACGGCGGCGGCCTGGATGCGGATCAGCACCTCACCGTCCCCGACCGGCGGCTTGTCGATGTCGTCGAGCCGCAGCACTTCTTCGAGCGCGCCGTACGCGTCCTGGGTGATGGCTCTCATCAGTCTTCCTCCGGGTACTGGAACACGTCGCCGAGCGGGACTCGGAACACGCGGGCGATCTGGAACGCCATCTCCAGCGAGGGCGAGTAGCGGCCCTGCTCGATGGCGATGACGGTCTGGCGCGTGACGTCGATGCGGCGGGCCAGCTCGGCCTGCGTCATCTCGCCGTGCGCGAAGCGGAGTGCTCGGATCGAGTTGGTGATCCTGGTCGGCTTGCCCACTCAGAACCCCCGCCGGTACGCGACCAGCTTGACCGCCGCCCCGAACACGGCCCACGCGGTGAACACGGCGTAGATCGCGTTGGCGATCCAGAAGTGCGGCGCCTCCACCAGCGCCAACACCAGCGGCAGCACCATGCCCGCGCCGAGCCCGATCCCGGCCACGTGCTCCCCGAACCGGTTGATGTCGCGGTCGCGGGCGTCGGCCTTGTAGCTGCCGCTGGGCTTGGCGACCTCCATCGCGATCCGACTGGTGATCGACAGCGCGATGGAGACGCCGATCGCCCACAACATGGGCGCCACGTAGGACACCTCGACCAACGGCCGGTCACCCGCCCGCCCCAGGACGACCGCGGCGTACCCGAGGTAGGTCAGCACGCTGACCACCAGGTACACCAGGGTTCCTCTCTCCTCGTACGACATCGCGCCCGCCCCATGTAAAGGAAACTTGACATGGCCAGTGTCTGCCTTGCTTGACATGATGTCAAGCATCTTTGACATTGCCCGGCAGGGGCGCGATCACCGGTGGGGCGCGGCACCGCCCTGGCGCTGCGGGGCGATCGCGCTCACCGCGCTTCGGTGAACCCGTCCGGGACGGGGGCGAGGAGCTTGCCCAGGTTCTCCGGGGTCGGCGGCAACCACTCCAGGTCGGCCGGCGGGGCGCCGTCCTGCAGGTGCTGCTGCCGCACCGGGAGCCACGTGTCGACGTCGACCCAGAGCCCGACGGGCGGCGTGGCCTTCAGACCCAGGTCACCCTCCAGGTGGACGGTCGGCTTGCCGTTGACGGACTCACCCTGGGCGACCACGCGCAGGCGTCCGTCGGCGAGCGCGCGCTTGATCTGCGTGGGGGTCAACACGTCGGTGTCCGCCACGGCCTCGCCCGGCGAGTGGTACCCCGGCGTGCGCCGCCACGTCCGGTTCACGTGGTCGACCGAGGTGGTGGCGCCGTCGGGCTCGATGCTCGTGTCCATGACGGGCTTGCCGCCCACCAGGACCGACGACCGGAACGCGGTGCCGTCGCCGAGGCTGTGGTTGTCGTAGACGGCGGGCCTGCCCGGCTTGCCGTACTTGCCGGACTCCTCGGTCGTGGTCCTGTGCACGACCCAGCCGTCCACGCCGTCGAGCGCGGTCGTGACCTCGCGCGCCACCAGCGTGATGTCGACGTTCGGCACCGGGGCTGAGGACGACGACGCTTGACCGGCGTCCGGCGGGGCCGATCCCGGCCGCAGGCCCACGACCCCGACCGTCAGCGCGAGCACGACCGGCACCGCGGTGAGCCCTGCCCGCCGGAGGGCGATGCGGCGGCCGTAGCGCTTGGCCAGCGACGGCAGCAGGGTGGCCGGCACCTCCTCCTCGCCCGACCGCAGTGCGGTGCGCAACTCGTGCACGAAGGTGTCGTCGAGCCGGTCGTCAGTGGACATCGTTGGCCTCCTGGAAGGTCTCGGCGTCGTCGAGCGACTGCCGCAGCAGTGAGAGCGCCCGGTGGGTCTGGGACTTCACCGTTCCTTCGGTGATGCCCATCGTCCGCGCGGTCTCCGCGACGGAGAGGTCGGCGAAGAACCGCAGCACGACGACCTCGCGCTGCCGCTGCGGCAACGCCGCCACGGCCTGCCGCACGGCTTGCCGGTCCACCACGCCCCGGGCGTGATCACCCGGGTCGGGCGGCGCCACCAGGTCGTTCAACGGCTGTTCGGCGACGCGCCGCTTCACCCACCGCCACCGATCCCGCGCGAGGTTGACCAGCACCTGCCGTGCGTACGCCTCGGGGTGCTCCAGCACCCGGTGCCAGCGCAGCGCCGTTCTCAGCAGTGCCGTCTGCAGCAGGTCCTCGGCGTGCCCGCGATCGTTGACCAGCAGGAACGCCAGGCGCAGCAGGCCGGGCGACTGTGCGCGCACGAACTGCTCGAAGCGGGCGTCGGGCAGCCCGCCGGTACTCCGTCTGAAGAACACAACCAGGATGAACGTCTTCCCGCCCGACCGGGTTGTCACGCCGGCCGGAATTTTCGAGTCGGCGGTTGGCATCAGCAGCCCGCTGGCACCGCTACTGGAACTTCCAGCCGGCGAAGTTCGCGATCCGGACGTACCCGATGCGCCGGTAGGAGGCGTTGCCGGTTGGGGCCATCGCACCGCCGGAGAGCGCGGCCCGGCTCACGTCGACCGTGACGGCGCCCGTGTGACTACGGGCGGATGATGGCGGACCCGCACCCCGGCGCTGCCACCGCACCCGTGCTCCGCTGCCACGCCTCAGCAGACGCGGTGTCGTGCATCGCCGTGACGCAGATGACATCGAGGCAGCATTCTCGCCAGGTGGGCAAAGAGGCTGCCGGTGCGTTCGGCGTCGGGGAGGCTCACACTCACCCGACGGGTCGGCTGGCGGTAGAAGAAACCACGAACCTCGGCCCGCGTTTCAGCCAGCCGAACAGGGTCGCTTCCTCCACCCAACCCGTCCGCAACCTCTCGACCAACGCCAACAGCATGGCGCGCAGGGCGAGGTGCGAGCGCAAGACAGTCCCCGGTCCGGGTGGGAAGTCGTCGACGTCTTCAGTGACCTGCCAACCGCCCAAGCGCATGTTCAATGACCTCAAGCGATCGAGACGCCAGCGGGTGTTGCCGAAGATCGGGCTTCGGCGCCAACTGGCGATGGTGTCCGCCGGCTAGCGATTCCCTAGCCAGACAACGCCGCCCGCGAAGCCACCGCGTTCGACAGCCTTGCGGACGCGCGTCCCCTCGATCCGATCGAACGGGACGCCGTGGTGCGCGGTGATGGCGTGCACCACCTCCAGCATGTCGGCCAACTCCTCGACCAGGTCGTCACCGACGGCCCCCGCGGCTTCAACCGCTTCCTCGACCAGCTTCGCGAGCAGTCTCTCCCGGTACTCGCCGGGAGTGGCGCGGCGGACCACAGGGTCGCCGCCCCCGACTCGGATGAGATCGGGCACCAAGCCGCGCACGAGCTTGCCGTTAGGGTCCACAGGATCGCAGCTTAACGGGTGCGATGAACTGCGACTCAGCCTTCGCTCGAGCAGAAATCCACCTCGCCGAGGAATCCGAGACGTTCCGAACACCGCTGATCGACATTGCGACCCGCACAATTGCGGACATACACATTGGTACCTTCGAGCTAAACTCGGCCCGAACCACGCGGCTCACCCCTAGCATGCGCGAAGATTCAGACCAAGCCGATCCACACCCAGCGGGAGACGACCAGGGGGAAGCCATGGCCAGCGCGACACAGTGCACGGGCGCGGATTTTTGTGAAGAGATCTCCGGCGCCATCGACACCGCGTTCAACCGTTTCTACGATGGTGATCCACCATCGCGACGTGTGTATGCAACCGAGAACTTCGAACTCTTGGCGGACATGTCGCCCCTCACCGCCGGCCACCTGCTGCTGCTCCCAAAGAAGCACTACCTTTCCTTCGCCCAAGTGCTGACCGCACACCCAGGCGAGACAGAGGACTTGGTGGATAACATAGTCGAAATCTATGCGGAAACTTTCCGACAGCCGCTGGTCATGGAGCACGGATCCGGGCCGGGCCAAGAGGACCACGCATGCATCACCCACGCACACCTGCACTTGCTGCCAGTGGACGGCAATGCGGTAGACGACCTCCTGCTCCGAGACGGCTTGGCCTACCAAGACCTGAACTCCATCAGCGAACTGGCGCAAGACCCCTGGCCGGGGTCGAGCTACTTCTTGCGCTTGTTCAACGGACGCTGCCGCGTCTACCTACCGACCGCACAGCAAAAGCGCCAGTACCTGCGCTCGGTGGCTGGCGCCGTCCTCTCGATCGAAGATCCCGAATGGGACTACGCGGTCGTTATGCGTAAAGACGACCTGCGTTCGACGATGCGGATGGTCGAACACTGGTCCGACCGGCTCAGCTACGTCCGTCCGGATCCGGGAGCGTGACACATGTCCACCAAACCGGTGTTCTCGGACGAACCGACGCGGTTGGCCAACACGATCGTCCGAATCTTCGGCGATCAGGTCGGTGAATTTGCTCCCGTCAGGTGGCCGGAAGGGGGTGCAGTCGACCTGATCGCTGGCGCCGACGCGCAGGACGACTGCGCTGTGTTCAGGCTCAGCGGCGACCACGACTTGGTGGTCGGCTCGGACTACGTTCGGGGACCCAAGTTCCGCTTGTACGAAATGGGATACCTCGACGAGTACGACCTCGGGCACTACTTGGTGGCCGCGAACGTCAGCGACATCGCCGCCATGGGCGCCACCCCGATCGGCGTCCTGTCTGTTGTGCGCTACCCGCCGGACATGACGGACGACCTCTTCGAGCGCGTCATGCGAGGAATCCGCGACGCCTGCTCCCGCTTCGACTGCCTCAACGTCGGCGGCGACATCGGCGGTGCCGAGCGACTCATCCTCTCAGCCGCCGCACTGGGCGTCTGCCCTGGTGGCGGATCCCTATTGCGGTCAGGGGCGAAACCCGGCGACGTCGTATGCCTCACCTCGCCCACAGGCCTCGCGGGGGCGGCGATGGCCTACCTCCGCGCCGACAAGCCGGACGACGTCATAGACGAGCAGCACCTCGCCACGATGCTGGCCAACTGGAAACGTCCGCACGCACGGGTCCGCGAGGGGCGGGCGCTGCGTGCCAGCGGTGTGGTGACGAGCTGTCAGGACACGTCGGACGGGCTGAAGGCCACGCTGGAGTCGATCGCATCGGCGAGCGGGGTGGGCATCACCGTGCAAGAACGAGACCTGCCGATCCCCGAAGCGGTGGCGGCCGTGGCCGAGCACCTCGACCTCGACCCCCTGGGCGTCGTGATGGGTGACTCGGTCGACTTCGAGCTCGTCTTCACCGTTGCGCGAGCGGAGGTCGAAGGGCTCGCCGAGCGGCTCGACTTTCACCGGATCGGCGTTGTGCAGCAGGACGCGGGAGTCGTGCTCGTCCGCAGGGACGGCACGATGACACCACTACCCGGCAGGGCGTGGCGTCACGTGTCGGACGAACCGGGTGACCGCAGGGCATGAGGCGCACGACGGCCAAGGCGATCGACAAGTCCTTGCTGCTGGTCACGACGTTGTTGCTCGCCGGGAAGACGTACAACGTGCCGTCCAAGGAGATCTGGGACGCGATCCTGCACGACCGGTCGTACCTGATGTTGGTCCTCTTGGGCGTGGCAGGCGCCTTCGGCGCGCTCACGCCGTTCGAGGGTTGGCAGACGCGGTCATTGGCCGACCGCAACGTGACGATGCGCAGGCGCGTCCTGTCGACCTTCGGGAGGCTGCTCGACATTGGAGGGCAAGTGCAGCCGCCGTTGGCCACTGGTGACCTGGCACTGCACATCTGGCGCAAGCGCAGGACTCTCCGCCATCCCGTGCAGGGCGTGCTGAAACGGGTCGCCACCTACCGCATGGCCTCCTACCCGACGACGCGGAGCTTCTCCCCCCGCAAGGGAGTCGGCGTGGTGGGTCTGTGCTGGTTGTACGACCGCGAGGTCGACTTCGACGTGGAGCCGTTGGCCGCGCGGCTGACCGACGAGGCGACGTTCGACAGTTTCGTCTCGCAGCACGGTCCGGCGTCGGTGATGAACTTGACATGGAAGACGTTCGAAGTCGTCAAGCACCGCGGCGCGGTGTTCGCGACGCCGATCAGGAACGGCCGCAACAGGTTCGTCGGCTGCATCAGTGTGGACGCCAGTCACGGTTACGACGTGCTGCTCCGTCGCGACCTGCTCGAGGAGATGAGCAACCTCGGCATGGCGATCGGACGAGAAGACTTCGAGTGCACATGACAGAGCCCGGTATCAGGGAGGTGGTCGCCCACACACGTGCCACGTACAACCGGAACGCTGACGAGTACGCGATGACCACTGGTCGGTTGGCACAGTTCCCGGGACTCGACCAGGAACTGGACCGCTTCCTCGACGCACTGCCGGCGGGCCCCGTGCTGGACTTGGGGTGCGGTGCCGGCCGTGACACCGAGTACCTCGTCCACCGCGGCGCGATGGTGATCTCGGGGGACTTGAGCGAGCGGCTGTTGACGATGACGCGCCTGCGGTGCGCACCGGCGGGCGTGGTGCAGTTCGACTTGACGTCCTTGCCGTTCCGCGACGACGTGTTCGCGGGGGTCTGGGCGTGCGCGAGTGTCTTGCACATCCCCCGCCGCCACCACATCGAGGCGTTCCGCGAGGTGCACCGGGTGTTGCTCCCGGATGGACTGGCGGCCATCAGCCTCAAGGATGGCGACGAGGAAGCCTGGATGACCGGAGGGCGACTCTCGTTCCCGCGGTGGTTCTCGCTCAGGAAGCCGGACTCGGTGGTGCGTGAACTGCACGAAGCGGGGTTCATCAGGGCGGAGGTCCACCCGAGCGGTCGCGGTACCTGGTTCATCGCGGAGGCGACGAAGGGTCAGGACCCCCACTGATCCGGGTCGGTGCCGGGGAGCACATGGCGGACACCGCCCCGGGGGTCGGTCACGTCACCCGTGTACCTGGGGATGAGGTGGATGTGCAGGTGGTCCACCGTACGGCCGGCCGCACGCCCCTCGTTGACCCCGATGGTGTAACCGGCGGGGTGGTACTTGGAGTCGAGCATCCGCTGCGCCAGCTTCACCATGCGGTAAGCCTCGGCGGCTTCCTCGTCCGTGAGGTCGAAGTAGGACTCCACGTGCCGCTTGGGCACCACCTCCACGTGCCCCTCCGCCGCCGGGTAGTTGTCCCACCTGACGTAGAACAGGTCACTTTCCGCCAGCAGGTGGTTAATTGATTCGTCATAGATCTGACAGAACAGGCAACCGCCCTGCGCGGCCGTTGCGACCTCGGCGTTTTTCATTACTGCTGAATGCCCCATCAGACCTCTCGCCTCACACGTCACCACCGATTCGAACACTTGCCGTTCTGCCAGCATGGTCAACCTAGCGTGCTTCAGAGCCAGACTGAACCCTTTCGGCACACTTCGACCAACTCACCGGGTGAATGTCACGTGACTCTCCTGGTCACACGTTTCCAAGCCTGACGATCATGGAATCGCCACTCCGCAGCGTCGACACAGCGAGGTCATGAGGTCGACCACTTGGTGCACCGCGAGGTCGGTGGTGTCAATCACGACGGCGTCGTCAGCTGGTACCAGCGGGGATGCAGCCCTGGACATATCGGCCTCGTCGCGACGCACCACGTCCCTCAGGACGTCCTCGTACGACCCCGCACGCTCTTGGACGACGCGGCGAGCCGCTCTGGCCTCAGGTGTGGCCGTCAAGTAGAACTTGATGGGCGCCGCGGGGAAGACCACCGTGCCGATGTCGCGCCCCTCGACGACGCACCCGCCCTGGGCGCCAGCCCAGACGCGGACCAGTTCGGTCACCCGCCTGCGCAGCTCGGGGAACTTGGCCACGGCGGAGACCGCGATGTTGACGGCTCCCGAGCGGAGGTCGCCGACGTCGTGCCGGTCGACCTCGAGCAGGCCCGTGGTCCGGTTCGACTTGATGAGCTCTTCGCACAGAGAGACCACAGCCGACTCGTCGTCGACGGAAATACTCCGCCGCAACGCCTCAAAAGCAAGGAGGCGATAGGTCCTACCGCTCTCAAGATATTTCAGCCCGAAGGTGTCCGCGAGCGCGAGACAAGTCGTGGTTTTACCAGCGGCCGCAGGCCCGTCGACCGCTACGACCACATGACTCAGGGCAACATTAGCCATGGTTTCCCCTGCAAGAATCGTATGGCGGCCGAAGCCTGCGCATCACCAGGGCGCGAACATTACCACGCATAAGTTCCGCAAATATGCGGAGACGACGAGCGGTTTCTACGTTTCCGCTGCACAACAAGCATGCCTCGCCCATTAGGGTCATTCAGAAGCAAGCCAAACGAGACACGGTGACAGCCTGTCACGGGCATGCGTGGTCACCAGGTGACCCTCTGTAGTGATCGCCCACAACGACGGTCCAGCGATGCGATGGCGTTCCAGCGTGGGCGTCGTGCCCACTGGACCGGCGAGGCGCCCTCGATGAGGCGGCCGAGAAGTGAACTGCGGTCACAATGCGGTCAGAGCCCCTGTGGAAAGTTCTCCACAGGGGCTCTGACCAGTGCGCGCTCGGCAGGATTCGAACCTGCAACCTTCTGATCCGTAGTCAGATGCTCTATCCGTTGAGCTACGAGCGCATCGTTCTTCAGTTGTCACCCGGCCGAAGCCGGGTGTTGCGGAGGCTCCGGGATTTGAACCCGGGATGGGCGATAAACCCAAACCGCATTAGCAGTGCGGCGCCATAGACCAGACTAGGCGAAGCCTCCCGGAGCCCTCGGCTACGACGCATAGATTACACATGCCCCCGGTGCTCAGGCAAAACGCCCCCCTCCTTACGGCATCCTCGCTGGTCAGAGCCGGTACAGGTGGGTGGAGGGGGGCGTTCACCGGGCGTTCAGGGGGTGGTGGCGTGAGGTAGGTCTCGTGCCAGGTCGAGGAATGGCGTCAGTGACGCCGGGTTGCGCAGGGCGTCGAGGCTGACCGCCCGCTCGGGCGGGGTGCCGGCCAGGATCTTCTTCACCGGGACCTCGCACTTCTTGCCGTTGAGGGTCCTCGGGATCTCCTCCACGGCCACGAACCGGTTCGGCACGTGGCGCGGTGACAGGTTGGTGCGCAGTTCCGCCTTCAGGCGGGGCTCCAGGTCGGCCAGGGCGACCTCCGGCTCCAGGACCAGGAAGCACAGCAGTTCGCCGTCGGTCCGGCCCGCGCCGGACGTGTCGATGACCAGCGAGTCCGCCACGCCGGGCAGACCTTCGACCACGCGGTAGAACTCGCTGGTGCCCATGCGCACGCCACCGCGGTTCAGGGTGGAGTCGCTGCGGCCGTAGATGACCGCCGAGCCGCGTCCGGTGATCTTGATCCAGTCGCCGTGCCGCCAGACGCCCTCGAGGGTGGAGAAGTAGGCCTCGCGCAGCTTCGAGCCGTCCTCGTCGCCCCAGAAGAACACCGGCATCGAGGGCATCGGCTTGGTGATGACCAGCTCGCCGACCTCCTCGACCACGGGGACGCCTGCCTCCGAGAACGACTCCACGGCGGCTCCCAGGGCCCGGCACGACAGCTCTCCCAGCCAGACCGGCAGGTCGGGGGCCGCGGCGACGAACGCGGTGCACAGGTCGGTCCCGCCGGAGACCGACGCGATCTGGATGTCCGGACCGACGGCCGACGCGATCCAGCGGAAACCCTCGGGGGTCAGGGGCGCGCCGGTGGAGCCGACGACGCGCAGCCCCGTCAGGTCGTAGCGGTCGGCCGGGTGGACGCCCTCCTTCAGGCACGACTGGATGTACGGCGCCGACGTGCCGAAGTACGTCACGCGGTGCTGCTCGGCCAGGTGCCACAGCACGTCGAGGTCGGGGTGCGCGGGACTGCCGTCGAACAGCACGACCGTGGACCCGACCAGCAGGCCGGAGACGAGGAAGTTCCACATCATCCAGCCGGTGGTGGTGAACCAGAAGAACCGGTCGCCCGGCCCGAGGTCGCTGTGCAGCGCCAGCATCTTCAGGTGTTCGAGCACGATCCCGCCGTGCCCCTGGACGATGCCCTTCGGCAGGCCCGTGGTGCCGGACGAGTAGAGCACCCACAGCGGGTGGTCGAACGGCACCGGCTCGAAGGCCAGCGGGGCGTCGGCGTGCGAGGCCAGCAGTGAGTCCCACGTCACGGCGCCGGGCAGCGGGGTGCCGCCGACGTAGTCGATCATCACGGTGGCGCGCAGGGACGGGATCTCCGACCGCAGAGCCTCCACCGTCGCCCGCACGTCGAACGCCCGCCCGTTGTACCGGTACCCGTCGACGGTCACCAGCACGGTCGGCGAGATCTGGGTGAACCGGTCGGCGATCGCCCGCGCCCCGAAGTCCGGCGAGCACGACGACCAGGTCGCGCCGAGCGACGCCGCCGCCAGGAACGCGATCAGCGCCTCCGGCGAGTTCGGCACCAGCGCGACCACCCGGTCACCGCGCCGCACGCCGAGCTCCGCGAACCCGGCGCGCACGGCGGCCACCCGACGGCGCAGCTCCCCGTACGTGAGCTGGGACGACAGCCCGTCCTCCCGGTGGAACACGACGGCCAGGTCGCCGTCCGGGCCCCTCAACGCGTGCTCGGCGTAGTTCAGCGTGGCACCGGGGAACCAGACCGCGCCGGGCATCACCGGGGCCTCCAGCACGCCCGTGGGCGCGCTGTGGAACACCACCTGGAAGAACTCCGCGATCGCGCCCCAGAACCCCTCCAGGTCGGAGGTGGACCACTCCCACAGCGACGGGTAGTCGGGGAAATCCAGGCCCTTCGACGAGGCGAGCCAGGAGCGGAACGCGGTCATCCTGGTGTCCTGGACCCGGTCGGGGTCCGGGCGCCACAGGACTTCCACCTCGCCGGCGGCGGTGCCGGCACGCATCTCGGTCATACCTGAAGTTCCTAGCCGATCCGACGGCCCGGAACCACAGTCACCACCCACACACCGGGTCAGTTCCGGCCGGCGCTCGCCACCAGTCCCTCGACCGCGGAGATCAGCCGCTGGGCGTCCGTGGGCGCGACGACGAGCCACCCGTCGTCCCGCCGCACGAGGTAGCGGCCGTCGGCGGTGTCCAGCCAGGACACGACCGCGCCGGTCGGGTGCAGGTAGCCGGCCCGGTTGCGGGCGATCACGCCGACCTGGCCGCCGCCGCTGCGCGTGGTCACGGCGCGCATCAGCGTGTTGGCCTCGGGCTCGCGCAGGCCGACGGCGCGCAGCGAGTCGAGGAACCCCTCGCTGCCGTCGTCCTCCCCCGCCTTGCCGGCGGCCAGGTAGTCGTCCCAGCGCACGTTCACCGACCGGCCGGTGCCGGGCGGCGCAGGCGGCAGGGTGTTGACCGTGGTGGCGGCCAGCGCGGTCGGCCGGAACCCGGCGACCTGCACCTGGTTGCCGAGCCTGCCCGCGAACGCGCCGTGCCACGCGGCGGTGGCCAGCCCGCGTGCCGGGGCGCCGCGCACGGTGAAGAACACCTCCAGGCCGATCTCGAACTCGGCCAGGCCGCGCAGCAACCCGTACAACTCCTCGTCGGGCCGCTGCACGGTGCCCAGACCGCGTCCCGCGAGGTCGCGGGACGCGGTCTCGATCAGCGCGGAGCGTTCCCGCTGGGTGTGCCCGAAGTGCCTGGTGCCGAGCGGGACCGGGTGGGCGTCGCGGTGGACCGCCTGCCAGAGCAGGAAGAACTCCACTTCACTGAGCCGGAAGATGCGCTCGGTCACAGGCCGATCACCGGTGGTGCGGCCTTGCGGTCGACGCCGAAGACGTTGTCGTCGTCCTCCAGGTACCCGGGGCGGTTGCGGTCCTTCTCACCACCGGCGCCGGCGACGGGCGGCGGCGCGGCCATCGGCGCGGCGCCGATCATGCCGGACTGCGGCGTCACCGACTTGGGCGCCTGGAACTGGCTGGTCACGCTGCCCGGGTTGGCACCGGAGCCGCCGCGGTCGCCGCCGCCGAGCGCACCCGTCACGCCACCGGGACCGGCCATCGGGCCGCCGCCACCACCGCCACCGCTCGCGCCGACGGGCGTCGGCATGGCGCCGCGACCGCGGAAGCCACCACGACCACCGCCGGCGCCACCGCGACCGAACTGAGCGGACGTGCCGCCGGGCCGCTGGTTGGCGGCACCACCGGGGTTGGTAGTGGGTGCCGCGACCGGGTGGCCGGCGCCACCGCTGCCACCACCGCCGTCGCCGACAGGCGGGTTGGGCGTGATCACCACGGGCGGCGGAGGGGGCGGCGCGACCGGGTTGGTCGGCGGGGCGAAGGACGGCACGGTGCGGTCGACCTCGTAGGAGTTCAGCTGGAACATCGCCATGACCTCGGCGGCCTGGCGGTGCGTCGCGTCGGCGGTGAGGACCGAGTCGACCGCGGGCGCGGCGATGCTGTCGATGCCGGTGAACGCGCCGACCGACCTGGGCAGGTTCGGGCTCGCGACCAGACCTTCGTCGGACACCGGGACCGGGGTGCGGAAGCCGCCGACGTCGTCCACCGTCCGGTGCCCGACCAGCGGCGAGCGCGGCGAGGCGACCGGGGTGGGCGTGGCGACCGGGGTCACCGCGGTGCCGGCGACCGGCGTGACGACCGGGGGCGCCGGGGCGGGCGGCGGCATCATCTCGCGCGCCGTCTGCACGTGGTCGATCTCGGTGGCGATGCACTTGGCCACGTTGTCGGCGTGGTCGCTGGTGTTGAGCGCCCACTTCTCCACCGACTCCAGCGCCTCGCGGGCGCGTTCGGCGGACTCGCCCGTCCACGCCTGGCTGGACTGGCCGATCGCCTTGGCGAGCAGTGACTGCACCTCGCCGAGCGCGTTGCCCACGGCCGCCCAGTCGGCCTGGGCGCTGCCCGCGGCCTTGAGGTCGACACCGGTGTTGATCATGTCCCACAGCTGCTGGTGGCTGTAAGTCATCCAGTCGACCTTCTGGCCGAGGTCGGAGGGCTTGTC
Source organism: Actinosynnema sp. NPDC050801 (assembly GCF_040673975.1). Lineage (NCBI taxonomy): Bacteria > Bacillati > Actinomycetota > Actinomycetes > Pseudonocardiales > Pseudonocardiaceae > Actinosynnema > Actinosynnema sp. NPDC050801. Next base: position 403,094 of record NZ_JBFAQZ010000001.1, on the reverse strand, counting down.
GTGGCCATGACCGTTGCCGTGGCCACCGTGGTTACCGCCGCCGTGACCGCCGTGGCCCTGGCCACCGTGACCCTGGCCGTGGCCACCGTGGTTGCCGCCGTGCTTGTTGTCGCCCATCAGCCCTTGGCCTCCCCGGCGGAACCGAAGGCGTCCGCCGCTTCGTCATCGGCCCGTTCCAGGTTCCGCGCCGCTTCGCGGATGGTCTCCTCGACCTCGAAGAGCACCTGCATGAAGTCACCGATCACGTTGACCGCCGACTCCTCGTTGCCCACCGCCACCTCGCGCAGCCGTCGGCTGATCGCGTCGCTCACCCAGTTGTTGCCGAACTTGAGCTCGACGTCGAGGTTGTTCACCGCGCGGCTGTGCACCGTGTCGACCAGGTTGCGGGCCTTCGAGACCAGCTTGAGCAGGTCGTCGACGCCCTGCTTGTCCAGGTCGAGCTGGACCGAGCCCTTGTCCACCGCGCCCAACGCGGTGGTGGCCTTGTCGAGGTCGGCCTGCGCCGCCGTCGCGAAGCTCTCCGTCACCGGCTTCACCGCGACGGGCTCGGCCGCGGCCGGCACGGTGACCGTGGCACCCGTGTCGGCGGCAGGCTCCGGCGGCGCGGCAGGCTCCGGCGGCGCGGCAGGCTCCGGCGGCGCGGCGGCGACCGGGGCCGCCGGGGCCGCGGGCACGTCGGCAGGCGCCGGCGTCGCGACCGCCGGTGGCGGAGCCGCGGACGGCGTGAAACCAGGCGGGATCTGCACCGTGGGTGCTCCCGCGAGTGGAACCGTGTTCCCGTCGCTCATCACTACCCCCTGCACTGCGATTCGCCGCGGGCCCACCGCGCGTTAGCCGACGACGAGGAGGAACCAGGCGTTCCGGACGCCTCCCTTAGATGTACCGGGAAGCACGTTCGGTTCCAAGCCGCCGACCAGAGGCTTAACGCAGGTGCGAGTCGAACCAGTTCAACGCCCGCTGCCAGGCCTCCGCGCTGACCTCCGGCGTGGTGTCGAACCGGTGGCTGGTGTGCGAGAACCGGACCACGTCGGTCGCGACGGGTGCCGCCGCCGCGGCGTCGCGCAACTTCTCCACGTCGCTGAACGGGATCTCGGCGTCGTCGTCACCGTACAGGCCGAGCCACGGGCACGTCAGCTCTTCCGCGACCTCCACCAGCGACGGGAGCCCCTCGGCCAGCGGATCCAGGATCCCACCACCTCCGACGGTCACCGCGGCACCGATGGTTCGGCTTCCCGCAACCACCATCGCGACCGATCCGCCCAGGTCGAAACCCATGACACCCATCCGGTCCTGGCTCACGCCCTGCTGTCCCAACCAGACGAACGCGACGTCGGTGTCGGCCAGCACGGCGTCACCGGACAGCGTGCTCACCATCGCGGGCGCCTCGTCGCCGGACACCTCGTCGTAGAGGTGCGGCGCGACCGCCAACCACCCCTCGGCCGCCAGTGAGCTCACCAGGACGCGGACCGTGTCGGTGACGCCACGCGCCTCGTGGAGGACGACCAGGCCGCCGCGGACGGCGTTCTCCGGCTCGGCGACGGTCAGCCGCAGCTCACGGCCGTCGGTGAGGGAGAGCGTCTCGGTGCGGGTAGGAATCATGGGCCAACCCTTCCACGTGGGGGTGAACGCCAGTCAACGTGAGCATCGGTACGGCAGGTATGACCCATACGGCTCTTTCACCGGATAACGTCCAGCTCAGAACCCCGAAGGGAGTCCTTGGATGACCGTGCGAACCCGCGCCGACCTCGTTGCCCTGCCCGGATACGTGCCCGGCAAGACCATCCCCGGCGCGATCAAGCTGGCCAGCAACGAGGTGTCGGCCGGACCGCTGCCCAGCGTGGTGCGGGCCATCGCGGACGCGGCCACCGCCGTGAACCGCTACCCCGACACCGCCGCCACCGACCTCGTGGCCCGGTTGGGCGACAAGCTCGGCGTGCCCGTGGAGCAGCTGGCCGTCGGCTGCGGCTCGGTGACGTTGTGCCAGCAGCTGGTGCAGGCCACCTGCGCCGACGCGGACGAGGTGGTGTTCGCCTGGCGCTCGTTCGAGGCCTACCCGATCATCACCGCGGTCGTCGGCGCGCGGCAGGCCAAGGTGCCGCTGACGCCGGGCCACGGGCTCGACCTCGACGCGATGGCCGACGCGATCACGCCGAAGACCCGCCTGGTGTTCGTGTGCAACCCGAACAACCCGACCGGGACGGCGCTGCGCAGGGCGGAGGTCGAGCGGTTCATCGAGCGGGTGCCGTCGGACGTGCTCGTGGTGATCGACGAGGCGTACAAGGAGTTCGTGGACGACCCCGACGTGCCCGACGGCGTCGAGCTGGCGAAGGCGCAGTGGGCGGCGGGCCGGGACAACGTGGCCGTGCTGCGCACGTTCTCCAAGGCCTACGGGCTGGCCGGGCTGCGGGTCGGGTACGCGGTGGCCTCGCCCGCGGTGGCCGAGACGCTGCGCAAGGTCTACGTGCCGTTCAGCGTGAACGCGCTGGCCCAGGTCGCGGCGCTGGCGTCGTTGGACGCCGAGGCCGAGCTGATGGCGCGGTGCCGCGCGATCGTGGCCGAGCGGGCACGGGTGCGCGGCGAGCTGCTGACCGCCGGGTTCGAGGTGCCCGAGTCGCAGGCGAACTTCGTGTGGCTGCCGCTGGGCGAGCGGACCGCGGCGTTCAACGAGCACTGCCTGGCGCACAAGGTGGTCGTGCGGGCGTTCGTCGGCGACGGCGCGCGCGTCACGATCGGCGAGCCCGACGAGAACGACGCGTTCCTGGCGGCGGCCCGGTCCTTCACCGGCTGAGCGTTCAGCGGGTCAGCAACTGAGTGATGGCCACGACTCCCACCACCACGATCACCGCGCGCAACGCGGCGGGTGGGAGTCGCCGGCCGACCTTCGCGCCGAGCTGGCCGCCGACCACCGAGCCGACCGCCAGCAGCAGCACCGCGAGCCACGCCACGTCGGCGATGAAGATGAACAGCACGCCCGCGACCAGGTTCACGAACGCGGTCAGCACGTTCTTCAGGGCGTTCATCCGCTGGATGTGCTCGCTCATCAGCACACCCATCAGGCCCATCACCAGCACGCCCTGGGCCGCGCCGAAGTAGCCGCCGTAGACGCCCGCGAGGAACACGCCGATCCACAGCGCGAGGCCGCCGTGCTCGTGCCGCTCCCGTTCGGCGAGCTTGCGGTTGAGCCACGGCTGGGCGACCACCAGCACCAGCGCGATGGCGATCAGCACCGGCACGATCCTGGAGAACGCGTCCTCCGGCAGCACCACGAGCAGGATCGCGCCGACCACCGCGCCCAGCACCGAGGCGGGCAGCAGCCGCTTCACCCGGCCCGCCTGGCCGCTCAGCTCCCGGCGGTAGCCCCACGCGCCGCTGAGCGAGCCGGGCACCAGACCGAGGCTGTTGGACACGTTGGCCACCACCGGCGGGTAGCCGACGGCCAGCAGCACCGGGAACGTCACCAGGGTGCCCGAACCCACCACCGTGTTGATCCCACCGGCGAACACACCGGCCAGGACGACGATGACCGCTTCCAGCGTCGTCATGAGAGGTGTCTAACGGCCGTTGCTCCGCAGACGGCGGCGAGGTCGCCTGGAAGTCGCGACCTCGCGGTAGTGGTGGTCAGGTCCAGAGACATTGGTGGGCAGTTTAGGGCGAACGGGGGAACGTGGCCCTCGGAAGTGAGGATCATCGCGGTTCGAGCGCGGCGGGTCAGCCCAGGTTGTCGGTGTCGAAGGTGTTGCAGCGGGTGGGGTCGCCGGTGTCGAAGCCGGTCGTGTACCACTTCTGGCGCTGCGCGGACGAGCCGTGGGTGAACTTGGTCGTGTCGACGTGGCCGCCGCCCAGTTCGCCCTGGATGAAGTCGTCGCCGATGCGGGCCGCGGCGTCCAGCGCGGCGTTCACGTCGTCCTGCGTCACGCCGGTGATCAGCGGTTGGCCGGACGCCGTGGGCACGTTCTGCGCGTGGTTGGCCCAGGCGCCCGCGTAGCAGTCGGCCTGCAGCTCCAGCCGCACCGAGCCTGACGTCGGCCCGGACTCCCGGTCCACCCGGTCGGACGTGCCGAGCTGGTTCTGGACGTGGTGGCCGTACTCGTGGGCCAGGATGTAGGCCTCGACGAACGGCCCGCCCGTGGCGCCGAACTTCTGCTGCATCTCCTGGAAGAACCCCAGGTCGATGTACACCTGCCCGTCCGCGGGGCAGTAGAACGGCCCCACCGCGGACGACGCGTTGCCGCACCGGGTGGACACGCCGCCGGAGAAGAAGTTGGTCTGCGCGGGCTGGTAGGTCCGGCCCGACCGGGCGAACTGGTCGGTCCAGTAGGCCTGGATCGAGTTGATGAACGCCACCGCGCGGCAGTCGGACTCGCGGTTGGCGTCCGCGCCGGTCCGGCACTTCTCCTTGATGGCCTCGGACCCGACCTGCTGGCCGTCGGTGACGTCGCCGAACCCGGAGCCGGACGGCAGCTGCACGCCACCGCCGAGCTGCGACAGCACGAAGTAGATGATCAGACCGACGATCCCGAGCCCACCGCCGCCGAGGGCGACCCGGCCGCCGACCCCGCGTTGATCGGTGACCTGCGACGTGTCGAGCTCGGCGTTCTCGTTGAACTGCACCGCGAGGCCTCCCAGTTGCGCACCGAACCCGGACAGCACGAGTCCCAGGTGCGGGACCCGACGTCGGGGCACCGCACCTGGGATTTCCCATGTGGAAGTGACGAAACCTGCGTGACGAGGTCGGCGTGGACTCCGGTCGGTGCCGACGGTGGAGACGGCACTCTGAGACATCCCGGGTCAACATCGTCAAGCGCGGCGATGGCGCCGGTGGCGCCGTGCGCTCGAAACCCCTCGTCGGAACCGCTCACGTTCGCGATCGGGCCGGTCTAGGGACCGCTCCGCCCGCGGGGTCGCGGCTCGAACGCGGTTCGTCACCGCGAGGACTTACCTGCACCGCACCACCTACCCCTTCCGGGCGTGCCATCGGCGGGTCAGCTCGGGTTCCGCCGGTGGCAGGTCCTGCATCGAGCATGCGCTTGATCGGCGCGATGCACAACCGCTGGAGAAGCCCCTGAACTGGTGAAATGAGATTCATCCAGCTCGGTGGGCCGGCCGTCGCGCACCGTGAGCGCGCCGTGGGCGGACGCCGTGGCGCCCGCCCACGGCGCGTGTTCTCACGGGGTGGTGGTGATGCGGCCGAGCGCCGGCGGGGCGGTGTTCGGGTTGGCGGTCAGGTAGGCGGTGAAGCCGTCCAGGTCGATCCCGCCACCGGTGATCGCGGTGCCGCCGGTGAACGCGCTGAAGCCGTCACCGCCGCCCTGCAGGAAGCTGTTGATCGTGACCCGGTAGTTCGCGGCCGGGTCCAACGGCGTTCCGTTGAGGACGATGCCCGACACCTTCGAGCCGATCGGGGCCGACGCCGACCACGAGTAGGTCAGGCCCTCGGACGGCTGGAGGATGATCTGCCGCGTCGCGCCGTTGACGACCTGCCACTGCTGCTCCAGCGCCGCCTTGAGCTGCGCGCCGCTCAACGTGACCGTCTGCAGGATGTTGCCGAACGGCTGCACGGTGAACACCTCGCCGTAGGTCACCACGCCGTTGCCCTCGCCCGCGGGCGAGGAGGCGTAGGTGAGGTCGGCGCGCACGCCGCCCGGGTTCATCAGCGCGAGGACCGCGCCGTTGTCCGTGGTGGCGGCCAGCTGGGAGTCGGCGATCAGGTTGCCCAGCGCCGACTCGCCCGCCGGGTTCTGCGCGCGCAGGATGTCCTGCGCGATGGTGCCGACCGGGCGGTTGGCGATCGGGCCGGACTTCGACTTGGCCAGGTCGATGATCGACTGGACCTCCGGGTCCGCGGGCACGTCCTTGGTCACCACGTGGTTGCGGGCGACCGTCGCGGACCGGACGACCTCGCGGGTCCGCTTGTCGATCTTGAGGTCGACCACGGACAGCTCGCGGCCGAACGCCAGGCCCTCGATGAACGGGCGCGGGTTGCCCGCCGGGTCGTTCACCGTGCAGTTGTAGTGCTGGTGGCTGTGGCCGGAGAAGATCGCGTCGATCTTCGGGCTGACCCGCTCGGCGATGGTCCGGCCGGGGCCGCTCGGGACGGTGCGGCAGTCGTTCGGGCCGCCGCCGGAGGTGCTGTCGCCCTGGTGGATCAGCAGCACGATCGACTTCACGCCGAGCCAGTTCAGCAGGTCGGCGTACCGGTTCGCGGCGGCGACCTCGTCGCCGAACGCCAGCTCCTTGATCCCGTTCGGGTCGACCAGGATCGGCACGTCCTTCAGCGGCATGCCGATGAAGCCGATCGGGACGCCGTCGCGGAACTCCACCCAGAACGGCGGCAGCGCGGGGCGGCCGTTCTGCGCCAGCGTCACGTTCGCGCCGAGGATCGGGAAGTCCGCGCCCTCGTAGGTGTCGCGGAACTGGCAGCCGTCGGTCGGGTGGCAGCCGCCGCGCTGCATGCGCAGCAGCTCCTGGTAGCCCTCGTCGAACTCGTGGTTGCCCGCCGCCGTGGTGTCCATGCCGACCTTGTTGAGCACCTCGATGGTCGGCTCGTCGTGGAACAGCGCGGACACGATCGGGGAGGCGCCGATCAGGTCGCCCTGACCGACGATCACCGAGTTGCGCACCTCGGCCTGGAGGTTGCGGATGTGGGTGGCGTTGTAGGCGGCACCGCCCGCTTCGACCTGCGTGCCGTCGGAGAGCGTGACGCGGCCCGAGGAGCCGGTGGGCGGCTCGATGTTGCCGTGCAGGTCGTTGATGCCGATCAGGCGCACGTCGACCGTGCGCGCCGGCTTGTTGTCGGCTTGCGCGGGGTTCTGCACGAGCGTGACCGCCAGCGCCGCGGCGGCGGTGACCGCGAGCGCGGCGGAGCGCTGCGCGGTGCGTCTGAACGAGGTCATGGGGTGGTTCCTCCCTGCGGCGCCCCGGTAGGAGGGCGCGGTACGGCGCAGGAGTTTGCCTCCCGGAGCTGTCCGGCACCAGACATGTTCATGGATCGTCCGTTAACGGAGATGTGCGGCATAGCCTTGAGGGGTGACTGAGCACGAGCCGCGGTGGCTGGACGATGGCGAGATGCGCGCCTGGCGCAACTACGTGGTCGGGGCGTCGATGCTCGCCGACCGGCTGCACCGCGAACTGCAGGACGGGCACGGGGTGTCGCTCGCCGACTACGAGGTGCTCGTCCGGCTGTCCGAACGGCCGGGGCGGCGGATGCGGATGTCGCAGCTGGCCGACGAGGTGGCGTCGTCCAAGAGCCGGGTGTCGCACCAGGTGGCGCGGATGGAGCGGGAAGGGCTGCTGCGCAGGCGGGAGTGCCGCGACGACGGCCGCGGGGTGTTGGCCGAGCTGACCGACGAGGGCATGGCGCTGCTGGAGGCGTCCGCGCCGACCCACGTCGAGGGCGTGCGCGAGCACATCATCGACCTGCTGTCGCGCGAGGAGCAGCGGGTGGTGGCCGAGGTCTTCGAGCGGATCATCACGCACCTGCGGGACGTGAACGGGTAACCGCTCGGAGGTTGCCGGGACGCCTGAACGCGTTACACCGTCCGGGGCCACCATCCCGGTCGCGGATTTCCGATTCGGTGTTCGTCCCGGACGCAAGATCATGAAATCCCGACCAGGCGAGCGCGGTGAAGACTGACAGGGGACGTCTTGCGACGTCCCCTGTCTCCGACACCTGCCGTGGCGGTAGCGGTGGGATTTGAACCCACGGAGGGGATCAACCCTCGCACGTTTTCAAGACGTGTCCCTTAGGCCGCTCGGGCACGCTACCTCGCCCAGGAGCCTAGCCGACGGGCGTCCTCGGCGAGGCACGCCGTCGGTCGGGGCCGCCCCGCGCGGGTGTCCGATCAGGCGAAGATGCCGAACACGTCGATGACCAGGTGCGTGTAGCCGGCGTTGTTGTAGAACGAGTGCGCCGGGCGGTGGACGCCTGCCGCCGGGTCGTACGCGCTGCCGAAGCGGACCGCCGCGGTGTTGGCCGCGGTCTGGCCGGGCGCCAGGTTCAGCGACGAGGTGCCGGCCCGGTCGTAGCCCGTCGGGAACGCCGTGACGTAGGTGTGCGCGGTCGGTTCCGTGCCGGTCAGGTTCATCAGCAGGGTGTTGCCCGGCACGACGTCGGGGTCCGTGTACAGCAGCGTCATCGTCTCGGTGGGCCACATCGGCTCGCCGTCGCCGCGGGTGTCGTAGGCGCGGGTGGGGCGGATCGGGTAGAAGTCCGCGCCCCCGTTCTCGGTGGGCAGGTAGTACCCGGCGATGTCCACGACCAGGTGCAGGAACCCCGCGTTGTTGTACAGGTCGACCTTGCGGTCGGCGCCCAGCGCCACGGTCACGCCGTTGGGCGTGGTGCGACCCGGCGAGACGTTGAGGCTGGACGCCGTCGGCCGGTCCGAGCCGGCCGGCCAGGCGGTCACGTAGGTGGTCGCGGTCGCGTCGACGCCGGTGATGTTCAGCGACACCGCGGTCGCGCCCGAGGGCACGCTCGCCGAGGTGAAGTCGATGCCGCGCGACTCACCGGCCCAGAACGCGCCACCGGTGGTGCGGGAGTCGTACACGCGGGTCGGGCTGGTGGCGAAGTACCGGCCCGGGGTGGGGTGCGCGGCACCCGGGTCGTCGCGGACGTAGTAACCCGCGACGTCGGCGATCAGGTGGGTGCTGCCCACGTTGTTGTAGACGTTGACCGTGCCGGTCGCCGACACCCACGTGGTGACCGAGTTGGCGCGGGTCTCCCCCGGCACCAGGTTCAGCGACGACGCGTCGGGCCGGGGCACGTCGGCGCCGCCCTCCCACACCGTCACGTACGTGGCGGCCGTCGGCGAGGTGCCGGTCACGTTCAGCACGACCGCGAGGGTGTGCTCGGGGAGGCCGTCGACGGCGACCTCGATCCGGCCACCGGCACCGACCGGCGCGGTGACGCCGTCGCGGCCGAGGCCGCTGCGGGTGTCCAGGACTCGTCGCGGGGCGGACGGGATGAACCGCGTGCCGTCGTACACCTCGGCACCGAGCCCTCGGCCCGTGCTCCCGGTGCGGTACGGGCGGCTGGTGCCGGTCAACGACACCCCGGTGCGGGCGACCCGGTCGCCGTCGCGGCCGGACGCGGGCTCGGCGGTGGCCGGGGCCACGCCGGTCACCAGGGCCGCGGTCGCCGCCGTGGCGACGAGCAGCGCTGCGGGACGACGCATCGATCCTCATTTCCGGACGGGGCGAGGTGGGTGACGACGTCGGTCCACCGACCGGTCCGCGGCACGGACGCCGACGCTATCCCGGCGGGGTGATCACGGGCGGCGGATTCCGGGCATCCCCGACCCGGTTTCGTCGTGGGCGAACGAAAAGGCCGGCCTCCCGCGCGGGGAGACCGGCCTTCGTCGCTGTGCTAGGCGAAGATGCCGAACACGTCGACGACCAGGTGCGTGTAGCCCGCGTTGTTGTAGTACGAGTGCGCGGGGCGGTACACGCCGGCGTCGTAGTCGTACGCGCTGCCGAAGCGGACGGCGGCCATGTTCGGCGAGGTCTGACCGGGCACCAGGTTCAGCGCCGACGTGTTGGGCCTGCTGTAGCCGGCCGGGTACGCGGTGATGTAGGTGTGCGCGGTCGGCTCCGTGCCGGTCAGGTTCATCAGCAGGCTGTTGCCCGGCACCACGTCGGGGTGCATGAACAGCAGCGTGAGCGTCTCCGACGGCCAGATCGACTCGCCGTACTCGCGGGTGTCGAACGAGCGGGTGGGTGTCACCGCGTAGAAGTCGGCGCCACCGCTCTCGGTCGGCAGGTAGTACCCGGTGATGTCGACGACCAGGTTCAGGAAGCCCGCGTTGTTGTACAGGTTGACCTTGCGGTCGGCACCCAGCGCGACGGTCACACCGTTCGGCGTGGCGCCACCGGGCACGACGTTGAGGCTCGACGCGGTCGGCCGGTCCGAGCCGGACGGCCACGCGGTCACGTAGGTGCTCTCGGTCGCGTCGACACCGGTGATGTTCAGCGACACCGCGGTCGCGCCCGAGGGCACGCTCGCCGAGGTGAAGTCGATGCCGCGCGACTCGCCGGCGTAGAAGGCGCCACGCGACGTGCTGCGCGAGTCGTAGACGCGCGCCGGGCCGGTGGCGAAGAACTTGGCGGGGGTGGAGCCGACGCCGGGATTGTCGCGGACGTAGTAGCCCGCGACGTCCGCGATCAGGTGGGTGCTGCCCGCGTTGTTGTAGAGGTTGACCGTGCTGTCGGGCGACACCCAGGTGGTGACGGAGTTGGCGCGGGTCTCACCCGGCACCAGGTTCAGGGTCGACACGCCGGGCCTGGTGATGCCGCCGCCCTCCCACACCGTCACGTAGGTGGCGGCGGTGGGCGAGGTGCCGGTCACGTTCAGCACGACCGACTCGGTGTACTGCGGGACGTCGCCGACGCGGACCTCGATCCGGCCGCCGGCGCCGACCGGCGCGGTGACGCCGTCGCGGCCGAGGCCGCTGCGGGTGTCCAGGACGCGACGGGGAGCGGTCGGGATGAACCGCGTGCCGTCGAACGGCTCGGCTTCGGCTTCCTGGCCGGTGCTCCCGGCCTCCTTCGCGCCGAAGGGGCGGCCGAGACGACCGGCACCGCCCGGCGCCAGCTCGGCGCGGGCGATCTTCTCCCCGTTGTGGGCGGGCTCGGCGGTGGCCGGGGCCACGCCGGTCACCACGGCCGCGGTCGCCGCCGTGGCGACGAGCAGCGCTGTGGAACGACGCATCGATCCTCGTTTCTGGGCAGGGCGAAGTAGGTGGAAGAGCGAAAGGGCCGGCCTCCCGCAGGCGGACCGGCCCTCCGTCGCTCTCCCGGGGCTCGACTAGGCGAAGATGCCGAACACGTCGACGACCAGGTGCGTGTTGCCCGCGTTGTTGTAGAACGAGTGCGCGGGGCGGTACGTGCCGTCACGGTCGTCGTACGCGCTGCCGAGGCGGACCGTGGCCATGTTCGGCGCGGTCTGGCCGGGGGCCAGGTTCAGCACCGAGGTGTTGGGCTTGGCCTCGCCGGCCGGGTACGCCGTGATGTAGGTGTTCTGGGTCGGCTCGGTGCCGGTGAGGTTCATCAGCAGGCTGTTGCCCGTCACCACGTCGGAGCTCATGAACAGCAGCGTGATCGTGTCGCCGGGCAGGATCGGCCAGCCGTGCTCGCGGGTGTCGTACGAGCGGGTGGGCGTGACCGGGTAGAAGTCCGCGCCGCCGTTCTCGGTGGGCAGGTAGTACCCGGTGATGTCGACGACCAGGTTCAGGTAGCCCGCGTTGTTGTACAGGTTGATCCTGCGGTCGGCGCCGATCCCGACGGTCACGCCGTTGGGCGTGGTGGCACCGGGCGCCACGTTGAGGCTCGACGCGGTCGGCCGGTCGGAGCCGGACGGCCACGCGGTCACGTAGGTGTTCTCCGTCGCGTCGACACCGGTGACGTTCAGCGACACCGCCGTCGCGCCGGAGGGCACGCCCGCCGGGGCGAGGTCGACCGTGCGCGTCTGGCCGGCCCAGAAGGGGCCACCGCTGTTGCGGGAGTCGTACACGCGGGCCGGGCCGTTGGCGAAGTACCGACCGGGGGTGGTGTAGTCCGGGCTCGGGTAGTCGTAGACGTAGACGCCCGCCACGTCGGCGATCAGGTGGGTGCTGCCCGCGTTGTTGTAGAGGTTGATCTTGTGGTCGATCGACACCGAGCTGGTGACCGAGTTGGCGCGGGTCTCACCGGGCACCAGGTTCAGCACCGACACGCCGGGCCTGTCCACGGCGCCGCCCTCCCACACGGTCACGTAGGTGGAGGCGCTCGGCGAGGTGCCGGTCACGTTCAGCACCACCGCGAAGGTGAACTTCGGCAGCTCGGCGATGGCGACCTCGATCCGGCCGCCGGCGCCGACCGGCGCGGTGACACCGTCACGGCCGAGACCGCTGCGGGTGTCCAGGACGCGACGGGGCGCCGGCGACGGGATGAACCGCCCGGCGCCGTAGGACTCGGCACCCACCCCCTGGCCGTCGGTCTTCTTGGTGCCGAAGGGAACCCGGTCGAACGACGCCTCGGTGCGGGCGACCCGGTCCCCGTTGTCGACGGGCGCGGGCTCGGCGGAGGCCGGAGCCGCGGCCGTCACCACGGCCGCGCTCGCCGCCGCGGCGACGAGCAGCGCGGTGGAACGACGCATTGATCCTCTTTCCTGGCTGCAAGGGGAACTGGCGACGTCGGTCCACCAACCCGTCCGCGGCGCAGACTCGCGGACGTGGGCAGCGCGGTACGCGACCCCCCCGTGGGACGAGCCCCCGACTCGACCGAACGGCCGGGACGCTACCCCAGGAACACGACCGCGCGAAAGCGAAATGTGGTCGGTTTTCACTTTTTCCGTGCGGTGCGCGGAATGGCTGTCCCGCCGGCGGGCCGGCCATTCCTCTGTGGACTGTCCGGACCGGACGAAAAAGGCCGGCCCCGTGGGGGACCGGCCTTTTCGTTACTCGTTCAGCCGTGTTTCACGCCACATCGGCGTGCGAGTGGTGCTCCTCCACGTGCAGCGAACGCAGGGACGCCGCACGGGCCTCGGCCCGCTGCGCCCGCGCCGGCACGCCGTTCACGCTCTCCGTGCTGATCGCGTACGACGCCGCCACCCACGCCAGCGCGTCGGCGTTGCGGTCCAGGGCGACGCGGTCCAGGTTGCCCAGGTTGTCACCCGAACCGTGGTAGTTGGGGTCGTAGGCGACGCCCGCCGTGCCGCCCCACTTCGCCGCCTGCGCCTCGGTCTTGATGCCCTCGGCGCCGGTGAACAGACCACCGGCCGGGATGCCCTGCGCGATGAACTCGCCGTAGTCCGAACGGCCGCTGAAGTCGGTGCCCTCGGTCTGCACGCCCTTCTCGACCGTCAGGTACTGCACGAACGCCTGCTCGATCTGCGCCGAGCCGTACGGGCCCTCGCCCGCGCCGACACCGTCGGAGTTGTCACCGTCGTAGACGAAGTACGCCGCGTTGGGCGAGCCGATCATGTCGAAGTTCAGGTACAGCGCGATGTCGAGCTGCTGCTCGAACGTCAGCGACTGCACGTACTTCGTCGACCCGACCAGGCCGAGCTCCTCGGCGCCCCACCAGCCGAACCGCACCGCGTTGTTGACCTTCGGCGACCCGCCGAGCTTCAGCGCGGTCTCCAGCAGGCCGGCCGAGCCGGTGCCGTTGTCGTTGATGCCCGCGCCGTCCTCGACGCTGTCGAGGTGGGCGCCCGCCATCACGACGTTGTCCGTGCGACCGGTCTTGGTCTGCGCGATCACGTTGCGCGAGACCCGGTCCTCCTCGTGGTAGCGCAGGTCGACGGTCACCGGCTGGCCACCGAGCTGGGCCAGCGCGTTGCCGTCGGCCTGGGTGACGCCGCCAGTGGGCACGAGGCCCGGCGAGCCGAGCGTGACGCCCGCCAGCGTGCCCTCGCGGTTGTTCGAGATGATCACCGCGACGGCGCCCGCGGCGGCCGCGTTGCGGTGCTTGACGTCGAACGTGCACGAACCGCGGCGGATCAGGGCGACCGCGCCGGCGAAGTCCTGCCCCGCGAAGTCGGTCGCCTCGCAGCCCGGGGTGGTGTCCTCGGGCACGACGCGCAGCGGGGCGGTGATGCCGCCGACCGGCGTCTGCGGCGAGAACTCCAGCGGGATGTTCTCGTAGGTCGTCGAGCCGACCTTGGCGGTCGCGGCGTCGGTGATCTGCACCGGGTAGGTGAACTCCGGCGTGGTCACGTCGAAGCCCGCGCCGCGCAGCTTGCCCGCGACGTACTCGACGCTCGCGTCGTAGCCCGGCGTGCCCGCGGCGCGGTTGCCGTCGTTGCGGTCGGCGATGCGCTGGAAGGCGATGAGGTGGCGGTGGACACCTTCCACCGTGACGTTCTTGGTGAGGTTCTTGGCCAGCTTCGGCCCGTCGAGCGTCGATGCCGAGGCGACGTTGACGGCCGGAACGGCGACCAGTGCGAGGGACGCGGACGCTGCGAGGATCGCCGCGCGTCGGATCCCTGTTCTACCTGACATGATCGAGTTCCCCTTCACTACGGATGCCGAACCATCACAAGTGACGGGGGTGAAAACAATCCGTCACTCGGTGGGTTCTCGCCCTGTGAGCAAGGGCAAGCACGGCGTGACACCGGTCACCTCCAGCGCCCAGTCGGGTCGGCGCAGCGTCGCCGGTGTCACCAGCAGCCGGATCTGCTCGGCCGGCTCACCGCGCCGGACCTGCGTGAACGTGCCGTCCGGCCGGTAGCCGAGCTTGCGGCTCACGCCGTGCGACGCGAGGTTGTCGGCGAACGCGCTCGACCGCGCCGCCACCGCGCCGAGGTGGTCGAACGCGAACACCAGCACCGCCGCCCGCATCTCCGTGCCGATCCCACGACCCTGGTGCCGCAGCCCGAGCCACGACCCCGTGGTGACCTCGCGCAGCACCGGGAAGTCCTCGGCGCCCAGGCCCTGGGTGCCGACCACCCGGCCGTCGAGGCGCACCACGAAGTTCACCGTCCACCGCCGCGGCGACAGCGTCGAGCGGACCCGCCAGTAGTGCTGGAGGGTGTTCACGCCCAGCCGGTCGCGCGGCGCGTCGGTCCACTCCAGGCCGAACGGCATCCAGTCCGGCGCGTGCACGCCGTCCAGCGCCAGGTCCGCCAACTCGGCCAGGCCCTCGTCGTCGTCCGGGCGCAGTTCCAGGCGGGGCGTGCGGAGCACGAGGTCGTGCAGCGGCCAGTGCTTCATGCCCGTCGATGGTGGCGACCGCGCGTGCGGAGGGCGACCGGATTACCGTCGGATCATGCGCGCGATCACCACTCGTGGACCCGGCGGACCGGACGTGCTGACCTGGACGGAGGTTCGGGATCCCGAACCCGGGCCGGGCGAGGTGCTGCTGGACGTGGCCGCTACCGCGGTGAACCGGGCGGACCTGCTGCAACGCCAGGGCCACTACCCGCCGCCGAAGGGCACGTCGGAGGTGCTCGGCCTGGAGTGCTCGGGCACCGTCGCGGCGCTCGGCGACGGCGTCACGGGCTGGCAGGTCGGCGACCAGGTGTGCGCGCTGCTGGCCGGCGGCGGCTACGCGGAACGGGTCGTCGTCCCCGCCGCCCAACTCCTGCCCCTCCCGGGGGGCGTCGACCTGGTGACCGCCGCGTCACTGCCCGAGGTCGCGTGCACGGTCTGGTCGAACGTCGTGATGGCGGCGCACCTGGAAGCCGGCGAGACGTTCCTCGTGCACGGTGGCGCGGGCGGCATCGGCACGCACGCCATCCAGGTCGCCAAGGCGCTCGGCGCCCGCGTCGCCGTCACCGCCGGCTCGGCCGAGCGGTTGCGGCGGTGCGCCGAACTGGGCGCGGACGTCCTCGTGAACTACCGCGAGCAGGACTTCGTCTCCGAGGTCCGCCGCGCGGACGTCGTGCTGGACAACATGGGCGCCGCCTACCTGGACCGCAACGTCGACGTCCTCGCGCCGGACGGCCGCCTGGTGATCATCGGCCTCCAGGGCGGCGTCAAGGGCGAGCTGAACATCGGCAAACTGCTGTCCAAGCGCGCCAGCGTCACCGGCACCGGCCTGCGCTTCCGCCCGGTCGACGGCCCCAACGGCAAGGGCCGGATCGTCACCGAAGTACGCGAGCACCTCTGGCCACTGATCGCATCAGGCCAGGTCAAGCCCATCGTCCACGACCACCTGCCGATCACCCGCGCCGCCGACGCCCACCGCGCCCTGGAAGCCGGCCACGTCTTCGGCAAGCTCGTCCTCACCACCTGACCCTTCACCCACCTCGCCAGAACAAGGGTTCCGTGTCATCCCGCCGACCTGGCTACGCCCAACCGCGCGTGTCAAGGGGGCACTCTCATCCCTACCGCACCTTGCGCTGGAGCGGCCCCCTTGACGCGTGTGGTTGCCCTTGTGGAGGTCGGCGGGATGACACGGAACCCGACCACCAACACAGCCGCACAGACCGTCCAAACCCCGTCATCCTGCTGATCTGCCCGTCCGGCGAGGACGCTCTTTGTTTTTTGATCTTCCCTCTTGGCGACTCACTCCAACGCCGTCGCACTAGCCAGGAACGTCCGCGGCGTCGTCCGGAACCTCAACGCGAACTCCTCCGCCCACCGCAACAACACCGTCTGCTCACCGGGCCGCTCCGCGTCGTCCACCAACACCGCCGCCCCCGGCGCGAGCACCCCGCGCAACACCGGTAACGCCGGATACCTCGCATCACCCAACAGCGGCCCGTCCACCAGCAGCAGGTCCACCAACCCGTACCGCTCCACGTACGCCGACACCTCGTCGTGCACGAGCTGCGGGTGGTACCACTGCGCGTTCCCCAACGCCGCCGGGTGCGGCGTCAGCGGCGCGTGCACGACCCGCGCCACGTGCCCGAGACCCTCGCGCCGCAACTGGCTGGCCACGAACGCCGCCGTGCGCTCGTCGTGCTCGACCGACAGCAGGTGCCCGAACCCGCGCCGGGCCAGCAACCGCGCCAGCACCACCGACGACGCCCCGCACCCGCACTCGACCAGCACCGTCCGCGACCCGAGCAGCACCTCGTCCACCACGGCCGCCAGCGCGGCGGGGCGCAGCTCGTGCGCCGTGTTGGGCAGGTACTCCGACATCAGGGGCGCCAGGCGGTGCAGGGCGGCGAGATCGGCGAGCTCCCGTGACAGCAGGTCGTCCACCCATCTCCCCCGGTCTCAGCACACCCGACCTCACCCCAGCTCGGCGACCGCCCGCACGAGCTCGTCCACTTCCACCGCGTTCGTGTAGTGCGCCAGGCCGACGCGGATCGCCCCGCCGACCTCGCCCACGCCCAGCACCGAGAACACGCCGTGCTGCCCCGAGTCCGCGAACGCGCACACGCCCCGCTCGGACAGGTGCTCGACGCCGTCGGTCGCCTTCACGCCGGCCACGGTGAACGCCAGCGCGGGCACCCGCCGCATGGCGTCGCCGATCACCATGACGTGACGGAGCGATCGCAGTTCGTTGATGAGGTTAGCCAGAAGTCCCGCCTGGTAGGCCTTCACCGAACCCAGCGACGTGAGCACGCGCTCCCGGCGCGGACCCACCGCGGCGTCGTCCATCCCGGCCAGGTACTCGACCGATGCCACCAGGCCCGCCAGCAACGGGTAGGCGTGCGGGCCCAGTTCCAGGCGTTCGGGACCCCGCGCGCCGGGCTCCACGGCCACCGAGGGCAGCAGGTCGAGCATCGAAGGGTCGCGGAACACCAGCGCGCCCACCGGCGGCCCACCCCAGTTGTTCGCCGAGACGGCCACCACGTCGGCGTCCATCGCGGTGATGTCCAGCGGCACGAACGGCGCGGCGGAGGAGGCGTCCACCACGACCAGCGCGTCGGTGCGGCGGGCGGCCTCGGCGATCTTGCGCAGGTCCGGTCGGGTGCCGACGGAGCCGGACGCGGCGGTCACCGCGACCAGCTTGCACTTGGGCGTGACCAGGTCGTCGTACTGCCAGGCGGGCAGCTCGCAGGTCTCGATGTCGACCTCGGCCCACCGGACCACGCTGCCGGTGCGCTGCGCGGCCCGCTGCCACGGCGCGATGTTCGCCGGGTGGTCCAGCCGCGACACCACGACCTCGTCGCCGAGGAACCAGCCCTCGGACAGCGCGTCGGACAGCCGTTGCAGCAGCACCGCCGAGCTCGGGCCGAGCACCACGCCGGCCGGGTCGGCGCCGACCAGGTCGGCCACGGCCCGCCGGGCCGCGTCGACGATGGCCTCGGCGCGTTGCGAGGCGGGAAAGATGCCACCCGGCCCGGAGACGGGTGCGCGCAGCGCGGTGGAGACGGCCGTGGCCACCTGTTCGGGTACTTGCATCCCCGCAGGAGCGTCCAGATGAACCCAGCCGTCGCCGAGCGCGGGGAACAGCCCACGGACTCGGGCGACGTCGAACGCCATGCCGCACACCGTACGGAGGACGCCGCCCCGAGCGACAGCAGGGGCCGCGGGTTTGCCACCCGATCTGTGACCCGGTTCGGCGTGCGCCACCCGATCGGGCCAGGATGGGAGGCATGAGCGAGGCATCCCGAGACGATCAGGTGGACAACGAGCGGCACGTGGTCGTGGTCGGCCCGGACGGCGCCCCGGTGGGCGCCGCACGGCTGCCGTCCGGCGACGACGCGGGCGGCCAGGACGTGACCGACCTGGTCGAGCAGCCGGCGAAGGTCAT
This sequence comes from Actinosynnema sp. NPDC050801, assembly GCF_040673975.1. NCBI lineage: Bacteria > Bacillati > Actinomycetota > Actinomycetes > Pseudonocardiales > Pseudonocardiaceae > Actinosynnema > Actinosynnema sp. NPDC050801. Next base: position 384,968 of record NZ_JBFAQZ010000001.1, on the reverse strand, counting down.
GCGGATCGGCACGATGATCAAGCAGTTGCTGGAGGAGGTGCGCGCCGCACCCCTGGACGAGGCCAGCCGCAACCGGCTCAAGGAGATCCACAAGCGGTCCATCGACGAGCTGGAGGACGGCCTCGCGCCGGAGCTGCGCGACGAGCTGGAGCGGCTCTCCCTGCCGTTCACCGAGGAGGGCACCCCCTCCGACGCGGAGCTGCGGATCGCCCAGGCGCAGCTGGTGGGCTGGTTGGAGGGCTTGTTCCACGGCATCCAGACGGCGTTGTTCGCCCAGCAGATGGCCGCGCGCGTCCAGTTGGAGCAGATGCGCGGTCGCGCGCTGCCCGCCGGCACGGGTCACGCCGACGGGGAGAGCGGTCCGCACATCCGGGGGACTGGTCAGTACTTGTAACGTTCCGGTGCGGCGGTGAGGTCGTGGACTGGACAACGGGCACCGCGCTGCCCGAACGTGTTCACCGCCACACCCGCGAGAGGAGCCGTCAAGTGCTCGACAAAGTCCGGCACAGCCCGTTCGTCGAAGAATTCCGGAAGCGCGTGCGCGGCAAGATCTTCCGGGTCATCGACGACGTCGTGCGCCCCTACCACCACGAGCAGGCCCAGCGGATCGCCCGGCTCCAGCACGAGGTGGAGCAGCTGCGCAGGCAGGCCGACCGGGCGGTCGACGCCACGGTCCAGTACGAGGTCCGCGCGCGGCGCGACCTGGTGTTCGCCGGTGAGCAGGAAGCGGCCCTGGAGAGCGCCCGGTTCGTGCGCAGGCACCTGCCGACCGCGCCGCACTTCGGCCACCCGCACGCGACGCTGGAGCACGGCCTCGGCCTGGTCGAGGCCAAGGGCATGGCGCTGGAGTTCGGCGTCTACACCGGCGGCACGCTCAAGCTGATCGCCACCGCGTTCGAGGGCCGCGACGTGTACGGCTTCGACTCGTTCGAGGGCCTGCCCGAGGACTGGCGCAACGGCTTCCCGGCCGGCCTGTTCGGCATGGACGGCCTGCCGGACGTGGACGGCGCCGAGCTGGTCGTCGGCTGGTTCGACGACACCCTGCCCGCCTTCCTGGACAGCCACCCCGGCCCGGTGTCGTTCCTGCACGTCGACTGCGACCTGTACTCCTCCACCAAGACCGTGCTCGACCTGGTCGGGCCGCGGCTGGTGCCCGGCACGGTGATCGTCTTCGACGAGTACTTCAACTACCCGGGGTGGCAGGAGCACGAGCACAAGGCCTGGACGGAGTACGTCGAGCGCACCGGGATCGAGTTCGACTACTGCGGGTACACGTACGATCACGAACAGGTGATCATGAAGGTGACCGCGGTGCCGGAGGCCGGCGAAGCAGGGGTGACCGCACCGTGACAGCCCGGCGACAGGGCCCACACCCCGTCGCCGGTAGTCTCACCACTCGTGCAACCCACGAGTACGGTCGAGCGGCCTCCCGCTCCCCTGGCACCCAACTCGCGCACGTTCGCGCGCGCGTTCGGCGACGTGCGCGACGCCTGGCGGCAGCGGGAGCTGTGGGGCCACCTGGGGTGGCAGGACATCAAGCAGCGGTACCGCCGGTCGGTCATCGGCCCGCTGTGGATCACGATCTCCATGGGCACCACGGCGCTCGCGCTCGGCCTGCTCTACTCGCAGCTGTTCAACCAGGAGCTGGGCACGTTCCTGCCGTACGTCACGGCCGGGTTCATCATCTGGCACTTCATCCTCGGCGTGGTGACCGAGGGCACCGAGGTCTTCATCGCCAACGAGGGCCTGATCAAGCACCTGCCCGCGCCCATAACGGTGCACGTGCTGCGCATGGTGTGGCGCCAGACGCTCTTCCTCTTCCACAACCTGGTCGTCTACCTGGTCGTCGTCGCGATCTTCTTCCCGACGCTGACCGAGAGCTACAAGATGGAAGGCGACAAGATCCTCCAGCCGGGCCTGTCGTGGACGGTGCTGCTGGCCATCCCCGCGCTCGCCCTCGTCGTGCTGAACGGGGTGTGGGTCGCGCTGCTGTTCGGCATCATCAGCACCCGGTTCCGCGACATCCCGCCGGTGATCAGCAGCTTCATCAACCTGATCTTCTTCATGACGCCGATCGTCTGGCACGTCGGCGTGCTCAACAAGGTCACCGGCGGCGAAGGCAGCGGTGAGAACGGCGACTGGCGCATGCTGATCGCCGAGCTGAACCCCATCTACCACTACGTGGAGATCGTCCGCGCCCCCATGCTCGGTCACGCGCAGGACTGGCACCACTGGGTGGTCGTCGGCGCGTTCACCGTCGTGGGCTGGGGACTGGCGCTGATCGCGATGCGGAACTACCGTGCCCGCGTCTCCTACTGGGTCTGAGTGAGGCCGCAAACACATCATGGTCAGCATCGACGTCTGGAACGCCTCGGTCGACTTCCCGATCTTCGACGCCAAGTCGAGGTCGCTGAAGAAGCTCGCGCTGGGCAAGGTCGGCGGCAAGATCGGCTCCGAGGGCCGCGTCCCGATCATCGAAGCCCTGCACGACATCAACATCTCGCTGCGGCACGGTGACCGGGTCGGGCTCGTCGGCCACAACGGCGCCGGCAAGTCCACGCTGCTGCGGCTGCTCGCGGGCATCTACGAGCCCACGCGGGGCAGTTCGCGCGTCGTCGGCAAGGTCGCGCCCGTGTTCGACCTCGGCGTCGGCATGGACCCGGAGATCTCCGGGTACGAGAACATCATGATCCGCGGTCTGTTCCTCGGCATGAGCCGCAAGGAGATGGAGAAGCGGGTCGACGACATCACCGAGTTCACCGAGCTCGGCGACTACCTGCAGATGCCGCTGCGCACCTACTCGACGGGTATGCGGGTGCGGCTGGCGCTGGGCATCGTGACGTCGATCGACCCGGAGATCCTGATCCTGGACGAGGGCATCGGCGCCGTCGACGCGGCGTTCATGGCCAAGGCGCGCGACCGGATGAACGACCTGGTCAAGCGATCGGGCATCCTGGTGTTCGCGAACCACTCCGACGACTTCCTCGCCGAGTTCTGCACCACGGCGATCTGGATGGACGAGGGCAAGGTCAAGATGCAGGGATCGCTGCGGGAGGTGCTCACCTCCTACAAGGGGCGTGACCCGTTCGAGAACATGGCCCCGGAGACGCTGGAGCGGATCGGTCAGCCGAGGGTGCTGAGCGGGAACGGTGGCGAGTAGGTGAGCGTCGTGGGCGCACTGCCGGAGGGCTCCGTCGTCGGGGTCGTGGTGACCCGGCACCGGCGCGAGTTGCTGGCCGACTCGTTGAAGGTGCTGGCCTCGCAGACCCGCCCCCTCGACCACTTGGTGGTCGTGGACAACGGGCCCGACCAGCCGGTCGACGACCTGGTCGCGCAGTGCCCGATCCCGACCACCTACCTGGCCTCGCACCGCAACCTGGGTGGCGCGGGCGGGTTCGCGCTGGGGATGCTGCACGCGCTGTCGCTGGGCGCGGACTGGCTGTGGCTGGCCGACGACGACGGGCGACCCGCGGACGAGACCGTGCTCGCCGTGCTGCTGGAGGAGGCGAAGCGGCGCAAGCTGGCCGCGATCTCGCCCATGGTGACGAACATCGAGCGGCCGGAGAAGCTCGCGTTCCCGTTGCGGCGCGGGTTGACGTGGAAGCGGAACGCGGCCGAGCTGGGCACCGACTTCCTGCCGGGCATCGCGTCGCTGTTCAACGGTGCGCTGTTCAAGGCGTCCACGGTGGACGTCATCGGCGTGCCGGACTACCGGCTGTTCTTCCGGGGCGACGAGGTGGAGATCCACCGGCGGCTGGTGCGCACCGGCCTGCCGTTCGGCACGTCGTTGAAGGTCGCCTACCTGCACCCCGACGGTTCGGACGAGTTCAAGCCGATGCTCGGCGGCCGGTTCCACGCGCAGGACCCGGAGAACGCGGTCAAGCGCTACTACACCTACCGCAACCGCGGGTACCTGCTGTCGCAGCCGGGCATGCGCAAGCTGGGGCTGCTGGAGGCGTTCCGGTTCGGGCTGTACTTCATCGCGGTGCGGCGCGACCCGAAGGCGTTCCTGGAGTGGCTGAAGCTGGTGCGCCTGGGTCAGCGGGAGCGCTTCTTCCGCAAGTGAGCCGCCCGCGTTCAGCTTGGCGCGGAATCGCTGACGGCGAACCTGTCTTGCCTGGTCAACCCACCGATGGTGGGCTGTCGGCATGACTTCTGAAGCGCGTAAGACGACGCTGGTCCTGCACCTGGCCGCGAACCCGAACCCGATCTCCGTCAAGATATCCCAGGAGACCGCCGAAGACCTCGGCTCACGCCTGATCCAGGTCGTGCGCAACGGCCACACCCAGGCCATCACGACCGCCGACGGCAAGGAGTTCGTGGTCAACTTCAGCCACGTCGTCGCCGCGCACTTCGACTAGCCACGCGGCCCTCGGACCGGCGGCCTTCGACGGTCCCCGGCGGTCACGAGCGCCTCAGCGGTCGGCGGTCCTCAGTGCCTCAGCGGTCGGCGGGCGTCAGCGGTTCTCGAACACCTTGCGCCACTGCTCGGCCGACGTGAGGTCGGGCAGGGCGTCGCGGTACTGCCGGCGCAGCCGGGGCCACTCCTTGCCCAGCCTGCGGTAGTTGCGGACGGCCCTCGCCATCAGGGTGCGGAACTGCTCGGGGTCGCGCTTGTAGAACGCGACGCCGGTGCCGTCGGCCGTGGAGACCGTGGCGCTGTCCAGGTTGCCCAGCAGGAACCACCGGGCGTTGAGGGCGGGCACGTTGAGCTGCGGCCGGTCGCCTGCGGCGGGCTGCGGCGGGCGCAGGTTGTGCAGCACGGACTTCGCCGCGCGCACCGCGATCGTCGCCTTGCTCCTCGACGGCTGGAGCAACGCCTCCGCGCGCACCATGTCGAACGTCGGCGGCGGGAACTCGCGCGCCGACTCCAGGCGCTGGGCGTCGCTGAACTCCGCCCGCATCGCCCGCACCATCGGCAACGCCGTGCGCAGCGAGTCGAACAGCCCCGCCGGGCCCGCCAGGAAGTCCTCGATCGCCTTCTGCTGCAACGCCACGGTGGAGTACTCCATGGACAGCAGGTGCCGCAGCGACAGCTTCAACCCGTGCTTCACGATGACCGAACGCACGTCGTACGGGCTGTGCAGCGCGGCCAGGACCAGCCGGTTGCGGGTGTGGAAGTAGGCCTGCCAGTCGGTCGAGTCGTTCTTGTCCGTCCACGGCATGTGCCACACCGCCGAACCCGGCAGCGACACCGTCGGGTAGCCGTGCTCCAGCGCCCGCAGCGAGTACTCGGCGTCGTCCCACTTGATGAACAGCGGCAGCGGGTAGCCGGTCCGCTCCACCACCTCGCGCGGGAACAGGCACATCCACCAGCCGTTGTAGGTGGCGTCGACCCTGGGGTGCAGCTCGGGCGTCTCGCGCAGCGACGACGTGGCGAAGTCGTGGTCGGTCACCGCGCCCGGCGCGGCCCGCCAGAAGCAGGTGCCCAGGTCGACGATCTCCGCCGTGCTGTGGATCCTGGTCCTGGCCTGCAGGTTCAGCATGTGGCTGCCGACGATGACCGGCGACGCCGCCGCCCGCGCGAACGCGTTGGACCGCAGCACGGCCTCCGGCTCCAGCCGGATGTCGTCGTCCATGAGCATGATCTGGTCGGCGTCGGTGTGCTCGACCGCCTCGAACATGCCCCGGGTGAACCCGCCCGCGCCGCCGAGGTTGTCCTGCTCGATGACCTCCAGGCGGCCGCCGAGCCCGGCCTCCGCCTCCGCGAAGCCCGCCACCGAACGCACCTTCACCGCGCCCTGGTCGGCCACGAACACGTTGCTCACGACGTCGAGCACGGCGGGGTCGCTGCCCAGCGCCCGCAGCGCCGCCACCGCGTCGTGCGGGCGCATGGTGGTGATGCTGACCGCGACCTTCTTCGCCGGCAACGGCGTCCGCACGGCCCACTCGGCGTCCTGGATCTCCAGCACCGCCTCGTGCGTGAACACGTCGAACCAGATCAGCCCGCCGTCCTCGAACGGCCGCAGCGACACCGGGAACTCGAGCGTCGTCCAGTCCGCCGCGTCCCGGACGAACTCGCCCTCCAGGTGCACGACGTCGCCGCTGGGCTTGGAGCGGTACACGTCGACCCGGCCGGAGCCGCGCACCCGCATCCGCAGCACGACCTCGTCCACGACCGTCCACCGCTTCCAGTAGCTGGCGGGGAAGGCGTTGAAGTAGGTCGCGAACGACACCTTGGCGTGCTCGGGCACGGTCAGGCCGCGCCGGGAGTCCACCTGGCAGTGCACGTTCTGCGGTTCGTCCAGGTACATCGGCCGGACGTCCAGCGGGTCGTCGTCCCTCGGCAGGATGATCCGGTGCACTGCGTCCACAACAGGTCCCTACGGTGAGAAGCGCGTGAGGAGGACGGGGAGGAAGAGAAGCGGGGCGACCCGCGAAGGGCCGCCCCGCCACACCGATCAGAGGTCGTACAACCGCTGCCAGTTCTCGCGGCTGGTCAGCTCGCCCATCGCGTCGCGGTAGGCGCGCTGCATCTCGGGAGCGCGCTGGTACAGCTCCTTGAGCAGCCTGGTGCCCTGCTTGCCGAGCCGGATGGCGAGCTCGCGGTCGCGCCGCCGGACCCGCACGCCCTCCTGGGACGCGTCGGTGACCACCGCGGTGTTGAACAGCGACACGTGCCACCACGCCGAGTCGCCCGCGGCCACCGCGCCGACGTCGTGCACGCTGCGGCCGAGGAGCTGGTTGACCACGCGCTTGGCCAGCACCGGCGCGAACAGCCGCGGCGCGGGCGGCGCCGTGATCAGCGGCAGGTCGCCGGACGAGATGCCGGGCACCTCCGAGGCCGGGTGCTTGATGGTCTCGGGGAACTCGGCGCGCAGCTTGCGGATCTCCGCCGCCGCCTCGACGCCGCCGTCACGCAGCACGTCGGGGCCCTTGAGGAAGTCCTCGATGGCCTTGAGCTGGGTGGCGGCCAGGCCGTACTGCATGCCGACCAGGTAGGTGGCGAGCTGGCCCGCCATGGACCGGCAGATCCGCTTCGGGTCGAACTGGCTGTGCAGCGCCGAGGTGATCAGGGCGTTGCGCAGGTTGAAGTACCGGTGCCAGTCGTCCCAGTCCTTCCAGTGGAAGTCGGCGTGCCACACGCCCGCGCCCGGCAGCGTGACCGTGGCGAACCCGTGCGCCCGCGCGCGGAAGCCGTACTCGATGTCGTCCCACTGGAAGAACAGCGGCAGCGGGTAGCCCACCGCCTTGACGATCTCCGACGGGATCAGGCACGACCACCAGCCGTTGTAGCCCGCGTCGACCCGGCGGTCCTGCACGTTGCGCTTGCCGGTCTCCTCGTCGTACCCGGTGAGGTCGGCGTCGTGCAGCGCGCCCTCCACGACCTGGCCGGGGGCCAGCGTGTCGAGGTTGGCGTACTCCGCGCCCACGTGCAGGTGGTTCGGGTGCAGCAGGTACAGCATCTGGCCGCCGACGATGACCGGCTGCGCGGTGCGGTTGGCGAACGCGGTCGTGCGGACCACGATCTCCGGCTCGCACAGCACGTCGTCGTCCATGAAGAGCACGTTGGCGTGCTCGGCGTGGTCGACCTCCATGACCTCGTAGAGGCCGCGGGTGAAGCCGCCGGCGCCACCGAGGTTGGGCTGGCGGATGTAGCGCAGCTTGTCGCCCAGCGCGGCGGAGACCTCGGCGAACCGGGGCCGCGACTCGACCGCGTCGCTGCCCTGGTCCACCACGTACACCGCGTCGACCAGGCCGAGCGGCTCGGAGTCGGACGCGAGGGCCGCCATGGTGTTGAGGCAGTCCTCGACCCGGTTGAACGTGCAGATCACGATCGCGGTCGGCCGGACCCGCCTGGGCGGCGCGACCGTCCACCGGGCCTGCTCGACGACCAGCTGGTGCTCACCGGTGACGACGTCGAACCACAGCGCGCCGCCGTCGGTGAACTTGTCGATCTTCGCCGTCATGGTGACGACCTGGGTCTTCGCCCCGGAGACCTGCTCGGCGACGATGGTCCGGGACTCGCCCTCGGCGTCGGACGCGACGACCGAGACCGTGCCGGAACCGGTCAGGGTCAGGCTCAGCTCCACCTCGGGGCTGACGCACCACCGCTGCCAGTAGGTGGCCGGGAACCGGCCGAAGTAGGTGTTCATCGACACCGTGGCGTGCGGGTGCACGACCAGGCGGTGCCGCTCGCGGTCGGCGATGCCCTGGGAGATCTCGGCGTAGAGGTCCTCCGAGACGATCTGCGACGGCCCGGCGAACAGGCCGCGTTGCGCCAGCAGTTTCTCCGGAGCCTCGTGCTCGACGAGGGTGGAGTTGCCCGACATAACCGAATCAGTCCTCCAGCGAACCGTCCAGCGCCCGACCGGAGGCCAGGTGCGGGGCGATCTTGTTGTCGAACACGCTCAGCGCGGAACCGATCGCCATGTGCATGTCCAGGTACTTGTAGGTGCCCAGTCGACCACCGAAGACGACGTTACGCTCGGCGGCTTCGCGCCGCGCGAGTTCCCGGTAGCGCTCCAGCTTCGCCCGGTCCTCGGCGGTGTTGATCGGGTAGTACGGCTCGTCTTCCTTCTCCGCGGCCCGCGAGAACTCGCGCACGATGACCGTCTTGTCGGCGGGGTACTCGCGCTCGGGGTGGAAGTGCCGGAACTCGTGGATCCGGGTGTACGGCACCTCGGCGTCGTTGTAGTTCATGACCGGCGTGCCCTGGAAGTCGCCCACCGGCAGGACTTCCTGCTCGAAGTCGAGCGTGCGCCAGCCCAGCCAGCCCTCGCTGTAGTCGAAGTAGCGGTCGAGCGGGCCGGTGTAGACCACGGGCGTGCCCGCCGGGATCTCGTCGCGGACGTCGAAGTAGTCGGTGTCGAGCCGCACCTCGATGTTCGGGTGGTCCGCCATCCGCTCCAACCACGCGGTGTACCCGTCGACGGGCAGGCCCTCGTAGGTGTCGTTGAAGTAGCGGTTGTCGAAGGTGTAGCGCACCGGCAGGCGGCTGATGACCGCCGCGGGCAGCTCCTTCGGGTCGGTCTGCCACTGCTTGGCCGTGTAGTCGCGCACGAACGCCTCGTACAGCGGGCGGCCGATGAGCGAGATCGCCTTCTCCTCCAGGTTCTTCGCGTCCTTGGAGTCGATCTCGGCGGCGTGCTCGGCGACCCACGCGCGGGCTTCCTCGGGGCTCAGGTAGCGGCCGACGAACTGCGAGATGAGGCCCAGGCCCATGGGGAACTGGTAGGCCTGGCCGGCGTGCATCGCGAACACCCGGTGCTGGTACCCGGTGAACTCGGTGAACTGGTTGACGTAGTCCCACACCCGCTTGTTGGAGGTGTGGAACAGGTGCGCGCCGTACCGGTGCACCTCGATGCCCGTCTCGGGCTCGGCCTCGGAATAGGCGTTGCCGCCGATGTGGGCACGGCGTTCCAGCACGAGCACGCGCTTGCCGAGCTGTGATGCGGTGCGTTCGGCGACCGTCAGGCCGAAGAAACCGGAACCGACGACGATCAGGTCAAATCCAGCGAAGCTCACAGCAGTCGAGGGTACGGCAGTGACCGGACGCGACTGCCCACACCCCATGGGGTGAAAGCAAGACTCTGACGGGTCGATACGCTCACCGGCCGGCCCCCGCCGAGGCGCCTTCGACCGCGCTCGCCTGGCCCTCGATTTCGTAAATCACCGAATCGGAGTTCCGGAACACCTCGGTGAAGCCCGGCGTGCGGTCCAGGCCGACGAACCCGGGTGCGATGCGGTTCTCCTTGCGCACGAAACCGCGGCCCATGATCACGTACCGGACCTTCAGCTCGGTCAGGTCCTCGCGCACCTCCGGGTCCTCGTCGAGCTCGTTGAGGTGCTTGACCAGGTAGTTGCTCGGCGTGCCCGCGGGCGTGCCGTAGAACGTCCACTCGACCGGCTCGACCTCGGCCATCGCGTAGAGCCAGCCGCTGCCGTCGAACACGTCGTTCATCACCCGCTCGCCGGGCCGCACGTGCTCGGCCAGCCACCGGTAGGCGGCCAGCTCGCCGTCGCTGACCGTCGGCCCGTTCTGGTAGTTGCCCGCCAGGCGAGCGCTGTTGCGCCCGATGTACGCGCCGCTGATCAGGCCGATGAGCAGGAAGAACACCACGCTGACGGCCACCGGCGCCCAGGGTGAGCGGGCGAGCGCGGGCACGCGGCCGGCGTAGCGGTCGACGACCCACGTGCCGACCGCGACCACGGCCACGCCGAACGCGATGGCGCCCGGCAGCGGCAGCATGACCGCGAGCCGCCAGTGGTCGTTGTAGAAGTAGCCGGTCAGGCGCTGGATGATCGCGCCCTCCAGCGACACGGTCACCGCGTACAGCCCGCCGAACGCGAGCCACACGCCGACCATCCACACCATCAGCCGCCGCCGGGCCATGACCACGATGCCGAACAGCGCGGGCACGCCGATCCACCACTGCGGGAAGTCGACCACGCCGGAGAAGGTCAGCATCTGCCCGAACGCGCCGGCGGGCGTGGCCTCCGAGGGCCACACCATGGCGGCCACGCCGTCGGCCGCGCCCATGGAGGGCAGGATCAGCGGCGCGGCGCCGAGCGCGCCCAGCACGGCCACCGCCGCCAGCGTCGGCCACGCGCGCTTCCAGTCGACCGGCACCAGCCGGAGCACGCAGGCCAGGAAGATCACGCCGAGCAGGCCGGCGAGGATGAACGCCAGGCTGGGCTGCAGACCGACCAGCGCCGCCGCCGACACCGCGATCGCGACCGGCCCGGTGATGCCGCGCGGCCGGACCAGGTACGTGACCAGCGCCAGCACGGCGGGCAGCAGCGCGATGCCCGCGACGTAGGGCCACAGCGGGCCGCGCCACAGCGAGTCGTAGGGGAACGGGGAGAACCACGTGGACACGGCGGCGGCCGGCGCGACCATGCGCGCGGGCAGCTTCCACGCCAGGCCCATCGCGGCGATGCCGACCGGCCACACCAGGACCGTGCTCAGCGCGCCGGAGTTGAGCAGCTGCGGCAGCGTGACGCCGAACTGGTCGAGCAGCAGCGCCAGCAGCTGGTGGTAGGTGGCCGGGTAGAAGTAGTTCGCGTTCTCCGGCTGGTTGCCGATCGCGCCCGCGCTGGAGACCAGCGACGTCTGGTGCTCGGCGAGCCAGCGCACGAGGTTGCCGTGGTGCGGCGCGTCCCAGTCCTGGGCGAGGCGGTCGAGGCTGCTGATGCCGCGCAGGAACGTGACCGCGCCGACCGCGAGGCCGATCGCGACACCGGCGGCGACGACCAGGTGGCCGCGGCGCGACACGCGCGGCTCGTCGTCCTCGACCCGGGCGGGCCACCGGCGCTGCACCAGCGTGGTCACGGCGAACAGCACGACCGAGGCAGCGAGCGCCCACGCGCCGAAGGTGAGCAGCGTCCACGAGACGCCGAGCTTGCCCAGCAGCAGGCCGCCGATCGCGACCAGGCCGTAGGTCAGCGCGGGCGCCGCGGCGACCAGCGTCCACCCCCGCAGTCGGATGGCCGCGCCGAACAACAGGCCAGGCACCCAGAGCAGCAACAGCACCAGCAGTGCAGCACTCATCGTGTCAGCAACCCGATCACTTGGCGTGGGCGCGGGTCCCCGTCCCGCTCGCGACCGCAGAGTACCCGCGCGGTCCTCACCAGCGGCGGTGGGCCACTTGCACGCCCAGCCACGCGGCGTGCCGGGCGGCGACGCCGAGGCCGCTCACGCCGATCCGCTCGGCCAGCGCCTGCTTGGACCGCCGCAACAGCTTGGTGTGCCGACCCATGAGCGCGCCGCGGCTGTACTGGCCGGGGTGCACGCGGTAGCCGACCAGCTCCTCGGGCAGCACGTCGCCGTCCGCGCGCGCCATCACGCGCAGCCACAGGTCGTAGTCCTCCAGCCGCACCAGGCGCGGGTCGAAGCCGCCCACCTGCGCGGCCAGCTCCTTGCGGACGACGACGGTCGAGGTGATGAGGCAGTTGAAGAGCAGCATGGTGCGCGCGACCTCGGGCCCGATGGCCGAGTGCATCTCGCCGACGACCTGGCCGGACGGGTCGATCTGCCGGGCCCACGCGCCGACCAGGCCGAGGCCGGGCCGCTGCTCCAGCACGGCGACCTGGTGCGCCAGGCGCTGCGGCATGCACAGGTCGTCGGCGTCGAGGAAGGCCACCAGGTCGTGCTTGGCGGCGTCGAGCCCGATGTTGCGGCCGACGGCGGGCCCGCTGCGCGGCGCGGGCGTGAGGTGCACCTGCACGCGGTCGTCGGGGAGGGTGCGCGCGGCGGCCCGGTTGCGCTCGCACTCGCCGTCCAGCACGAGCACGACCTCCCAGTCCTGGTGGGTCTGCTCGGCGACCGAGCGGAGCGTCTCGGGCAGGAAGTCCGCCTCGGGCGCGCACGGGATCACCACGGACACCGGCGATGGCATGGGGTTCTCCTGCTGCGGGGAGGGATCGGCCAACGCCGTACAGTAAGGCCCGCTCCAGCACCCTTGAGCATCCGCACCCCGCAAGCAGAGGACACCGTGACGGCGGCGAACAGATCCAGGCTCGACGGTCTGCGCGCGTTGGCCGGCACGGCGGTGCGCCAGTCCGCGGTCACCATCGACCAGCTGGTGTTCAGCGCCATCACCTTCGCCGTCCAGCTGGTCGCCGCGCCGGTGTCGACCGACGCCGAGTTCGGGGTGTTCTCGCTGGTCGCGATCGTGCAGATCGGCCAGTGGTACCTCGGTCGCGCGGTCGCGGCGGAACCGCTGCTGGTGGCCAAGGCGGTCGCGAACGGTGACGCGCGCGGCGTGCGCGGCGCGGCGGCGACCTCGTTGCTGCTCGGTCTGGCGATCGGGGTGGTGTGCCTGGTCGTCGGGCTGCTGCTGGACGGGCCCGCCAGGACGTTGCTGCTGATCCAGGCGCTGGCCTCGCCGTTCACCGCGGTGCTCGACCACGGCCGGTACGTCTCGTACGCGCGGCAGCGGCCGTTGCGGGCGCTGGCGCTGGACGGCTCGTGGCTGGTGCTGTTCCTCGGCGCGGTCGGCGTGGCCGTGCTCGTCGGCGAGCTGGACGCCTCGTCCACCTACCTGATCTGGGCGCTGACCGCGGTGCCCGTGGCGGCGGCCTGCGCGTGGCTGACCGGCGGGCCGTTCGCGGTCGGCGCGGTGCGCGACTGGCTGCGGGACCGCCGGTCGCTGCTGCCGGGGTTCCTCATCGACGCGATCTACCTGACCGCGGGCACCTGGGCCACGTTCGGCGTGACCGCGTGGGTCGTCGGCCTGGACGGGCTCGGCCTGCTGCGCAAGGCGCTGGTCCCGGTGACCGCGCTCACCGTCCTGTTCATCGGCATCAGCAACGCGCTGCTCGCGCACCTGGCCGGCCGGTCGGCCCGCGAGGTGGTGCGGGCGCCGGTGCTGGTCTCCGGGTTGGCCGCGGTGGTCAGCCTGGTGTTCGCGGGCCTGACCCTGGTCGCGCCCGCCGACCTGCTCACCGCCGCGCTCGGCACGCCGTGGGAAGGCCTGCGGCCGGTCGTGCTGGTGCTGCTGGCGTACGCGTTCCTGCTGGCCACGGCCCAGACGGCGCTGGTCGCGGGCAAGGCGAGCGGTCGGGCGTGGCTCGGGCCGAGGGTGCGCACCGTCCAGTTCGTCACCGAGATCGCCCTCGTCGCGGGCCTGGGCCTGCTGTTCGGCGTCATGGGCGTCGCGTTCGGCATGGTGCTGGCGTGGCTGACCGCCGCCGCGCTGGCCTGGGGCGGCCTGCTCGGGCATCGGGACAGGGCTTAGATTCGTGGCCGTGCACCTGGTCGACATGCCGGTCTACTACCCGCCGCACAAGGGTGGGGTCGAGGCGTACGCGCACGAACTGCACCGGCGCATGTTGGAGGCCGACCCGAACCTGCGGATCACCGTGTTCACCTCCGCCGTCGGCGCGCCGGCGGGCGTGCAGCGGCTGGGCGACCGGTGGACCGTGGTGCGCTGGCCGGGGCGAGAGGTGATCTCGCACTACCCCGTGCCCTACCCCGGTTTCACCAGGAAGCTGCGCGCGCTGTGCGGCCCGGACACCGTGCTGATGACGCACACCCGGTTCTACTGGCCGCACCTGTGGGCGGCGCTGTTCGCCAAGCGGAAGGGCCTGCGCAGGCTGCACGTCGAGCACGGGTCGAGCCCGGTGCAGAGCGGCGGCTGGTTCGTCCGGTTCGTCGCCGCCACCGTCGACCTGCTGACCAGCCAACCGGTGCTGCGCTGGGCCGACGGCGTGGTCGCGGTGTCGCAGTCGGCTGGGCGGTTCGTGAGCGACCTGGCCAAGCGCGAGGCGACGGTGCTGTACCGGGGCATCGAGCTGCCCGAGGGCGTGACCTCGCGACCGGTCGGCGACGGCCCCCCGGTGGCCTGCTTCGTGGGCAGGCTCATCAACGGCAAGGGCGTGGCCGACCTGCTCACCGCGACCGCGGCCCTGCACCGGCGGGGCGTGCCGCTGAGGCTGCGGCTGTGCGGCGACGGCCCGGCCGCGGCGGAGCTGCGCGCCCAGGTGGAGCGGCTCGGCCTGGACGAGAGCGTCGAGTTCCTCGGCGAGGTCGACCACGACACCGCGCTGCGCGAGATGGCCTGCGCCACCCTGTTCGTCAACCCGAGCTGGACCGAGGGCCTTCCGACCACCGTGCTGGAGGCGGCGGCCATCGGCTGCACGGTCGTGGCCACCGACGTGGGCGGCACGGCCGAGATCCTGGACCACGGCGTGACCGGCTGGCTGGTGCCCGCGCGGGACCCCGAGGCGCTGGCCGTCGCGCTGGAGTCGGCCGTGTCCGACCCCGAGCGCGAGGCCCGCGCGGCGAAGCTCGGCGAGATCACCCGCGAGCGCTTCTCGTGGGAGCGGACCATCGCCGAGTTCACCGCAATGCTGGTCGGCGACGGCGGGGACCGGACCGCGCGCTAGCCTGTTGCGCGAACCCCATCCGACTCACTCGCCAGGGAGGCCGCCGTGGCGGACCAGTCTGACGTATGGCTGGTCGTGCCCGTCTACAACGAAGCACAGGTGATCGCGGACGTGGTGCGCAACGCGCTCCAGACGTTCCCGAACATCGTGTGCGTCGACGACGGTAGCCGGGACGGCTCAGCGGACGCGATCCGCGGCACGGGCGCTCACCTGGTGCAGCACCCGGTCAACCTCGGCCAGGGCGCGGCGATCCAGACGGGCGTCGAGTACGCCCGCGCGCGGCCGGGCGCCGAGTACTTCGTGACCTTCGACGCCGACGGCCAGCACCAGGTCGCGGACGTGGTGCGGATGCTGGAGCGGCTGCGCGCCGAACCGGTCGACATCATCGTCGGCACCCGGTTCAAGGGCGACGCCTCCCACATCCCGCTGATCAAGCGCGTGGTGCTGCGGACCGTGGTGGCGATCAGCCCGCGGCTGCGGAAGCTGAAGCTGTCGGACGCCCACAACGGGCTGCGGGTGTTCAACAAGAAGGTGGCGGACGAGCTCCGCATCACGCTGAACGGCATGGGCCACGCGTCGCAGATCGTCGACATGATCTCGCAGCGCGGGTGGCGGGTCACCGAGGAGCAGGTCGAGATCCTCTACACGGAGTACTCGATGTCCAAGGGGCAGTCGCTCATCAACGGCGTGAACATCCTGTTCGACTCGGCTCTCAAGACGGGGTCCAGGCGCTGACATGCTGATCCAGTTCCTGCTCATCGCCGCGGTCATCGTGCTGCTGGTGTTCTTCCTCAAGAACCACGGCACGACCAAGACCGCGGCCGGCGTCAAGATCGGCTTCCTGCTGTTCCTGGTGCTCGCGGTGGTCGCCGTCGTCAGGCCGGTGGAGGTCTCGAAGGTCGCCGAGTTCGTCGGCGTCGGCCGCGGCACCGACCTGCTGCTCTACGCCCTGGTCGTGGCGTTCGGCTTCCAGACCATCAACACCTACCTGCGGTTCAAGGAGCTGGAGCTGCGCTACGCGCGCCTGGCCCGCGCCATCGCGCTGCGCAACGCGGAGGCTCCCGAGCCGGCCGACGCCCCCGCGGTCGTCGAGCGCGCGGAAGACCCGGCGCACACCGCCTGACCTGGACCTACGCGAACGGGCCGGTCACTCCCGGGTGGGAGTGACCGGCCCGTTCGCCGTGCGCGGTCAGCCCTCCAGCGAGCGGAAGTAGTCCACGGTCAGCCGCACGCCGGTGGCGATGTCCACCTCGGGCTTCCAGCCCAGCTCGGCCTGCGCGAGCGACGGGTCGATGGCCGACGCGCGCAGGTCGCCGAGGCGGGCCGGGGCGAACTCGGGTTCGTCGGCCACGCCCGCCGCCTGCGCGACGAGGGTGTGCAGCTCGCGGTCGGACACCTGGTGCGCGGTGCCGATGTTGTAGCGCCGACCGCCGCCCGCCTCACCGGAGGCCGCGATGAACGCCGACACGACGTCCTCCACGAACACGTAGTCGCGGGTGTTGCCGCCGTCGCCGAACACCTTCGTCGGGCGGCCCGCGAGCAGCGCGGACGCGAAGATGGCCACCACGCCCGCCTCGCCGTGCGGGTCCTGCCGGGGGCCGTACACGTTGGCCAGCGCCAGGTGGGTGCACTCCAGGCCGTACAGCTGCCGGTAGGTGTTCAGGTACACCTCGCCGGACACCTTGGACGCCGCGTAGGGCGACTTCGGGTTGATCGGCGTGGTCTCCGCCACCGGGAGCGCCTCGGGCGTGCCGTAGATCGAGCCGCCGGACGAGGCGAACAGCACCTTGCGCACGCCCGCGCGGCGGGCGGCCTCGGCGAGGTTGACCGTGCCCAGCACGTTCTTGTTGGCGTCGAGCAGCGGCTCGGCCACCGACACCCGCACGTCGATCTGGGCGGCCAGGTGGAACACCACCTCGGGCCCGAACGACGCCACCACGTCGGCCAGCTCCGGCGAGGTGATGTCCACCCGCGAGAACGAGTAGCGGTCGGCGTGGGCCGGATCGGCGGGCGCCGTCCGCTTGCCCCTGGTCAGGTCGTCGACGACGTGCACCTCGTGCCCGTCCCTCAGGAGCCTGTCGACCAGGGTCGAACCGATGAAGCCGGCACCGCCGGTCACGAGTGCGCGCACGGGTGTTTCTCCAGAGTCGGTCGGGGAGTCGTCACGGGCAGCCTAGAACCACCGCTCCAGCACCAGTGCCACCCCGTCCTCGGAGTTGGCCGCGGTGACCTCGTCGGCGGCGTCCAAGGCGTCCTGGTGGGCGTTGGCCATGGCCACGCCGTGGCCCGCCCACGTCAGCATGGGCACGTCGTTGGGCATGTCGCCGAACGCCAGCACGCCGCGCGCGGGCACACCGAGGAGCTCCGCGACCGCGGCCAGGCCCGACGCCTTGGTCACGCCGGGTGCGGCGAACTCCAGCAGGCCCTCGTTGGTCGACCAGGTCAGCGCCACGGAGTCGCCGACCAGCGGTCCGGCCGCCCGCGCCATCTCGTCCGAGGTCATGCCCGGGTGCCGGACCAGCAGCTTCACCGCGGGCTTGCCGAGCAGCTGGGCCCGCTGGTGGCCGGGCAGCGGCTGCCCGCCCTCGTCCCACGGGTGCAGGTAGCGCTCGTCGGCGATGAACTCGGCCGCCGCCGGGTTGCGGGCGGACTCGCCGACGCGTTCGGCCGCCATCGCGCAGCCGGGCAGCGCCTCGTCCAGCACGGAGGCCAGGTCGGTCAGCTGCTCGGGGGTGAGCAGTTCGGCCGAGACCACGCGGTCGCCGCCGATGTCGTAGAGCACCGCGCCGTTGGAGCACACGGCGTAGCCGGTGAGGCCCGCCGCCGCGGCCACGTCCGGCACCCAGCGCGGCGGGCGGCCGGTGGCGAGCACGAACGGGACGTCGGCGGCCAGCACCCGGCCGACCATGCCCGCCGTGCGCGGGCTGACCCGTCCCAGGGGGGTCAGCAGGGTGCCGTCGACGTCGGATGCCACAAGGGAAGGTCTCTGCACCCCCACATGGTGCACTCCCGGAGGAGGGACTCGGCTACCGTCGCCGGGTGCGCACAGGGATTGTGATCCTGCCCGAACACCGCTGGTGGATGGCCGAACACAAGTGGAAGGCAGCCGAGGAGTACGGCTTCCACCACGCCTGGACCTACGACCACCTGGGCTGGCGCTCACTGGTCGACGGACCGTGGTTCGGCGCCGTTCCGACGCTGGCAGCAGCGGCTTCGGTGACCGGGAAGATCCGCCTCGGCACGCTGGTCGCGTCGCCGAACTTCCGCCACCCGGTGCCGTTCGCCCGTGAGCTGCTCGCCCTCGACGACCTCTCCGACGGCCGCTTCACGCTCGGCGTCGGCGCCGGCGGTGTGGGGTACGACACGGAGGTGATGGGCGCCACGCCGGCGCGCGGCAGGCAGGGCCGGTTCGAGGAGTTCGTGACCGCGCTGGACCTGCTGCTGACCCGGGAGCGGACCACGTTCAGCGGTGAGCACTACGAGATCCGCGAGGCCCGGGGGGCGCCCGGCTGCGTGCAGCGGCCCAGGGTGCCGTTCGTGGTCGCGGCGAACGGGCCGAAGGCGATGGGCGTCGCGGCGCGGTACGGGACCGGCTGGGTCACCACCGGGCCGGAGACCGACGACGAGGCGGCGTGGTGGCGGGGCGTGGCCGGGATGGCCGAGCGGTTCCGCGAGGTGCTGGACGGCATCGGGCGGGCCAAGGAGTCGATCGACTTCCACCTCAACGCCGACTCCTGCCCGGTGTACTCGCTGAGCGGCGTGGAGCACTTCCGGGACGTGGCCGGTCGGGCCGGTGAACTGGGCTTCACCGACCTGGTCGTGCACTGGCCGCGCGCGGATGGCGTGTACGCGGGCAGCGAGTCGGTGCTGGAGCAGGTCGCGGCCGACGTGCTGCCCGAACTCGTCGGCTAGCGTCTCCGCCGTGCGACGAGTCGTGGTGATCGGTGGCGGGATCGTGGGCCTCGCGACCGCGCGGGAGTTGGCCCGGCGCGGTCACGACGTGGTGGTGCTGGAGAAGGAGCCGCGGTGGGCGGCGCACCAGACCGGGCACAACAGCAACGTGGTGCACGCGGGCCTGTACTACAAGCCGGGGTCGTTGAAGGCGCGGATGTCGGTCGCGGGCAACGCCTCGATCGTCGCCTACGCCAAGGAGCACGGCGTGCCGGTCGACGTGTGCGGCAAGCTCGTCGTCGCCACCTCGCCGGACGAGGTGCCGCGACTGGAGGCGCTGGCGGAGCGCGCCGCGGCCAACGGCGTGCCCGCCCGCCGGATCGGCGTGGACGAGGCCCGGGAGTACGAGCCCGAGGTGGCCGCGGTGGCCGCGCTGCGGGTGGAGAGCACGGGCATCATCGACTTCCCGGCCGTGTGCGCGGCTCTCGTGCGGGAGCTGAACGGCCACGACCTGCGCCTGCACACGCCCGCCTTGGCGATCCGGCGGGCGCTCAGCGGTGGTGGGGTCGAGGTGGCCACGACGCGGGGCGTGGTGCGCGCGGACGCGCTGGTGAACTGCGCGGGCCTGCACAGCGACCGGGTGGCGCGGCTGGCGGGCGTCACCCCGTCGGCGGCGATCGTGCCGTTCCGGGGCGAGTACTACGAACTGCGGCACGACCGGCGACGCCTGGTGCGCGGGCTGATCTACCCCGTGCCCGACCCGGCGCTGCCGTTCCTGGGGGTCCACCTGACCCGGATGCTCGACGGCAGCGTGCACGCCGGACCCAACGCGGTGCTCGCCCTGCACCGCGAGGGCTACCGGTGGCGTGACTTCTCGCCGTCCGACGTGGCCGACGTGGCCCGGTTCCCCGGCACCTGGCGACTCGCCCGCCGGTTCGCCCGCACCGGCGCCGAGGAGGTGCTGCGATCGTTGTCGCGCAAGCGCTTCGCCGAAAGCCTGGCCCGCCTCGTGCCCGCGATCCGTGAGGACGACCTCGTCCGCGCTTCCGCCGGCGTGCGCGCGCAGGCTATGCGCTCCGACGGCTCCCTGGTGGACGACTTCCTGATCGACACCGCACCACGCCAGGTGCACGTCCTCAACGCACCCTCCCCCGCCGCGACCTCCGCGCTGGAAATCGGCCACCACGTCGCCGCCCAGACCGAACTCAGCTGGTCGTGAACTGCCACCCCTTTCCCTGATCGTGAACTGCCACGTCCTTTCCCCAAAAGGGAGGGCTTCGTGCCATCCCGCCGACCTGGCGCAGCCCTACCGCGCGTGTCAAGGGGGCACTGTTCAGGCTTGCCCGGTCGTGGGTCCTTTGCCGCCCCCTTGACACGTGTGGTTGCCCTTGTGGAGGTCGGCGGGATGGCACGAAGTCCGGACCACGCTGGTACGGGAGTTGGCCTAGGAACCCCACCATCCTGCTGATCTGCCCGTCCGGCGAGGACGCTCTTGCTTTTGCTTTGTTTTTGTTTTTTAGGGGTTCTTCACGTACCAATTGTTCAGTCCGGCTCGATTTGACATGGGGCCCTTACGGGCACCCCAGGCAGGCCAAAGCCGGGCAGGCCTGGCGGATAAAGCGCCCGCCAAGCCTGCCCGGCTTCGTCCAGCCTATGGCACCCGAACCCATGTCAAATCGGGCCTCGGTGGGTCGGTTCCGGGTCCGTTGTGCGCGAGTCCGGTGCGCGTGACCTCGTCGATCACCGCTGGCCTTCCGGCCGTCCGGGCGTCCGATGGCTTTAGTTCGGCTTGAGGATTTCCAGGCCAAGGAATGGGCGGAGGGCTTCCGGGACGACGACCGAACCGTCGGCCTGCTGGTGGTTCTCCAGGATCGCCACGATCCAGCGCGTGGTGGCCAGGGTGCCGTTGAGCGTGGCGGCGATCTGGGGCTTTCCGTTCTCATCCCGATAACGGACGTTGAGGCGGCGGGCCTGGAAGGTGGTGCAGTTCGAGGTGGAGGTCAGTTCCCGGTAGGCCTGCTGGGTCGGGATCCACGCCTCGCAGTCGAACTTGCGCGCGGCCGAGCTGCCGAGGTCGCCAGCGGCCGTGTCGATGACCCGGTAGGGGACGTCGATCTTGGCCAGCATCTCCTCTTCCCA
The DNA here is from genome assembly GCF_040673975.1 of Actinosynnema sp. NPDC050801. Classification (NCBI taxonomy): domain Bacteria; kingdom Bacillati; phylum Actinomycetota; class Actinomycetes; order Pseudonocardiales; family Pseudonocardiaceae; genus Actinosynnema; species Actinosynnema sp. NPDC050801. The sequence goes on along the minus strand of NZ_JBFAQZ010000001.1, from coordinate 364,106 downwards.
GGCCAGCAGCTTCGCGTGCTCGGCCTCGGCGTCCTCCGGCTTGACGTAGGCGAACATCTCGACCTTGTTGAACTGGTGCACGCGGATGATGCCTCTGGTGTCCTTGCCGTACGAGCCCGCCTCGCGCCGGTAGCACGACGACCAGCCCGCGTACCGCTTCGGCCCGTCCAGGATCTCGTCCGCGTGGTACCCCGCCAGGGGCACCTCCGACGTGCCGACCAGGTACAGGTCGTCGGCTTCGAGGCGGTAGATCTCGCTCGCGTGCGCGCCGAGGAACCCGGTGCCGGCCATGATCTCCGGCCGGACCAGGGTGGGGGTGATCATCAGCTTGAACCCGGCCGCGGTGGCCTGAGCGACGGCCATGTTCAGCAGCGCGAGCTCCAGTTGGGCGCCGACGCCGGTGAGGAAGTAGAACCGCGAGCCGGACACCTTCGCGCCGCGTTCCATGTCGATCGCGCCGAGCCGCACCCCGAGGTCGAGGTGGTCGAGCGGCTCGAAGTCGAACTCGCGGCGCTCGCCGACGTGCTTGAGCACGACGTAGTCGTCCTCGCCGCCCGCGGGCGCGTCGGGGTGGACCACGTTCGGCACGGCGCGGTGCAGCTCGGTCAGCTCGGCCTCGGCGGCGGACTGCTCGGCCTCGGCGGCCTTGACCTCGGCGGCCAGCTCCTTGCCCTTGGCCAGCAGCGCGTCGCGCTCCTCGCCCTTGGCGCGGCCGACCTGCTTGCCGAACGTCTTCTGCTCGCCGCGCAGCGCGTCGGCACGGGCGATGGCGGCCCGGCGGCGCTCGTCGGCGGACAGCAGCGCGTCGACCACGGTCTCGTCCTCGCCACGCGCGCGTTGCGACGCGCGGACGGCTTCCGGGTTCTCGCGCAGTGCCTTCAGGTCAATCACACCGGCAGCGTAGTACCCGACCGGAAGCGGTTTACAGGCCGCTGGAGACGACGACCGCTCCCGACCCGACCGGGTGGTCGGGTCGGGAGCGGTGTGGTGTCCCTGGTTCGGACCGGAGCGCTACGAGATCGCGATGGCGACCACGAGGCCGAGCGCGAAGTGCGCGGCGGCCACGACGACGCTCGCCGGCGCGAAGCGGTCCGACTCGATCAGCGAGCCGATGTCGAGCCTGGTCACCCACTCCAGCAGCCGCACCGCGAGCACCTGGACGATGATCCCGACGAAGCCGAAGATCAGCGACGACAGCAGGCCCTCGTCGAGCTTGCCCGCCGAGCTGTAGATCGCCACGACCACGATCAGCGCCATGCTCACCAGGCCCGCCGCGGTCACGATGACCGCGTTCGGGGCGCCGTTGCGCACGAGCGCGCTGAGCTTGCCGGGGGTGGTCCAGTCGATGGCGTAGAAGCCGACGATCATCAGCACCAGACCGACGACCGCGTAGAGCGCGATTGCGCCGACGCCCCGGCCGATGGCGGCGCCGAAGCCGGCGTCCAACGCGAGTGGGGAGATCACAGACCCTCCGTGGTATGCAGGTTGATCGGTTGTGCCGCCGGTGAAGGAGCCGGTGACGTCGGGTGTGGCGTGGTGCCGGGGGTGGCTGAGCAGGTCATTCGACGATCCTGTGCGGCACGAACGCCGCGCCGTCGTCGGTGACCAGGCCGACGGTCTCGCGGATGCCGAGGCCCGCCGAGGCGTCGCCGACGACCCACGCGCCGAGCGCCGGCCGGTAGCCGTCGAACTCGGGCAGCGGGTCGAACAGCTGGTAGACGAAGCCCTCCTTGCCGTAGACCCCGCTGGTCTGGGTCTCGTAGCCGGGGGCGACGATCTGGATGTTCTGGCCCTCACGGCCCAGCCGCGGCTTGCGCACGTACTCGGTGAGCAGGCCGGGGTCGTCCAGGAACGCGGGCAGCAGGTTCGGGTGGCCCGGGTACATCTCCCACAGCACGGCCAGCAGCGCCTTGTTGGACAGCAGCATCTTCCACAGCGGCTCGACCCACAGGGTGCCGGGCAGGGTCTCCACCGCGTAGTGGCCGAACTGCTCGTCCACCACCCACTCCCACGGGTAGAGCTTCACGACCGTGCTGATCGGCGCGTCTTCGAGGTCGACGAACCGCCGCAGCAGCGAGTCCCAGCCGATCTCCTCGATCGCCAGGCCGACGGTGTCCATGCCCGCCTCGGCCGCGGTCTCCTGCAGGTAGGCCACGGTGACGTGGTCCTCACCGGAGGGGTCCGCGCCCGACCAGGTGAAGTGCAGCTCGTTGGACGGCAGCCGGTTGCCGATCTCGGCCCAGCGCTCCACCAGCTTCTCGTGGATGGAGTTCCACTGGTCGTCCTCGGGGTACACGTCGGTCTTCCAGTTCCACTGGACGACCGACGCCTCCAGCAGCGACGTGGGCGTGTCGGCGTTGTACTCCAGCAGCTTGGCCGGTCCGCGCCCGTCGTAGCGCAGGTCGAACCGCCCGTACACGTGCGGGTCGCGCCGCTTCCACGACTCGGCGATCGCGGGCCACAGCCACTCGTTGATGCCGAAGTCGCGGTAGCGCTCGGTGAGCACCACGTTGTCGACGGCCTCCAGGCACATGTTGTGCAGCAGCTCGACGTCCGCCTCCAGCGACAGCACGTCGCTCATCTCGAAGACGTAGTGCGCCGACTCGTCCCAGTAGGGGCGCGGGCTGCCGTCCACGGCCTTCGCCGGCGCGCCGAACACCAACCCCTGGTCGGAGACGGTGCGCTGCCAGTTCGGCCGGGGCGTGGAGGACTCCCGACGCACTCAGCTGCCCCCGCTCTTGCTGCCGCCGGACACGCCGAACCCGCCGCGCTGCACCACGGTGCCGGACTTGGTGGAGACGTTCGCGCCCTTGGGCATGGTGTAGCTGCCGCCGCTGACCTTGGAGCCGACCGGCGTGCTCGTGCCGCCGTAGTGGTAGCGGTAGGAGCTGCCGCCGATGTAGATGAACCCACCGCTGACGTACCCGCCGTTGGAGCGGGCGTAGTTCTCGTCGCAGTACTGGTCCTCGACCACCACGTCGTCACGGGTGCACTGCGCCTCGACGTCGTCGGGGCTGGACACGGCGTACCAGATGGCCACCACGCCGACCACGCCGACACCGACGCCACCGCCGATGAGCAGCCGCTTGCGCAGCTTCTTGCGGCGCTGCGCCTCGGCCTCGACGGCGAGCTGCTGCTCGCGCTGCTGCTCGATCACCGCGGCGCGGGCGCGCTGCTCGGCCAGTGTCGGGGGGCGGGGCTTGGTCTGCCCCGGCTCCTGCCTGCGGATCTGGCCGCGACCACCCGTCGGCGGCCCTTGCGGTGGGCCTTGAGGTGCTCCTTGCGGCGGCCCTTGGCCCTGGGACGTCGGCGGCACGTACGGCGGCGGCGACGCGCCACCACCCTGCGGCCCCGGCGCGTCCGGTCGGTTCGGCCCACCCTGACCGGGTGTCCCGGTGTTGTCGTTCTCAGTCATCAGCCACTCCCGGCGGGGACGGTACAGAGATCGGCCGCCGAATGGGTGACGAGTGTCCCAAAAGCAACACACTCCACCCGCCCGAACGGTTCGTCGGCCTACACAGGCATCATGGAGTAGATGTCCGTGACCACGCGCTGGTTTCGTCGGGGTGACCACATGGTCATGCTCGGCGCGTCTGCTGGCGCGTTCTTGCTGCTCGCCCTGAGCACCTTCACGTCCTGGCCGGTCGGCCCGGGTGGCCTGGGCAGCACGGCCACGACCCCGGTGAACCCGGTCCTGGCCGCTCAGGCGGGCGACTGCCTGAACTGGACGAAGAAGGACCTGTCGGACGTCGAGAAGGTCGACTGCGCCGCCCAGCACCTGTACGAGGTGACCGGTGTGGCGGACATCTCCGCCGCTCACGGCCCGGAGGCGCCGTTCCCGGACGACGCGCAGTGGCAGCAGATCAGCCAGGAGCGGTGCGTCCAGACGTCGCTGGACTACCTCGGCGGCAAGTTCGACCCGTTCGGCAAGTACACCGTCGGGCCGCTCAACCCGGGCGAGCGGCTGTGGGGCGAGGGCCAGCGCACGCTGCGCTGCGGCCTGCAGGTGGCCGGACCGGCCGGCGGGCTGCTCCCCGCCTACGGCACCGCCCGCACCCAGGACCAGTCCGACGTCTACGACCCTGGCGTGTGCCTGGGCATCACCGAGACCAAGTCGGTGGCCGACCCGGTGGACTGCGCGGAGCCGCACACGTTCGAGATCACCGGCGTGGTGACGATGCCGCCCGGCGAGTTCCCGTCGGACGAGCAGCAGGGCGAGCTCATGGTCCGCGAGTGCACCCGGATCACCGCCGAGTACACCGGTGGCGCCGACCTGAAGGCCCGCGGGCTCCTCGTCTCCTGGGACACCAGGGTGGCGGAGAGCTGGGCCGCGGGCTCGCGGCTGGCCAACTGCAAGGTCGGCGCGCAGCCGGTCGACAACATCCTGGTCGCGTGGGAAGGCAGCGTGCGCAACCCCAACGCACCGCCGCTGACCACGGCCAACCCGCCCCAGACGACCGCCGTGCAGCAGGACGAGCCGACCGGCGCGCCCCTGCACTCCGAGTCCAACTCCAGCTCCGCCGCACCGCCCTCGTCGGGCTCCAAGCCCCCGAAGTCCGACGAGACGACGACAGCCACTACCACGACCACGACGTCGAGGTGACGACATGCCGGTGGAGATGACCCGTCAACGGTTCGAGGAGCTGGTCGGCGAGGCCCTCGACCTCATCCCGCCGGAGTTCGCGGCGGCGATGAACAACGTGGTGGTCCTGGTCGAGGACCGGAACCCGCAGGTGCCGAGCCTGCTGGGGCTGTACCAGGGCATCGCGCTGACCAGCCGGACCACCGACTACGGCGGCGTCCTGCCGGACCGCATCTCGATCTACCGCGAGGCGATCCTGGACATCTGCCGCACCGAGGACGACGTGGTGGAAGAGGTCGTCGTGACCGTGGTGCACGAGGTGGCGCACCACTTCGGCATCGACGACGCCAAGCTGCACGAACTGGGCTGGGGCTAGCCCTCGTCCGGCGCCGCCGCCGGCTCCCGCCCACACCGGCCGCGGGCTCCCGCCCACACCTGCTCCCGTCGACGCCTGCCGCCGGCCGCCTGCTCCGGCTAGCCCTCGACCACGTCCACGCCGGTCCACGACGTGCAGCGCCAGCCGTCGGCGGCGCGTTCGAGCACCACCCGGCCGGTGTTGGGCAGCAGACCGGCCTCGGCCAGCGCCGGACCCACGTTCCGGGCCAGCGCCAGCGCCGCCATCCGCAGCGACCCGCCGTGGCTGACCAGCACGACCGTCTCGCCGTCCCGGTGCCCGGCGCTGAGCTCGTCCACCGCGGCCAGGTAGCGGTCGAGCACCTGGCGGCCGCTCTCGCCGCCGGGCAGCGGCACGTCGAGGTCGCCCGCGGCCCACTGCTTCACGGTGGCGATGAAGATCTCGAACGCCTCGCGGTCGTGCCGCCCTTCGAGGTCGCCGCAGAAGATCTCCTGCACGCCCTGCACGACCTCGACCTCCAGGCCGTGCGCCGCCGCCACGGGCGCCGCGGTCTGCTGCGCGCGCACCGCCCCCGCACCGGCTCTGCGGCCAACGACCCGGCCAGCGCGGCGGCCTGCGCCACCCCGGCGTCGGTCAGCGGCGGGCCGGGTGGCAGCGAGTCCAGCGCCATCTTCACGTTCGACGCCGTCTCGCCGTGCCTGACCAGGATCAACCTCATGCGCCGTGCCCCCTCCGGACCGCTTCGACCCACTCGACCGCCGCCACGAACTCCTCGTTGCCCGCCACCGCGCCGCCCGGCTCTGCCTTCGGGTACGAGCCCAGGAACCGGGTCCGCGGGCAGTGCCGGTGCAGCGCGGCCAGCGCGTCGCCCACCCTGGCCTCGGCCACGTGGCCGTCGAGGTCGATGTAGAACCGGTACTCGCCGAGCCTGCCCTTGGTGGGCCGCGACTCGATGCGGGTCAGGTTGATGCCGCGCAGCGCCAGCTCGGTCATCAGCTCCGACAGCGCGCCGACCCGGTCGGACACCGTGCAGACGATCGACGTGCGGTCGTGGCCGGTCGGCTCGGGCAGCGCGCCCGGCGGGCGCAGCAGCAGGAACCGGGTCTTGGCGTCCCGGACGTCGGCCACGTCGGTGGCCAGCACCTCCAGCGGGTAGTGCCGCACGGCCACCGGCGCGCTCACGGCCGCGTCGAACCCGCCGTCGAGCACGGCGCGCGCGGCGGCGGCGGTGGACGTCGTGGCGACGACGTCGGCGTCCGGCAGGTGCTCGGCCAGCCAGTGCCGGACCTGCGCCAGCGCGTGCGGGTGGCTGGCGACGGTGCGCACGGGCGCGCCGCCGGGCCGCACCAGCACGCTGAACCGCACCGGCAGCACCGCCTCGGCGACCGCGACCAGCGGTTCGCCCTCGGTCAGCGCGTCCATCGTCGCGGGCACCGCGCCCTCGACGGAGTTCTCCACCGGCACGCACGCCGACTCGGTTTCCCCCCGGCGGGTGGCGGCGAGGGCGGCGGGCACCGTGTCGAACGGCACCAGCTCCTGCTGCGGAGTGGCGAAGCCGCGTGCGGCCTGCTCGGTGAACGTTCCCTGCGGTCCGAAGTAGGCGAGCACGGCCGCAACGATACGAGCACCACGGCCGGTGACGGTGTTGAGGCGAGGATCACCCGTGCGGCGGGTGCCCGCCCCCGTTCCGCAGCAACGGGTTCTCCTGGAATGCTGGGTGATGTGTCCGCCGCCGATACGGAGGGTGAGATCAACGCTCCGGTAGCAGTTCCCCGTCTGGTGTTGTGCGCCGTCGACGAACCACTGGCCCGCGCCTGGCTCGCGGTGGCCGACGGCCGGACCGGCGTCGAGGTGCACCGGGGCTCGGTGCTCGACATCGTCGCCGAGGCCGTGGTGAGCCCCGCCAACTCGTCCGGCTGGATGCGCGGTGGCATCGACGCGGTGTACGCGCGGGCGTTCCCGCTGGTGGAGGGGAACGTGCGCAGTGCCGTGCTCGGGTTGCACGGCGGTGAGCTGCCCGTGGGCGAGGCACTCGTCGTGCCGACCGGCGAGCCGGAGCCCGAGTGGCTGATCAGCGCGCCGACCATGCGGCAGCCCGGTGAGCTGCTGCCCGGCGACACCGTGCACCCGTACCTGGCCGCGCGGGCCGTGCTGCGGCTGTGGCTGGGTGGGCGGCTGGACGACGGCCGGCCGTTGCGCGAGGTCGTCCGCACGATCGCGATGCCCGGTCTGGGCACGGGTGTCGGCGGTGTCGCGCCGGCCACGTGCGCCCGCCAGGTCGCCGCCGCGTGGGACGAGGTGTTCAGCCCGCTGCCCAGCAGGTGACGCCGCGGCCCGCCGGCTGTGCACAACCTGTGGACAGCCCGGCTGGGGCCTGTGGACAACTAGCGTGGCGCGACCCAACGCTCCAGGTCGAGTTCGTCGGTCATGGGGATGCCGTAGTCGCCGACGCTGGGGATCTCCGGCTTGAGCCGACGTGCCTCGCGCACCGCGTCGGGGCGCAGCGCGGTGAGCCGGAAGCCGCGCCGCTGGTAGAAGCGCAGGGCGTCGAGGTTGTCGTTGGTCGTGGTGAGCCGGACCCGGGAGCACCCGAGCTGGCGGGCGCGATGCACGGCGGCGTCGACCAGCGAGCTGCCGACACCCCGGCCTCTTCGCAGGGCGTCGATGGTGACGATCTCCAGGTGGCCGTCGTGGGTGGCGTAGGTGAGCAGCCCGACGACCTGGTCCTGCTGCTCCACCACGAACCCGGGCAGGCTCGCGGGGAAGAACACCTGGCCGTGGGCGACCGCGGTGTGCGCGCCCCACAGCTCCAGCACCAGCCTGCCGACGACGATCCGGTCGGCTTCCTCGATCACGCGTACGAGCATCCCTGCACTGTCTTGGCGGCCGGGCGCGGTGGGTACCGGCATTCGCCCTATGGTTGGTTCGTGCCGGTGCGAGTGCTGCTCGTAGACGACCACGAGGTGGTGCGCAGGGGGCTGCGCGAACTCCTTGAGGACGAGGACGACATCTCGGTGGTGGCCGAGGCGGGCGGGGTCGGCGAGGCCCTGGTCCGGGCCGGGGCGACGCGGCCCGACGTGGCCGTGGTGGACGTGCGGCTGCCCGACGGCGGCGGGGTCGAGCTGTGCCGGCGGCTGCGCGCGCTGCCGGACGGGCCGAGGTGCCTGGTGCTGACCGCGTTCGACGACGAGGAGGCGCTGGTCGGCGCGATCATGGCGGGCGCGTCCGGGTACCTGCTCAAGCAGGTGCGCGGACAGGACCTGGTGACCGCGGTGCGCGAGGTGGCGGCCGGCCGTTCACTGCTGGACCCGCAGACCACGGCCCGCGTCCTGGACCGCATGCGCCGCCCGGTCGAGGTGGACGTGCTGGACGCGCTGACCGAGCAGGAACGGCGGGTGCTGGACCTGATCGGCGAGGGCCTGTCCAACCGGCAGATCGCCGAACGGCTGTTCCTGGCGGAGAAGACGGTGAAGAACTACGTCACCGCCGTGCTGTCGAAGCTCGGCATGGAACGCCGCACCCAAGCGGCGGCCTGGGTGGCCCGCCGGTCGCGCTAGTGGCGCCGAGACCGACGCGGATCCGTCGAGTCGCAACACCCCGGCTCCGTCACCCGGTCGCTTGGTGTGGGGCTGCGCGTCAACCGCTCAGCGGCACGTGCCAGGTGATCGTCGTGCCGGTGCGCGGCGACGAGGTGAGCTCACACCCGCCGCCGGCGGCGAGGGCTCGTTCCTCCAGGTGCCGCAACCCGCGCTTGGCCACCCCGCGCGGGATGCCGCAGCCGTCGTCGGTGACCTCCAGGTCCAGCCGGTCGGGTGTGCGGCGCAGCGCGATGCCCACGTGCCGGGCGCCCGAGTGCCGCACCACGTTCGACAACGCCTCCCGCAGGGCCGCGCGGGCGTGGTCGGCGAGCTCCGCGGGCACGTCCGCGACGTCGCCCTCGACCCGCACCTCCGGTTCGAACCCCAGCAGCTCGCCCGCCGTGCGCGCCTCCGCCAGCACCGAACCCCTCAGGTCGACGTCGGCGGGTTTGCCCGGGTCGGCGCTGCGCAGCGCGCGGACGGTGGCGCGGACCTCGGCCATGGTCTGGTCGAGCTGGTCGACCGCGTCGGCGAGCCGCCGCGCCTCCCGCCCCTCCAGCTTGAGCCGCCGGTCGAGCAGGTCGAGCTGCACGCCCGTCGCGTACAGCCGCTGGATGATCACGTCGTGCAGGTCGCGCGCGATGCGCTCGCGCTCCTGGTAGACCGCCACCCGCTGGCGCGCCGTCGACCCCTCGGCCAGCACGACCGCCAGACCGGCCTGCGCGGCGAACGCGGCCAGCACCTCGACGGTGTCCGGGCTGAACGGCCGCTCGCCCTTGCGCCGGTAGACGGCGAGCGCGCCGATCTTGCGCTCCTTGGTGCCGAACGGCGCCACGGCGAACGGCCCGTACCCCCGCAGCGCCTTGGGCACGAACGGCGCGGTGCGCGGGTCGGTGGTGAAGTCGTCGGCGACCACGGGCACGCCGGTCCGCGCCGCCCGTGCCGCCGACGAACGGCTGGACAGCACCACGCCGACCGGGTCGTCGTCGCCGGAGGACGCCTCGACGGTCAACGTGCCGTCGTCGGCGGTGACCATGGCCAGCCCGAGGTCCGCCTCGGCGAGCTCGACGGCGCTGCGCACCACGAGCGGCAGGACGGCGTCCGGGTCGTCACCGGCCAGGGCGGCCGAGGTGATCTCGGTCGAGGCGGCGAGCACGCGGGCTGGGTCCACGGTGCTCAACGGTAGGCCCTGGCCCGCAGCCGCCCGTCGGCGACGTGCAGCACCAGGTCGGCGCGGTCGGCCTCCTCCGGTCGGTGGGTGATGTGAATGACGGTCTTGTCCCGCAGCACGTCGTCCAGCCGCGCCAGCAGCGCGGTCGCGGTCGGCTCGTCGAGGTGGGCGGTCGGCTCGTCCAGCAGCACGAGGTCGGCGTCGTGGAGCAACGCGCGGGCCAGCGCCACCCGCTGCGCCTCGCCACCGGACAGCAGCGTGGGGCCGATCACGGTGTCCAGGTCGAGCCGGACACCCGCGACGTCCAGTGCCCACAGCAGCCGTTCGTCGTCCGCTCGGGGGTCGCCCAGCCGGAGGTTCTCGCGGACCGTGGTCGACACCAGCATCGGCTCCTGCGGGCACCACGCCACCCGCTCGGGCCGCCAGACCAACCCGCGCTCCGGCTCCAGGAATCCCAGCAGCAGCGCGAACAGGCTCGACTTGCCGGCGCCCGAAGGCCCGACCACGGCCACCTTGGCGCCCGCGGGCAGGTCGACGCACACCCGTTCCAGCACCGGCTCCGCGCTGCCCGGCCACCGCACCGTCACGCCTTCGAGCCCGACCGCGCCACCGACCGGGCCACCGGCTGAACCACCGGCCGGGCCGCGCTCGACCGGCGCCGGTTCCCGGTTCGGCGAGCGCCGCACGATCCGGCCGTACGACTCGCGCAACGCGGCGCGGTGCTGCGCGGTCGCGGGCAGGGCGCTCAACGCCTCCGCCAACGCCAGCGGCACCAGCCCCAGCACCGGTACCAGCAGCGGGTCGACGCCACCGGCCAGGCCGATGCACACCGCCGAGGCCAACCCGGTCGTCAGGTGCACGACCGCGATCGCCGCACCCGCACCCGAAGCCTGGCGACGGGCCTGCCGCGCCAGTTCGGCGTCCCGGCGGGCCAACTCGGCGCGCACCGTGCCGTCCGCCCCGAACGCGATCAGGTCCGGCGCGGCCGTGAGCAGCGTCAACACCTGCTCGGACACCTGCCGCCGACCCCGGGCGAGCACCGCCGTGGCACGACGTTCGGTGAGCACCGCGACCACCGGCGCCACCGTGCCGCCGACCACCAGCGCCACCGCCAGGGCCAACCCGGCCACCGGTTGGATCACCGCGAACAGCACCACCGCCGCCACCGACACCCCCACCGCCACCAGCGGCGGCTGGAGCACGCGGGGCACCAGGTCGCGGACCGTGTCGACGTCGTCCACCAGTCGGGTGAGCTCGGCCTGCCCGGGCCGCAGGCTCCGCCACAGCCGGACCCGCAACGACTCGGCGTGCCGGAACGCGGCGTCGTGCGTCACCAACCGCTCCAGGTACCGCAGCACGCCCTTGGCCAGCGCGAACGTGCGCACACCCACGACCAGCACGGACAGCGTCAGGATCGGCGGCTGGGTCGCGGCCTTCGCGATCAGGTACGCCGCCAGCGCCGTCAACGCCACGCCGCTCAACGAGGCCGCCGTGCCCAGCAACGCCCCCGCCAGCAGCCGCCGGGTGGGTCGGGGCGACCGCGGCACGGCCGACCGATCAGCCGCCCGTTCGACCTCACGGGCCGCCGCGACGTCCGCGGTGGGCGAGCCGACCAGCCGGTGCGTGGCCAGGACGACCGCCGCACCCCCGGCGGCGGCCGCGTGGACCGCGGTCATGACCTTGGCGGCCGTCGGCGGGTCGAGGTGCGCGGTGGGCTCGTCCAGCAGCAGCACGGTCGCGCCGTCCCGGACCCGGGTCAGCGCACGCGCGACCGCGACCCGCTGCCGCTCACCGGTCGACAGCTCGGCGATCGGCCGCCCGACCAGGTGCTCCGCCGCCACCGACGCCAGCACCGCGTGGTCGACCCGGCCGGTGGTCAGCTCCAGCTCGTCGGCCACCGTCCGCCCGGCGAACGCGGGCCGCTGCGGCACCCAGGCGATCGCCGACCGGTCGACCGCCACCGACCCGCCATCGGCCCGCACGAACCCCAGCAGCACGTCGAAGAGGGTCGACTTGCCCCAACCACTCGGCCCGGCCAGCCGGTGGACCTCACCGGGCCGCACCCGCAGGCTCACCCCGTCCGGCGCGAACCGGCCCCGCCGCCGCACCCGGAGATCACGGACCTCCACGCCCTCGACCGGCTCGGCCGGATCCGCCGTCCCCGGGCCGGGGGTCGGGATCTCCGCCACCCGCCGCACGGCCTCCACACCGTCCTCCGACGCGTGGTGCGCCGCACCGGCCGCCCGCAGCGGCAGGTAGCACTCCGGCGCGAGGATCAGCACCACCAGCCCCGTGACCAGCGCCATCTCCCCCGACACCAACCGGAGCCCGATCCCCACCGCGATCAGCGCCACCGACAGCGACGCCACGACCTCCAGCACCAGCGCCGACAGGAACGCCACCCGCAACGTCCCCATCGTCGCCCGCCGGTACCGCTCGCCCAGCTCACGCACCGCCGACGCCTGCGCCGCCGCACGCCCGAACGCGGTCAGCACCGGCAGCGCCCGCACCAGCTCGGCCAGCCGCCCCGACAGCCGCTCCAGCGCCGACGCCGCCTCGGCCACCCGCGCCGAGGTGAACCGGCCGATCAGGATGGCGAACACCGGGATCAGCGGCAGCGTCACCGCGATCAGCACCGCCGACGTGGGATCGGTCCACAGGATCCACGCACCCACCGCCACCGGCACCACGGCGGTCGTCACCAGAGCCGGCAGGTAGCGGGTGAAGTACGCGTCCAGCGCGTCCAGCCCCTTGGTCGCGACCACCGCCAACGCCGCCGGGCCACGATCCACGATCCACGACGGCCCCAGCCCCAGCGCCCGGTCCAGCACCGCCGCCCGCAGCTCCTCCTTGGCGCCCGCCGCCGCCCGCGCCGCGACCGACTCGGTCACCCACGCCAACCCGGCCCGCACCACGACCGCGCCCGCCAGCAGCCACAGCGACCCGCCGGTCACCAGGGCCGACGCCAGCGCCACGGCCTGCCACACCAACGCGCCGGCGGTCAGCGCCGCCGACACCGCGCACAGGACCAACGCCCGGCGCGCCGACCGCGAGAGCGCGGGCAGCGCGCCGAGCGGGCCCTTCCCCGGCTTCTTGGCGGAAGGGGCTCCGGGGAAGCTCATGGTGCGTTCCCAGCAGGATCGGACACAGCAGGATCCGACACAGCAGGATCCGACACAGCAGGATCCGACACAGCAGGATCCGACACAGCAGGATCCGACACCGCAGGATCCGACACAGCAGGATCCGACACCGCAGGATCCGACACAGCGGGATCCGACACAGCGGGATCCGACACAGCGGGATCCGACACAGCGGGATCCGACACAGCGGGATCCGACACAGCGGGATCC